>SVAU01000014.1 GCA_015059245.1 Bacillota bacterium
AGAAAAACTAGCAGGATTAGTTCTAAAGGTATTAAAGTGGTTAGGTATAATTTTTATAATAGTTTTGATTATTGATATTGCCTCATTAGTATTATTTACTTATGTAAAAGATAATAAGGGTGGTGTCGATGTTAATATGACACAAGAAGTTGAATTACAATGTTCAGTAGAAGAAAAAGATTATATTATAACAGTCGGTAGTGATGGTTATTTTAATTGTTCAAATTGTTCAAAAGACCTTCAAAAAGAATTAAAAAATAATTATATTGATTTTGGAGATATAGAAAAAACTTCTAATAATATAATTGAATATTTTGAAAATAATAATGGAAATTGTGAATAACAAATTATAATTTATAAAGGAGAACAATATGTCACAAGTAATAGATATAAATCTTGAAAATAATAAATATCAAATAGAATGGGCTATATCAGAACACTTTGATGAACTAAAAGGTAAAGAATATAAACTTAATCAAATGGCAGCTGATCAAATAGAAACAATCAATAATTTGTCAACAACAGCAAAACTTCTATTATCAGCAGTAGCTGGTGCAGTCATACAATATCTAATAGACAATAACTGTCCTGTAGATATCCTATTTACTAAAGGATATTTCATTGTTAAATAATAAATAAAGTAGTTCATTTAGAACTACTTTTTTCATGATATAATTAAAACGTAAAGTTTTAGTTGCAAAACTAAAATGCAACTAAAAGTTGATGTTATATAAACAAGTAATTAGATAAACTTAATTCATGAAAGGAGAATGTCTAATGAAATTTGGTGATAATCTAAAACTAATTAGAAAAAACAAAAATATGTCACAGGAGCTACTAGCAGAAAAAATGAATGTCTCAAGACAATCTGTTTCCAAATGGGAAAATGGCGAAGCATATCCAGAAATGAATAACATCCTAGAACTATGTAAAATATTTAATTGTAAAATAAACGATCTTATTCATACTGATATGAGTGACTTAAATTCATTAGACGAAGAAATAATCATGAATGTAGTAAAGTTTAATGAAAAGAAACAAAAACAAGTTAAAGCATTAAGTAATGTAATAGGACTAATAGGTAAGATAGGAAGAATAACTTTAATAGTTGCAATACCATTTATCGCAATAATGATGTTACTAACACCATATGTAGTAAACAATACTGAAATAAAAGATAACGAAATAGTATTCAAAACAGAAAATATAAAAATAATAGATAAAAACAAAATAGCTATTCATGACATCTTAGTAGGAGAATTTGATGATATTACTTTAAATAACGAAGTAAAACATGTACTAAAAAATAACTCTAGTATCAAAATAATTGCATACATAGAAACAAGTTTAGTATTCCTACTAATAGATATAATAATTATCATAATTATCTTATCTAATGTAGAAAAACTATTTAGTAATATCAAAAACAATAAAACTCCATTTACTTTAGACAATGTTAATTACATAAAAAAGATATCTTACTTAATGATTGCATTAATTCTTACATCAGCAATACCAGGTACTATAATGAACTTACTAATAGGACTTGAAGAAGGAGAAAATGTATTTGAATTAATGAACATATTAGAAATATTAATTATATTCAGTATGTCTTATATATTTGAATATGGATATGAACTACAAAAAGATTCTAAAGGAATAATGTATACTGAAGAAGAGTTATCATAAGATAACTCTTTTATAATGCAATAAACCCATAAATAACAAATAAAACCATAAAAAACAACTATTTATCCATATAATAGTAAAAACCTCTTAAAATGCCTAAAAAAGCCTTATAAATAGATAATAAATATATATTATTAATTACTTTTTAATAAATAAAAATTCTAGTATAATATTTATAAGAAAGATGAGGTATTAATTATGGTAAAAACAGAACAAGAAGTATTAACTATGTTTGGAGAAGGATTTGATTGCTCTCAAATCGTTCTATCAAACGTATGTGATAAATTAGGTATAACAAAAGAAGAAGCATTAAAAATAGCAGCATGCTTCGGAGGAGGCATGTGGCATGGAGAAACATGTGGTTGTGTAGTAGGAGCTCTAATAGCATTAGGTATTAAAAATGCTACAGTAAAACCAAACGATAAAGAACAAAAAGATAAACTCCTAGCTCTAAAAGCAAAATTCGAAGAAGAATTCTGTAAAAAGAATAATAGTTGTATATGTAAAGAAATACTAGGTTATGATCTATCTAAACCAGAAGAAATGCAAAAAATACAAGAAGAAAACTTACTAACAACAAAATGTCCTAAAGTAGTTCTAAGTGCATGTGAAATCCTAGAAAAGATGTTATAGTATGAATATTATAGATACAGCTAAAGAAAAAGCCCTACAAGGCATTACATTAACTAAAGAAGAAATAATTAAACTATTAGAAATACCATTAGATAACAAAGAAGATAAAGAATTAAGAGAAGCAGCATATGAAGTAGCCATGAAAAAAACTAATGGTAAAGCATATATATGGAGTGCCGTAGGCGCAGACTACGCACCATGTGCAATGAATTGTCAATTTTGTTCCTTTGGAGAAAAATGGAAAATAATAAAAAAACCAGTACACTATACTACAAAAGAAATATTAGATAGAGTAAAAGAATTTGTAGACAAAGGAGCAAAATACATAGTACTAAGAACTACAGAATTTTATAGCATTCCTAAACTATTAGAAATAGTAAAAGAAATAAGAAAAGAAATACCAGGTACATATGAAATAATATTTAATACAGGAGAACTAGATATGACAATATCTAACTTAATGGTAGAATCCGGCGTAAGCGGAGTATACCATGCATGTCGTATCAAAGAAGGAATAGATACTCCATTTGATCCATGGGATAGAAAAAATACTATGAACAACGTTCATAGATCAGGATTAAAACTAATAAGTTTAGTAGAACCAATAGGTATTGAACATACTAATGAAGAAATAGCAGATAACTTCTTACAAATATTAAAGTATGAAGCAGTAATATCAGGAGCAATGGCTAGAATACCAGTACCTGGAACTCCACTAGGTAAATTAGAAAAAATATCAGATAGTAGAATAGCCCAAATAATAGCAGTATTACGCTTATCTGGAGGAAATATAGTACAAGACATATGTGTCCACCCAGCTACACCAGAATCATTAAAAAGTGGTGCAAACATCATGGTAGTAGAAACAGGTGCAATACCAAGAGATACTAACTGTGAACAAGATAGTTGGCACGGAATGGATATGGATAAAGCAAATAAATTATTAACAGAAGCCGGCTATAAAGTAACAAATGAATAGAAAAGAAGTGAAATAATGGATAGAGACTACATTTATTATGAATTTACAAATAGTTTATGTAATGAATGTTTAAAAGTAATACCTGCTAAAATAGTATTTAAAGATAATAAAGTATATATTTTAAAGTATTGTAGTAAACATGGAGAACAACTAGAACTATTAGAACACGATATAGAATATTTTAAACATAAAAGAGACTTCGATAAAGCAGGTACAATAACACAAACTCAAACAGAAGTAAAAAATGGATGTCCATATGATTGTGGTATATGTCCTAATCACGATCAACATAGTTGTATAAATCTAATAGAAGTAACAGACAAATGTAATATGTGCTGTAACACATGCTATGCAAGTAGCGGTAAAGGAAAAGATAAATCTTTAGATAAACTAAAAGAAATGATTGACTTTGCAGCTGATGCCGAAGGCGGAAGAGGAGAAGTAATCCAAATAAGTGGAGGAGAACCAACTCTTCATGAAAACATAATAGAAATAATTGAACACGCAAGAAGTAGATTTCAATTTGTAATGTTAAATACTAATGGTATTAGAATAGCTGAAGATGAAAACTTCGTAGAACAACTAAGTAAATTTAAAGGTAGATTCGAAATATATCTTCAATTCGATTCATTTAAAGACGAAGTATATAAAACAATAAGAGGTAGAAATCTAAAAGACTTAAAACAACAAGCAATAAATAACTTAGCTAAATATAATATACCAGTTACACTCGTAATGACTCTTGAAAGAGGCTTAAACGACGATGAAATAGGTAAAGTAATCACATATGGTTTAGAAACAAGTAATGTAAGAGGAGTAAATATCCAACCAGTAGCATACTTCGGTAGAAAAAACGGAAACATAGATAGAAGCAATAGAGTAACTCTAACAAATGCTATTAATTTAATAGAAGAACAAACTAAGAAAATGATAGTTAAAGAAGACTTTGTTCCATTACCTTGTAATGTAGAAAGAGTATCACTAACTTACTTATATAAAACTAAAAATGGTTTCTTACCTATAACAAGAACAAACAGCATAAAAAAAGTATTACCATATATAAATAATACATTTACATTTAAAATAGAAGATGCTCTAACAAATGGAAGAGACATTATATTTGGTAGTTGCTGTAATCCATTAGTATTCTTAAAAGAATTTAAAAAATTCGTACCAAAAGACTTTATGAAATGGGATATAGATAAAAGAAGTGAATACGTAAGTGAAAACACATTTAGAATAACAATAACTTCATTCGTAGATAGATATAACTTTGATATAAAATCTATGCAAAAAGAATGTGTTCACATAGTAACAGAAGACTTTAAAAGAATCCCATTCTCTTCATACAATATGATCTATAGAGAGAAGTATAGAAAATGAATCAAATAATAGATTTTTATAAAGAAATAATAAATAAGATAGGTATAGAATATACTATTAAATATTTAATTATAGTAATTGGTGTAGTATTAATCTACATGCGTGTAATAAGAAACTTTAAAGATGCTAAAAAACAAAAAGATAACAAAAATAGAGAAGTAAAATCTATAGTAGAAACAGCTAGTATGACAGGTTTCTTCATTCTTATTTATATAGTAGTAATACTTAAACCAGGAACATATAACTATCATAGTTTAATTTTAGATATAATTAGTATTATAATATATATAATAGGTACAACCTTTAATCTACTAGGTAGACACTATCTAGGACACAACTGGGGTAACAACGTAATTATCTATAATGATCATACCTTAGTACAAGAAGGTGTATATAAAGTAGTTAGACATCCTCTATATGCATCAATAATATGGATGATATATGCAGTAGGAATAATGTGTCAAAACTACTTAGTTATAATATTAAATACTATAGTATTCATACCATTTATGTACTATAGAGCTAAACAAGAAGAAAAAGAATTAATAAAAACATTCAAAGAATATAAAGAATATCAAAAAAGAGTAGGAATGTTCTTTCCTAAATTAATAAAGAAGAGAGTGAAGTAATATGACTAATCAACAAATGGCAATAATACCAAAGAAAGCATTTGCTTTCTGTAGATTTACAATATGTATACTATTTTGGTTAACATCCATACTATTATTTTTTGGTATCAAATGGATGATATTTATACCATTCACAATAATGCTATTATCAGGTATTCTAACAGTAAAAAGAGCACCATTAATTATATTTTACAAACTATTATTTGATAGACACAATAAAGGAGAAACTGACGTATTAAACGTTAATAGTATAAGATTCTCTCACTATGTAGGAGCAACATTCTCATTAATAGTTATACTATTCTTATATGTATTTAAAATTAATATAGTAGCTTATATATTTGTAGGAATACTAACTATCTTACAAACAATAGCAGCATTCGGCTATTGTTCAGCTCAAAAACTATATGAATGTTTAGTACTAGGTAAAAACTGTTGTAATCTAGGTAAAAAACTACGTGGAGGAAAATGTAATGTTAGATAATCATTACGTACCAGAAGGATATGGTATTCTTCCTAATATAAATATTTTTGGTCATAATATATCAACATACACTTTATTTGTAGGACTAGGACTATTCACAGGAATCATATGGTTCTATCTAACAGTAAGAAGAAAAGAAAAACTAAATAGTGAAAAAGCCTACTATATAGTATTATCAGCTCTAATATGTGGTTTCATAGGATCAAAGATACTAGTTATAATAGAAAACTTTGGTATAATTATCAAAAATATAGATAATATAAAATCACTATTATTTACAGGTAAATCAATAGTAGGAGGACTAATAGGTGGTTATATAGGAGTTAAACTAGTTAAGAAAAAACTAAAACTAGAAAACATAAGAACAGGTAACCAAATAGCCCCAGCTATAGCACTAGCTATGGGAATAGGAAGAATAGGTTGCTTCCTTACTGGATGCTGTTATGGTATAGAAACATCACTACCTATTGGAGTTAACTTCGGAGACGGAATACATCGTATTCCAACTCAATTAATAGAAATGATATTTTGTTTCATCCTATTTGGATATTTATTATATAAACAATTAAAAGATAAAAATTTAATACCAGGAATACTATTTCAAAAACTAGTATTATATTACTTTGTATTTAGATTCTTAATAGAATTCATAAGAGGTACTGAAAAAAATATTTTATTCTTAAGTATCTACCAAGTAATATGTTTAATTGGTATAATATTTATAATAAGGAAGATTAAAAAGGAGAGAGAGTTATGGAAAATCAAACAAACGGAGAAATAACATATTGTACTTATTGTGGAAGTCAAAATAGTAAAGCAAATAAGTATTGTATCAACTGTGGAGGACCACTAGTACCTCTACAAGCAGCTCCTTCCAATATACAAGATAATCCAATACTACCAACATCAGTATCAGCCCCACAACCATCTTCTGAATCTCCTCAAAAGAAAAAATTTGGAATTGAAACTTTAGCTGGAATATTATTATTACTTAGTTGGGCTAGATTCTTTCCCCTTGTTTTAGCAATAGCAGTAGTAATGATCTTCTTTTATATAACACTACCAAATACAAGAAAAGGTATATTATCATTGGTAAATGGTGTAGGCCATTTAGCAATAGGAGGATTTGTTATAATATTAATCCTTTGGGGAGCTTGCTTCCTAATGATAGGACTAGCATAGATTATCGTAAAGATAATCTTTTTTTATGCAAAAAAAAAGAAGAGTATAAACTCTTCTTAAGATATATATATTACTTTTGACCAGCTTTATATTCTTCAACTACTTTAGTTTTACCAGTAAATTCCCAACCTTCAAGTTTAGAATATTTACTCCATTTATATTTATATGAAGTAGATGTTTTAACTTCTGAAGTAGCATCTATAGTTTCACTAGTAGTCTTAGAACATTTAGTTCCGTTTAAAGTATAATCAGTAGGGCAAGTATAATGACTAATTCCACCTTTTATTGTTTTAACACACTTAGTACCATTTAATACAGCACTAGCATCTTCACAATAATAGTTTCCTTGTCCTTGTACTGTTTTATAACATTTTGTATTTGTACCATTTCCAGTCTTAGTATATCCAGCAGGACAACTATAAGTATATTCTGGAGTTACAGTAGCAGTAATCTTATATTCACATTTCTTAGTTGATTTATTATAAGTATATCCAGTAGGACAAGTATAAGTTGTATCACCAACTACTTTATCAGCATCTCTAGTAATAGTACATTTAGAACCATTTAGAGTACCACCATTAGGACAACTATATGATCCATTACCAGTACTTGGAGTAGCTGCATAAGTTTTAGTACATTTAGAACCATTCTTAGTATATCCAGAAGGACAACTATAAACAGTTTGTGCAGATGGACTAGCAGTTAAAGTACATTTAGAACCATCTCTTGTTCCACCATTAGGACAACTATAAGTTGTTGATGGTGTAGCATTATAACTAGTACCTGAAGTAACACACTTAGTACCATTTAAAGTTCCACCATTAGGACAACTATAAGTTATCTTAGCAGATCTTTCATAGTAAGTATATTTATACCAAGTACCTTTTCCACCACAAGGGCTTCCACAAGCAGCACCTGTAATCATACCATTTAATTGTAACCATGAAGTAGTTCCTTGGTAAGATTTACCAGCACTTGTATAATATTGAGTACCTTTAGCTACCCAACTACCATAAGTAGTATTTGCAGTAGCATTATATGTAGTACCATCTTTAACACACTTAGTTCCACTTAAAGTACCACCATTAGGACAACTATAAGTAGTTTTAGAAGTTGCGTTATAAACTTTATAACAACTTGAACCATTCTTAGTATATCCAGATGGACAAGTATATTCAGTTGATGAACTAGCATTTTGAGTTATAGTACAAGTAGTACCACTTAAAGTACCACCGTTAGGACAACTATAAGTAGTTGCTCCTGGTGTATAAGTAGCATCATATGTTTTAGTACACTTAGTACCATTCTTAGTATATCCAGATGGACAAGTATAACTTATTCCTCCAGGAACTTCAGTAGCACTAGTATACTTAATACAATAAGTACCATTTAATGTATATCCAGTAGGACAGCTATAATCTATACCAGTTTGTGTCTTAATATAATCAGCATAAACAGTATATGATCCACCAGCATTATATTGAGCATCAGTTGTAACAACTTGATCAGGATTATAATGAGGAGTAGCATCTATAGTAGCACTAGTTGTAGTCTTAGTACATTTAGTACCATTTTTAATATATCCTTCAGGACAAGTATAAATTGTTGTAGAAGAAGTTATTTTCTTTCTATGTTGATAGTAAGTAACTTTTTTAGTATACCCACCACCTTTTATATCTTCAGTAACTTCATTCCATTCACTATTATCTTCATCAGAATTAGTGTTATTATTTGTATTACCATTACCACTATCAGCGATAGTATTATTATTTATAATAGTATTACAATTACCATTTGAACATACAGTAGTACATCCTATAGTTTCAAGAATATAATCATCTTGTTCACCACATTTTAATTGTACTCTTAATGTATATTCTTTATCAGAAATCTTTGTAACTTCAACATAACTCTTAGTTTCATCACAAGTTTTTCCGTCTTTGTCAGTGAATCTAATTAACATATGATCATCAATCATTTCTTTTAATGTCATAGATGTTTTATCACCAACATTTGAAGGTAGCTTATCAACTGTATAATAGTTTCTAGCAGCATCCTTCATTGTGTTTACATTGTTTGAATAGACAGTATCATAAAATACGTCTAAATCAGCTTTAGGAAATAACAATAATAGAATGATAACAAATAATATTAACATTATTAATTTTATAAGAATATCTTTCCAGTTAATTCCTACTCTGTAAGTAACATTATCATCGTACATAACAAAACCCTCCTTAATTTTTATATTTTATCTTATTTTGATAATGAATAATGATCTTCCCAATAACTTAAATCTCCATTAGCCATATTTTGTTCAATTAAATGTCTAGTATTTGAATAAGCTCTTTGGTCTAAGTTATCACCATCTACAATAACTCCATTTTCATCATATATATGCATTTCTTCGTCTTCACCAATACAAGCTGCATTAAATACATCTAGAACATCATCTATATATACTTCTGAAACTCCACCGTTATTAGCGATTCTATACATATCTTGAGTTTGAACAAGTTCTTCACTTCTACCAAGTTCATAATCTTCTAAATCTACTACAGATCTAGCACCTTGATATAATGAAACTACTATTCTTAATGCATTATAATCATTTACATCATCATAGTCTGAGAAATCAGTATATTGAATTAATACAGTTTCACCATTTTCATTTTTCATTTGGAATCCATTACCATAAACGATATCAGCTAAACTTTGAGTTAATTGATTGAATATAGCAACTTTTTCATTCTTATCAGTAGTTGTCATTAATTTATTGTATTGTGCACTAAACCATTCTAAGTATGGATATGCTGTACTATCTCCAAATTGGAAATCAGTAACATCAATAGGTACATAGTTTGCAACAGCTCTATTGAAATGTTGTTCACTAGTTCCTAAACCATGTTCAGAATATAAGTGTGCATATTGTGGATCAATTATAGTTAATCCAGTAGATTCATCGAATCCGATATGATTGATATCAACGATATTACCTTCGAAATCTAAGATATTACCATTTCCATCGAAATCAATTATTTGAGCACCTACCATATAAGCTGAGTTATATAATACTATTTTTGTATTAAACATATCAGCAATCATATTTAAGTATGCAGTATTAGCAGCTTCTACTGAAACACCTTCAGGTAGAATACCACCATTCATATATTGAAGAATAGTTTGAATTTCTTCTACAGTATATGGAGTATTTGTTTCACTGTGAACAATTCCATTTTGTGTAAATAATTCAAGAATTTCTTCAGCTCTTTGCTCAACTGCTTTTTCATCAGTTAAGTCACCCATATATGAAGCATAATCCTTATAATCTACATGTTCTCTGTCATCTTCTTGAACATAACCAGGTTTTTCATTTGGTAATGCATTACTTTTTGGTAAATTACCTATCATATGAATACCACCAACGATCATTGCACCTGTTAATAATAAAGCACCAGCACCAATTAATATTGGAGCAACTTTTGATGAACTTGAACCAGTAGTTCTTGCACCAGTAGTTTTAGCTGTATATTGAGCTTGTAAAAAATTATAAGCATCATCGATTTCTGTTTGAGTAATGCTATAAGATCCTACATGCATATCAGCTTCAGCTTGAGCTTTATAAGTATCAATAATGTCCATGAATGTAACACTTCCATCAGAATTTTTATAAGTATACTTAATATCATGAGTAATACGTAAAATTCTAAAAGCTTCCTTCTTAGTCATAAAAACTTCCCCCTTTGAAACAATTTCTTTTTACGAGTAGTTACACTAACATACAATGTAAGAAAAGTCAACTTTATCTATATATATAGCAAAGTAATTTTTGACGTTTACCCCTCTTACTTGCCGAGATTATAGCAAAGGACCATAAATGTGTCAAAATTTGCCCTAATTTTCGGGAAAAACTTTTAAAAATAGGGGAATTTGTGCTATAATTTACTCA
Organism: Bacillota bacterium; assembly: GCA_015059245.1. The sequence continues at coordinate 10,929 of SVAU01000014.1, forward strand.
TGCCTGGGGTAGACTTGGTTTCGACAGGGTATATTTGGATATGACTGCAAGTGGTAGGAATACCTAAAATTCAAACTTAAAATTAAATGACGAAACTTCATATAGTTTCGCTCCTGCTTTCGTAGCAGCCTAACATAAGGTATAGGAGCACTCTTACTTAGATTTATCTGTAGTTTAAGATAAGGGTTTATATATACAGAGTATATTACTATATTTCCTAAGTTATAGTAACGAATATTTATTAGGATAGTTAAGATGGTAGGTACGTTATAGCCGGCCGCTTAATGAAATTAAAAATCTAACTAAACTTGTAGACGTTGTATTACGAAGTATCTTGGACAGGAGTTCGATTCTCCTCTACTCCACCATAAGAGTATTACTAAGGATGTCTTAGTTACATAAAAAAAACACTGATTTTTCAGTGTTTTTTTATATATTACTTTTATCTATAGAGTATTTATTCTTATCTCTTAAATAGACAAATCTATATTTATCTATATCTTGCTTATAAACAGTTAAAATATACTTTCTTACTATTAATTTTTCATTTAAAACACACCATTTATTCAAGTAAGATTCATCATGCCAACAAGCATACAAACGACTTCTAGCGTCTATATTTACCATCTCAACAACATCTTCACATAATTTACGCATTAACTTAGTAGGCCCAAAGAAAAATGCTGCTTGTACATATTCATATGTTCCATTAATTAAATAAGATGTAGAACTAGGTAATACATGAATATGTGGCCATGGATCGTAAGGTTTACTTTTACTATTAAAAGAATGATAAGATACAGTAATCTTTTTATCATCTAAAGCATCAATAGCATGTTCATAAATAGTAGCATTTCCATTAAAATAGCAACTATATTCACAACTATCATCCATATTTTCTAATATATGCCACATTTTATATAATGTAACAATAGGCCAAGGATAATTATTTATTCTAGGACACAATTCTACCTTAACATTACCTTTCTCATAATTAGAATATTCCTCTAATCCATCAGATATAACCTTTACTATTTTCTTATTATCAGGATATAAATTATGTACAGAATCTAAAAATTCTGGAAACAAACTCTTATATTTACCAGTAGCAATATAATAAACAGCTATTTTAAAGTCCTTATTATTCATATGTATCACACTCTATAAAATTATAACATACTTTTATTTTACAAATATATACAATACTAATAAAAACAAGTAAATACTAAAACAGTAATATATGATATCCTTAGTATAAGGAAGTGTATATTATGGAAGAACGTAAAAGTAATAAAATAGGTATAGTATTACTAGTATTAATACTAATAATAGGAGCAGCAATAGGTGGATGGTTTATCGGGTATAAAGGCCTTATAATTAAACATCCAGAATTAAAATGTCCTAAAGAATGCCCAGTAGTAGAAGAAAATAAAGAAGAACAACAAGAAGAAACAATCCCATATGCCGAAGGAGACATATATAATATAGAATTCTTTGTAAGTGAATTAAATAAAGAACTTGCAAGTCAAGAACCGTTAACAATTAGTTGGCCAGAATATCAAACAGCTAAAGCAATTTATGATAAAGATAATAAAGAAATAGATTTAGTTATAACAGATGAATATGGTACAACAACAGAAACCATTTATGTAAAAGAATTCATTGATAATGGTAAAAAATATTATAGTTTAGTATATGAATCATATCCAGAAGAATCAACATATGACATGTATCAAATAATGGACTTTTATACTGACCTATATGCGAAAAATCAAGGTAAAGAATACTTAAGAGATAAAGTACAAGGTATTCCAACAGCACCAATCTATTACTATGAATATGTTCTACAAGATATAGAAACATATAAAAAGTTTAATACTAAAGAAGAACAAGATGCATACGAAGTAGAAAACATTAACCAACCAACAATAGAAACAAACTATTATGAAGTTGGTGGTAAAAAAGCATTTAAAGATATTATGGTAATACCATTACATGAAAATACTTATAACGAATTAGCAAAACAATTCGAATAAAAGATTTACAAAAGTAAATCTTTTTTTATGTTATACTTATAACGAGGTAATAATATGGAAAAGATAAGAGTAGGGATGAATGAAGCTGATATATCTACAGAAGAAACACCTATAATAGGAACAGATGCCTTAGGTCCTTGTGTAGGAGTATTAATTCATAGTAAAAAACATAAAAAATCTGTAGTAATTCATGCATCAACAGAGTGGAGAGAAACAGTATTACAAGCATTAATAATACTTGCAGAAAATGAACTAATTAGTTTTGAAAACTTAAATAAAGCACTAGAAAGTCTATACTTACATGATAAATATAATTTATATGATTTTGATACAAAAACAAAACAAGCCATTCTTACTAAAAAAGGATTAAACATTACAAAAGTAAATGATTCTCTAGAAGTAACAATAATCCCTGGATATTACCAAGATAATTACGATATTGCTGTAAATATGGCTAAATTCTTCATGTCTTTAAGTCCATTAACTACAGTAAAAAGAGGCCCATTACCTAAAAAAGCAGTAAGAACTGTTATGTTTAATGATCTAGGTTCTCATGAATTCTATTTCAACTCAGAAACAGGACAGTTTGTAACAGAAAAAGTAAAAGATAAACCAACAAGCAAAGGATACAGAGTATAATCTGTATTTTTTTATATCAAAAGTTGACATTATCTAAAAATAAATTAAAATAAAGTCCCAAAAGGTGGGATAACTATGAATAGTACAGAAATGTTTAATGCAATCAATAAAGGAGTACCAAGTTATATTCCAATTGAAATAAGTATAAAAACTTTAATAGAACAATGTGCTAGTGATGCAGAACAACTAAGAGATGAATTTACATTAGTAAGTCAACTTTACAAAGAACATATAATTAAAATAAATGATTTTACAAAAGCTAACGAAGACTTCTTAGTATCATTAAGAACAAAAACTGACTATAAAACAGCCCAAACTAATCTATTTATATCACCAATAAATTATTTACAAAGATTAAAACAAATACTTAACATTTCAAATCCATCAACTGACTATAATGACTTAGACCTAAGAAAAGAAATGTTAGATAAAGTAGAAGAATTAAAAAGAATATCTACACCAGAAGAACTACAAAGTAAGTTCCCTGAAATATATAAAGACTACCTACTTGCATTAGATGCATACCCAAGAATCCAAAGATTTGCTGAAAAACATAGAGGAAGCAATAATCCTCAAGTATCAGCAACTCTAAAAAGACAAAGAACTTTATATACAACATATGCATTAGATACAAGATTTCCTGAATTTATAGAAAAACAATCTATCATGTATAGAAACCATGTAGTAAGAAGACAATTTATAGAAAGATATACTAACGACTATAGAATAGATTTAACTATGTTTACAGGTCTAGATAAAGAAAAGTTTGAACTATATCTTGCAGATAAATATCTCCAAATAGCGCAATCTTCTGATTCTGATAAGACAAAACAAGAATGTGTATATTATATTAGTACATACATAAGAGAAACAAAATTCTCTGCTATAGCAATAAAAAATGATAATGGCGAAGAAATAACATTTAGAAAACTATTATATAGATTTAAAAAACTATTAAAGAACAATCCTATTATTAAACCAATAGATGAAGATAGAAGTCACTTCGAAGGATACCACTGGAAACATGTTGAAAACCACGTAAGAAAATACTTCCTTAACGGGGTTAACTGGCAAATAATTCCACCAGGAGAAGAAACAGAACTTAATACTAGAGTAATAAACGCCTTAAATAGAACATACAATCATTTAAGTATCGAAGAAAAAGAAAAAAGAATTAGAGAAAGATATGCTGAATATGAAAGAAAAATGCGTTTCTTTGATAATTCGGGTTATAGATATAGAATATATGGTATAAATGAATTCAATGGTTATATAGCATTTATATATCCTAATGGAGAAGTAATAATGGAAAAATTCTTCAATGACTATGCTAATTGTATTCCTACTATTAACGAAGCAATATACAATGTTAAAGTAGCTGATTTTGAAACACTAAGTAAAATGAAAAAACCAGCTCTTATAAAAGATAAAAGATGTCGTAGAATAATTCATAAAGGAGACTGGGAATCAAAAGGACAAGAAATAATAGATAGACCAGCAACTCAAGAAACTGAAGAAGAAGTAAAACAATTAATACTAAGATTAAAAGGAGAGTAATATTTACTCTCCTTATATTGTCTACTAGTGTAAACCAAAAAACACAATATTTTATATTTTTTTAATAATGTGGTATTATATTAATGTACTTGAAAAAAGTATATTTACGCCGAGGTAGTTGTAACGTTAGAACGTACGCTTTGTATGTGTAAGGTGACTTGTTTAACTCAGTCCCTCGGCACCATATGTTAACATAAAGACCAAAAAGGTCTTTTTTTCTTGCTAAAATGTACACTTTTTGTACAAAAGTCTTGCATTCTTTGATATAATTGCTATATAGACTAGGAGCAATTATTATGGATAAAACAAATGTAGTAACTGAACAATTATATATAGTATCCCTTGATAATGGTATCCGTAGAGAGGAACCAGTATCTTTAAATGTATTAAATAGTTTTAAAGATGGTTCACAATTAGTTCAACTAAACGATTCAGTATTAGGTGTTTATAAATCTAACAAAGTTAATGCGTTAGCTCATATAGACGATTATGAAATAATAAAAGCCGATATAGCTGAATTATTAGATATAGATCATGAAGAAGCAAAAAGAATAGTTACAGAAGATAAAAACGTAGGTGTATTTACATTATTAAACTATAGTAAAAACATTGAAACAAGAATCTCTGCTACTACAGTATTAAACCATATTATTGAATATATCAATAAAGGTATAATAGTAGGAGAAGATGCAGCTTGGTTAACTAAAGTTCTTCAATACCCAGGTATTTCAAAAGGAAATCCGATAAAAGATCCAGAACAAATAGAAGATATCATTAACTTAGGAACATATTCTTTAATTAAAGAAATAGAATTACAAACAGGAGAACCTTTAGATAATAAAGTAAAAGATGCTATTAAAAAGCATTACATTAGAATGATTCTATTCGATTATCTAATTGGTAGAAAATATCGTGGTTTAGACTACTGTTTAATTAGTAAAGTAAACGAACAATCTAAACCTATATGGAAAGATGCTTATTTAAGTCCGATATCAGTATCAAATAGTTTAGATAAAGACTTCATGGTAGCAGAAGAGGAATATGTACTTAATAATAAATTAGTAGATAAAAATGTATTATTAGAAGTACTATTTAATAAACATTACCGTGAAATCAAAAAAATGACAGAAGCACTAAATGATGCTAAGAAACTATATGCTGACGCAATAAGTAGAATAGTATATAACAATATAATATTAGAACAAGCTACTGTACTAGAAAAAGACTTAATTAAGAATCTAGAAACAATAGCTAAAACACAAGAAGTAAAAGAAGGAAGATTGAATAAAGAAGAAAAAACTAATAAGGTAGAAAGAACAATGGCTACACAAAGCTTAAATGTTAGAGTAACTGCTAAATTAGATTTAATTCAAAAGAAATATCCAATCAATCCTAAAGAACATCCTGAACTATTAGAAAAGAAAAAACTAACTGAAGAAGATATTAAACTAATAGTAGAAGAAGAAAAGAAAACTTCTGGAGGATTTGCTGCTACAACAATGATTATCGCAGCTATCGCTCTAATATGTGGTATAGGTATTGGAATAGCATACGTATTAATGACATTAGGAAACTAAATATTAGTTTCCTTTTTATTGCACAAAACTACAAAACATTATAAAATAAAAGGTAGAAAAGGGCGGTTTCTATGGTTAAGAAAAAACAACATAATAAGATTAACTTAGTTACTATAGTTATAATAGTATTCTTAATATTAACTAATATAATTCTATTATCAGCATGTTTAACATTAAAAGATAAAGATATAGATACACAAGAAATACTTTATACAGTAACTAAAGAAGAATTCAACCCAGACAAAAAATACTATGCAACAATAAAATATAGTAAGTTTAAATCACTATATAAAAGTAAAAAAGTAACAACTATTGCTATAGTAGATAATTCTACTACAACATATAATAAATTTATTGAAATGATAAATAAAACATCATATTATAAGCATACTAAAATACATTTATTAAAAGTAAATAAACTATCTAAAAAAGATCTAGCAGCATTCTATAACATAGATGATAGATTTAAAGAATTAGATACAAATTACATTATTACAGTAAGTAATAAAAAAATATTATCGATAACAACATTTAATAATCAAGAATTAAATAAAATAATAGAAGGATTAGGTGAATAAAATGGGAAAAATATATGATCAAGTAGCAATGTTTAAAGCTAAATATCCAGGAACAATAACATGGTGGAGACTAAAAAAACATGCCAAAGTAGTAGAAGAACATATTAATCCAGATGAAGAACCATTATTTTCATTCGCTGGACAAAAAACACATGAAACATGGGATTTCTTCTCTACTGCAGTATTAACAGTTACTAATAAAAGAATAATAGTAGGACAAGATCATATCTTAACTGGATATACTCTAAATTCAGTAACACCAGATATGTACAATGACTTAGAAGTATACGCAGGTATTATATGGGGAAGAGTAACTATTGATACTATTAAAGAAAAAATAGTCTTTACCAACATTGATAAAAAAGCATTAGGAGAAATAGAAACACAAATATCTTCACACATGATGGAAGAAAAACAAAAATACGGAACATTAAATAATAAAAGCAAATAGATAAATGGAGAAGACTATGAAAAAAAAGTATAGACTAAAAAAGAGTGCTATTACTATTCTAGTTATCTTCATTTTTTTAATAGCACTTATTATATATTTATCTTTATTTAGTAGTAAATCATATAGTGTAGAATACAATATATTTGATTATGACATTAGTGAAAACTATGATAAAGATAGACAAACTTATTATTTTGAAATAACAAAAAACGATATCACATATCCATTTATATATGAAAGTGAATATCAAAAAGAAAGAAAAATAATAAAAGATATAAAAGAATATAAAGAAGATGACTACGTATGCTTAAGAATAGATAGTAGCATATTCAAACCATATCCATTATGTAGTTATAAAAAAGAAATAATAGATTATCATCTAGTACCAGATACAATAAAAGAAAAAATATCTGAATATATAAAAATACCATCTAGTACAGAAAAACTAGAAGGACATTATGAAATATATAATACAGAAGATGAAATACTAGTATGGTCATATAAAGGATTTAACTACATAAAAAATGGCCAAGCTAAAATGATAAATATATTCAAAGACGATATATATGAAATACCACTAGCTACTAAAATAAATAATTACATATTTATACCGGATTATGAACAAAAATATAACTTCAATAAAGCATATATCATTAATTTAGAAACACAAGAAGTAGAAGAATGGAAACTAAAATATGAAATATCTTTCGATAGTTACATACTAGGTACTAACGATAGATCAATATATCTAATAGATAAAAAGAATAGAAAAGAATATGAACTAGTACCAGAAAAACAAAAAATGCGTACATTAGCCAAAGCTAATCAAAAAGGAACATTATATAAAGGAGATACTATATACAAAGAATCAATGAATAAACTAGTAACAAAAGAATATTCATTTACTTATAACAACCTTTATAACTTCACATCTATAAATAACATACTATATCTACAATACTTAGATTCATCTATTAAAGTAAAACTATCTAATCAAGAAATAACATCAATAGTACACACATCTAAAGATAATGTATACTACCTAATAAACGATACATTATATAGATATAATCTTAAATATGGTGAAACTAAGATAATGAAATATCAAGAATGGAACATAAATTATAAAAACTTAATATTTATTAATAACTAAATAATAAAATAAACATATCTTATATTAGGAGTGATTTTATGTATGATAAATACCTAATAAGATATGGAGATACACTATCTAGTATAGCAAGTAAATTTAATACTAAAGAAAGTACAATAATGGAACTAAATAACATTCCATTTCCAGATATGATAAGAGAAGGAAAAGAAATAATAGTTCCAATAAAAAAAGAAAAGTACTTTGAATACTATACTATTGAAAAAGGAGATAACTTATATAGCATAGCTCGTAGATACAACATTAATCCAGATCTATTAGCTATTCTAAATGGATTAAATAGTGATGACTATATATATCCTAATCAACAAATACTAATACCTAAAAGTAATTATAGTTACTATGTAACAAAAGATGGTGATACACTAGATATAGTATCAAAAAGATTTAATATATCTTCAAAAGAACTAATAGATAACAATGATATTATCTACCTATTAGAAGGTCAATTACTAGTAAAAAAGAATTAAAGTATTATATATATTTTAATTCTTTTTTTATGATATAATAAAATAGAATAGGAGGGACTTAAATGATAGTCAAAAACCCTTATAAAGTATTAGTAAAAAACTATAGAATTATAAACCTTTTATTATTAATACCAGTAATTTACTTACTATTTACTTTTACAGATTTAGCAACCTTCTTTAAAGGATATGTAGATGCTAGATACTACACAATGGAGACAGACTTAGTTTCTATTTATATACCCAAAATAACTATGATAGCAGCTGTCGGTACGGCAGTAGTACATTTTATAATATGGTTACTCTTAACAATAAAGAAAAAGAAGAATTATTATCATATAATTAGTGCTGGATACTTATTAATATTATTCCTAGGCTTAGTATTCTTCTACACCTCGCTACTAAATATAGAAATGGGAAATGTAGAAAATACATTTGCTAACTTCTTAAGGGATATTTCAGACCTCGTTGTATATCCAATCTATATATTAATAGTAATGGGTGGAATAAACGTAGTAGGGCTTAACGTAAAAACATTAAGATTTGATAAACACGAAGATTTAAAATTAACAGAAGAAGACGAAGAAGATATTGAAATTAAAGTTGGATCAGATACAGATGTAACTAAAAAAAGATTTGTCCATGTAATAAGAGAATTAAAGTATTATGTTATAGAAAATAAAGCAATATTAGCAATAATAATAATAGCAGTAATAGGTATGTTCGGCTATAAAGCGTTTGTTAATTATCAAGTATATAATAGGGCATATAACGTAAATCAAGCATTCGAACTAGATAACTTTGCACTATCAGTAAAAGAAAGTTATATAACACCATACGATTATAGTGGTAGAGTAATAACTCCAAATAAATACTACTTAGCAATTAGAATAGGTATTGAAAATAAAGGTTCAGAAACAACAATATCTAAAGACGTATTTAGACTTAATTTAGGAGATAGTGAAGTATATCCAAGTTATGATAAAGGTTCTAGATTTGTAGATATAGGACTTCCATATACAGGTGATGTTATTCGAGAAGACGAAGCACACGATTACGTATTCATTTATGAACTTACAGAAAAACAATTAAAAGCTTCATATGAATTACGTATATTAAATGATTTAAGAGTAGAAGATAACTCATTAAAAGCCTCATATAAGAAAATTAAAGTTAGACCAGAATACTTATCTGAATTACAAAAAAAATCTACTAAAAAAGTGAAAGAAAAAATAACATTTAGTGATTCAACATTAAAAAATACTAACTATACATTAAATTCTGTTAGAATCCAACCAAGCTACAACTATTCATATAAACTATGTTATACAGAAAGAAATTGTTCTGATATAAACGATATTATTGTACCAAGTGGTGGTAAGATGCTAATGATTATTGAAGACGAAATAGACTATGATAACGCTTCATCATATGCATCATACGATAAGAAAAACTTCTATGAGGATTTCATTACAGTACAATATACATTTAGATTAAAAACAGGAAACAATGTGGGAGAACATACTCAAGTTGCAAGTGTTAAAGAAGTTACTCCTAAAAAGTTAGAAGGAAAAAGAATTTATGAAGTACCAAGTAATATCCAAAATGCTGAAAAAATTAATTTCCTAATAACAATAAGAAATCAACAATATACTATAATAGTAAAAGAAAAATAATGTTGACTTTTATCTTGTATTGATATAAAATTAAGACATGTCGAAAGACATGCCTACATGGGGCTTTAGCCAAGCGGTAAGGCAAGGGACTGCAACTCCCTGAGCACCGGTTCAAATCCGGTAGGCCCCTCCAAATAAAAATAACTCGGTATAACCGAGTTTTTTTATTGTGTTTTTTTACTTAACTTATTATCAGTATCAAGTAAAGAAGGATTTAATAAATCAATTAACTTATTATGATCATCTTCAGTATGAGTTAAAGCATCACTATCAATTTCAGGAAATAATTCATATAAAGAACATCCCATCATATCTTCAAGACGTCTTTTTAATTCCATAGTCTTTTCTAAATGTAACTGTGAATTATCAAATACACCCTTACGTTCAGTAATATCCAGTAATCTTCTTTCTATAGTCGTAAAACCTGTTTCTAGACAAAATAAATCACACATTTGAACAATATTATCATAAATAGTTAATTCAGTACTTTGTAAAAAACTATTCATATAATCAAATCTATCTTGTCCTTGTGGAATACCTCCAGCAGTATAATATATATTATTATCTATAAAAGAATGAGTAAGACAACTTCTAGCTTCTTCAGGATACCCTTCATTAATCATATACTTATATCCAGCAATAGTATGATTAGGATGACTAATCTTTCTACCTATATCATGTACATAACCTAAAGCCTGTGCATAATCAGAATCTATTCCTAACTTAGTAGCAATTCTACCAGCACCAACACCAACATATATACAATGCTTAACCCATCTATTTTCAAACTTTTCTAAATCAGCACTATTATGAATAACACTCTTAAACAATAGATCTAATGCATCTTTAGCACTTAACTTACTCATAGTATCTCTCCTAATCAGTATTTCAATTTAACCATAAAATAAATAAAATATCAAATATTCAATATGATATAATGTATATAGAATAGAGTGATAACATGTCAAAATATATTTATATGACTATTCCTAAATCATCACCAATCTTTAATAAGATATGTGCATATTGTGATAAAAGAATAGTAGAAGAAAATCTAAGTATCAATGGTGGCACATTAAATTATTCAGGTATCGTATATGATTCAGATATAATGATAGTATGTTTTGATAAAACAAAACCTGTAGCATTTAACTCAATAGTAGAACTAGATGATAGTTTATATATATATCAAATAGCAGTAAAAAATAGCCATAAAAAACAAGGTATAGGAGAAACATTAATGCATAAAGCTATATCAATTGCAAAAGGCAAAAATAAAGCTGTAACAGCTCATGTAAGAGATTATAACGATGCATCCAACCATTTATTCCAAAAACTCGGATTTGACGCTGTAGAGCCTGGTTCCAACACATTATATGTATTAGATACAAAAGATAAAAAAAATAATAATAAATTTGCAAAATAAAAATCTATATGATAGTATAACTACCCATAGAAAGAGGTAACTATATGTCAATAGATTTTTTTGAATTATTTAAAGAAACTGTACTAATAAGTATAGCTAAAAGAAAAATAGCAGAAGGCGTAGAACTAACAGAAGAAGAAAAAGATAAAATACTACAACAAATATATTCAGCTGCTAGAAAAGAAATAAAAGATGGAAAAGAATTAAGAAGTACTAAAGCAAAAATAGCATTCAAAACACTATCAATAGTATCTAAAATGATGGGTGAAAAAGGAAAAGGCTATCATGATGCAAGTGTAGCAGTAACTAAGAGTACTAAAAATAACGTAGATAACTATAAAAGAGTATTACAAGGAGTTGAAATAACTTCTAAAAATCAAATAATGGAAAACTTCCAAACATTAATAGCTCAATACGAAGCATCAGAAGACTATGGAAGAATAATGGGAGAATTCGTTATGGCATTCATGGAAGTAAACAACTCATATAAAAAAGACTATCAAGCACCTATAGGAACTGAATTAGTAGATCAAATGGAAGACAAAAGAGAAGAAGTATTAGACTTAGATACAAAATATATAAAAAAATAAAATATCGGTAATTCCGATATTTTTTTATGCTATAATTTTATTATAAAGTAGGTGCAACATGGCAAAAAGAAAAAAGAATTCAAAATTTATAAGACACTTAATAATAGTATTATTAATATTCGGTTATTACTATATAAAAGATAATCAAGAATCATATTCTAAACAAGATAATACACAAATAGAAAAGAAAGAACCAATACAACAAGTAACTACAGATCTTAGTATTCACTATATAGATGTAGGTCAAGCAGATAGTATACTTATTACTAATAACAATCATAGTATGTTAATAGATGCTGGTAATAACGAAGATGGTCCATTACTAGTAAAATATATAAAAGAAGAACTAAATATATCTAAATTAGACTATGTAGTAGGTACACACCCTCATGAAGACCATATAGGTGGATTAGACGATATAATCAACAATATTGAAGTACAAGAAGTATATTTACCAGAAGCAATGACTACAACAAAAACATTCGAAGATGTTCTAGATTCAATAGCTAATAATAACTTAGAAATAACAGTACCAACTATCGGAGAAACATTCGCTTTAGGAGAAGCTAATCTAGAAGTAATATATACTGGTACAGGAGAAAAAGACCTAAACGAAGCCTCTATAATTTTAAAGATGACATTCGGTAAACACAAATACTTATTCACAGGAGATACAACAGAAGAAGTAGAAAAAACTATTTTAGATAAAGATATTAACATAGATATTCTTAAAGTAGCACATCACGGTTCTAAGTATAGTTCCTGTGAACAATTCTTAACATTAGCAACACCAGAATACGCAATCATAAGTGCTGGAGAAGGAAATAGTTATGGACATCCAGAACAAGAAACACTAGATAGATTAAAAAAACATACAAATAAAATATATGTAACAAAAGATCTAGGTACAATAGTATTAACAAGTGATGGAACAACTATCAAGATAGATAATTATAAAACAAATACAAACGGGTAGGAGAGTAACATGAAATACGCAGTAGATAAAATAGAAGAAAACATAGTTACATTAGAATCTTTAGATACAAAAGAAAAAAAAGAAGTACTTTTAGAAGTACTTCCATCTAACATAAAAGAAGGAACAATCCTTACATACGAAAATGAAGTATACAAAAAAGATGAAGTACTAGAACAACAAAGAAAAACTTCTATTCAAAACAAATTCAATATGTTAAGAAAAAAGAAAACAGATAACAATTAAGTTATCTGTTTTTTAAATACTACCTAAAATAATAATTAAAAAGAATAATAATACACCAGCACCGGCTAAAGCAAGATATATTAGTTTCTTATCTATTAAATCTCCTTCAAATAATTCTATTTCTACATTAAAACTAGGATCAGTAGTTCTAATTGCATTAATAGCACAATTATACATACTAGTAATAACTAAATTTCTATGTTCTGTTTCTTGTTTTAAGATTTGTGTTCCATATATTTTACATCTATTCTTTCTTGCAAAACACATATATTTGTATTGTTTAGCACATTCTATTAACTGTAATGCTTGATCAGTATTTTCGCTAAAGAAAGTCGCTGGAATTTGATTCAACAAATCAATTGCTTGAACAGTTAAACTTTCATATAAATTTAAATTGTTTGCATCAAATGCTTTTGTTCTATCTTTAGCAGTCCCATAGTATTCTTTATAAAATTTATCAAAAGCTTTATTTAATTCTGTATGGTCAGAGTATAAATCGGTAACATATTTTAAAACTTCAAATACTTTCATTAAATAACATGAGTATACAATTTTTTGAGTATTATCTTTCTCTTTAGAATAAGAAATAGCGTTTTTACCAGCAGCAAGTATATCTTTGATTCTTAAATCACTAGTAGAATTAAATTTACAACAAGCTCTTATCTTTCCTATCCACCCATCAACACATTTTGCATTTATTTCTAATATTTTATTAGCAAACTCATAAGCTTCATTGTAATTTCCAGCGGCTAAACTGTTGTTACACATCTCTATATAGTTAGCTATATCATCACTTTTATCTATCTTAACCTTGCCTTCAACGATAAGTTTCTTTGCTTCTTCAATAGAATACTTAGTACCACAATATTGGCATTCATATTCTCCATCTTTCTTTTTTAAATCATTGCTTCCGCATAATTCACACACTATCTTCTTCATATAAACACCTCTTTATGAAAACATTATATCACAAAATTACCACTCAGAGTAAAAGTTACAATACCTGTTTTTCAGTAGAATAAAAACAAGAGGTGGTAAAATGAGTAAAGAAGAAAATATTGGTTGGTTAAAGAATCTTCAAAAGGTTAGAGAAGAGAAGGGATATACTCAAATTAAACTTGCTATGATGGTAGGTATGAGTCAACAAAGTATAACATACTATGAAACAGGAACTAGAACACCATCACTTCAAGTAGCAAGAAAACTAGCAGATGCTCTAGATACCAGTGTAGACTATCTATTAGGTAGAGATGAAATGTTACATAATTACCACCAACTAAAAAAAGAAGATAAGAATAATGTAAAAGAAATAATAAATAGTTTATCAAGCAAATAAAAAGTGGATAACAGTTAAGTTATCCACTTATTTTATTTGTATTAGTTTAACTTAGTTCCACAATTTCCGCAGAAGTTAGCACCGTTTGTTGCAGTACCACAATTTGGACAGAAGTTTGGAACAGCTCCACCAGCAGCAGCTACAACACCAGCTTGAGGTGCAGGAGCAGCTTGAGCTTGAACGTTTTGATTAGCAGCACCCATTAATCCAGCACCAGCATTAGTTGCTAGATTCATACCAGCAAATCCCATCATAGCTCCATTAGCATTACCAGCAGCAGTAGTTAAAGCTTCAGCAGAAGCAGTAGCCATTAAACCTGATTGTAATTTAGCATCAGAGAAAATAGTAGCGTCATCAATTTTATTGATACGAGCCATACTTTCATCAGTAACATTAATGTCACCCATAGCAACATCAGTTACGATAATACCATATTTAGCTTTCCATGTAGGACTTAAGATTTCATTCATCTTATCTGAAATATCAGATCCATACATTTGCATATCACCAAATGATACTTTTTTAAGTCTCATAACTTCAGCGATAGCTTTAGAAATTTGTTCTACGAATTCATTTTTAAATTGACTTCCAACAACTTCATCAAATCTAACTTGATCTTTAGCGTTAGCACCTAAAATGTTACCAACTAAAGCAACTGGATCATCAACTTTATATGCATATTCTCCGAAGAATGTAACTTCGATAATACCATATTTTTCATCAGTGATTTTTTTAGGTTGTGCAGAACCAAATTTATTACCAGTAACATTTAATAAGTTAACATAGTAAACTCTTTGATCTCTAGCAGCTTGTCCACCATAAGTAATACGGCTTCCTAAAGTTTTGATAGAATCAAGAATACCTTTTCCTAAACCACCATGGAAAATAGTAGGTTCAGCACCAGAATCATAAATAAATTCACCTGGTTCAGAAGTAAATTCTTTAACTGCACCATTATCAACAAGCATCATAGCCCATCCTTGTGGAACAGCAATTTTACTACCATTAGTAATTACACCTTCAGTAGGATTACTATTTCCTTCACCGTGAGATACAACTCCTCTCACCATTAATACATTATTATCAACAGTAGGGCAAGTGACGAACTCTTTAAATTGATCGCCTAGTACACTACCAGTTGAGTTTGTTAAAGCTTTAATTAAACCCATTTTCATTACCTCCTAGTTTAATCTTTAACCTAGATTATAGAAATAATCTATATTTCTAAATTAATTATATAATTCATTAAATACTAATGCAAGAAAACTTTTATTTATGTATACACTTTTTTAATAAAAAAACACTACAACGTAGTGTTATTCTTTAAATCCTAATTTAGTTTTTATAATATAAGTAGGTCTATTCTTAGCTTCATCATTAACTAAAGCAATATATCTACCTACAATTCCAATAAGTATAAATTGAATACCAAATAATAATAGTAACAATAAAATAATTATATAACTTGCTTTAATAACTAAATCAAACCAAATAATTTGTATCAATAATATAACTAAGTATACAAAGAACGCAAATAGAGTAGTAATACCCAAATAGGTACTTATCTTAAGTGGTTTATAAGAAAAAGCTAACAATCCATCTATAGCATATTTTAAATAATTCTTAAATCCAAATGAAGTTTTACCACTACCTCTAGGTTCAACATCATATGGTAAATACTTAGCATTAAAACCTATCCAAGCAAATATACCTTTAGTAAATCTATTCTTCTCTGGTAAATTTAATATAGCATTTCTTACATTAGCTCTAAACATTCTAAAATCAGATGCAGCATCTTCAAGTTGAACTTCACTTAATCTATTCATTACTTTATAAAAAGCATTCTTACATATCTTAAGTATTTTAGATTCATCAATACGATTACTCATATACATACCAACGATATCACAATCTTCATTCTTCTCTAAGTAATCATACATTTGTAATAAGTACTTTGGATTTTGTTGTAAATCAGCATCTATAATACAAGTATATTCACCTGTAGCATGTTCTAAACCAGCTAACATAGCAGCTTCTTTTTTAAAGTTTCTTGAAAAAGAAAGAACTTTAACTCTTTTATTATCCTTTTCATATAACTTCTTTAACTTATCTAAAGTCTTATCGGTAGAACCATCATCTATATATATAGTTTCAAATTTAATTTTCTTTAAAGTCTTAGTAATCTTATCATGTAATTTAACTATATTTCCTTCTTCGTTCTTACAAGGAATAATAATGCTTAACTTCATGTTATCTCCCCCTTTTAATTATAGCACACTAACTCACAATGTCATACTAATTAATTTGTTGATAAAACCCTATATTTTTGTTATTATATATATAATAAAGGGTGATTGGAATGGATAAGAAAATTACGATACTAGTCTGTTTTTTTTCTGCATTAACTTTAATAGCTTCAGTAATATCATCATCCCTAATATTCTATAGTGAGCAAGCAAGAACAGAAGCTAATAGCAATAAAGTACTTGCAACTAATAATGTATATAAAAGTACATCAATAGTTTATAACCAAAATAATACATTTAATTTATCTGGATTAAAACCAGGTTTTGTAACAACACATACATTTAGTATTACGAATAATAATTCTAATACTATTAAATATAGAATAGAGTGGAATAACATAACTTCTACTTGGGGAGATGAGATAGATGGCATATCTCATCCAGAAGAATTTACTTATACATTATCATGTAGTAATGGAGAAGCAGTAAAACAAACAACAATGCCAACTAAAAAAGAAACAATTACTATTTTAGATAACTTAGAAATAAAAACTAATAAAACAAATGAATGTAGTTTAAGAGTTGAATTTAAAAACATTGGAATGGACCAATCATATAACAACAATAAAGTATTTAGAGGAACATATAAAATAGTAGTAATAGAATAGAAAAGGAGTGATAAGGATGGAAAAGAATGAAAATTTTAAAAGTGAATTAGAAAACCAATATAGCATCCTTATCAGAGCTAATGAAAAGAAAGAACATCAAAGATATATGGTTTTACTAGTTATAATATTAATAACTTTCTCTGTATGTCTAGTAAACATGTTATTTTCATTTAAAGCATTTTCTTCTACTAAAGAAATTAATGATGATAATAAAGTATTAACTAATGTACATAAACATACATTAACTACTATGTTTAATAATGGTAGAACACTAAATATAGCAAAGATTACTAATGGATATGAACTAGCAACACCTAAAGTAATTCAAATCACTAACGATGGTAATAGTGATATAATCTTTGATATTAAATTAACATCAATAAAAACAACATTATTATCTACAAATAATCTTGTATATACTTTATCAAGAAATAATACAACAAGTGACGCTATGTCTTTACCATTAAATGATAAAGTAATAGCTCAAAACATAACTATTGAACCAGGTCAAACAATTACTTTTACATTAAAAGTAAAATTTAATGGTACATTAGAAAACAATAATACAGAAAATTCTTATAGTGCTAATATTATAGTAGAACAAAAGAATAATAAAGCTAACTTACTAGAATAGAGGAGTAACACATTGAAAAATGCTAAGTTAAAGAAAATCTTACTAGGTATTTTAAAATTGCTATATTACATAGCAATTGCTTTTGTGTGTTTTATTGCAGCAGTATTAATATATTATATAATATCAGTTCAAATCCATGCTAAGGATGAAAATTATAAACCAGGTATTTCTATATATACTATAGTAAGTCCTAGTATGACACCTAATATTAATGTATATGATGTAGTAGTAAATATTAGAGTAGATGATCCTACTAAAATAAAAGTAGGAGATATAATTACTTTCAAATCGCAAGCAGCTACATCAGAAGGTATGACAATAACTCATAGAGTAATAGCAAGAGATCAATTACCAGATGGTACATATGAATATATGACTCAAGGAGATAATAATCCAGAACCAGATAGTTCATATGTAATGTTTGATAACATAATAGGTAAAGAAATAGTAACTATACCAGCACTTGGTAAAGTACAATTCTTAATAGCTAATAAGAAGAGTTGGTTATTCTTACTTTTAATTCCTATAGCAATCTATCTAATAAGAGAAATATATAAGTTAATAGATTTAGTTGGATTAAAGAAAAAAGTAACGAAAGTAATCGAAGAAAAAGATGAAGAACCTAAAATAGATCATGAAAAACAAGAAACATTAAAAGAACAATTAAAACGTGAACTTCTAGAAGAATTAAAATTAGATAAAGACTTAGAAAAACAAGAAGTAAAACTAATAAGACCTAAAGAAGAAAAAGATGGTTTCTTAGATAAATATACTGAAACAGTAGTTAAAGTAGAAGATAATCACGATTATGTAGAAACAACTACAAAAAGAGAAGTAATAGCTCCTACAAAACCATTAACTAAAGAAGTTAAACCTAAACCTGTAGAAGAAGAATTAGATTTAGAACTTCCTAAAATGAAAGAATACGAAGTACTAAAAACAGACGACTTAATAATAAAAGAAAAAGAATACTTAGAAGGTTCTAAGATTAAAGTAGTTAAAGTAGAAGAAACAAAAAATAAAAAGAAAGATAAAAATACTACTAAAAAACAAAAAGATGACAATAAAATAAATCTTGATAGTAGTGCAATAATTCCTAAAAAGAATCCTAACCTTAAGATAGAAAGACCAGAAGGTGAAGATATAAAGGAATTAAGAAGAGTAGAAACTAATAATAAACCAAAAGAACCTGCTCATAAAAAACAATTAAAATTAAACCCTAAAAACGTTAAAAAAGTTAATAGAAATAGAAATAACAATAATAAGAAAAAACAACTTAATCTAAATCCTAAAAACGTTAAAAAGGTTAATCGTTACAAAAAACAAAATCAACAACCTAATAATAACAAGAAGAAAAAACAACCATTGATAATTATTGAAAAGGTAAGATAAAAAAATAGAATAGTATTAAACTATTCTATTTTATTTTGCTTTAACTAGATTAGATTCATATAAGTTACCTTGAGTATCTTGTACTCTAAACATATAGTAGTATTCTTCATTCTTATCTAAAGTATCAGCAAAGAACTTATATCCTTCAGCAATTTTTACTTCAGTACCATACATAGTATCTGTTTTAGTCCAATCATCTAACTTTTTACCGTCTTTATCTACAAGTAAGTAAGAAGAAGAAACAAATTGCATTACTCTCCAGTCATTTAAATTATATGAAACTTTACCACTAGCTTTAGGATCATCTTCATCTTTAATAGGTTTTATATCTATAATAGAACCTTCTTTAGTCTTATTATCTACTTTTAAAAATATATTAACTGCATCTACTTCAAATGTACCTAAGTAATCGTTATCATCCCATTTTTGTAATATAGCAACTACCATATAAGTAACAGAAGTCTTATCTCTAGATATTTCAAATGCTATAACATCTTCAACTTCTTCACCCTTAGCATTACCAACAGCAATACGTCTATTACTTACAGTAGCACTTATTTTATTACCATTTATAGTAACATCTTTACTCTTTAATACAGGTAAATAACTACCATCATCTTTAATCTTCCTAAATAATAAGTAATCTGCATATTCATAATTCTTAGCCATATCTTCAGGTATAACAGCAGATATATTAGAACTACTTACACTAGGAGCAACACTAGCTATACTAGATTTAACTAATTTATCTCCGTTACTAATAGCAGTATATCTCTTTAGGAAACTCTTATAATTTTCAGATACTGCTATCTCTCCATATTTATATGTACTTTCTACAACGTTATATACTTTTCTAGTAGTAGAAGGAAAATACATTGATAAACCATAACAACCATCTATATTAGTTTTATGATATATAACAGCATCATTGATAGAAGTTTGAACTGGAACAGCAAGAGTTTGATAGTTCTCAAGTTCACTAGTTAAGTCATATAAATCAATTAAATCTGATTGTGAAACGCCATTCTCATCTAATCCAAAGAATGTAGCTCTAGAAGCTTCTCTAGCTAATCTACTATAACTATCTACTGTAATATCTTCTCCCATATCTTTAAATAAATTGTTTATTGAAGTATTAACATTATCTATTTTACTTAAATCTACTAAAGATAAGGATACTAACGGATTATAATTATATCCATATAATGAATAAGTATAACTTTGATTTCTAAAATAATTATAGTAATAATCAATTATCTTTTGTCCTAATTGAATTGTAGTTGTATCTTTATTTATTTCTTTTAAGAAATCATAATCCCATCCATCACCAGGTTCTGACTCTGAAGATGCTATAAAGTAATTAGCTTCTTCTTTAAACAGGTTAGCAACTTCTATTGAAGACATTAAGCAAGCATCAAAACCTATAAACTCTAATTTACCATCATTAAGTATTGCAGAATCATTAATAGCTTTATCTAATTCTAAAATACTCATAGTTACATCAGGATTATTTTCATCTACACCATAACCAAATAGTGGACCACCACCATGATCCCATAGTATTAAACTATATTTATCAGATTCATAATTAGCATAAACATAATTTAAGTATTCAGTTAATGTAGAACCTTTATTCATATGTTTTTTATCATATGTTTTTAGTTTTTTAACTTCATTATTAGTAATTTCATAAATAGCATTTTCATTTTCATTAAATTCTTTATTTTGCCAATATTTAGTACCACCAACATAAGCAAGTATATCTATATCTTCTTGATTGAAGTTAGACGTCATTATTTCATTTATATCTTTAGTAGCAGCTCCATCTCTTGATTCTAAATCAGAACCAATAACATAAAGCATTATAACTCTATCACTTTTTATTCTATTTTCATTAACTTCTACTGTACCAGGATCGGTTATTTCGTGTTCAGTATTAGGTTGTTCTCCCTTAGAAAGATTTATATTTGAGTATATCTTAATACCAGCAAATACAACTACACCAATAACTAGTAAGATAATTATTATTAGTAGTATAGGTTTCTTCTTTTTAGGAGTAACCATTTCTACATTTGGTGGAGTTTCTAAAGTAGGGGAAACTACTTGTACAGGAGTCTGCACTGGTTGAACTACTGGTTGAACTGGTGTCGCAACAACAGGAGTTTGTACCAGCTGAACCGGTGTCTCAACAACAGGTGTCTGAACCACTTGTTCAACTACTGGTGTTTGTGAATCAAGAGTAGGTTGTTCAACTACAGGCTCCACTGTAGAAGTAGTACCTACTTTAGGAACTAAACTACTATCACAATAAGGACAAACACTAGCATTATCATCTATATTAGCTTTACAAAAAATACATTTCATAAACATCACATCCTATACGTTACTATTCTTAAATTATTATATCATGAATAATAAAAAAACATGCACCTTAAATACATGTTTTTATTATACTATCCTCTACGGCCGCCACCGCTTCGTCCACCACCAGATGAACCTCTACTTGAACTAAATCCACCGCTACGTCCACCAGATGAACCACCGCTACTAGATGATACAGTATAAGATGTAGTTCTACTATCATATAAAATATCAGATCTTCTAGTAAATGAAATACTACTTCTATCTAAATATTCATGAGCAAATCTTTCTTTTACAATTAATTTATGTTTCTTTTTATTAACTCCAATAAATATCAATGTAACAATTAAAGCTACAACACCAGCTCCAATAATTGGAGGTGCAAATGAAGGAGTATAAACTAACATATAATTAGAATCTAGTATATAATCTTCCATACCATCTTCTTTACCATCATGATACATATCAGTTAAATCTTCAATTAAAGTATCAAAAGCATACTTATAATTACCATCAACCATATCATCATAAATAAAATCCAATGCATTAGAAAGTCTAGTACCAGGTTCATCATAATAATAGAATTGTGCTTCACCAAAAGCATAAACTCCATACCATGGATAACCAGGATAAGTATTTCTTAAAATAACAATACCACTATAATATTTATTATCTAATCCAAAATCATTATAATCATAGAAGTTTTGTGCATAATCACCATTATCATCATCATCTAAATTATAGAAACTATCAGTTAATATTACTAATTCAAATCCAGTTTCATTAAAGAATTCTAAAGATAATTCTTTAAAATGTTTTTCTTCTTCTTCAGTTAATATATCAGAAAAATCATATATCTTTTGTTTAGCATCAACACAACGAGTATTTAATACTTCGAATTTATTATATTCATCAATTACCCATTTTTTATTAACACCATAATTATCTAATATATTTCTATCATATGTAGTTATTTCTGCATTACATATTCCAATAAATAAGAAACAACTAAGTATAGTAAATAATATCTTCTTCATTAGAACCACACTCCTAACTTAAATAGTATAAATAGGAGAGCAATAATTCCTACGAATACACCTAAGAACATCTTAATTCCGTATATCCATACTTTCTTTTTATCTATTGGCATATTCCCAATAAATTCTCCAGTTTGACCATTCATTGCAAATAGATAATATTTATCTTTGTATTTAACATTAACCATCCAAACAGGGAATAGGGCATATTGTTTTCTTACATCACTAGGAGCTAAGTTAGTAGTAAATATTGATTTACCAGAAAAACCACTAGCATCATTTAAGAATGTTACTTTAGTAGATTCTACTGCTCTTGAAACAGCATCTCCTACTAGAGTATCTCCTTCTATATCGTATCTTTCTGCTAAGAAACCAGATAGATAAGCATGATTATAAGGTTCTAATTCGGCATAGTTAAATGGTTCTATACTACTCATAATATCATTATCAAATCTAGAAGAACCATCTATAGGTATTTTATTAAATCTAATAGAACCATCTCTAAATATTTTATAGTAATCTGTCTTTGTATATCTTGTATCTCCTCTAGACCAAGAAGTAACTCTTTGACCTCTACCTTCGATACCACCCACAACTGTCATATCATATATCCAGAAAGGAATATAAATACCTCTTATCTTTTCAATATTACTTTCGTTATTAAAATCATCAGGTAAGAAAGGTCTTCCATTAGATAAGTTTTTAAATGCATTTATAGCTACTTGTTTTTCTTTCTTAAAAGGTATTATTAAGTCTGGTTTAAATTGACCAGATAGTTTGCTTTTAAGTATAGCAGTATTACCACAATATACACAGAATGTAGCAGCAGTCTCTTTATCAGCAACTATTTCAGCCCCACAGTTCTTACATTTATAAGAGTTATATATTTCTTCAACATTCTCACTTAAATGTACATCTTGATTATGTTCTGCTGAACTAGCATTATTATATTGTTGAAGTGTCTCTAAAGTATATTCACCATTACAATACTCACATTTCCATTTACCTAAACTAGGTACAAAGAATATTGGTGCTCTACACCCAGGACATTTATGATCTATTGCTTTCTCTTTTTTATGTACTACTTTTTTAGGAGTTTGCTTAGGTGGAGTAGTTGTAGCAGCAACTGCTTGTTTATTCTTTACTGCTTGTCCACCCTTAACATAAGTCTTCCCCTTATTATTAGTAGTATTCTTGTGTTGAGTCTTACTATTATTAGTATTCTTTTTATTATTAGTATTATTAGTACTCAAGTTAATCACCTACCATATAAATTATATCAAAAAACATTTAATTCTTACATAAAAAATTAATGATATAATTAATATGTGATGTATATGAAAAAGAAACAAATAGAATGGATAAATATATTAAGAGGATTTGCTATTATTCTAATAGTACTAGGACATGCAATAGGATACTCAAAAAAACTAAATATACTAACAATATATTTATCATCATTCTATGTCCCACTTTTCTTTTTCATATCAGGATATCTCCATAATGAAGACAACCAAGAAAAATTAAATGTTTTTTGCAAAAGAAAAGCCAAAAGAATACTAATACCTTACTTCGTATTTGCAATGCTTTCATTAATACCATATTACTTATTTGCATCCGGTATTCAATCAAACCTATCCCAAAACACACCACTATGTTCCCTAATAGCATTTCATATAATAAATAGATTCTTACCAATAGTTTATGGTAACGATAAACACAAAAAGACATTAGAAAACTAATGTCTTTTTTGTAAAATAAAAATATAATTTGACAAATAAAGTAAACAAGAAAAATATAATTTTTACCATAATATCGGGGATATAAATATTTTTTATACCAATTATTAAAAAATTTAATTGATAAAAAGAAATACCTGTGATAAGTTTAAATGGCAGGAAGAAAAAAAGATCATGCTGCAAACATGATCCCTGCAAAATTCGGTAGCTGCAAAACTACCTACTGTCAAAAAAATTTGAAAATACAATAATTGGTTGTTCATCGCATATTCTATTTTCTTACACAATATAACACAAAAAGACGTTTTGTGTCAATGGATATAGTAACAAAAGAAAATGTGCGAGTCAACCTTAGAAAGGGGGAAAACGCACATTTTTTTAAATTTTTTGCATAAAATAGGTGTCTTTGCATTCTACATTAACTATCGAATAAGAAAAAAATAAGAAGGAGGCATTTTAAAATGCAAGAAGAAATAATACAAACAACAAATGAAACAACATCATGTACTACAGTGTACAATCAATACTTTACGGAAAGTGAAGAAGGGCTAAATATAGTAGCACATAACATAGAAGCTACTTGTATTACATCTAGTAATGACAAATTTAGTTTGGATTCTAATGGAAACTTAACGGTTAATAGTATTAACATAGCAGATGCGAATAATAATACATTAAGTTTTGAAGCTATTATGAATCGCATTTATCCAGTTGGAACAGTATATGAAACAACAGAGGATGTAAATCCAGGAACATTGTTTACAGGAACTTGGGAAAAGATAGAAGGAGTATATCTTGTTGGAGCAGGAACTTATACAGATAGCGCAAATGTTAGTAAGACATTTACAGCAGGCGCTACAGTGGGTGCTTGGAACCATACACATACAGTCCCTAAACACAATCATGGGTTAAGTGATAAAGGGTACGCCAAAACTTATTTCGGAGAGACTAACTTCTATGCGAAGGACTTCGAAACAAGCAACTGGACAGGTAATGCCAGAAAAACAGTTAGTGGTTCAAACAGTACATCGTCTAGAACATGCAACTATGGTACTGGCTTAGGTGGAACAACAAATGATAAAGCAGAAGTAACTTCAGGAAGCACTTATCATGTTAATCCATCATACGTAGTCCACATATGGAAAAGAATAGCGTAGGAGGAATAAACATGAACAGCAAAATAGAACTAAGCGAATATAATTCGTCAAATTCAAAAGTATATCTTAACGGAGATGGAACAATCTCCGTAGAGATATACGATCAAAACATAAATGATGGTGGAATAATGACTCTATCAGATGAACCAACAATTGGGGATACAAGTCAGTATAATCCTGATAACACGATGATATCTCAAGGAAATAACGCACCATTTAACATTGTTGATACATACATATCATCTTCAAGAACAACAACAGGAGAAGAAGATAAAATAAAAATAGGAGTAGAAAAGATAAATGGTAATAATGTAATACATAGAGCGTTATTAAAATTCGACTTACCAAAAATACCTTCTAGTTACACATTAGTGAATGCTACATTAAATATGATTGGTTACTATGATGAAAATTATAGCGAACAAAATTCTAACACTATGATAGCTATTCACCAAATAACTAGCGATTGGCTAACTACATCTCCAACATGGGCCAATATGGCAAACGGCTATAAAGAAAGCATTGAAAACTATTTCCATGCAACAAGATCAAGTGGTACAATTTCAGGAAATACATTAACGGTAGAACCAAAATTATCACAAATAGATGTAACAGATCTAGTTCAAAGATGGTACAATAACGAACCTAATTATGGACTGATGCTAAAAGCGGTAGATGAAACATATAATGAAAATATTAAGTTAGGTGAGTATTATACAGTAGATGCAGCAAACGAATCTGCAAAACCTCAAGCTCGTTTAGTTATAAACTATAAAAACTTAAATGGATTAGAAGGATATTTAACATATACTTCACAAAGCCATGAGTTGGGTTCGACACATATTAATAACTATAATGGAAACGTAACTTCATTATTTAGTGTAGCTAATACAGTAGGAGGACCATTACCGGCGTCTATAGATCTTGTATATAATACATCAGATGTAGTAAACAATAATGATTATGGATATGGATTAGGAGTAAAACCAAATTTAATTCAAACAATTAAAGAAGTAACTATCGATACATTAAATGTATTGCAATACTTAGATGAGGATGGAACAATTCATTACTTCTATAAAAATAGTGATGATAATATTTATTATGATGAAGATGGTCTATCTTTAAAAGTAGAACCAGTAGCTAGTAATTACATAATGACTGATAAGAATAAAAACACAAATAAGTTCGTAAATCATAATGGAACATACTATCTAGAACAGATAACTGATACTACTAATAAATCTATTAATATCGTATATGATACAAATAATAGAATAACTAAAGTAATAGATGCTTCTAATAAAGAAATAACAATTACTTATGAAGATAATAAGATTACATTCGTAAGTCCATATAAAACAACGATAGTAAACTTAACTAATAATCAAATAATTAGTATCGAAGATTTAGGAGATACAACAACAATTTCTTATAACGACAATAAACTCATTGAAAAGATTATTAATTCAAATGGGTTATATACTAAATATGAATACATCAACGACTTAACATATAAAGTATCTAAGGTTACAGAATATGGTAGAAATGATAGTGAAGGTAATTACTTAGAATTTACCTATAATCTAAAATCCACATCTATAAAAGACAGAAAAGGTCATGTTAACACTTATGTATTTAATAATAATGCTAATACAGAGGTTATAACTAGTTTAGATGAAAATCAAAACTTAAGTAATGCATATGGTAAGTCAACTACATATGGAGAATTAGGAACATCATCAGTTAACAAAATAACTTTAGATGGTTCTTTAGTAAGACATATAAATAACTTAATAGAGGATTCATCATTTGAATCAGGTAATAGTTTATTTACTACTTCTAACGAATCTATAACTACTGAAGTAATAGATAACGCTCATTATGGTATAAAAGCACTAAAAGTAACTAATACAGCGTTAGATAACTATGTCTATTTAGAAAAAGCGGTAGAAAAAGGTAAAGATTATACATTTAGTGCTTACACCAAAAATGAAGTACCATTTGAACTATCATTATCTTATGATGATGTAATTAAGACAGTAACTATTGATGATATTAGTAGTGAATATAGCAGATGTGATATAACAATCAATTATCCAGAAGAAGCAACATCTAATCTTAATATAACTATTAAACCATTAGCATTAGGAGTTATCTATATAGATGGATTACAACTAGAAGAAGGAGAAGTAGCTAACTACTATAATATGATTAGTAATAGTAACTTTGCTAATAGTTTAAACGGTTATGAGATAACTACATCTAAAAGAGTAGGAATAGAATCACATTATGACACGCCACCGTTAGATATACCATCAGTAGAAGTAGTTCAGGTTGATGGTTCAACTAAAGCACTAAGATTAATCAACTCTCCTTTATTACAAACAACACTTGCTAAATCATTTTATATGAGTGGACACGCAGGAGATGTATTCGAATTATCATTCTGGTATAAAAATGAGGGACCAAGAATGATACCAAGCGAAACAAATCCAGTAGAACCAGCAACCATATATGCTAATCTTCACTTTGGATATACAGAAGGGGAAAACGATGAGCCAACAATAGATCAATATCTAACTCCATATAATAAGGATTGGCATTATTTCTCAAAGAAGTTTGTAGCCAAATACGACTATAACGAAGTATCTTTAAATATAATAAACGAGTTTAGTTGTAGAGATTGTTATATAACTAATATATCTTTATTTAAAGATTTAGAAAGCTATTCCTATACTTATGATGATGAAGGTAACTTAGTATCTAGTACTGACTTATCTAGAGAAACATCAACATTTAACTACAATGGAAACAATCAACTTATAGAAGCAACATCTCCATTAGGTAATAAGTTTAAGTATGAGTATGATGAGAACGTCACTGATAGATTAATAAGAGCTATATCTCCAAGTGGTATTACTAATAGTATTGATTATGACGAGAATAACAATCCTATTAAAACGGTTATTAATAATACACAAGCGTTTGATGAAATCATAGATACAACTTACTATATAATAGCTAAAGGTACAGATAGATATCTATATATCAAACCAGATAAAAACTTAATGGTAAGACAATGTGAATGCTCACATGATAAGTTTAATGTAATTAAACAAACCGATAACAAGATAAAACTACAATATACTATACTAAACAACTATTATCTAAAAGATAATGGTGGAGTATTAAAAGTAGAATATGGAGATACAGGTAATAACATATTTGAACTTATCGAACATTCAAATAAAACATATTCTATAAAATCAGTTAGTAGTAACTTAGCAGTAACAGTAAATGAGGATAATACATTATCACTAACTACTTATAACGAAGATAGTAATGAACAACAATTCTTATTCGAAAGAATGGAAAGTAAGTTATTCATAGAATCTAGTTCTACGTATACTGAAGATGGTAGATTCATTAGAAGTGTAAAAGATAGCTTAGGTAACATAGTAACATATGATATAGACAACACTACAGGTTTAACTAATGCTGTTATAGATCCTAATGGTAGTGTTTCTAATTATGTTTATGATGATAAACATAGGGTAACTTCTATTACTAAAGGCGAACATGAAGTATCTTATGAATACGATACAAACGACAATCTTTCTAAGATTACACATGGTACTAAAAACTATTGCTTTGAATATGATGAATACAACAACAATAAGAAAGTTACTATAAACAATACAAACTTAATAGAAAAAATATATGAAAACAATAATGGTAACTTAACTAAAGTTAAATATGGTAACAATGACGAAATTAACTATACATATGATGAATATGGACGAGTTAAAACAGTTGTTAAAGAAGACAACACTTACAAAAACTACTATGATAACTTAGGAAGAATTACTAGGGTAAACAGTAATAACGAAGTGTACAACTATGAGTATGACTTTGCTAAAAGGTTAAGTAAATTCAAAATAAATGATTACGAAACTTTACTTAACTACGACAAAGATAATAACATTACTACTAAGATAGAAAAAATAGGAGAAGACTCATATACATATAACTACGCATACAACAATGAATCTGCTTTAACTAACTTAAATGTCTTAGATACTG
>SVAU01000003.1 GCA_015059245.1 Bacillota bacterium
CAAGTTTTGCGTTACAATATAAAACCCCAATTGAGTATAGAACTCAACTGGGATTTAAATAAAGTTTTTTAGTGTCCACTTTTCGTTGACAACTTCACTATTATAAAGCTCCGATTTGTTTTGCTTTTTGTTTAAATACATGGTCGTTTGATGGATTTTTGGGGAATTCAGAAGAAAATGTTTTTTCTTCTGAAGATTCACCAGATGCATACATAGTGATTGCTATTATATTTCTTTCTTCTTCTATTAAGTCTTCACTAGTACGAATCATTTTTGGTTCATCTTGAACTCCTATTCTAGTAATATCCATATATACTCTTGTTTTTCCTTCTTCTTTGTCTTCGATGATATAAGCTTCGAATGTTCTTACTTCGTGTTTATCGCCATCTTCTAACATAAGTGAACCATTTATATATATTAGATCTTTTTCTTTTCTAGCTGTAAATTCAACAAGTTGTAGTTCAGTTACTAAAGAGTCCTTCATTGGATATGCAGTATCTCTAATTTCTTTACAATAACTTAATGTGTTTAATATTTTATTTTGCATTCTTTTAGGAACACCAATAAATTTATAATATTGTTCAATTAATAATTGCATATCCTTTTTGTCCATTATAGTCACGACCTTTTTTTATATAATAATGATTTTATTTTATCATCTTTGTGTTCTAAATAATATTCTGTATCAAATAAATCGTGAAGAATTTCTTCTTTTGATTTTAATACTTTTGCTTCTTGTATTTGTTCTTTTTGTTGTAATAGTTGTTCTCTTTGAGCAGCTATTTCTTCTAAAGTTAAAGTAGGTTCTTCTACTATATTTTCTTCTTTAGCTGGTGTTTCCTCTTTACCTTTTTTCATGTAGTCTTTTGCTACGTATAAACTTGCACCAATAGTTGGTATTGCAAGTATTGAAGATAATATATCTGGATTAGTCTCTAATAAAGTATTAAAAGTAGATACGTTTATATAATTTAATACTTCTTTTATAGTTGGTGCTGCATAGCAAAAGAAACTTCCTACTACAGTTGCTGCTAATAATAAAGTTTTAGCTTTACCTGCATTTGAAGATTTAACATTTTTATTATCTTGAGCGTTTTTATAGTTTATAGCAAATATACCAAGTTCTAATCCTATTATTGCTAAGAATATAGGATTTAATGTTGATAATAAAACTAGACATACTATACCGAATGCTTTATCAGATAAGGCATCTAGTAAACTTCCGAAGAATGATTGTACATGTAGTTTTCTTGCTAAAAATCCATCAATAAAGTCAGTTAAAAAGAACCCCATTGCAGCCAAACCTGTAGCTAGTGCTCCGCAACTAGTAAATATTGGTACTATAGCAATTGTTCCTAATGAACGTATTGCTGTAATTAAGTTAACTAATATTTGGTTTCTCTTATGGTTTTTACCATATTTTTCTGCGCTAGTATTCTCTTTTTCTATTTTGATAAACTTATCCTTTTTCATTCTACCAATTCCCCTCATTGTTTATGATAACAACAAGGCTATTTTTTGTCAACTTTCACGTTATCAAAATTTAGAATATATCCCATATATGTGTTTTCTAACATTATTTTTGATATGTTATCTTTAGTTGTTTGAATTAGTATTTTTGTTTCTAGATCTTTTATTTTTGTTTTATATGTAAATTCTCTGTATAAGTTATGACTTTCTACAGTTGGTTCTACATCTTTTATTAATTCAAATATACTATCTGCTGAGATGTATTTTGGATCTATGTATTTTTTAAATTCTTCTTGTTTTGTTTTTTCAGTATATGAAAATGCTTCTGGAGATGAACAACTTCCTGATTCTGTTTTTCCTGTTTTTGTACCAGTACATTGGAATGTATATGATGTTGTTCCCATGCTATCTAGAAATAGTAATTTATAGTCATAATTACCAGTAAGTATTTGTTGTTTTTGTTCTTCGTAATCAACAAATTCTTTTTTCTTTTCTGCTTCTAATTTTTCTCTTTCTTCTTTAGCTTTGTTATTTGCATCAATAAATTGTTGAGATGCTTGTTCATATTTTCTACTAAAGAAGCTATCTGGAAGTATAAACATTATTACTATTAATAGTACAATTATAACTATGGCGTATATACCTAAGAAGTTTTTACTTTCTTTCATATTACACCTCTTTTATTCCGCTATACTATGTAGAGTTTTTTCTTTATTTAGACCATTTATGTAATCTTTAGCGTCCATTGCTTTTTTACCAAATGGTTTTACTTTTGTTATAAGTATTACTTTGTCCATAGTACATATACCTATGCTATCTTTATTTATTTCACATATTGTACCTGGTGAGAATTTTGAATCTCTATCACTTATTTGGGCTTCTAATACTTTTACTTCTACTTCATTTATGATTGTATTAGCTGTTGGCCATGGGTATAAACCTCTAATTTGGTTGTATACTTCTTTAGCTGTTTTATTATATGTAATTCTTTCTTCTTCTCTTTTTATATTCCATGCATATGTAGAATCTTCATCATTTTGTTTAATTCTTTTATTAGTTCCATCTATAATTGATGGTAATGTTTTAAGTAATAGTTCTTTCCCCATTACACTTAAGTTATCATGAAGTGTTCCTACGTTATCTGAATCTTTAATATAATATTCACTAGTTGAAATTATATCTCCTGTATCCATGTTTTTATCCATATACATGATTGTAATACCTGTTTTATCTTCTCCGTCAATTATTGCATGATGTATAGGAGCTCCTCCTCTTAATCTTGGTAGTAATGATGCATGAACATTAATACATCCTAATCTTGGTGTATCTAATATTATTTCTGGTATTATTTGTCCATATGCACAAGTAATAATAATATCTGCTCCAGCATTTATAATTGGATCATATTCTTTTCTTACTCTTGTAGGTTGGTATACTGGAATATTATGTTCTAAAGCAACTTTTTTGATTGGAGTTGCTTGTAGTTCATGATGTCTACCTACTTCTTTATCTGGTTGTGTTACAACCATTATTACGTTTGTGTTTTCAATTAAACCTTGTAAAACTGGTACTGCAAATTCTGGTGTACCCATAAATATAACTTTTATATCTTTCATATATAATCACCAAGTTAATTATAACAAAAAAATAGCAATATATTGCTATTTTTATATCTTTTTACATTTATTTTATTTTTTAGATGGTTTTATATCGTTTTTTGATGGTGTATTACCTTTTTTTATTTGTTGTTTTAGTTTTCTTATGTAACTTGATGGGACATCAGTTATTTCTTCACCATTTACAAATAGTGCTATTATTTGACCATCTGCCACATCAACTATTGTTCTTATATGTAGATTTTCATTAAATATATTAAAGAGTTCGTATGTAGCTCCATCTAATGATAATAGTTTTATTCCTGATGCTAATTCTAAACATTCACTTATGTTAGCATTTGTATCTGGTATATATTTAGGAACTTTATAAAATTGTTTTTCTCCTGTAAAGGTTTCAGATAGTACTTTTGAATTTTGAAGATTATGTTTATATCTTATAGAAGCATATGCTATGTAACTCTTTTTTATTAAGTCACATACTTCTTCATATGAATATGATGCTGGTATATCAAAAGTCTTTTTGAAATTTTTGACAAATTTATTGTAATTTAATTTGAATCCTATAAGAAATTGTTCTAGTTGAAATTGTTTTGCCATTAAGTAATCTCTTGTTGAACTAACGTTGTCTGTTAGATATTCTGAGAAATCTAGTGCTGAATCTAAAAAATATAATGTATTATTTGAAATATATTTTTTTTCATGCATTCTTCTAAAATATAGATAAAAGTTTATGAATGTTTTGGATATAGCTTCGGCTTCTTTTAGATTACTATCTAATTGATTATAATATTCAACTATATTTGCCATTTAACACCTTTTATTTTCACCAATTAGTTCGATATCTTCAGTAAGTTGTTTTACTCTTTCTATAATTCTTCTTGCTTTAACTTTTTCATCTATATTTGAACTTATAATTAAGTGTTGTTCTAATTCTTCAATTGTTAAATTAGAAGTAAAGAATGTTGTTTTATAATTATTCATTCTATGTTGAAGTA
Source organism: Bacillota bacterium (assembly GCA_015059245.1). The sequence continues at coordinate 4,082 of SVAU01000003.1, forward strand.
TTGTTCCTAGAATTTCATCTCTACTCCATTCTGTTACTTTTTCAGCACCAATATCATCTATTAATAGTAAGTCTACATTTTCTAGATAATCTATTGTATCTCCGAATAAGTCAAAATCGCTTTTTAAGTCTCTTAATAATTCTGGATAATAAACTATTTCCGTAGTAATTCTCTTTTTAGATAATTCATTGAATGCTGCAGATATTAAATATGTTTTTCCACAACCAAATGTTCCATGAAGATATAATCCTTTGTGTGGTGTTGTTCTATCGTAGTTTTTACAAAAGTTGATTAACCATTTTACTGCAGGTAATCTTTTTTTGTCTGATGCATCTATATCTGCCATGCTAGCCATAGCTAATTCTTTATCTCTTGTCATACGATTTGATTCTTTTTCGACACGTTCTTTTTCGTATTTACATGGTGTATATGAAAATACTATTTGTTTTCCTTTTCTTTCTGGATATAGAACGTGACCATCAAATCTATTTTGACATTCTATTAAACCAGGACATTTACTGCAATGATTTAATTCTTCTACTGTTTCTTCTAAACTAGATGTATATTTCATTGCAATATCATCTGTTACTTCTATTGTCTTTAGTAGACGTCTAAATTGTTGGTTGTTACATGCTTCTTTAAAGTTTTTTTCTAATTCACTTTGATTAACTCTATTTGTTATTTCCATATGATCACCTAAATTCACTTAATTGACGTTCTAATTCTTCTAATTCATCTGCCGACATTTCTTCTTTTGTTATTTCTTGATTAAACCATACTGGAACTTTATCATTTTGATTAGAAGATTTAGTTGGTTTATTTGTATCTATTTTTTTATTATATTTATTATTTTCTTTTTTGGCTAGTTCCATAGCTTCTACTGCTGTTTCTACTTTACAACGTTTCCATTGACTAGCTATTGTTTCTATAAATGATTGATTTAGTTTACTATTATTTTTCTTTAGAACATAGTCTATAAGAACGTTAACTACTGCTGGTTTTAATTCCATATCAATAAGTAACATTTCTAATAGTTTTAATTCTCTAGATGTAGGAGTTACTCCACCATTTTTCATTTTTAAGAAATCATGAGGAGACTTATTTTCAAACATATATATTATTTGTGCTCTTGGTGAATTATCTCCTGCTGGTGTTTTTAAATAATCTGGTTGTGTTCTATATACTAATGTAGGTAGTTTACCATTGTTATCATATTGGTAATATTTTCTGGCACTAAGTCTTAATTGTTCTTTATCTATAGTGCCTTTTTCTGTTACTACTGTACGTATTAATTCTACCATTTTTAATGTATCTAAGTCATAAATGAATGCTAGTTGTTCTATTAGTTCTCTAGTCTTTTTAGTAAATGTAGATTCTTTTATTACACCTTTAGGAAAACTAGCTATTAATAAATCAAAATCTATATTTGATTTTAATTTTATATCTAAAGTAGTTTTTTCTTTAGAATCTATTGCTTCTATTGTAGAAGATGATCTAAATGTAAGATTTAATTCTTTTGATATATCTTCATATTCTTTTAAGTCTACTTTAGGTAGTGAATATTGAGTCTTAATGTATTCATATTCTTTTTTACCTATATTATTGTATAAAGTAACATTAAATATTGGAGATGATAAGAATTCTTTTGGAGATAATGGTGAATATAATTCGTATACGTATGTATCTATTTCTCCTTCTTTATAATATGTTTTTAATAAACCTACTGCTTCTAGGGATTCTCTTGCTTTCTTTATTGTATCTAGACTACAACTCATTGTAACCATTAGATGGTAATGAGTATAGTCATTACTTATGTAATCTAATATACTTAGGTCGTTTAATAAGGTGAAATATAAACTTACTGCTATTGGTCCTATTATAGGTTGATATAAAGCTATTATATTCTTTTTATCTTCTTCTGTTATTATAGTTTTATTTACTATTGTATAAGTATCTGCTGGTAGCAATGATATAGCGTTCATAAGTCCACCTTCTTTCAATTAGTATTATAAACTATGGTATCAGTTTTTCCAAGAAAAAAAGCATGTTTGACATGCTTTAGGACGTTTCTATAGATATATCATTTATTTCTATTTGAAGATTATTATCTTCTATAGGTTCTTCTTCGGAAGATGGTGTTTCTGAAGAACTATTTTCTTCTAATTCATCTTCTTGTGGTTCTAGAGGATCAAGTTCCTCTTCTTCGTCTTCTTCAGTATTATTATCTTCAATTAATTCTTCGTCTTGGTTGTTATTATCTTCATTGTTTTCGTTATCTTGATTATTATCATCTAGATTATCTTCTGTACTTTCTTGATCATTATCCAATTCACCTTGATCAGGATTTGTAGTTTCTTCTTTATTAATTGTGATATTTAATTCTAAAGTATAAGTTACTCCATTTATATCTAAATTAATTAGATTATTAGTTGTATCAATAGTATTTAAATCTAGCCACATTATTATACTATTTGGAGTTAGTGTTTCGTACCAATCTTGTTGTTCATTAGTAATAGTTATTCCTAATGTATTAGTAGATATAATTTTATTTGTTATATCTTCATTAAATGTAATTACTAATGGTAGAAGGTTATTTGTATCAACGTAATTGTTGATAGTTAGATTATTAATATCTAATTCTGTGTTAGATATTAATGTTTGATATTTAGTGTATTCTTCGATAGTTATTGTTGATTCATCTACTAATTCATTTAGTTTTAGAATACTTATTGTATCTATTGATAGTTTATTATTTACAGTTAGTAATAATTCTTTTGTAGATGAGCCATAACTATAAATATACTTATATAGTCCTGTTGAAACAGTAAAAGTATCTTCTATTATTTCTACTGTTATCCATGAATCTAATTCTTGTTTTAGGATGACTATATTAGCTTGTTCTTCTTTACCATTTGTTAATAGGACATTTTTTTCTATAGTAATAACATCACCACTAAATGCTTCAGTAACCATAGTATCTTTAAATGTCCAATCCAAAACTACTGGTTGTGGTTTAGGTTTTGGAATTGATTGGTCTTTAATGTTTGAACCTGTTGATGAGGGAATATTAACTACTGGTTGATAATTGATTTCAACAACTTCAGTTTCTTCTTCTATTAAGATATCTACTGGTTCGTTATTATTATCATCTTTGATATTATCTTTTTGTCCACTTGTTTCTTTAATAGGAGTATCATTATTATCAAGATTTGTATCTTTATTATTAAAAGCGTTGATAATTAAGACTCCTATTGATACTAGAAGGATCATACCTAGAAGAATAAACATTACTTTTTCTTCTTTGATAAGTCCTTGATTGTTAGTTTCCATACTTAATTATCTCCTTATATACGAGAAATAATTTTTCACTTTGACTTCCAAACTATTCTAGCGTTTTTTAACAAGTATTACTTTGACTAATACCTTCACTTATTTGTGAATACTCTATATTATAAATTTTATAAATATTTTTATCAAGGATTGTTAGTTTATTTGACATAAAAAAACAGGATGTTAGCATCCTGTTTCAATTGTACATTTTTTATTTAATTGAGAAGAAATTACTTTAGTATATGATTCTAATAATTCTTTTTCTTGTTCTTTAGTAAGTTTTCCTTTGTAATCATCTACTGATCCTTCATGGAAACCAAGTACTTGACCTTCAACTACTGAAACTACAGTTAAATCATTTAATCTTTTTTGACCTGTACTTACTTTTTTACCTTTTTCAGTAGTTAATACATAATCATCTAAATGATTTGCTAGTGCTAGACGAACTGAATCATATTCAGCTGTTGCTTCTTTTTGAACTTTAGCTTTATTTTTAGCATTTAAAACATATACATCTCTTAAATCATTTTCTTCTTTATTATCTTTTCTTAAATTTACATAATATATTTTTTCTAATTCTGATGAAGACATTGCATCTAATAATACTGGAACTGATGCACGACATTCTTCACATGATGCATATCCGAAATAGATTACTCCAGAACCTGATTCTAAAATTTCAGATGCCTTTTTCATATCAATATAAACAATTTTATTAGCTTTGATAATTTCTATTTTTGTTCCAGCTGTTCCATTTAAACTTTCATATTCTTTTTTGAAATTAATTTCATCTTGTGTAGGTACATAATTTGCATCTCCACCATTTTTTGATATTACTTGAATTAATAGGATTGCTACAATAAGAACAAAAGCTATAATTACAGTTGCTATTGTTATATTTTTGTAGTTATTTTCTTCTTGTACAATTTTTGTTTGTTTTGGTGCAGTCACTTTTTTAGGTGCTGCTTTTTTAGCTGCTTTCGGAGTTGTTACTTTCTTTGCAGCTGGTTTTTTTGCAACTTTTTTTGTTGCTGGTTTCTTTGTTGTTTTTTTTGTTTTTGCTTCTACAGCCATCTCAATTCCTCACTTCTATTATGGTTATCCCCATATTTTATCTAGTATAATTATAACAATTTTATTAAATAATGTAAATCAATAAAAAATAGTAACTATTCTGTTACTACTTCTTTGCATTTTATATCAGTTATTTTTAATTTAGTATGTCCTATATATATATCTTTTTTATTACCACATACTAAAATACTATAATCTTCAAATTTATATAATTCTGAATTATTGGTTCCTGTTTCCTTTTTGATTGGATCTTTAAATAATGAATCTACTGTTATTTTATGTGATGATATAGCTGAAGATAATTCGTATTGACCATCAGGGAATGTTACTAGTACTTCATTTAAACAATATTTATTTATTGTTATTCCTTCATTTGAATATATTTCTGTTGCTTTTTTACTACATTTCTTTTCTTTAGTTACTGTTAGTGAATATTCTTCTAAATTAATAGAACTTACTAAGATAGTATCAGACATATAAATTATATGATTGCCTTGACTATTTTCCATATTCTTAACTACTCCAACTATTGTTATTTCATCGTATACATCATAACTATCTAAATTAATATTTTCTTCTTTAAATATAACTTTTAATGTTATGTTTTCAGCAAACTCTACATAGCCATTTAATTTGTTTTCTGTTTCAGTATATGGTTTCATTTCGATAGAATTAATACCACTTTTTTTGCTTATTTTTCCTTTTATTTTTACATAATTATTCTTATATTCGTTATGATTTTGTACTACTGAATTTAAGAATGTATTGATATCAATAGTTTCTATTTCTTTAGCATTACACATGTAACCTTTTTTATAGAAAGGATCTACTATTAAAGTATCATAATCATCTTCATTACATTGCCATACTTTCATACCTAATGAACTATATACTATATTGTTATCTTTTTTTATAATACTATATGTAAATACTGGTATTCTTTTAAATGTATATACTATAACTCCATCTATTACTATTGATGCAAATAATATAATAAGTGATATTATTATAGTTTTAGATTTTTTGTAGTTATTGTTCTTATTTATATTTATAGCAAGTACTATTATAGCTAATATCCATAATATTGGTCTTATTGCATTAGATGTTTTAATCATTATTGATGTTATAACTAGAATTATACTAATTAATAATAATGGTTTGTTTAAGTTGAATTTTTCTTTGTTAGTCTTTTTCTTTTTCATATTATTATCTCCTACTATAATAGTATAATAAAATTCATAAAAAAAAGCCATAAATTAATTTAATAATTTATGGTTTTTTATAAATTAACTAAGATTAGTTAATAGCAGCTTTTAATTTGCTTCCAGCTTTGAATGATGCTGAATTTTTAGCAGGATATTTGCATTTTTCTTTAGTTAGAGGGTTGATACCTTCTCTAGCAGCACGTAGCTTTTTAGAGAATGTTCCGAAACCAACTAAAGCAACTTTACCTTCTTTTTTTAGTCCAGTTGTAATTCCTTCTAATGCAGCATCTAAAGCGCGAGTAGCGTCTGCTTTTGTTAAACCAGCTTTAGCTGCGATAAATTCTACTAATTCTTGTTTTCCCATAATCTTTACCTCCCAATAAAAATTGTTCTTTTCGTAAGGCATTACCCTTACATATTAAAAATATCAAAAATATATTGGTAAATCAAGATAAAAGTGCTATTTTGTCCCATTTTTTAGAGGTTTTTTACAAAAAAAATTAGTATTTCTACTAATTTTTGTTTTTTTGTTATTGAGTTTGTGTCCCAGGTGTTTCAGTATTTGGAGTTTGTGGTGTTGTTTCAGGTGTTGGTTGTTGTTCTGTTGTTGGTTGATCTGTTGGTGTTTGGGTATTTGGAGTTGTTGGTTGTTGTTCAACTACAACATGTTCAAATACTCCTTTATATGTACCAAATATTGATGAATACATTTCTATAGTACTTATTGCTTTTAATGAATCATCAGAATAAGATACAGTTCCTATTAGTTCTGTTACTGAGGTAACATATTTTTCTTTGGAATCGCCACTTTGGTATACGATAGTAGCTCCTAAAGTAAGACTACTTCCACCATTTATATAATAAACTTGAATTGGCATTTCTCCTGAAGTTGTATTTACGATGTACGCATCTTTACCACTTATTTTTATTTCTTCTACTGTAGTATCTTTAAAATTACTATTTAATGCGTAATAACTTTCTATTGTTGCTTTATTTATTTTACTAAAATTAGAACTAACACTCTCTAATTTTACAGCAACAGTTGAATCTGTATTAGTTACAATAACGTTATTTCCATCTTCTTGAATCATCCAACCTTCTTGTAAATTGAATTTGAATCCGTTAGATGATGCTGCGGATGCTATTGTTGTATTATTGTTGTTATTATTTTGGTTTGGTCTTGGTGTTCCTCCACCATTACCACCTAAATTACCGTTCATAAGGAATACTCCTACTACTGCAGCAACGACTACAACTAATAATATTATAAGAGGAGTTTTATTTCCTTTTTTCTTAGTAGTTGTTTTAGTTTCTACTGGAGTAGATTGAGTTCCAGTTTCAGTAGGATCATCAGTTGAAGTTGGAATACTTTGAACTGATGTAGCTTCTATTGTTTGAACTGTTGGAGCGATTGATACTGGCTCAGCAACTGGTGCAGGTTCTGCAACTGATGTAGTTTCAGCAACTGGAGCTGGCGCAGGAGCCGGAGTTGGTGCTGCTACTGGAGCAGGTTCCGCAACTGGTGCTGGTGCAGGAGCTGGAGTTGGTGCTGCTACTGGAGCAGGTTCTACAACTGGTGCAGGAGCTAGAGTTGGTGCTGCCACTGGAGCAGGTTCTACAACTGGAGCTGGCGCAGGAGCCGGAGTTGGTGCTGCTACTGGAGCAGGTTCTACAACTGGAGCTGGTGCTGGAGCCGGAGTTGGTGCTGCCACTGGTGCAGGTTCTGCAACTGATGTAGTTTCAGCAACTGGAGCTGGCGCAGGAGCCGGAGTTGGTGCTGCTACTGGAGCAGGTTCCGCAACTGGTGCTGGTGCAGGTGTTGCACTAGCTGATGTATTTGTACCACAAATAGGACAAGACTCTGTTCCTACTTGTAAGGGATTACCACATTTTGGACAATTATTCATATATAATTCCTCCTATTATTATTTTAATTATAATATAATTGCACAAAAAAAGCCATAGTAAAATTATATAACTATGGCGATTAAATTATTTGATCCTTTATTAACTATTTTTGTTACCGTTTGAGATAATTTGTATCTAGTACTTTCTGGAACAACTGAAAGTTTAGCTTGAATGCCTTCTTTTACTATTACATCTAAACTACGACCAAATATCTCACTTCTCCAAATATTAGTTGGATCTGTTTCATAATCTTTCATTAAATAATTTATTAGTTCTTTACTTTGTAATTCACTACCTATTATAGGTTCAAATACACTTACTACATCTGCTTTTATAATATGATAAGATGCTGCTTTTGCTTTTAATTTCACTCCATATCTACTACCCTGTTTTACTATTTCAGGTGTATCTAATTCCATATCTTTTAATGTAGGATATACAATACCATAACCTGTTTGTTTAGCTGTTTTTAATGCTGATTTAATTATTTCTGTTTCTTCTTTAGTTTCTTTGTATGAAGAAAATATTTTTAACATACCTGCTTTAGTATTTACTGTATCTCCCATCATTTCATTTAGTATTTCATTATATAATTCGTCGTTACTATCTAAATTAATATTTACTATACCAGTTGATGTATCTACATTACTTATATATGCTTTATGAATATATGTACTATCTTTAAAGTGTTCTAGTATTGTATCTACATCTTTTAATTTATTAACTTTTAAAGTACTTGTTTTTATTTTTGTTAGGTATTCTTCTTTTACTTTATGATTATTACTTAGAATATGCACCCATTCTGGTAATCTTATATCAATATTTAATACTGGGAATTCATATAATGCTGCTTTTAATATTTCATAGATTTCATATTCATTCATACTTTCTACACTTATAGGTAATACTGTTACGTTATGTTTATTTCTTAATTCATTGGCAATACTAATTGTTGATTCGGCATGTGGATGTGTAGAGTTTAAAATTACAATAAAAGGTTTATTAATGTTTTTTAATTCAGAAATTACTTTTTCTTCTGCTTCTATGTAGTTTTCTCTTTTTATATCTCCGATGGAACCATCTGTTGTTACCACTATACCGATTGTTGCATGATCTTTTATTACTTTTTCAGTACCTATTTCTGCGGCTGTAGTAAAATCAACTGGTTCTTTAAACCAAGGAGTTAAGACCATTCTAGGATTACCATTTTCGTCTTCATATCCATTTGATCCTGGTATTACATAACCTACACAATCAACCAATTTAATATTAGTAGTAAAGTTTTCAACTTGAATAGTTGCTCCGTTACTTGGGACAAATTTTGGTTCTGTAGTCATTATTGTTTTACCTTGAGCACTTTGAGGTATTTCATCTAAACAGTGTTTCTTTTCGTATTCATCTATAATATTAGGTACTACTAAGTTTTCGATGAATCTTTTAATAAATGTTGATTTACCTGTACGAACTGCCCCTACTACACCTAAATAAATTTCACCGTTTCCCCTTTTAGAAATTGATTCTATTATTTTGTTATCTTTCAATATAACACCCCTATCATTTCTAATAAAATTTATGTATATTTTCTAATTATTAGAACTAAATATTTATTAAAATATATATTTTATATTTAGCTTAATTGTGTTATAATTATTCTTATGATAGAGAGGCGTGTTTAGTATGGATAAAATTAAACTACCAAAATTAAAAACTGAGTCAGATGTTCATATTGAACAAGTTAATAAGCAAAGAGAATTAAATGATTTGGAAAAAACTGCTGTAATGCAATTTCTAATTGATGAACAAGAAAAAGATTTAAGTAAAACTCAACAATTAAAAATACTAAATTCTAAAAAGAAAAGAGTTGTTACTGAGTTTGAACTTCCAAAGATGGAAAGTACTAAATCTACTCTTCCTAAAAAAGAAATTTCTTCAGAAATAGAAATGCCAAAAAAAGTTAATAATCTTACTGATACTATCAGAATTAAACTTAGTGATTTAAGAGCCGCTGTTCAAAAAAGAGAACAAGAAGCTTTAGAAAAAGAAAAAGAAGTTACTAAGAAGAAATCATTATACGATACAATTATTATAAAATTAGATGATATTATAAATAATAGAAAAGCTTTAAAGAGCGTTGGTTCTTTAAAAGTTGTAGATGTACAAATCCCATTATATGGAGATAGTAAAAAAAGTGTTAGAGTAAAAGATATTACTAAAGCTAAAGAATTTAAATTAAATGTTGATAGTATTGAATTTATGAGTCAACTTAGAAATTTAAATGTTATAGCATTAAATAAATTAAGTTCTAAGAAAACTATTGATGTTAGAAAGAATTCTGATTATAAAAAGAATCATGCTTTTGAAAAAATTAAAGTTCCTAAAGAAGATTACCTAGCGTTTAAAGATGAATTAACTGAATTTGCTATAGATAAGTTATATTATCAATATGCATTAAAAGAAACTAAGAAATATAAAATGTATAAAGCAAGTGTTGCATTATCAGTACTAGTATTCTTAGTAACTAGTTTAGTTATATTTAGTTGGTTTGTACAAGGAGTTACAATTAATAATTTAAGTAATTCATTAACTGAAGTTGCTCCTGTAGAAAAAGTTGAAGATGGTACATTAATTAATGTTGAATTAATTGAAGATATACCTACTTCAGAAGATGGTACTTTAGATAAAGAAACAGTCAAAAAGAATGATATGTACTGGCAATATTTAAATACTCCACTATCTTCTATTGATTTCACTCAATTATTAAAACAAAATAAAGATACAGTTGGATGGTTAATAGTTAATAATACTAATATAAATTATCCAGTAGTTCAAACTACTAATAATGATTATTATTTAAAACATGCTTTTGATAGAAGTAAAAATTATGCTGGTTGGGTTTATGCTGACTTTAGAAATAATTTTGATACTTTATCTAAGAATACTGTTATATATGCTCATGGTAGAAAAGATGGAGTTATGTTTGGTTCACTAAATAATGCTTTAAAGAAAAATTGGTATACTAATTTAGAAAATCAAATAATTCAATTATCTACTATTAAATATAATACTATGTGGCAAATATTCTCAGTATATAAGATAGAAGCTGAATCTTATTATATAACTACTGATTTTAGTAATAGTGATTCTTTTGGTGAATTTGTTAAAACTATGGAAGAAAGAAGTATTTATGATTTTGGTGTAGATGTATCATCTGATGATAGATTACTTACTTTATCTACTTGTTTTAATGATAAAGGTACTAGATTAGTTGTTCAAGCTAAGTTAGTTAAGATTCAAGAAAGATAATAAAATAAAAACTCACAATAATGTGAGTTTTTTTATGTATTAAGATAAACCAACTATTTCGTTATCTTCAATATATATTTTTTCATAATTAGGTTTTTTTGGTAAACCTGGCATTGCTATGATACTTCCTAGATATATAGTTATGAATCCAGCACCATTATATAGTTTAACGTTTTTAACTGTTACTTCATATCCTTCTGGATTACCTAGTACATCTTTATCATCTGATATAGAATATTGTGTTTTAGATATTACTACTGGTAATTTATCTAGATTATTATCTTTTAGAGATTCTAAAATAGATTTAGCTTGTTCTGAATAGTTTACTTTACTTGCTTTGAAGATATCTTTTACTATTCTATCTATTTTTTCTTCTACTGGTACTTTAACATCGTATAGTTTTTTATATTTTTCTCTGTTTGTCATAGCAAGTACTTCGTCTGCTAGAGGGATTGCTCCTACTCCACCATCTTTGTATGCTGTAGATACTGCAAATTTAACTTTTTGTTCTTGGCAATATTTTTCTACGAATGCTATGTCTTCGTCAGTATCATTATCATATTTATTTAAACATACGATAATATTCTTAGTCATATTTTTTAGAATATCGATATGTGCTTTTAAGTTTACTATACCTTCTTCGATATTATCATTACCATTATACTTCAATGCTTTTATTGTAGTTACTAATACTGTAGCGTCTGGCATTAGTCCAGTTTCTCTACATTTTATATCAAAGAATTTTAATGCACCTAGGTCTGAACCGAATCCTGCTTCAGTAATACAGTAATCGCCTAATTTAAGTGCTGTTGTTGTAGCTATAACACTTGAGCAACCATGTGCTATATTAGCAAATGGTCCACCATGTATAATTACGGGGTTGTGTTCTAATGTTTGCACTAAGTTAGGTTTAATAGCATCCATAAGTAGTACTTGCATTGAACCAGTTACATTTAAATCTTTAGCAAATAACGGTTTTCCATCTTTTGTATAACCGATCAAGATACGATCTAATTTAACTTTTAAGTCATCCATATCTTTTGCTAAACATAGAATTGCCATTATTTCTGATGCAGCTGTTATATCGAATTTTTCTTTTCTACTATAATTCTTACTATTAATAGTAATGTCTTTTAAAGCACGATCATTAACATCTAAACATCTATTAAACATTATTCTATTTTCATCTATATTAAGTTCATTTCCTTGAAATATATGATTGTCTATAGCAGCACATAATAAGTTATTAGCTGCTGTAATAGCATGGAAGTCTCCTGTAAAATTTAAGTTAATATCTTCCATAGGAATTACTTGTGAATGTCCTCCACCAGTTGCTCCACCTTTAATACCAAATACTGGTCCTAGTGATGGTTCTCTTAATGATGCTATTGCATTTATTCCTTTATGACATAATGCGTCTAATAAACCGATAGATACTGTTGTTTTACCTTCTCCAAATGGAGTTGGGCTTGTTGCAGTAACTAAAATTAATTTACCTTTATCCCCTGTTACCTTGTCATATTTTACTTTAGCTTTATAATCTCCATAATATTCAAGATAGTTCTCTATTCCTACCCTAGTTGCGATATCTTTAATAGGCAACATTTCTGTATTATGAGCTATTTCAATATCTGTCATATAATCACCTCTACCTATATAGAGTATATAATAAATATGATGTTTTATCTAGGTAGTTTACACATTATTTTAAAACATTTTATCTACACTTTTTGGTACCTTATCCTTTAATATAGTATCTACTATTTTATCTTCTTTTGCTTTACTTACATCTTTTCCTGTAAGAGCTGATAAAGTACTTATTATTTCTCTTAAAGTAGATTCATCTTTTAGATTACCTTTTTGTAACTTTGTAGCTAAAGATATGATAGTATCTTTGTCTACTTTAGTTTTCTTTTCTACTTTATTAAAAAATTTATCATCAAAATTCATAAAATCACCTAATATAATTTATGTATAATTTAATAAAAAAGAAACATAATAATAATGGTGATATTATGATAGATGAATTTAAACAAAAGATAGATTGTTGTGTTAGAGATTGTGTTCATTGTGTAGATGGATGTCATTGTAATTTACAAACTATACAAATTACTAAAGATATTAGGAATGAAAATACAATGTATAATACGATTTGTCAAAGTTATGAAGAAGAATAATTCTTCTTTTTTTGTGGTTTTATGATATATTTATCTTAAGAGGTATGAGTATGAGATATGTTAGGGAGAGTAAGATAAGTTATATAATTGGTATTATTTGTGTATCTTTGTTATTTATATGTACTAGTATAATTAATTATGTTAGCTATAGTAATTATGTTAATGGACCTGTTATTAGTGATGAAGTTCAATTAATAGAAAGAGATAAATATACGATAGATATTAAATATCCAGTACTGAAAAATAATGAGATAAATAAAGATATTAAATATTTTATTAGAGATGAAAAGAAATTATTTAAAGATTCTATTAAAGATATAGATACTTATGAGAATGAACTTAATATTAGTTATAACTATAGTATAAAAGATAGTTTATATAGTATTTATATTAAGAGTTATTCTTATATAGGTGAAAATAATAAATATACTTGGAATGATAAGATAATTTATTATGATAGTAAATTAAATAAAGAAATAGATGTAAGTAATATTATTATTGATAATAAGTTTTATGAAGTATTAAGAAATAATTGTTATGATTATTTAATTAATAATAAAGATAAATATAAAGTTTATGATAGTAGTATTATTAGTAAAAGATTAATTGCGATAGATAGTAATTATGAATTAATTAGTTTTAATAAAGATAGTATTGAAGTAATATTTGAACCACATAGTGTTAGTGATTATGATAATGAAATAATAGTAAGTATTGATTATAACTATGTAATTAATTATTTAAATAGTAATTACTTTAGTATTTATGATACTGAAAAAGAAATAAATACTGGTAATGTTGAAAAGAAATATAATAGAATTAGAGATTCTAAAGATTTTGAAAATAAGAAATTAATAGCACTTACATTTGATGATGGACCTGCTTATGATAAGACAGATCGACTAATTACTGAACTTGATAAGAGAAATGCTAGAGTTACTTTCTTTATGTTAGGTCAACTTGCTATTAAACAAAAAGATTTAGTAAAAAAAGTATATGATCATGGACATACTATTGGTTCTCATACTTATGATCATAAGAATTTAAAGAAGTTAGATGATGATAAATTAAAGTTTGAAATAGATTATACTAATGAAATATTAAGTAATATTATTGGTGAAGAAATAAGGTTTGTTAGACCACCATATGGTTCTTATAATCAAGATATACTTAGTAAAGTTAATATGGCATTTATATTATGGAATGTAGATACTCTTGATTGGAAATTAAGAGATGCCGAAAAAGTACGTGATTATATTGTAGAACATGCTAAGGATGGAGATATTATATTGCTTCATGATATACATTCTACTAGTGTAGATGGTGTTATTATGGCAATAGATATATTAAAGAATGAAGGATATGAATTTGTTTCTTTGGATGAGATGTTAGTTTATAGAAATATTAATATTCAATATAATAAAGCTTATAGATTTTTTAAATAAAAAAAGATACTGTTTAGTATCTTTTTTATTCTACATAATACATTTGGTATCCACTATATTTTTTATGGCAAGCAGCACCTGTTACCATGAATCTAGATCCGCTTTCACCTAGTGGTTCTAATTTACCATCCCAACTATCTATAATAAGTAAGTCTGATTCTTCAATGTCTCTTGCACTTTTTACATCTTTTTTAAATCCTACTACTGTAACATAGTGTCTTGATGTACCTTGTTTATTTCCGTTAACTTGAATTATTACTGGTTTTCCTTGAACTAATTCATTATATACATTAGCTAGTACTGCACTTTTATCATCATTTTCATATCCATTAAATTTACTAGCATAGACATAACTAAGAGAGTCTTTTGCTCTTTTTGAAGTATCTCCACTATATAAACTATAAGCATGGATATATGCAAATGCTAAACATTTATCTCCATATACAGATGAGTCATTATTTTGTGCTATACGATTACTACTTACTGTATTTAAATAACTTTTTACTGGGACTGCTGGTTCTATTACTTTGTAGTTACCATTTAATAAAGTTGATTCTGAAATAGTTCCAGATCCTGGAGAAGAATTTATATCTCCTCCACTACTTCCTGTTTGTACTTTAGGAGGTATCTTACAATAACCATCTTTATATGTACCACCTTGTCTACGACAATCTAATTGTTTATTGTAAGCATCTACTTTATTTTTGGCGTCACTAATACGTTGTTGATAATCTAATATTGTATCTTCTTTAGCATAACTAGTTACTCCTTGAACAGCATTTTGTGCTGCTATTAAGTTTTGTTGTGTTGGATTATTTTCTAATTGAAGTATTTTTTCTTCTACTGGTAATAATGTTTCGTAGTAAGTAATTGTTTCCATATTTAGATTAGATTCACATAAATTTATTTCATATGAAGAATCACCTACTAAAGAGAAACACATATTTAAGATAGTTGGTAGAAAGAATATTACTAAACCTGCTATTATCTTTTTTACTGTTACAGGCAGTATTTCTTTTAAGTTATCTTCTTTACCTGATACTACAGCATTAAATGCTTTTACCATGGTAGTTCCCATAATAATAATTGGTACTACTATACATACTATTTTAAGTACTGCTACTAATATAAACATTACTCTTAATATATATGGATTTGTACACATATCAATTAAATTCATATATTCACTTCCTATACTTGTAAAGGATTATTATCTATTTCTATGTTAACTTTATTATTTAACATATATAGTTCATCTAATTCTTTTAATGTATTCATTATATTAGGATCTTTTTTATACTTTAAGATTATTTGGAATCTATATACATTATTTATTTTGAACATAGATGCAGTTGTTGGTCCTAATATAATTGTATCATTGTTAAGTTTTTTTTCTAGGTATTTCTTTACTTTTATTATTTCTTTTGATGCAGCGTCATAATCTTTAGAAGCTATCTTAATACTTGTTATAAAGAAGTATGGTGGATAGTCTAATTTATGACGGTTTGACATTTCGTAGTTATAGAACTTTTTATAGTCGTTTTCTTGGACGCATTTTAAAGTGAAGTTATCAGGATTGAATGTTTGAAGGATTACTTCTCCTGGTAGTTCATTACGACCTGCTCTTCCTGATACTTGAGATAAAAGAGCAAATGTTCTTTCTCCACTACGGAAGTCAGGTATATTTAATGTCGCATCGGCATTTATTACTCCTACTAGTGTTACTAGCGGAAAGTTTAGGCCTTTTGATATCATTTGAGTACCTAAAAGAATATCATATTCATGATTTTTAAATCTATTAATTATATCTTCGTGAGCACCTTTATTACTTGTTGTATCGGCATCCATTCTTATTACTCTAGATTCTGGGAATAGATTTTTTATTTCTTGTTCTAGTTTTTCTGTACCTAGTCCATAATCTGCTAGAGATTTTTCATGACATTCAGGACATTCTTCTCCTTTAAATATTGTATATCCGCAATAATGACATCTTAAGTTATTATTTGTTTTATGATATGTAAGAGTTATATCGCAATGTGGGCATTTATATGTGTAACCACATGCTTTACAAGATATTACTGTAGAGTAACCTCTTCTATTTAATAGTAGTATTACTTGTTCTTTTTTTAATAATCTATCTTGTATTTTAGATTTTAATGTACTAGAAAAAATTATATTTCTTTTTTTCATTTCATTTGCCATATCTATTATTTCTATTTTAGGTAGAATAGCGTTTCCAACACGTTCTGGCATTTCAATATATTTATAAACTCCTTTAAGAGCTCTAGCCATTGATTCTAAGGAAGGTGTTGCACTTCCTAGTACTATAGGAATATGATTATATTTAGATCTAAATGTAGCCATATCTAGTGAATGGTATCTAGGTGTAGAATCTTGTTTATATGTTTCACTATGTTCTTCATCAATAATTATTAAACCTAAGTTAGTTAGTGGTGTAAATATAGCACTACGTGTACCTACTACTATATGGACTTCATCTCTTAGTATTTTTAGGTATTCATCATACTTTTCACCATTAGATAGTCCACTATGGAAGATGGCTACATCATTACCAAAATGATTATAGAATTTATTAACTATTTGAGCAGTTAGAGATATTTCTGGTACTAGCATTATTGCTTTTTTACCAAGAGATACTACTCTTTTTATTAGTTCAATGTATACTTCTGTTTTTCCTGAACCTGTTATTCCATGTAATAAGTATGTATCTTCACTATTTAAATCTATTGTATCTATTGCTTCTTGTTGATATTTACTAAATGTAATATTATCTACTATACATCTATCCTTATTTAATCTATATATTTGTTCTTTAGTTATTTTAATAAGATTTTCTTCTAATAGAGATTCTACTACATTAGAAGATAAAGATGATTTTAATAGTTTATTATCTATTAATAAATTATTTAGTACTTCTATTTGTTTTTTACGACGAGGATTATTATTTATATAATCATTAACTTCTTCGATAGATTTATTTAATTCTATGTAAGTTAAGTATTTTGAATAGTTAGATTTTTGTTCTTTTACTTTTAAAGAACTTGGTAGCATTGTTTGATATGCAGTTATTTTAGTACATAAAGTTTTACTTTGTAGGTATTCACCTAATTTCATTAGTTCATCATTTAAACAAAAATACTTATCTACTATATCTACTATTTCTTTAAGTTCAAATGATTCTTGATATTCATTCATTATCTTAGTAACAAAACCATTTATAGTATTGGGACCGAATGGTACTAGTACTTTCATACCTACTTTAATTATACCTTCTAGATGAGGAGGTATTATGTAAGTAAATGATTTATCTATTGATTTTGCACTATATTCAATTAATACTTCTGCGTACATATGCTCACCTACTAATAGATTATATCATACATATGTTTTTACCAAAAGAAAAAGAGCGTTCTTTTATCGCTCTTAATCTGAAAGTGGCATCATTGATGCAAGTATCACTTTCCCCTTTTTTCTATCTTAGAATTAGACTAATGAGTCTAATGCTAATTCAATCATATCGTTTAGAGAAGTTTGTCTCTCTTCAGGAGTAACAATCTTATCAGTGAATTTAGAATCTACTGCTGTACACATAACTGCAGCTTCACGATTAAATGTGTTTGCAACATGGATTAAGCCAAAGCTTTCCATTTCTTCTCCTAATATATCTAAATCTTTAGGTGCTCTTTCTAATAATGCTTCATCCTCTGCATATGGACCGAATACATCAGTAGTCATTAGAGTACCTTTATGAATTTTTAAATTCTTTTCTTTTGCTTTTTCATATATTTTATTAACTAGGTTTAATGCTGGTGTTACAGTATTTTCTTTATATCCGTTGAATGAGAAAGCAAAATTTGCTTCTGAATAAACTTTATCTGCTAAGATAATCTCTGGTATTTCAACTTCTGGACTTACAACACCACATGTACCTATACGAATAATCTTTTGTACATTGTAATAATAAATAAGTTCGAATACATATATTCCACAAGATGGCATTCCCATTCCTGATCCCATTACTGTTACTTCAGTACCTTTATATGTACCAGTATATCCAAGCATGTTTCTTACATCAGTAACTAATCTTGCGTTTTCTAAAAAGTTTTCTGCGATGTATTTAGCTCTTAATGGATCTCCAGGAAGTAATACTATTGGTGCAATATCTTCTTTTTTTGCATTCATATGAACCGGTATACTTTGCGGTTTCATTTATGACTCCTCCTCTATGATTACATTATACTACGTTTACGTTAGGTTTATGTCAATAAAAAAAGATATTTACATTATTTTTGTAAATATCTTTACTTGTTTACACTTAGTATCTTGAAGGTACTATAGTAGGTAGTGATATATCTGTTTCCATTACATTAACATTATTTTTTATACCTGTACCTAATTCGATATTAGGTTTAACTTCTGGTCCATGATAATCAGTACCGCCTGTTGTAATAAGGCTAAAATCTTTAGCAAGTTCTTTATAATACTCTCTTTGTTCTTCAGTACTTTTGGAATGAATTATTTCTATTCCTTTTAAACCTATACTAATTAAATATTTTAGTTCTTCTTTTAATTCTTCATTAGTTAGCTTTAAAGTAAATGGATGAGCTAGGACTGCTACTCCTCCAGCATTATTTATTAACTTAATACATTCTTCTTTTGTAATCCACATCTTATGTTGACGTACTTTTTCATCACCTAAATACTTATCGAAAGCTTCGGATACCGATTCAACATAACCATACTTAATTAATAATAATGCAAGTAATGGTCTTCCTATATTACCTTCTCTATTTAAGATTTTATCAATATCTTCTTTAGGTAATTCTATATTATAATCTTCTTTTAATTGATTAACATATAACATAATATTATGTTTAGAATTCTCTTTTAATTCTTTTAATTTATCATTTAATTCTTTATTACTTAAATCAATGTTATATCCTAAGATATGCATTTGGCCTTTATCTACTTTAGCATTTAATTCTACTCCACTATATACTGTTATTCCATCATGTGGAGTTGCTACTAATCGTTTAGAACCTTCTATATCATCATGATCTGTAATAGCATAGATTGTTATATTACTATTTTTGGCTAAATTTAATAATTCTGATGGAGTTTTAGTTCCATCAGAATGTGTACTGTGTGAATGTAAATCTATCATGTTTCACCTACTTATTCTTTTCTATTACGGTATGTCCCCCACCAATCAGGTAATAAGTCTTTTAATGTAGTTACTATTTCTTTATCATAATCTAATAATACTTCAATAGAATCTAAATCTACGTTTAGTTCAATCATATAATTAAGACAATCTTCTGTAGGTGGTATTACTTCTTCTAATTCATTTAGAATAACCATTTTCTTTAATACAGTTTCCCCTTCATTAAACATCATTAATATAGCATTCTTTTCTGCATTACTATTTATAGCTGTACTAGAAGTTACACTTACTCCATGATATATATTATCGTTTCCAGATAGAATAGCACATACATGATTACCATATTCAATAAATGGAGGTACATTTTTTACTTGTATTCTTTTTTTAGCTTCTTTATAAAGAGTTGTCCATATTTTATCCATAACTACACCTTCTTCTTAATTATGTATGATAACATATGATATTAATTTTTACAATTAACATTAATACGCTTTAGAATATTCGTTAGTTATGTAAAATGATCTTTCTCCTTTTTCATTTACTTCTACTAAAAAGAATTTCACTTTCATTGTATTTACACGTGGAATATCTTTTGTAGGAATTTTTAAATAAACGGATTCACGAGAATTACGATGAGACACTGCTTTAAATGTCGACATGTCATATACTTCGCTATTAATTATTAATTCTTTAACATAGATATCTATGTCTTTAAACTTATTAGAATTTTTAAAATCAAAATATATATATGTTGCATCAGTTGCAGTTACTATTTTATAGTAATTAACTTCTACTTCATTTTTTTTATCTATGTTAATTAATCCTTTTCTTTCATTAACAATACCAAAGTCATTATTAACTTTTAAGAAATATTCCTTATTTGTTTTGTTATAGTTAGGAGATGAAATATCATATACTATACTTATTTTATTAAAACCAAACATATCTATATCATCTAATTCTGTTTTCTTGATTAAGAATTCGCATGTTGTAGGTTTTTGTTCATGAGCTGGTAATTTACGACCTTCTGGGCTATAATCTAATTTATCAGATATAGCAAATGTTGTAGTAAAATAAAAACCGTCTAAAGTAATTTGTTTGGCTTCCACAGTTGCATAGTCTTCAACATTACTTTGAAGAGAAAAAGTGAATAAAAAACCACCATTAGTTTTTGTTATTTTAGTTATATCCAAATAAGAATCCATATCTTCTTTAGGAACTTTATTGCTACTAAATCTTGGAACTGTTAATTCCATTTGATCTCTTGAAGATTGTACTTTATTATTACTTGGTTTCTTTTTATTCTCTATCCAAGGAATATCTATATTAGTATGTTCTTCTAATAAATTAATACCTATTGTAGTAATTACTCCTAGTATAGTTACAACACATAAGAAGATTGCTATTGGTATTATAGGACTTTTTTCCTTAGTTTCTAATTCATCAAATATATCTTTTCCTTTATATTTTTTTCCCATATGAACACGTCCCTTATTATCAATATTATAACATATTAAAAGTTAAATATGGCACTTATTTGTAATATATTATATAATCTAAAATATAGAGGGATTATATGAAAAAAGTTTTATTATACATATTTATATTTATTAGTACTTTATTCTTTGATATATGGGTATATGCTGATACAACTTTAGAGTTAAAAGAACCGGTTATTGTATTTGATAAGATTGCTCATTATGGATTACAAGGTTATACAGTAGCTAAAGATAAGTTATTTGTTGTATTAGAAGGATATGATGATACTAAATCTATAATAAAAGTATTTGATTTAAATACATATAAAGAAATTCTTAGTTATGAATATGGTAGTTTAGGTCATGCTAATGATGTTACTTATAATAGTAAGAATAATAAAATATATGTTATTGCTAGTAGTGGTAGTGATAAAGTATTCATATTTAATGGAGATACATTTAAATATGAAGGAACTATTAGAATAGGATTGCCTGTTAGAAGTATTACATATATAGAAGATTATGATAGATATGCTGTTAGATTAATAGGTACTGGATATCTTTATAAAAATGATTTTACTTTAGTTAGTAAGTTTCCTTTTATTGTAGGAATGAATCTTAGTTCAGAGGTTGGAAGACAAGGTTGGACTTATTATAAAGGTTTAATATACTATGCTAATTGGTCTTGGGTTAGTCAAGGTGGTACTGGTACTAATGCTTTATTTATATATGATTTAGATGGTAATAAATATACTAGTATATATACTGATGAATCTATTGGTGAAATAGAAGGTGTAGACTTTTATAATAATAAAATGATATTAGGATTCAATGGATATGACAAGAAAATAAAGTTTTATGTAAGTGATATACCTAGTGTAGAAAAAGAAACTAAGAATCAAGAGGTTATAAAAGAAGAAGCTGTAATAGTTAAGAAGAAAAACTATGAAGTATATATTATTATAGGTATTGTTTCTATACTAGTTATTATAGTACTTGTTATTATTTTAAGACATAAGAAAAAAGTGATTAAATAATCACTTTTTTATATTTGATAGAAATTAATTCTTTTATTACGATTATCTTCTGATAATAGAATATCTATAAAATTATTTAAAGATAGTTCTAATTCAAATGTACAATGATAGTCTTTAGGACTGTATGATCTAAATACTAAGTATGTAGTGTCTGGATCGTATGTATAGTTTCCTGTAATAATAGATTCTTTAATATATTTAATCTTTGTTTTATTAATATTATATTTTTCTCTATTATCATCTTTAATGTTTACTAATTCTTCTCTTAATACTCTTATTTGATTTACGTAACGTTCTAGTTCTTGGCAATTATGAGATAGTCCACTACTATTCTCTTCTTGTAATTTTATATTTGTTTTAGGTATAAGTTTAGCATTAGTTAGACATTTATTTATCTTACGATTTATAGCTACTACTTTTTTATTTAATTTAGATAATTCACTTATTATATTTTTATATTCTGTAGTTTCATAATCTATTATATTTGGTTTTAATTCATCTAAATCTAATATTTCATAATTAAATAGTTCATTTAAGTTTTGTTCATCATATATATAATTAATATAGAAATTAGATATTGCTACAGCATTTTTTATTTCTTCTTGTTTAGATGTTAAATCGAATGTATTACGACATTCTACTATACTATAATTACATTTATATGCATGAGATAGACTTCTTAATAATTCAAATGAATCTATTAATCTTTTTCTATTAATATTAAATTGACTATCTAAACATTTATATTTATCTTTAATAAAATCATCTATTAAGTTTTCATAATGTTCTTCATTAAACATTTTTTCTAAAGTTTGTTTTTCTTCTTTAGAGAAAGATACACTCTTTTTATTTATTGTTAATGTGAAGTTTTCTTTAGCTAAGATACTATTTATATCTTGTAATTGTTTAAAATCATATTTGTCTATTGGAGATAGTACATCTATTAAATATTTTACATTTTGATATGTTAAATACTTATTATCTTTTCTAGTAATGTTATATTCAAATAGTCTTGTATCTTTAATAAATCTTCTTAAATCATTATTTTTGACTTCAGGGGTTGTTATAGTATTAAAATGATATGTTCTACCATCACTAGATAAATTAATATTATTATTTAGAGATGTTGTTAAGAAGTGAGTGAATTCTACTAACCATTCTGAATCTATGATAAGTCCATTACCAAATTTAATAGTACTATCACTATTAACTACATATTCTCCTTTAGATAAAGCTTCTCTTAGATAATCTATTAGTATTTCTTCGTTCTTAATACTAGGTAGTTGTCTTTTAAAGTATGACATACCTCTAAGTTTATCTAAATAATATTTTAGTTCTTTTTTATCTAATTTATTATATGCTTCTTTAGTTACTTTATCTTTATAATTCATTATTTGTAATGATGTATAAAGTAAATCTAAAGATATATAGTCGAAATCACTAACATATTTCATTTTTTTACTTTTATTATTGATTATTTTATCAATATAAATACCTAGTAATTCATTAGATTTACTCATACGAATAAAGGTATTTAATTTAGATATATTTTCTAATAATGTATTTCCCCTTGTCATATTCTCACCTATTATAGATTATATCATAAAGAGCTTATTTATGATATATGTTTTTTGTTATAAGTCTTGTTCTGATATTACTTCTATACCATTAGATTCTAGTAGATCAACTGTTACTCCATTACCTTCTATTAGGGTACTAGTAAATGTTCCATCATATATTTTTCCTTTACCACATGATGGACTTTTAGCTTTAAGTAATGCTTTTTTTACATTAAATAATTTGGCTAGTTTTAAAGTTTCTAAAGCACCTTTTGTATATTCGTTTGTTACATCAATACCTTGATTATTTAGTACTTTATCCCCTATTCTTTCTGATGGCGGTCTTGGTGTTGATAGTCCTCCCATTATTTCAGGACATACAGGTATTACTTCATAGTCTTTTATGTATTCTAAGACTTTTTCATTTAAGTTATTACCACCACTATATTTGCAATCTATGCCCAATAAGCAAGCACTTACTAATATCTTTTCTTTCATGTTATCACCTAGTATTATTATACAATAAAAAATGATTAGTTTTAACTAATCATTGTAATTCCATATACCTAAAGATCCTTTGGCTGGGATTGGTTTAGATAACTCTTTTATATCTTCTAATACCCAAGCGTATCTACCTATAGAGTATTCTCCACATATATATTCTTGATTATTATTTTTTATTTTAGATATAAATTCTTCATCCATGTAGATACAATCTACTAATGTTGCTTCAGCTATGATGTGACCATATTTAAAATCTTTATCTTTTAATAGAGTTATTAAATTATTTATTCTTTCATCTTTTTTAGGTACTTTTTTTAAACTAGCATGGATGTATATTTTTCCACGATAGTTAGTTTTCCAACTACGTGTTTCAATATATTTTACTTTCTCTTTTATTAGGGAAGCCCATGGTTCTATGATACTAACTACTTTCATTTACTCTCACTACTTTTCCAATAAATAATATATCATTAGTTTCATTATTAATGATAAGATACGCATATGGTCTATTTAAGATTATTTTATCTGTATAGTTATCTTCATATGAAGTTAGTTCTACTTGTTTTAAATGACTTCTTATTGTACCTTTTTCTGCTATTGTAAGTGAATTCTTTTGAGTCATTTTATTAACTGAAATATTATCAGTAGTTATTTTAGAAAAGTTTGCTTTAGAAGTAAATATTTCATTAACATTATAATTAGATATTAGTCTTTTTATATCTATTTCTGAATTATAATTCATTTTTGGTATACCTATTAATACATTACCTTCTTTTTTAGATAGTAATAATGAATCAATATTTAATGTACTTAATTGAAAGTTTTCTTGTGTTTTAGGTAAGATCCCTACAAAGCTATATTTACCATTTTCAAAGTCGTATTTAAATCCTTTAGCTTTAGAGTTTTCTAAATATGTAGTTTGATTTGTATACATCATTTCTACTGCTTGAACTTCATTATCTATATTATAGAATTCTGCATCTTTTATATTTTTTTGATGGAATGGAATGTTCCAACTATAATTGAAATATAAATTATTAGTTATTATTATGTCGTGATGTCCGATAGTATCATGATCTATCATTCTATTTATATTGCTTCTTGCTACTGTTACTTCATTATTTATAGGTTCTAATTCATAGTTATATATTGAAGTATCTGCAATAAATTCTTTTTCTACTTTTGATTTATCTAAATTATTAACATATATTCCAGTATGATTATGTACTTCATTAACTATGTTATATGATTCATTATCACTAATAACATCATCTAATAATTCTTTAATATTGTAGTTGTTATACATTAATTCTTCTGAAGTTAATTTATATTCTTTTATTGTTTTTTCAGAATAATTATTTCTATTATGAATTCTATTGTATGTTAATTCTGTTTTTCTAAGTAAAAGAATTAATTCTTCTTTTTGATCTTTTGATAATAAAGATATAGTAGATAACGTTAAGTTATTATAAGCTTTGTTATTTATTTCATTTATGTAAGATTCATATAAAATATTAAATTTATTTTTAGGTTTGTTTTCTGCATTTAAAGTAGATAATCTATTGTTCATTTCTTCATTTATTTTATGAGGATTCTTTTTAAAGTAACGTTTTAATTCTTTATTACTATTATTATCTGTTCCATTATAAAGAATTGCTAATGAAGAATTAACATTTATTGGGGAAAGTATTATGTTATTACCTTCATCTACGTAATCTAACATGTTTGCTGCATGATTAGCGGAATAGATGTCACCTGTGTAATAAATAGTACTTCCAATTAATACATTGTCTTTTGTTTTATAAAGTATCAGTCCTACTAATAGACCAATTATTAAACTAATTGATAAGACTGTTGCTAAACCCTTTTTATTTATTCTTTTCCCTTTCGGGAGGAGGTTTGACTTTTTAGTTTTTGTCATAAAAATCTACTTTCTATTGCTCAATATTTTGTGTGTAGATATTATATCATAATAATTATAGACTGATTTGTTTTTTTACTATCTTAACGATTATATAGAATATTGAATAATATAGTAATATCCATATTACTATAGAAATTGCTAATAAGTTAAATTTTTCAAATGTTACACACACTATAATGTCTAAGATCATTACTGTAGTTAGTAATGCTATAAATATTCCAATTAATGTATATTTATATAATTGATTTATTTCATATATTCTTTTATTTATGCTTTTTAGTACTTCATCATTATCATTTTTACTAAACATAAATGATACGATAGTAAATAATAATTTTAATAAATTAAATAAACTTGTTGAAATACTTAAGAATAGTAATGGAATAACAATAAATAGATAATATTTATTAGTTGTTAAAAGTAAATTATAAAATATAATTGATAATACAAAGAATATTGTTATTACTGCAATGTATCCAGTTATTAATTTAAATTTATGTCTTTTTGAATTCATATTATCACCATTTACTTATTCCCTATTCTATTTTTATTATAGCATAGTTTTTTATAAATGTTTTATTAATGATTCATATAAAATATCTACTATGTAATTTGTTGGTTCGATATTGTTTTCTTCTATTAGTTCTTCTACTACTTTATCGTGATATTCTTTATCTAAATATTTAAGTATTGATTCTTTTTTATTAGGTAGTGATTCTAAGAAGTTGTTTGTATATGTATTATCTAATATTAATAATGGTAAGTCATTTATCCATTCTTGGAAATCACTTAGTATTTCTTTAGTACTTTCTTTATATTTAAATGCATCTTTATCATATGAGATTAAGTCTTTGAAATCTTGTAGTGCTATTAATCTTTCTTCTAGTCTTTCATCAAATCTATCTTGTAGTTGTATTCCTTTTAGTTTTAATGCAGATAGTTGAATTATATCTCCTTTAGAAGGATGAATAGCTGTAGGTATAAGTTCTAGTATTATGTATTCATCTTTTAGTAAGTCCATAACTTCACTCCCTTTTAATATAATTTATTATAGCATATGGATAATTTTATTTATTATAAAAATATTTTATTGAACAATAAAAAAAGATACTATTAAAAGTATCTTTTTTGTTCATGATCTATTTGAAAGTAAATAGGAGTCTAACTTTTAAAAAGAAGAGATAAGTTTTTCTCAATTTACTTTATATCTTTTTAGTACCTTTGGTGATGGCAATTAAAAAGAAGATATCTGATTTCGTTTCGCTGTTTTGTTCTTTTTTACCAAGTGCCTGACCAATCAGCAATAGCCGCTGGTGTTGTATCGTAGATGTCGTAAATAACGTCAGGTAGTATTAGTCCACCAACGCCGATTCGTAGATTATTAGCAGCTAAACTAGCAATAGTGTTACTTGTTGCGTGAGCGTAGTCACCAGCTGCAACTTGATAATCCACTACGTAGTTTCCTGCTTTTTTTACCACAAAAGTTAAAGTTTGTTCTAGTGAAATTAAACTATCATTTGGTAAATGGAATACAGCAGCTGTTCCGTATTCTTTTACTACATTAGTACGCGAACTTGAATAATAACATGAGTAAGCGTCTTCGCAATAATATTGTTCAAAAATTATATTTTGTGAGTTCCATAATTCCACATCGTTGTAATGACCTATTGCTATAATATCGTAACTACGAACACTTGGAATGTTTTTCCAATATAAATTAGTAGTATATCTATAATATGTTGCGTCTGTTTCAATAGTTGTAGTTAATCTTTTGTAAGTAGTTTCTGTTTGAGCCATGCCTCTTGCTCCATCAATTGGAGCAACTGGTTCAGTTTCTGTTGGAGCATTATTAAATTCTTCTTCACTTACTTCTACTGTAATAGATGACATTTCAGCAAAGTCAGTGTCTCTCATCACACTGGAATTGTTGAAAATGGAAGTTGTTTTAAAGTACTTAACTGTTTCTGCTACTTTAACATAATTATCTTCTACTTCTTCTGCTGATACTATAAATGGTATTATTAGGATTATTACAAACATAAATTTTAACCATTGTTTCACTTTTAATTCATACCTCCTTCCTACTTTTCCATAGTAGCATGAGAGGTCGAAAATATTGGTAGAGTTATGCTCAACTTGGTTGATTTTCGCTCAACTTTTTGTGAATTTATTTTATATTTCTAATATTACTAATAATATTTATTTTAATTTATAGATACTATTTATATTTCTGGTGATATCTCTAGTTTTATGTCTTTTATTGTTTTATTTGTGTCCTTATTTATAACTATTCTTATAATTAAATTTTTTAATTCTCTATTATCTATAGTCATATTCTCATCTTTATATTTGTTGGTAATTAACTGA
The DNA here is from genome assembly GCA_015059245.1 of Bacillota bacterium. The sequence continues at coordinate 32,578 of SVAU01000003.1, forward strand.
TATAAACTTTTATTTATATCATCATTTTCCACTTCTCTATATCGGGTAATAACTTCTTGATTATCAACCAACATACTTATTTCTAATGACTTTATCTCCTCTTTTGATTTTGCTCTTGATTGGTGGATGTCTTGGTATTTTAGTTGATCGAATAGTATAGTGCTTTCTCCGTTTTGGAATATTATGTAGCCATTTACGTAGTATTCTTCGTCTGTACTATAGAATCTATATACTGATGTTTCTTGGCTTTCTAAGATGGATAGTTTATGTTTATATAATTTATATGAAATATAGTTAGTGAATGCTATGGAGAATATGAATAATATAGATATTGTAATTATTTTAAAGATATCTTTTTTCTTAACTTGTTTAGTCTTTTCGTTAGATTCTTCTTTTGCTTCATATTCAGATGTGAATAGTAATAACTTATCTATACCTAGTATTTCACTTAATGGTTCTAATAAAGTTATATCAGGTAAGTTATTACCATTCTCCCATTTAGATATTGCTGATTTACTAACACCTAATTTATCTGCTAATTCTACTTGAGTTAAATTCTTCTCTTTTCTATATTTCTCTATTAGTTGACCTGTTTTATTATTCATATAAACCTCTCCTTGGAGCAAAAGAAAAAGTACTCTAAGAGTACTTTTAATATAGTTTTTCTACTTCTATTACTTCTGATGAAGATTCATAATAACCGATAGTTAATTTATCTCCTGCTTTTTTAAATGGTAGTGTATCACTTAATGTTATAGATACTTTATACTTATTATTTTCATCTGTAATGTAATAATATGTATAACCATTTATATTAGCTGTTGTAACTGATTTAATTGTTATTTCTTTTTTTATTAATTCATCATCTTTAACTTCTTTTTTTATACTCTTTAAATAATTATCTTTTGCTACTATTATTCCTTTTGATGCATCTGTTACTACTACCTTTTGGTAATCTTGAACATCTATGAAACCATACATTTTTACTAAACCACTTGAGTCTTTTAAACTTACTAGGTATGTTGGTTTTCCTTTTAAATTTATTAATAATGGGAATGTAGATGTATATCCCATATCTTGAACTTGACCTTGAGCACTACTCATTGCGCTATATTCTTCTGCACCTGGTACTGCGTAGTATACTGTGTTACCTGTTCTCATGTTAGTAAGAATAAAACCTAAGTTAGATTCATCACTTACTACACTAGTAATTCCAGTATATAAATATATGTCATCGTTCATTGCTAGATAGTTGTAACCTTCTGTAGTATTAACTACATTCTTTTGACCAAAGATACTATTCCAGAAACCATTTTTATACATTCCCCAGTTATCTATTTGTTCTATTACTAAAGATGCTGAGTATGCTATGTCTACCCATGTAGGTATTTCTTCTTTAGAGTATTTTTTAGATTCTCCAGTTATTGGATCGAATATTATTACACCACTTACTTTAGCTTTTAGACCTACTGCTGTGTAGTCTAGAGTTGTTACTATGTAATATGGTTTTCCTTCGTTATCTATTTCGAATGAAATATTACCAAAGTTAGTTGTCGGATATTCGAATCTTAATTTTCTTTCTAATTTCTCATTAAATAGTGCGCTAGTAGAATATTTCATTCCTTTATCTAATTTAACTAATTTAGATTCACCAGTTACACTATTTACTGTTATGTATCCTACTATACCGTTTTTACGATTTGTTAACCATTTTATTGCATCTGCATATTCTAGAGGTGTTACTCTCATTATTGAGTCGTTGTAATTTATTTGAGTATATTGGTTTGATACTGAGTATTGACTTACTAGTTCACTCATTTGCCCCATTACTCTATCACCTAATACTTCAGATGAGTTTCTATCTAATAACGGTAATTGATTGAAGTTAACTTCTTCTATGTCTTCAGTAAAGTTTCCTGTTTCATCTACTACTATTCTTGTTTGATAGCTTTTAGCATTGAATAATGGTGAGCAGAAGAAATTAACTACATTAATACCTATAAATACTACTGCTATTGTACATATTATATAAAATAATACTGGAGATGTTTCTCCTTTAGTTAGTAATTTACCATTTTTAAATAGTTGAGGAGATTTAGTAAATGATATTGTATCTAATACTCCATATATAAATAATAGTGTGAATATGTATAAATAAAATCCCATATTATTTAAGTTAATTGCTGGAAGTGTTAGATAGTATAATAATGCTCCTATTACTAATGTTATTATTAAGTTAATTATTCTTTTTTTCATATTTATCACCTATATATAATATTATCATATTCTTTTCTTTTTTGTATATAAATCATTGCTACAAAAACGTATTAATCTTTCTTTTTGATATCCAGCATAATTAGTTGCACTTTCTAAGAAATCTGGTGTGTATTGTTTAAATTCTTCTATAGAAGATATTATTTCATAGAAATCTTTCCATTCTAAATCTAATAGATCTGGATTATCTTTTATTAAAGATAATATTCTTTCTCCTATTTCCTTCTTCAATAGTTTATCTTCTGTTTCTTCTATTATGTTTATATCTTTATTAAATAGTCTTCTTATTTGAATATAGTGTTGTAAGTCTACGTATTCAAAATATAAATAAAAGTAGTTTAAGTCAGACACTAAGTAATATTTGTTATCTTGATAGAAACCTGAAGTAGTTAGATATCTTATTATATCGGTTAGAGACATATCATATATCTTTTCTTTTAATGTTACTATTAAGTAATCTATTAAGTCTTCATAATTTATATTATGTTCACTAGAGTTTATACCTATGTAATATTTATTATCTAAATTATTATTAGATAGTAAATTATATAGTTCATCTAGTTCTTGTTCATTCTTAGTTATATATGTTTTATTATCAAATATTATTAATAATTCTGGTTCATCATTATTTATATTTGTTTTTAGGAATATAGTTTTAGGATATAGTTCTTTTATTTTAGATATTGTATCATTGATATGAGGGGATTCTATTGCTCTTTCTACTGATGCAGGAATTGTTACTAAATTATGTAGTTTTTCTAATTCATTTAGTTCTTGATATGTATGATAATTAGATACGTAGAAATGTTTTAAATATAATAGACGATGTCTACCATTTCTTATATGATATTTACCATTTGTTTTTCTTACATGAATATCATCTCTTGATTTTATGAAGTCAATATTTTTATATGGATCTCTATCTACTTTTTCTCTTGAATTGTTAGTGTCTAAGTTACCATATATTAAATCTATATCATAGTTTATGTCTTGAGTTAGTTCTGAATTTGTATATTCAAATTCAGATGTTACATCTAAGTTTTCATATCTAGAGTAATATACTTGATATGTTTGTTCTTCTTGTTGTTCTTTTGTTTCATATATATGACCTGTATTTATATCTAGTAGTTCTCCATTACGTAGTTGTTTGTTTTGGGCACATATAGATAGTAATTTATATCTACTAGGTATTCTTATGAAACTAAGATATTTACTAGGTATGTGGATTGGTGTTTCTTTTTTAGTTAAGTCTTTTTCTGAAATAGTATAGTGTTTTGTTTGCTTTGGAAATAAGACTAATAAAGAGTCTTTACCTATATATCTTTTTAATATTCTTTTAGCTTTTTTAGTAGCTGTTTTTCTATAAGTATCTGGGATGTTTTTTAGTCTTATTTCTAGAATACTATGATAGTAGTTTGTTTCTTTAGTACCTACTACTATAGGTAGTTCTTTATTAGTAGGTTGTTTTAAGATACTTTTATATACTATGTATGGAGATTGATGAGATAAGTTTATTGCTTCTTTTATATCTTTTGTTATTTGAGCACAGTAAAATAAAGTACTCCTGTTATTAAAAGAGACTTGGCATTCAAGTGTTTCTAATTCTATTGCTCTACTATCATCTATTATACTAGTACTATTTAAACCTATAATACTATGTTTTAGTTCATCTACTTGGTTAGATGGATGGAATAATATTCCTTCTATAGATGGAGTTTGTTTAGCAATAGTTAGTAAGTCTTGTAATGGATAAGTATATATAAAGTCTTCTGTACTAAGATAATAATTTATTATTAAGTTTATATTATTTATTACTTCTTCTATATCGTTATTAGATAATTGACATAAGTATTCAAAGAAGTTTGGTTGTTGAAATAGTTTATTAATTGTAGTACATGATTGTTTGAGGTTTGATGTCATTTATTGTTTATCTCTCCATGATTTATAGATTGCGTTTATATCTTCTACTGCTTCATCTGTTTTAGTAGAGATATCTCCCCATATTTTATCTTTCATATCACCTAAGGCATTCCAGTTTTCTTCACCTAAATATTCTTTTATAGCATCTACTATATCTAAGTATTTAGAACTTACGAATTCTGCTGCTACTTGGTATTTACTTCCTAATGATTCTTTATAACCTGGGAAGTATGCTTCTACAGCATTATCTAGTGCTGCTATATCATTCATAGCTCTTATTTTAAACTCTGTAGTCATTTGATCGAATGTTATACCGTTTATTTCTTTATCAAAGAATATAAAGTCTATGCCTGTTGTAACATAGTATTTTCCTTTTTCTTTTAGTTTTTGAAAGTCTTCACTTTCAATATATTCAGTTAATTCTTTTTTTGCATCAGAAAAATAAGTAAATTCTTGATTACTTTGTTCTTGTTGTGTAGTTGGTTGTTCTGGTTGTTTAGTTTCTTCTTTTGTACTTGGTATTACTGGTTCAAAAGTTTGTTGTTGTTCTACGTTTGGTCTTGGATTATTTATTATTAAATCTTCGTGACTAGTACATCCTGTTAATAATACTGCTGATAATGCAGTTACTACTACTAGTCCTTTTAGTTTGAGATTTCTCATTATTGCACTTCCTTTGTAGCAGGTATTATACTATTTTTTTTATAAATAATAAAGACTTAGTAGTTAGTTTCTACTAAGTCATTAAATTGACTAATACGTTTAGATATTCCTCTAAATATAGAACTTATTGGTTTAGATGTTGTATCTAAATTATTAGATAAAATTACTATAATATATTTATTATTTTCATTAATAAACATACCTGAATCATGATAGTAAGTATCTGATGCTCCATATTTATGTAAGTTATCAAAGTTATATGTAAATGATAGATGATTACCTAAATTATTTATAAAATATGATTTTAGTTCTTCTCCTTTAGGATGTTCTTCTATTAAATAGTTTAGATATATCCAATAAGATAATTGATCATGGATAGTTGTTTGACAATAATATCTAGTATTACATTGTGGTGTTCTAAAACTTATTTTATTTATGTAATTAGTTAAGTTCTTTTTACCTAGTTTATTTACTAAGTATGCATGAGATGAATTACTTGATACTGATATTGCTTGTTTAACATGTTTTTTTGTTGTTTCATCTAATATATTATTTTCATAAGCATACATAGCATCTATTACTTTAATTAAACTTGCTCCAAAGTATTCTTTATTAGGATTATATACATAAGTAAATCCATTGTTTAAATTAATATATCCTACACTTACTCTATAGTCTTTAAGATACTTATTTAAGTATGTTATTTCATCATTAATAGTTTTATTATCTGTTTTAGTAGTGGAATATGTTTTTAATCTACTTATTTTTTTCTTTTCTACTATTATTGTTCTTGTTATAGATGATTTATTGTTATGTGTATCTATTACTTCGTATGTTATTTCATATTTACCTGGTACTTTTGTATCTAAGTTTGTAGTAGTTGTTACTTTGTTAGTTATATCTCCATCTACGTTATCTATTGCTTTGTAGCCAGGTTCTATATATTCAGTATTTTCTATTATAGTTATAGAGTCTTTTATAAGAGTTATTACAGGGGGTTCTCTATCTATTATTACTTCTTGTTGTACTAATGATTCTTCTGGAGATAGTTTATCTATTTGAGGAATAGATAATAATATTAAAATAGTTAGTATTAATAACATATTTAATACTATTCCTATTCTTATTGTTTTTCTCATATTTACAACTCCTTTTTAAAAAAGCATGTTAACTACATGCTTTCATTACTATATCGTATAATTCACTATCAAATGTATATAAATACTTAGTGTCTCCACGATAAACGTATTTTTCTTTATCTTTAGTAGCATCAAAGGCAAGAAACTTATCTCCTGATTGTACACGGTATGTACCTGTAATAGATTTACCTATTACTCTACTTGATTCTGTTAATCTATAAGCTCTATTAAATTCACTATTTATTTGAATAAGTGTATCTGTTGTTATATGACAAGGTACATATGTTTTTGCTTCTTCATTAACTTTATATACTTTTATATCTATTTGATTTAAATTATTATTGTTAGCATTTCTTTCTGATTTAATATATAAGAATGCTAATATACATATAGTAACCATTATTACTCCTATTATGATAGCTATCTTTAATTCTTTGTTAGTTTGCATAATATCAATCCTTCCATAATAAGTATATCATAAATAGATATTATTTCTTTAGATATTTTTTTAAAGATTTTAAATTGTCTTTAAAATCTTTTAGACCTAAGTTATACATTGCTTCTAATTTAGATTTATCTTTTTCTACTCTTTTTATTTTTAAGTCAGTAGATGGTCTAAATACATAGATGTCTTTTTTATCTTCTAGTTCTTCTATTATATCTAGAGTATCATTATATTGTTTATATCTTGTGTTAATAGCTTCTACTAGATTAGGATATTTCTTATAAAATAGTTTAGCTATTAATGGTGAACGTTTCTTTTTACGATATTCTTTTGGTCTAGTTAGTACTACTATTACTTTGTCGTAACCCATTTCTTTAGCTTTTAATACTGGAATACTATCTGCTAGAGCACCATCTAAATAATAGTTATCATCTATTTTAACTGGTTGTGATACAAATGGCATTGATCCTGATGCACGTAATTCATCTACTTGAATAGTTGCATTAATAATCTTCTTATATTCTGCTTTTCCTGTATTAATATTAGTAATAACTGCATAAAAGTCTGTTTTAGATTTAGAATATTCTTCTTCATCAAATATATCTAATTTAGTAGGTAATTCATGATAAGCAAATTCAGTATTAACTAAATTACCAGTAGTAATTAAAGAATGTAATCCCATATAACGTTTATCGTTAGCATACTTAGTGTTATATCTTAATACTCTACCCTTTTGTTTAGACTTATAATTTACACCAAATAATGCTCCTGCTGATACACCTATAATACAATCTATCTTAATATCAGTATCTACTAGTGCATCTAAAATACCTGCTGTATATAAACCTCTCATGGCTCCGCCTTCTAATACTAAACATACTTTCATATTAAATCCTCCTTAAATACTTAAATATTTTATCATAATTAATTATATTTTTTTGATTTTTAATAATACTTTAATAAAATTTAATATACTCTTATGTTATAATAAATGTGCGTTAAATTTACTTAGAAAGGATGAGATGTATGAAAAAAAGAAATTGGTATAGATTAGATAACTCTGCTAAGATTATGCCTTCTACTACAACTAATTTAAATACTAATGTTTTTAGATTATCTTGTACTTTAACTAAACAAATAGATGAAAAAGTACTACAAGAAGCTCTAGATAAAACATTACTAGAATTTCCTATGTATTTATGTACTTTAAAAGATGGGTTGTTTTGGCATTATTTGGAAAAAGTAGATTATAAACCTTTAGTAAAAGAAGAAAAGACACATATATGTAGTAAACTTAATAGTGACATGCTATTTAGAGTTTCTTATTATAAAAAAAGAATTAATTTAGATGTATCTCATGTGCTTAGTGATGGGAATGGATCTATGCAATTCTTTAAATACTTAATATGTACATATTTAAATATAAAGAATAAATTAAATTTAAATATTCCTTTAAATGATTCTACTATTACTGAAAAAGAAAAAGATGATTTTAAAACATTTGATAAAGATGATTTAGATTATAAAATTAGTAGAAGAAAAATTGGTTATAAATTAAAAATGCCAAAGAAAGATACTACTAAACATGATGTAATAGAAATGCATTTACCTGTTGATAAAATAAAGAAAGTATCTAAGAAATACGATACTACTATTACTATTTATTTAACTGCTGTATATATAAAATCTATTATAGAAAATATGAAAACTAGAGATTTAAAAAGACCAATTGGTATTACTATACCGGTAGATTTAAGAAGTATATTTCCTTCTAAAACTATTAGAAACTTCTTTTATACATTCTTAACTAGTTATAAAGCAGATGATAAAGAAGTTAAATTAGAAGATATAATTATAGAAGTTAGTAAACAATTTAAAGAAGAATTAACTAAAGAGAATTTACAAAAAAAATTAAATTCTTACATGTTATTAGAAAAAATATTAGTAATTAGAATAGTACCTAACTTTATTAAAGACTTTGCTTTAAAATTCTTTGCTATGAATGGTAAGAGAGGTCAAACTACAGTGTTATCTAATTTAGGTATTATTAAGTTACCAGAAGAATATGAAAAATATGTTACTACATTCTCTGCTATAGCTAGTACTGAAGATTTACATCTATGTGTATGTAGTTATAAAAATGATTTAGTATTAAACTTTAGTAGTCATTTTGTATCTAAAGATATAGAAAGAGCATTCTTAAAAGAAATACAAAAAGAGATTAATGATAAAATCCTTATAATAAGTAATATTAGGGAGGATGAATAATTATGAAATGTGAAAAATGTAATATAGAATTAGATATTATTTCTAATAAGTGTCCTCTATGTAAGAGTGTTGTTTGTGAAGATAAAAATCCTGAAGGAAGTTATCCTATCTTAAAACCTGTTGTATCTAATAAACTATATAAGAAATTATTATTCTTTGTAGCTTCTATTATCTCAGTAGTAGTTGTAATTTTAAATATAGCACTTACTCCAAATATAAAATGGTCTTTATTTGTTATATTACAATTAATACTAAGTTACTTTATATTTTCTAAAATACTAAGTGGTAGAATTAAAGTAATAAAGATATTCTTAATACTTAATATACTAGTTTGTTTCTTATCTATATTTTGGGATTCATATACTGGCTTTCATGGATGGAGTACTAATTATGTAATACCTGCTTTATGTATAAGTTATGGGGTATTTATGATAATACTTAGATTTGTTAGTTATTATGCTTTTAAAGAAAATAGTTCTTATATATATTTAAATATATGTTTAGAATTCTTACCTTTATTATTAGTATATTTAGGATATGCTAAGTTAAATATATTAGTTTATTGGGCTGGATTATTTGGTATTATTAATTTATTATTATTACTAGTATTTGATGGTAGTAGTTTTAAAGATGATATAGTAAAGAAATTACATATATAAAAAAAGAGTTTTAATAAACTCTTTTTATTTTTTCCATTTAAGTGTATCTACTAATTTTTTACCATCTTCTAATAAATTATCTATTTTATTATAATCAGCTATTTCTACACATGCTACATAATTTGGTCCTGCTATATAATAAGCATATGTTGTGTAGTCTTTAAGTGTCATAACGTATTCTATTGCATCATAATTAGATGATGTTTTAAATTGTTTACCTTCTGTAACCTTTTGTACTCCACTTATTGATTCTAGTGAAGCTTTTACACTTGATAATGTTTCTTTATCAAAAGTAAGTTCTCCTTCGAAATATGAAACATATATACTTCCAGTTCCTCCTGCTATATCATTTTTATGTAAATAATACCATTCGTTTACTGTTCCTTCTTCTGTATGTTCGATATATTGGTCTGATATTTCGAATGTTATATCTTTAGGTGCTCTATAACTTGTATCTATTTCGTTTTCTTTTGAATCACTAAAACCAAAGAATACCATTAGTCCTACTAAGATAGCTATAAAAATACCTACAAATATAGCAGATTTCTTTTCAGCTTTTTTATTCTTTTCATCATTTTCAAATGAATAATAATATTTGTCACCTTTTTTAACTATTACTGCATTTTGAATTAATGCTGCAAGAGCATTTTCATTTAATTCAGCAGTTTCTTCTATTTCAGTTGCTGTGTTTGCATCTACTGCATTTTTTGTTAAGAAATATTGAATAATCTTTTCACGATCTTGTTTAGTTCCATTACCTATTTCTACTTTAATATTATCTTTATCTTTACTATTTTCTATTTCTGTTTTAATAGTTTTAATTACTCCACTCATACCTAGTATTGTAAATAATACTGATATTATGTAGTCACCCATTAAAGCTGCAAAGAATTCACTATCACTATATAGTAATTCTAAGTTAGTTAATGATGCTCCTACTCCTTCTTTTAATAATAGTAGTAATGGTATGATTACTAATGTAGATACTGTTACACATAATAGTGATACTATTGCAATTATGATTGGTAATTTCTTATCTACTTTACCATTTAATATTTGGTAGCCTTTTAATGCTCCGATTGCTATTATTATTGCTAATGCTGCAATAATCATGTTTCCATATACGTATGCTAATATCCATGGTAGTGATGCAACTAAACCACCTAGTATGGCTCCTAGTATACCTTTGGCATAACTTTTTTCCATATAAACTTCCTCTTCCTATCAAGATTTCTTGATAAGTTTATTTTAGCATATCTTTTATAGGATATGTTAAAGATTAAATATTAATTTATAAATAAAAGAGTTACAATGTAACTCTTTTACTCTATCCAGTTAAGTGTATCTACTAATTTTTTACCATCTTCTAATAGATTATCTATCTTATTATAATCTATTATGTCTATTATACATGTGTATTTATCTGATACTATATAATAAATATAATCTGTGTATTCTTTAAATTCTACTTTATACTCTATTGCTTTATAGTTATTAGAAGTTGTAAATACTTTACCTTGTGTTACTTTTTTTACACCAGTTGTTCCATAGAAGGAAGATTTTAATATAGCTAGATTTTCTTTAGTTAATTCAATTCTTTCATTAGTATATGATACATAGATGTGTCCACTTCCACCTGATATATCTTCATTAGGAATATAAGCCCAACTATTAACATCTGATTCATCTACTTGTTCTAGATAAGTATCAGGTAGTTCAAATGTTATATCTTTTGGTACTCTATAATTAGGTGATTCTTGGATACTTTCTTTACTTGGGAATATAGATATTAATAGTGCTAGACCCATTAATACAAAAAGAACTATTGATACTAATTTATTAGCTTGTTTATTAGATGTTGTTACTGTATCATTATTCTTTTGTGAGAAGTAATACTTATCTCCTGTTTTTATTATTATTCCATCATCAATTAATGCTTCTAATGAATACATTTTTATGTTAGCATTTTCTTCTAATTCTATTGCTTTTTCTTCTGTTACAGCATCTTTTAATATAAAGTATTTTTTTACTGCCTCTTTATCTTTCTTAGAACCGCCACCTATAGGTATTTCAAGGTTTTCTTGATTAGGGTTTCTTTTTATAAAATTATAGATATGAGAAATAGGTAATGCCATACCAACTATAGTATATAATATTGATACCATATAGTCTTTCATTAAAGGTCTAACATATGTTGGATCTCCATATAATATTTTTAAATTTAATAAAGATAGTGATCCTCCATATTGTGTTAATAATAATAAAGGTATTATTATTAATGTTGATATTGTTACACATAATAGAGATATTCCTGCTATTATAAATGGTAGTTTTTTATCTACTTTACCTTTAAATAATTGGTAACCTATTAAGGCTCCTGTAGCTATGATTAAAGCAAATATAGTATATATTTCTTCTCCATATACATATATCCATATCCATGGTATTGATGCTATCATTCCACCTATAAATGAACCTATTATACCTTTCATATAAGTTGGTTTCTTTATAGAAGTTTTTTTATTCTTAGTAGTTTTTGTCATATGAATCTCACTCTTCTTCCGATAAATCAATTGTAGCATATAAATATATTTAAGAAATATAAAAAAGTTAGTTTGTGCTAACTTTTTATATCTTCTTTAGTTTTACTATAGTATTCTATACCTGAGTATGTACCATCTTTAGCTAGTCTTCTATTAGCTATGTATCCATCTTTATGGAAGCCTGCTTTTAACATAACTTTAGATGATTGGGTATTACGTTCGTTACAAGAACATTCTACTAAGTAATAACCACTATTAGTAAGTAGATGGTCTGATACTGCTTTTAGTGCTTCTGCGGCATAGCCGTTACCCCAATAGTTATATCTTATTGTATAACCTACATTACAATAGTTATGTTTTTCATATATAGTATTAATGTCTATGTTACCTACTACTTCTTTAGTAGATTTTAATTCTATTACCCATTTTTCTTTTTTATTAGTATCTGCTTCTTCTATCCATTTTTTAATACATTCTAATTCTTTTTCTTTTGTAAATGGTGGATAACTAATATAGTTAGTTAATCTATCATCTGTTATTATTTCATATATAGCATCTATATCTGATTCTTTATATCTTCTTAATATTAGTCTTTCTGTTTCTATTGTTGGACTTAACATGTTATCACTTCTTTTCTATTTATGTCTTGTTACTTTAAATCTTTGTAGAGTATATGGTTCATCTTTTATACCTGCTTTTTTCTTAGCTATAGATATTTGTTCACTTACTGTATCTACTCCATCTAAGTCTGGTAGTAGTAATCCTCTTTTCATACCAGACGTTACTATTACACCATATTCTTTTACGTTTAGTTGTTCTTCACTATCTATGTCTTCTGGTTCACCTAGTACATCTACATTTATTTCTAAGTAATCTAGTTCTTCTTTTTCTATTTTAGGAAATCTAGGATCTTTAGTAGAAGCACTTATTGCGTTAGTTATTATTTCTTGAGCTATAGAGTTTGTAGTAGGCATTATTGTACCAATACAGCCTCTTAGAGAGCCGAATTTATGAATTGAGACAAATACTCCAGCTTGACTATTAAGTAGTTCTTTTGGGGTATTAGAAGGTGTTTCTAATACATTTTTATTAGTAATATATTCTTCTATAGTAAGTCTTGCTAGTTTTACGTATGGATCTTCATTTTGTTTCTGTTTATTTAGTTTTTCTTCTAGTTCATTAAAGTAATTATCTAGGAAGTATCTATTATCATTTTTATCTTGAGGAGTAAATGTTATTATACCGTATCCTACTCCAGTAATGTCTTCGTGAGATAGGTATTCTGCTTTAACATTTAGTCCGTCTAGAGTACCGGCCATTATAGTAAATGATCTATGTCCACATTCAGCTGCTTTATCCAAGAACGATTCTTCGAAGTTAAGTAGTTCATTGAAGTTTGCATTAGAACATACTTCCATTATTCTTTTATCGTATTCTACTCCTTCGTTACAAAAACCATACGGACCATGTGGTTGTAGTTTATGAGATAGGTCTCCACTAGCAATATACACTACTTTTTTGTTTAAGTTATTAACAGCTTCTTTGATAATAATACCCATCATATAGTTATCTATTAATGGTAATCCAGATGGACCTAGTACTATTATTTTTCCTTCTTTATAATATTTTCTTATGAAATATAAAGGTATCATTGTACCATGATCTAACTCTATATCTTTTGTTCTTCCTGCTGGGAAGTTATATTTTTTAGATATGTTTTCTATCTCTTCGATTAGTTCTATATCTTGTTCTTCTTCGAATGAAATATTAGATGCATTAAAGTTAGAGAAATCTCCTGATACTTTGTTAGCATTAGTTATATGGAAGTAGTCCCCATACATGATTGTATGAGGACTAGAAATTATTATTGTATCTGGTTTTATTTCACTAATTTCTTTTGCTACTGTTTCATAACTTTCAGTAGTCTTTTTAATTTGTTCTTCTCCACCCTTACCTATATCAGGTATTATTAATGGTGGATGTGGAACCATGTATGTTTTTATTATAGGCATTGTATACCTCCTACTTTTTTATGATTATATTTCCTTCTTCATCATAATATTTAAATGCTATCTTTTTAACTTTTTGCATTTCTTTATATATATCATTTATTTCTTTGTTATTTAATTTTTTTACCATATCTATGAATTCTTTTTCTAATACTTCTTCTTTAGTATGATATAATTTTTTTTGACTCATTAATATAGTACGACATATATCATCAATGTCTGCAACTATGTCTTCTAAGTACCAATAATCGTCATCTTCTATTTTATAATTCTCTTTATTTTTTGAGATTATTCCAAGATAATCTTTATTTATAAAATATTCTAGTTGTTCTTTATCTTTAGGATCTAGAGACTTATTGCTTTTCATTTTTTTATTTGTTATTATTTCAGCTATGAATAGACCTAATAAGACTGATCCAACTATTGTCCCTAATATAAGTAAAACTCCTAATCCAACTATCAATATTTCTTTAATGATTCCTAGCATAATTATCTAGCTTCTCCTAGATCTATTTTTTCATTAGCTGGTTGTTCTAGTAGTTCTGGATTATCGAAGATGTATTGTAGTAGTTTTACTGATTTAGCCATGTAATAACCATCTGCTATTCTTTCATCTAGGTTAATACCAAATTCACATAGTTTTCTTATTTCTTCTTTACCATTTTCATTTATTATTTCTTCGGCTTTTATTTCACCTATTGTAGCTAGAGAGGAACATGTACCGAAGTTAGTTAAGTTATGATGAATTGCTCCACATTTAATTGAACCTAAGTTAGATAGTATCATACTACTATAGTATAGATTATCTTCTACTAGGAATGATGGTAGTATACCTTTTTTATCCATCCATTTTAATAATCCTACTAGAGGTATTCTTATTATGTTAGGAAGTTTACCTACTATATCTATAGCATCGTTAGCTCCTTCTTTTTTAACTTTTTTAGGTTTTCTAACTCTATCTACTTTATCTTGGATAAAGGCACTTATTGTTTCAATAGTATCATTTGGTTTTACTGGTACCATTATCATCATTTCTTCTGCATGATCATCAAATGTTATTTTGGCTACAAAAGATAATACTACATCATTATGTTCATACATATGACGATTAGATACGAATCTATTTAATTTATTTCTATTATATAAAACTTTACCTATTGCTGTTACTATAGCATGAAAGAAAGTTATATGTGTTCCTTCTTCTTTTCTTTTAGCAAGATATTCCATTAGATTAGTTACATCTATTTTTTGATTTATGTATACATCAGAATCACATCTATTAGGTTTTAAATCTATGCATATTTGTTGCATACCTGTTATGTCTTTTACTCTTTTTGCATTTCTTGTACTCATGCTCATCACTCATTTCTGTTTATATTATATCATATATTTACTCATATAAAAAAAGAGCATTTAAATGCTCTTATCTTTTGTACTTTCTAAAGATAGTGTTATTGTTGTTGTATCACATACTTCTGATGGTCCATAGTATTGAATAGCTCCTGGATATATGTATGAAGTTTCAACAGCCCATTTTTTTCTATTATCTTTAAATTCTTTAAATGGATTTCCTTTTAAATCTACTAGGGCTTTTTTTATAACTGGTTTATCTTTACCATGTCTTCTTTCGATGTTCATCATTTTAGTTATTGGCATTCCACCTGCTATCCATTCATTTGCTGGTTTAGATAGATTAGATATTTTAGATAGATATCCATTGTAACCATATTGAATTAGAACGAAGGCATTGTATCCTAGTGAATAACAGTAGTCGGCATCAAAATTTGATGGAAATGCACTTCTTCCTTCATATCCGAAGTAATGATGTACTGGGGAAAATTTTCCATTGTAAGTTCCATTTTCTTTTTTGATTGATAGTTTTTCTGCTACCATTTTAGAAAATAGTTTTTCTGATTCTATTAATGCTACTTGAACATTACCATGTGGGTCTCTTTCAAATAGTAATTGTTGTTGAATATCTATAGGTATGATATTAAATACTTCAGCAGATTCTTTTGTTAATTTGTTAATTACATATTTATATTTTTTATCCCATGAAGATAATTTATTAAATTTCTCTGCTTTGTTTCCAGTTATTAGTTCGTTTATTTCAGATATTAGTACTGAAAATTCTGGAACAAATTCTATAACTCCTTCTGGAATTAGAACTATACCGTAATTCATATTTTTATTTGCTCTTTTTTCAACTGAATCACTTATATATTCTGCAATCTCAGAAAGAGACATTTTTTTGTTGGCTATTTCTTCTGAAATAAGACATATATTTGGGTGTGTTTGTAGAGCACATTCAAGTGCTATATGTGAAGCAGAACGTCCCATAAGTCTAATGAAGTGCCAGTATTTTTTTGCAGAAATTGAATCTCTACATATATTACCTATAAGTTCACTATACGTTTTAGTAGCTGTATCAAATCCGAATGAGCATTCTATATCTTCATTCTTTAAGTCACCATCTATTGTTTTTGGACAACCTATTACTTGGATGTCTATGTTGTTTTCAGCAAAGTATTCGGCTAGTAAAGCTGCATTGGTATTTGAGTCATCTCCACCTATTATAACAATAGCATTTATATTATGTTTATTGCATACTTCTTGGATGATCTTAAACTGTTCTTCTGTTTCTAGTTTAGTTCTATCTGCTCCTAGTATGTCAAAACCTCCAGTATTTCTAAATTGATTAATATACTCATCATCAAATAGTATGTAGTTATCATTTAGTAATCCTTTTGGCCCACCTTTAAATCCATATAGTTCATTATCTTTGTTTGTAGCTTTTAGGGCATCATATAATCCACAAATTACATTGTGTCCTCCAGGTGCTTGTCCACCTGATAGAATAACACCTACGACTTGTTTCTTTGGTGCAGAAGTATTTTTTCCTTCTATGAAAGTTACTTCTTTTTTTCCATATGTATTAGGAAATATTTTTTTTATTTTTTGACAATCAGATGCACTTTTTGTTTCGTTGCCTTCTCTTATTGCTATTTTAGATATTCCATCTTTTAATATTTTGGGTAATTTTGGAATATATTCTAATCTTGTTTTTTCTAATATTGATTTATTCATCTTGTATCTTCCTCCTAGTATGAAGATTTGATTGTATCATATTTTTTTGAATTGTGTAAAGGGATTTGGGTATATGTTATTTTTATAGTAGTACTAATATTATTTTATGGTTGTTTGGTTGAACTAATCTATCAAATACTTTTTGTTGTGCACTAAAAAACACTAAACTTGTATTTTTTAGTGTTTTTTTATACCATTAGGGAAGATTTTATTATTTTCTATTACTTTTAACGACGTTCGAGTACAACAAATGATTCAATGTGTTGTGTATGAGGGAACATGTCTAGTCCTTTTACTTCAATTATGTTGTAATAGCTAGATAGTTCTTTTAGGTCTCTTGCTAGAGTCATTGGATCACATGAAACATATATTATTTTGTTAGGATTAAATTCTATTATAGTATCTTTAGTTACTTTATCTAATCCTGCTCTAGGGGGATCTACTATTATAGTGTCTACTTTATCTTTTATTTTAGGTAGACATGTTGATACATCACCTAACATGTAATATATATTATCTCTTTTATTTATTTTAGAATTAGTTATAGCATTTAGTACTGCATTTTTTACTATTTCTATACCAAATGCTTTTTTAGCATTTTTAGATGCATTGATACCTAGTGTTCCTACTCCACAATATAAGTCTAGAATAGTTTCATTATCATTTATATGTTTATTAATTAAGTTAAATAGTTTAGAACATATATCTCTATTTACTTGAAAGAAGGAATCATATGATACTGTGAATAGTTGGTGATTTATTATTTCTATGAAACTAGTATCTCCTATTATAGGTTGATCATTTAATAAGATACCTACTATTTTATGTTTAGATTTTAAATAACTTATATTTGGTTTTACTTTATCTTTTGATTTTATCCATATAAGTAGTTCACTATTATAGTTAGAACGTATTATTACTTCTCCGTTTTTTATATTTAATTTATCTATGTCATTAATAAAACTATTAATAGCTGGTTCTGCTAATAGACATTTGTCTATTTCTATTAATTTATGTGTTTTAGAAGCATAGTATCCATATTTACCATTTTCTACTTTTAAAGTTATTTTATTACGGTAGTTAAGATGGTTAGAACATTTAACTATTTCTACTTTAGTTTTTATGTTGGCATATTTAGATAGAATGTTTTCTAGTTTTTCTTTTTTATATTTACAAGTATTTTCATAAGATAGGTTTAATAATTCACAACCACCACATTCTTTAAAATATGGGCATGGACTTTCTACTCTATCTTTACTAGTCATAATGTATTCAAGTACTTCTGCTTCATTAAACTTTTTAGATTCTTTAGTTAATCTTATTATAACTTGTTCTTCTGGTAGTGCATTTTCTACAAAAGTAATCTTGTTATTCACATAACAAATACCTCTACCTTGATTGTCTAATTTTTCTATTTTTACTTCACACATATACAATCCCTCGATAAGTTTATTATACTATATTTTATTTTTTTAAACATATAAATAAAACAAATTTAATAATTCTTTATAAGATATTCTCTACTTAATATTCTTGGATCACTACAATATTCCATTATAAATTGATTATCTTTTTTACATATAATTATTCCTATTGTTTTATCTTGATTTATAGTTTTTAAGTTAGTATCTATATAATTCATATAAGTTTCTATTTGACCTATATGTTCTTTTTTTAGTTCTGTTACTTTTAGTTCTATTACTACGAAGCAGTTATATTCATAGTTATAAAGTAGTATATCTATGTAATTGTATCTATCTCCTATTTTTATTTTGTATTCGCTACGAATATAACTAAACTTATTACCTAGTTCTACTAGAAAGTCATCTATGTTTTCTAAGATTATTTCTTTTAGTGTTTTTTCAGTTAATATTGTTTTATTGAATTTATTCTTTATTACCAATGGATTCTTTATTAATTCTTGAATAGTTGGTTGTTCTTGGTTGATTAATTTTTGTTTAGCTGATTCGTCTAGTCTTTCATATTCTTTACTTTTTATTTTTCTTTGTAAATCTCTAACACTTAATTGTTGGCTAATGCTTAATGATATGTAATAATCAATTGCTTTGTTATCTTTTAACGATAGTAATACTTTATAATGTGTATATGTTAATTGGTCACTCACTGAGTGACTTTTTGAGAAAATATAAAATTGTCTTATATATTTTAAAGTGGTTAAAGAATAAGATTTACCTAGTTCTTTTGTTAGTTTTTTTGAGTATTCTTTTATTATGCCTTCACCATAACGCTTACCTGCTTTGCTTAGTATTTTACCTATTTCATAGTAAGTATTTAGTTTATATCTTTCTTTGGAATAATCTTTTATTCTTGCGTAGTTTTCATTTTCTATTAATTTAGTTTTTATTTCATTGTAGTAATTCATAATGCACCTCCTACTTATATTATTATAGGTGGATAGACTGATTTCCTTTTTTTAATTAAAACTTTTTTAATAAACTACTAATTATTGGTAATACTATTAATGGTGATTTTATGATAACTAAATACTTAAAGAAAGAATTTAATAATTCAAGTGATTTGATACATAAAAGATTTAATAAAGTTAATGTAATGTATTTAGAGAGTTTATGTAGTAGTAATAAGGTTAATGAATATATATTACAGAATGTTACTATGGGACATAGGTATTTATTCTTAAAAGATATTGTTAGTGGACCTAATGTAATTCATATTAAAGACCATAAACTTATTAAGGAATATTTACTTAATGGGTTTGCTTGTATATATGATTCAGATGAAATATTAGTATGTGAAGTTAAAGGAGATTTATATAGATCAGTTACTCCACCTACTTCTGAAACTAGTGTTAATGGACCTAAGGATTCTTTTAATGAAAGTATATTAATGAATTTAGGTTTGATTAAAAGACGAATAAAGTCTGATAAGTTAGTTAATGAAGATTTTATGTTAGGTAGAAAGACTTTGACTAAAGTATCTTTACTATATTGTAATGATATTGTTAAGAATGAATTAGTTGATACTGTTAGAGACAGAATTAATAAGATAGATATAGATGGTTTAATAGATAGTGAGTTATTAATACAGTATTTAAGTAAAGAAGATGAACATAGTCCACTACCTACTATTATAAAGACTGAAAGACCTGATAGAGTTGCAAGGGCATTACTTGAAGGGAAAGTTGTTATCATAGCAGATAATTCTCCCTATGCACTTATTATGCCTGGATTTTTAAGTGATTTTGTTAATCCTCAAGGAGATTATTATGTTAAAGCTATTAATGTTAATTTCTTAAAAGTATTAAGATTATTATGTTTTATAGTAACAATAATGCTACCTGCTTTATATGTAGCTATTATTAGTTATAGTCCTGAAACAATACCTATACAGTTATTACTATCTTTTCAAGCTGGAAGAAGTGGTGTTCCTTTTCCTTCTTCTTTTGAAGCAATATTTATGATACTTTTATGTGCTATTTTAAGGGAAAGTGATATAAGGTTTCCTTCTAGTTATGGAAGTTCTATTTCTATATTAGGTGCTTTAATATTAGGTGAAGCAGCTGTTGCTGCTAATGTTGCTAGTCCTATTATGATTATTATTATAGGAATAACTTTTGTTACTGGTTTAATATTTAGTAGTGGTGAAGTTATTGATGGACTTAGATTCTTTAGATTATTTATTCTTCTATTAGCGATAATGTTTGGATTATATGGATTAGTTATAGGAGGATTCTTGATATTAGTACATTTATGTAGTGTTAATACTTTTGGTAAACCATATTTGTATCCAGTAGCTCCGATGGATAGGACTTATTTATTTAAGACGTTACTGAAAAATAGTAAAGATAATAAGAGAAGTAACATACTTAGTGATAATAGAAATAGAGGTAATGTATGAAAAGAATTATTTTATTACTAGGAGTAATTCTATTACTTAGTGGTTGTTATGATTATAGAGAATTAAATGATATGAGTGTTGTTACTGGTATAGGTATAGATTATAAAGATAATAAATATATAGTTAGTTTAGAAGTAACTAAATCTATTAAAGATGGTAGTTCTAATGAGATAGAAACAGTTTTATATACTGGAGAAGATAGAAATATTTCTAATGCATTTTTAAATGCTAAGAATAGTAGTGATAAGTATGTATATATGGAACATGTTAATGTGTTATTAGTTAGTGAGGATTTATGTAAAAATGGTATTAGTAAAGTATTAGATTATATAGTTAGAGATACTAGTATTAATAGTAATTATTATATGGTTATGGTTGATGATCCTAGTAAAGTATTAAATAAAAAGTTAGAGAATGAAAGTATGTCTAATGTTATTACTAATACTATTAATTATTATTTAGATGATACTAAGTTTGATGATTTAGATATACTTGTAAGTTATATGATTAATGAGAGAGATGATATTGCTATACCTAGTATTTCTTTAGATGAAGATAAAGTTATATTTAATGAAATTGCTTATTTTAATAAGGATAAGTTAGTTGGAAAGATTAATAGTAATTTATATACTCTATTACGTTTAAATAGTAATAATATTAATTTTAGTAAAAATGGTAATACTATTAGTGTTTATAATACTAAGGTTAAATATGAAGTAAAAGAAGATGAAGTAATTATTAAAGTATGTGGTGAAGGATTAGTCAAAGTTATAAGTACAAAGATAGATTTAGAAGATAGTGATAGTTATAGTTATTTAAGTAGGATTATAAGTAAAGATATGGAGTTAGATATAGATTCTTATATAGAAGAAACTTTAAGTAATGGTTCTGATATATTAGGTTTACAAGATAAGTATTATAAGAAGTATAAAAAGAATATGGAAGACATTAAGTATGTAGTAGATGTAGATATAAAGATAAATAAGAATGGAACTATATATGGGGTGTTATATGATAAATAGAAGACAGTATAATATATTAAGTTTTTATTTAACTAGGACTCTTTTTTTAGGTGGTGGTTTTACTTTACTTATTAAGTTATCTTTAAATGACTTTTTGATTACTTCTATACTTGGAATGTTACTTGGTTATTTTTTACTATATTTATTTTTTAAGAAAGGAAATGTATGTAAGTGTGTATCTTCTATTATAGCTATTGCTACTTTAGTAATGGGTACTTTAGCTAATTGTGTATTAACTAGTAATTACTTATTACTTAATACTCCTACTCTACTTATTATTTCTTTGTTTTTTGTTTCATTACTATATGCGTCTAAGAAAGAGTTTAAGGTTATAGGAAGAGTGTCTGAAATATTTATTTATATTTCTATTATAGAAATAGTAATTGCATTATTTAGTTTACTGAGTTTGGTTAATGTAGATAGAATGTTTCCATTATTTAATAATGATACTTTTAATATTATTAAAGGAATTATGGTATTTGCTGGAGCTTCGGTATTACCTAATATATTACTTATTAATTATAAAGATAAGTTAGAATTTAGAGATATACATTTAGGTTATATTGTAGGTTGTATACTTATGATAATAGTATTATTTTTTATTATATGTATTTATGGTAGTGAGTTTGCTAGTATGGTAAGATTTCCTGAATTTTTAATACTTAAGAAAATAGATTTTATGGGATATTTAAGTAATATAGAGAATATTTTAGTTACTGAATGGATATTTAATATACTTATATCTTCTTGGGTATGTATTAAGGTATTGAAAGATAATATGAATAATAAATTATTTTATTTAATTATTATATTATTGGTAATTGTACAAGAAATGTTTTTTAGTAGAAATTATGTTTTTATTTTATATTTTAAACAGTATTTTTATTATATTGCATTTATGTTAGTATTATTAAGTTTGGTAATAAAAAAAAGAAAGATTTAATCTTTCTTTTTATTTGAATTCTTTTGTATCATTTGTTTTTCCAATAGTATTATTTACTTTTGTTTCAAATGATGTTTTACTTGTGTCAAAGAAATTTATTTCATATCCATAAGTATTTTTTAGTTTTAGTTCATTTAAACCTGTTAATGTTTTTTGTTGAAGAGTTTTAAAGTCTGTGTAGTCTTTATCGTATGCTCCTTTAATATTTAGGATTACTTTATATTCATTTTCATTAATAAACTTTGTAATGAAATCTTCTGTAGATAACCCCATGTATTTAGATAGGTTTATACTAGAACTAATTTCATATCTATTTTTTGGATCATTTATTTTACTATAGTTATCATAGTAATCTTCACAATCTGCACAGTCTCCAGCAAAGATACATTTATCTTTTGGATATAAGTATGTTATTACTGATGTTGCTCCAGTTGATTGTTTTACTTTATTAGATATTAAAGTTTTTATTTCTTTTAGATAAACTTGTTCTAAGAAGTCATCAATAATTGTATATTGTACTTTTGATTCGTTATAAGGTATTGTTCTTATATTGATTGGTGTATCTATAACTGAAGTTTTGCATGTTAATGTTGTCATTATTTCATTTTTTTCAGTTTTGTGATATGACTTGTTTTGGAAGTCACAATTAAATTCTACATTATATCTTGCTTTTAATGTTTTTGTAACATATTCTTCATATGTTTCTGCTACTACTTCATTTTGTTGATAGAAAATATATTGATTAAATTCTGTTGGCCATTTTTTGTATGCTAAGTATGGTACTCCAAATATTAAGGCAAATACAATTAAGTAACCTATTGTTTGTAAAGCTTTTATATTTTTTATATTCGTAAGTAGACTAGTAACAATATTTGATATCATTAAGCCTATTATACCTGTTAATGCACAAGCTGCTGTATAGTATGTCCATAAGTCCATTTGTTCTTCATACAGCATTGATACAACAAAACATACAACTGCTGATACCATTCCTCCAATTACAACTGATGTTGGGAATTCGCTTTTTTTCTTATCCAGGATAGCAAATATTATAGAACCTAATATTATATATATTGGTACTCCTGCACTAATTAGTGTATTTTTATTTACTGTGAAGTAAAATAAAGCAAATATTACGATAGCATTGATAATGATCATCGGAATTACTTTTTTAGTAAGACCACCTTCTTCTTTGGGTTGTACTGGTTGTGGGTCTATATTTGGTTGTTCTGGTTGTTCGTTATTTACTTGATTCATTTGTGGCATTCCTAGTTCAGTTTGAAACGCTACAGTTGGTAGTTGATTACTCATGTTAGGTAAATTGCTTTCTAAATTATTGTTTTCATTGTTTGGCATTTAAATCACCCTATTCTTCTTATATTATAACATAAAAAAGAGAAAGATAAATATTCTTTCTCTTTTATTCATTAATTATGTTTTCAATCTCTTTGGCGTTTGCACCAACTATAAGATATACATAGTTTTTGTCCGCTTTTAGAATTGAATTTTTATATAACTCTACTTCATCTTTATTTTCACTATATCTAGTTATTGAGTCGATTTGACTTACTAATGAATCATAGTAATATTGGTAGTTTTCAGTATTTATTAAGATAATGATTGTTTCTTTAAATTGGTTTTCTTCTTTATCTTCTAAATGACTCATTAATGCTAGAGATTCTGGTATATCATTTTTTATGATACCAAATCTATTTAATAGATCTATTTGATCCATTTCTCTTAGATTTAAATCTTCGTATTCTCCTATTAATATAGAATGTAGTTTTTCTATATTATAAGTTTTAGATGTATCTGTATTTAATGATAATATAAGGAATACTAAAATTATTGTTAGGAGACTTGCTATTGCAGCAAGTACTCCTACTAATTTTTTTCCTTTTTTAGTTAGCTTTAATTTTTTCATTTTTATGCGCCTCTTTAGTATTAATGTTTTTAATAAATAATGCTAAGTTTATTATTACTAATCCGATTATTATCATGATTATTGTTAATCTTGTTTTTTCGAAGAAAGTATTTCTTTCTTGACCTTGGAAGTAATTATATAAGAATGCATTTCTATTAATCTTATTACTTGTTGATTCTACTATAGTGTTATTAGAGTTAAGTATATCGTTTGTACTATATACTTCATATTCTCCTGTAGTATTGTTATATATTTGAACATATTCATCAGTTAACTTAGTTGATTCAATTACTGTACCTGTATTATCTACTGGTTCGCCTTCATATTCATTGTTATTTGGTTTTGAAGGAGAAGTAAGTTTATCAGATAATTTATCTTTTACTTCTTTGTCAGTTACGTTTGTAACAGTTTCTTTTAACTTATTACTTTCGCTGAATGTATTATTTGAAGATGATAATACGTATTCACCTGACATTGAGTTACCAATAAATTTGAATAAAGATACTTTTTCTTTTGTACCATATGAGAATAATTCTTCTCCAGTATAGTAATCGAATGCTACTGTGTAACCATTTTTGTATCTTACCATGATGATTGCATCTTTACTATTAACATCTTGATCTACTTCTTCAATATTATTATTACTGAAGTAATTTGGTATTTTTATTCCAGCTTTTATTGAGATTAAGTGACCATCAATTAGTGATACTTGATATTCTTCTGTATTGTATGTATTGAATACATTCATATCTTGTTTAGATGAATCGTTAGCATCGAAGATATATATTTTTTCTCCTCTTACATGGATTTGAACATTTCTAACTACTTCATTTCCTTCTAAGTCAGTTATTATGCTGTAATTATAGAATGTTTTAACTACTCTATTTTGAACATTGTATTCTGCTAGAGGAATTGGACTTGCATATATTCCTTTATGAGTTATTACTTCATATGTTTCTTTTGTTTCTATGTCATATACTTTGTTGTTATCCAGTAGTACTAAATTGTTATATATGTTATAAGCATTATCTACTACTTTTTTATCATTGTTATATAACTTATTATTTTCTATATGATAGTATTCATTATTATTTATTTGGATTGTTTTTGCTAAGTCTTCTTTAGTAATTGTAATTGTTTCTTCTTGAGAAGAACCTTTGATAGTTAGTATTAAGTCATTTTTATAATCATAACTTAATGTAAATGTTCTATCAGTTAGTTTTTGTATTGGTGATTGGTAATCACCGTTTTTGTATTTGAATGATACATCTGCATATGTTTTATCAAATTCAATGTTTACTGTATTTGTACCAGATGGATAAACTTTGTAAATATCTTTAATTGCTTTATTAAGCATTATGATATTACTTCCTAACATATCTTTACTAATAGTTGATGATGTTTGATTTGAAACAGAGAATCTATTAGACATATATGTTCTATTTGTTAATGATGGATTTGGTAATGGTGTTAACCTACTTACTTCATTAGCATCATATTCTGCTGGTAATTTTTCTTGATATTTTTGAATAATATAATTTCCGTCTTCACCTTTTACATTTGTTTCTAGAAGTGTTGGATAATGTGCTCCTTCTTTATAGAATGATCCACTATTTATATTTCTAAAATCAAATAAGTATTGAAGGTTGTTAACGTTCCAGTTAGTAGTATTGTAATTATTCTTAATCAATGATTCTGATATAACAGTGTCATAAACTGCTAAGTATTCATATATACCTAGGTATCTAGCATTAGTTCCTCCTGTGTCATAGTTACTAGGAGAAATTCTTATTTTTGCTGTATCATGCATTGTAATAGCTGCACAGTCACTTTTTGTATATCTTAGAACACCATTAATATAGACTTTTGTTGTATATTTTGTATTATTTGTATTCTTTTGATATGTAGCAGTTACTTCTGTAGAAGCTTTTAATGGAATGTATAATCCTGTTGAATAATTTGATCCATTAATTCTAATGTATAGAAGTCTTGCTGATGAAGAACTATGTACAAATAATCCGAATCCATTACTATTTTTAGAAGGATCGTTAGCTAAATATATAAATTGATATGTCTTCATTGTATTTGAAATTGGTGTTATTCTTGCACTTACTGTGAAGTTATCTTTTGGAGGTAGTAAACTTGCGTTTTCGATTGTTACTGTATCGTTTTTACCATCCATAATCATACCTTCATGAGGTAAGCTTGTAATTGAAGCGACAGCATTACCTGTTGCTAATCCCTTAGACGTTGTTACTGTTGCATCTATTCTATTGTTGATTTTTGTGAAATCGTAGTTATTGTAAGGGAAGTTCAATTTAGTTGAATATGCATAATCATATGATGTTCCTGTACTATTTTGATATCTTGTCCATGTAGATTTTGTAATTAAATCTTGATAATCTAGTAAATCATCTGCGTTAACATCATGATTACCATATGTTGTTTCATATAAGTAATATCCATCTATTTGTGTCATATCATAGAACATTACTCTGATATAAACATCTCTTAGTATATGGAATGTTACTTGGTTTTGTCTATTAAAGTTATATGCTCTTGGATAATGGTTGTTTGATGCAGAAGTCATATCTTTTATGAATGTTCCATCTACATCATATACTTTTACTCTTAACCAGTCGTAACCACTCTTAACATCTACACCGATTGTATATGTTTTTCCTGCTTCTAGTTTAATGTAGTCTTTTCCATATCCAGCATTTGGATAACTTCTATTGTATATTTCTTCTCCAACATTACCTAAGTAATGACCATTTACTAATGAAATATTACTTAACATATTTGTTCCTAGTACTGGTTTAGAACCATATGTCTTAGCTTTTACACGATTTATTGTTGAGTCTTCATAGAAACCTATTCTATCTAGAGGAAGTACTTCTGAATTAAATTCATCTCCAGTTGCTAATCCAGCTGTTGTTCCATCTTCTGATGTTATGCTTCCTTCAAAGTATAAACTATATATTGTATTTGGATAGTATAGTGAGTAGAATAATCCACCGAATAATCCACCAGCATATTGTTTACTATATACTGTCATGTCTGTTCCATAAGATTCTCTTACGTAACCATGAGACATTTCTGTGTTACCTAATCTACCAATTAGTCCACCTGCGTAGCTTTCTGTTGCTTCTACACTAGTTCTAGTTACGTGGCTTCTTAGCAGCCAGTTACTCTTGTGGTTTCCTATTAGTCCACCAACATTTATTGTTCCTTTGATTGTACAATCTTGAACATATGATGAGTGAGTTTCACCACCACTTTGACGACCGATTAATCCACCAACGTCTTGTGTACCTGTAAGTGTTGTTCCAGTTACACCATTTGCTCTAAAGTAGTAACTATCTCTATATCCACTTATACCACCTAATCCGTAGGCATTAGGAGCTGTCATATATAGATCTGAATCTATAACGTATGAGTTGAATAGGTCTCTTGTGTAACCACCGATTCCTCCTACTCTATAACCGTTGTTATGATCAGATTTTATTGTTACGTTGTATACTTCTAAGTCTCTACTATATCTACTTAATTGATATCCGAAGATTCCTCCAACATATCTTTCACCTTCGATAGTAGTATTTTTAACTGTACAATATCTTCCACAGTCACCATAACCAGCAATACCACCTATGTATGTTGCTGATGTAGATGATGCTGTTATTTTTGAATTTATAACTGAGATGTTATTAATCTTATAATCTGCTACTGAGTTTGATGTTCTCATAACTCCAAATAGTCCAGCAAGTCTATGTGTTGTACCTGTTACTATGATGTCATCTCCATGAATATTTGTATATTCACGTCCTTCACCATTTTCGGCATAAGCAATGAATCCACTGGCATTTTCATAAGCAACTATATCAATATTTTTAATATCTATGTTAGATACTTTTTGTGCGTAGTTTACTCCGATTGGAGCTACGTAATATTTCTTCTTAGCATCAATCTTGATGTCTTTGAATTCCATGTCACTCATATCACCATAGTTATATCTAATAATATTGATGTAACTATTTCCACCTGTAGATGTATCTGTAATTGTTATATTATTGAAATTGATATTACTAATTCCGTTTACAACTTTTTCTAGTATACATATACCTGTTTTATTACTTTTATTTTCTAAATTAAAGTTATGGATTTGATATTTTGTTTTTTCTCCATCTACTATTTTGTCTTTACCAATTAATCTATTTAATGTTATGTTTGTTTGATTTGTTGCTTGTGATAAATCGATATCAGTTTCTAGATAATAGTTTTCTGGATAATTACTATCAATTGCATTCCAATCTTCTAATGATTTGATTGATTTAAAGAATTGAATTTCAATGATATTTTGTTTATCTTGAATTTCTTTTTGATTATTTGTTGTTAATTCAACACCACTAAGTTTGTAGTAGTCGTAGTATTTAATTGGTTCGAATTTAGCAACTACTGTGTCTGTACCATTTTGTTGAGTACTAATCATCTTAGCCCCTTCAATAACAAGGTTTGTTACTTCGCTACCTTCTGGTATTTTTTCGAATGTTAATGTAACAATAGCTGCAGATTTTTCTTCTCCTGCTTCATTACGACCATAGTCAACTTCTACTTTTGTTATATTTAATGGTTCTGTTGGTACTCTAACATCAATTTGATTTGGTATTAACTCTTCAGTATCTTGTTGATATAGTTTTGGTAAAATGCCTTCGCTTGATTTTGAGTAGTCGAATGCTTTGCCTAATTCTATAACATCAATATATGTAGTATCTACACTTAATTGTTCTCTTGTTAATGTTGATCCACCATATGCTTCAGATGACTCAACACCATTAATCAATGTATCTTCTAATGTGAAGTTTGTATCACCAAGTTCAATATTTGGGATTAATTTATCTCCATTTTTAGGAGTATAAATATTACCTAATGATAAGTTCTTTGTATATCCTGACGCTGCTGTTGTAGAGAATCCTACTAGACCTCCAACATATCCTAAGTCACCAGATACATTTACTGTAGTATAACTTGTTTCTACTGTACCTGTACATACACCAACTAGTCCACCAGTGTATATGTTGTTACTTACTATTTTACCTGTTGAGTATGTATTAGCTATGATTGTGTCTCCACCAGTTCCGTCATATGCGTGACCGATAAGTCCACCTACACCTTCAACACCAACTGATTTATCAACTTTAATATCTACATTTCTTGCAAAGTTGTTAATTACGTTACCACCGGCTGTTTTTCCGATTAGTCCACCTATTGCAACTCCTGATGTTTGAGAATCACTTATAATTTTAATATTAGATGCTGAGCAGTTTTGATATTTACTTGCTGCTGAGTATCCTACGAATCCTCCAACATATAATGTTGATTGTTTTGATGTTTCTGGAATAGTTATTGTTATATCTTTTACATGTACATTATTGAATACTGCGTAAGCTGTACTTTCACCTATTACTCCACTATAAGGGGTATCAGTTGTTTTTTCTATGTTTTCGAATGTTAAGTTTCTCATAATACCGTTAAACTTATCGAATATTCCGCGTTTACCACTAGTAGTTATCTTAGCGTCTCTAATAGTAAATCCATTTCCTTCTAGTGTTCCACTATAGTTTGCGATATAGAATGATGTATTATTGTAGAATGATAAATCATTCATTAAAGCATAGTTTTGATTATTATGATCGTTTATTGTTTTCCAGTCTGCTATTGTACGAATTTCTTTAAAGAATTCTACATTGGCATATTTTTCACCATTTGCATATTCTCTTGTTGATTCGTATCCACTACTTGTTGATGTAATGCTTAAGATTGTATATTTTGAGTAGTAGTTTACTGGGTTTAATAATTTAGCTCTTAAAATTGTATTTCCATCTTCGTATTCTTGGAATACTATATTACAATCTAAGTCTGAAATAGATATGTCAGTTATTTTAGCTCCTTCTGGATTACTAATACTGAATTCTACTTCTGCTGTAGTCATAGTTTTTTTGTCTTCAAGAACTTTCATTGAAACTATGTCTACTTCTTTTTTATCTAGTTTTTCTGGTAATGCAATGTATGGTTGTGTTGGCATTTTTGTTGTTGTGAAATTAACGTGTGGATAATATCCGATTTTAACCATTTCTTCTACATTGAATCCATCACCTAAAACACTTTGTTGGAATGCAACGTCATTTAATGCTGTTGCTGTTGTTTTTTGTTGGTCAGCTTGTGTATATATTTTACTATTGTAATAATAGATGTCTTGTAAGTCTGCTGTAGCTCTAACCTCACCTACTGCAGGTCCTTTTGAGAATAAACTTCCGTTTGAATCACCAACTGTATAAACGCCTTTAATTTGACCGTAAGTTTCATAAGCGATTAAACCACCTACTAATTTACTATCTTTTGGATAAACCATATTTGGTAAAACATAAACGTTTTCTACTCTAGATCTTACTCCACCATATTGTTCAACTAATCCTAAGTTTGATGCGGTACTTGTATATACTGGATCAATTATGATATCTGAACCATAGATGTATCCATTCTTGATATCTCCATAGTTTTGTCTAACTAGTAAACTTGAATGAGAATAGAAGTTTGTTTCGTTAACTACATTTACTACGAAGTTTTTAATAGTACCACCAACATAGTTTGTTGTTACTAATGGTGAAATGTATTGGTTTGGAAGATTTTCTTCTGTTTCATCTATAAAGTTAATATATACGTTTTCAATAGTACCATAGTTACTTACTATGAAACCAGTTGAACCTGTTGAACGATATATTTGATCTTGGTGTACATCTAAAACTAAGTTTTTAATAACACCTGTCTTTTCAACTCTACCGATTATTGCAAGACCATTTGTATCACTAGATGTTGTTGCTGATGAATATGTTGATAATGTATGTCCTTGGAAATCTATTTCTCCATAGAAATATCTATATCCATAACCTAAACGTTCACCTGAATATTTTTCTAGTGATAAGTCATTTAATAATATGTAATGTCCATGAGGTTGGATGAATACCCAGTCGGAAACTGTTGATATACCCATAACTTCATTTTCTGTTGATATTTCAAAATTTGATAATGCGTAGAAGCGTCCATTGATATATACGGATAGTTCTACTACGTATTGTTTACCTTCTTTTAAATCTATTTGATGAACTACGTCTTTAATACCTTTAGTTCCATTATATACATTACATGGCGCTTTGTCTGAATTAGTAATTCCTGTTTTACTTGAGTCGTTTTCACAAGTTACTTCTTTACCATTTTCATATATTCTTATGTAATATTTATCGTTGCTAATTTCGCCACGGATGTCTGCTAAATTAACTTTTACTTTTGTTATTAAATCGTATTGATATTCATCATAGATTATTGGTTTCGTCGATGCTCGGAATTTCCTTATTGTAAATTCGACTTTTTCTGGTTTCAGTTCATCTGGCGACGATGGATTTCTGAAGAATATCAACATCTTAGCTTTTACTGAAGGCCTATATGTTTGACCTGAAACAACATTTTCTATTGAAACTATTCTTGCATTCGTTTCTGCGTTGTAAATATAAATATATGCTGATTCTGTGTTGTAATTAAATTGATAATAAGTTCCAGCTTCTAGTTCAATGTATTCAGATACTCTAACGTCTAGATTTGATACTTTTCTGTTTCCAGAGCTATCATAGTAACCATTTTCATAGTTGATTTCTGGTTTGAATTCTTCTTCATCTTCTGATACTACTGCTTTTAATAAAGATATTTCGTATTCTGCTAGGAATGAATCTCCACCAGTAATATAGAATGTTAAGAAGTCACATCTATTTTTACCATTATGGTTTGCTGTATGACATACTACTTTTCTGTTATCTGTTTTGTCATTTTTATATGAGCCTACGATAAATGAATATGTAAATGATTTAGGACTTGTAGAAATACCTGTGATTTCTTCGTTGTAATTCCATGTTGTTGTACCACCTAAGTAGTTTGTAACATATACTCTTCTATTTGTTAACTCTGGAGTAAGTGTTTTTATTTGGAAAGTAACTGTTACTCTCTTACCATGATATTCACTTAAGTCGTAAGCATAATCTGCTGTACCACTCTTACTATAAAGGTGTAAGTTACCATTTTTATCTACTGTCTTTGGTATGTTATACCATTGTTCAGTTTGATACCATTTAACTTCTGATTTAACATCGATTAGGTTTTCACCTTTACTAACTCTTTCAGAAGATATAGGTTCGATTGTACCACTAATACCAGGTTCAGTAGTTATTGTTAATGTTTTTAAAGTATATTTAGTTTTATAATCTACTGGTTTATGAGTTTCGTTATATTCATTAGCATAGAAGTTGATTTTGTATACTTGGTTAGCGACTAAGTTGTTATATGTTATTCTAACGAAATCTTCATTTGTTTTAACTAATTGAGTTTTGATTAAGTTATTTTTCTTATCTCTTAATTCAACAACTATATCATCGGTTAAGATTGCGTGGTTTTTATCGTCAATCTTTATATCGAAGTCGATCATCTCTTGGTTAGCAAACATGTTAATTACTTTAACTTCAACTGGTTGCTTACGAGTATATATAGGTTCTATAGTGTAGATACATTGTAAGTTGTAATCTGTATTACCTTGTTTTACCATTGATGAGAATTCTACACGATATTCAGTAAATGAATTTAAGTCTGTTATTTCAAATGTTTTACTTTTTCTATTTTTTAATGTATCAAGATCATCACCAGTGATATCTTTTGTTAACACTAATTTATTAGTATTTTTTTCGTAAATATTAAGTGTTAATTTTTGTAATAGTTTTGTTAATCTTGAATCTGTTCTGTTGTGATTTAGTTCAAGTTTTAATGATGCTGATGTATCTGTTATATCTGTAGATGATGCTTTTAAGTGAATATAACCTAAACTAGAGATTGGTAATGTTACAAGGTTGATGTCTTTTAACATTATGTCTTCTATTAGACCTTTACCATCGCCTAAATCCATGTCAGCATATATTTTTAAAGTAAATACTCTATCCGGATCTAGATTTGTTACTTGAACATATGGCCCTTCAACTTTTCCAGATTGAATGATGTCTTTTGCTGAATTGACGAGAATGTATCGATAGTTCTTTAATTCAACTTTATCATCGTTTCTTAAGTCGAGGCTTACTTTCATATTGATGTTATCATTATCAACTATTTTTAAGAACAATGTCGGCATGTTTTTACATGTCTTTGTTACACCAGTATTGTTTATTGCATCAATTATGTTATTGTCTTTATCAAAGAATAATACTTCATATGTTACTGTTCTATTTGATTTTAAGATATCAGTTGATGTAACTGTTACTCTTTCACCTTTTAATAACGCTTGAGTAAGTTTTGTATTTAAGATGAATGTTTCACCTTCAACTCTTATACCTACTTTTTTAACACCACGGATAGCTTCACTATTTAATGATGATTTTATTTTTAGGTTTTTAAGTTCCATTTTACGTGGATATATTTGACCATTTTCAAATGAAATGTCTATTTTTCCAAGGGAACTTCTATCTTTTGTATGAACTGTTCCCATATAGAATGTTACTATTTTCTTTGTTTCCCAGTCACTATCCATGTAAGTATATGTTCCAACTATTACATATTCAGTTTCAGAAGATAATCCAGTGATTACTACATCACTTGATTGATAATATGTTCTTCTTGTTGAAACTTTATTATTTATATAAAGTGTAAATGTTGGTTCTTTTACTATTACACCAGCTGGATCGTTTATTGTTATCTTTGATTCTAATGAATAAACTTGAGCCGTAAATTCAGTATTATCTACTGAAGGTTTTTCCCAATATCTTTCTGCAGGTGGTGCTGGTTCTTTATCAGGTTTTGGCTGAGGTTGTGGTCTTGGTTTATTTGGTTTTTGAGGTTTTGGTTTAGGTTCCGGTTCTGGTTCCGGTTCTGGTTCTACATATTTAGGTGGTTCTTCTTCTTGGATGTATACTGAACCAGTTAATGTAATTACTTCTTCATAAGTATATTCATAACTTTCGTTACCACCAATATAGTAGAATGTTACTTTACTCTTTAAGTCTACGTCACTTATTACTTTTCTAACAAAACCATTTTCTCCTCTTTCTAAGTAGTTAATTTGGTTTTCGAAGAAAAACATAAAACTATTTGTTGGTATTGTATATGTATTTAACATTGTTTCTATTTTAATATCATAAAGATTTATTAATATACCATCTTGATATGATAAGAATAAATATGATTCTTGATCTAATTGCGTATATGATACGTTATCGTATATTTTCCCGTATGATAATACTAAATTAGAAAAACCTGTTGTTCTTTCAAAATCGGTACTTAGTAGGTTTATGTTATCGTTATAGTTGATGATAGTTAAACCATCATTAACGTATAAAGGATAATTTACATTTACAGTATTTCTATTTTCATTTGCAATATAGTGGTCGAAACTATTTTTCATTATAGATTCTTCACGTTTTACTTCTACTGTTGTGATGTTTTCTACTTCTTCTGGTTCTTTTTCTTGTTTGATTGTATCAAGATTAGAACTACCAATCATATATCCATCGATATCTATTACAAATACTTCTTTGTAGTTGTTATATATTATTAAAAATGACAGTAATGTAATTAGCAATAATGCTGCGATAATTACTGGTATTTTATTGGCTAAAAATGAATTTTTGAATCTCTTTGAATTTTTTCTTTTTTTCATAGAAACACCTCTATCCTCATTATTAATATTATATCATATATCTCCCTATTTTTAAGCAAAAAAAGAAAAAAGTGCATAAGCACTTTTATTTATCAAATGTAGGCGCACTTTGTACATTTTTGATTAGTAATCTATTTTGTTTTGAGTATATAATCATGTCTGTACTAAGGTTTAATTTATATTGTCCTATTTCTGCTACTACGTCTGTATTTACAGATGGAATTTCTTTATAAGTATCAGCAGCTTTATTGTAATAAATTACGTCTCCTCCATATACTACTTGAGCATATGATAATGGTGATAATGTTATTTTTTGACCATTTATTGTTATAGGAGTTTCAAATAAGAATACATATAAGTCTACTCCATCGTATAGGAATGATGGTTCTAATTCTATATTACCATCATCTTTTATTAGATAAGCACTATAGTTTTCTTGGTCTGCACCTATTCTTGTGAAACCAGGAAGTTTATAGTTTTTATTTGTTATTCTTGGTATATAGTATCCCATAGTTAGAGGGATAATCATTTCATTATCTATTTTTGAAAAATATATTGGAGTAGAATCTACTTCTATTTCAATATCGTTATATTTTAAGTTTACTACTTCACCATCTTTTTTGAAGGATAGTTCGCCTGTATAGTCAAATCTAACTCCACTTAAGTATTGATATAAGTCATAATTTTCCATTTTTAATTCTGTTAAATCTTCATATTTATCGTATGTTATGAAGAATATTATTACCATTATTAGTATGGCTAATAGAGAAAAAAGAAATATAGGAACACTCTTTTTTAGTTTAAGTTTTTTTCTTATTTTTTTTGTTTTTTCTTCTCTTAGAACCTTTTCTTTTTTCATTTATATCACTCCTTAATTTTAGGCTTTTTTAAATAGTAGTTCTAGTTTTCTTGTTGTAGCATACATTAAGTATACTGCTATACCAACAGAGAATACTATACTTAAGATATTTATTAATTGATCAAAATGTACTTCCATTAAATATGATTTAATTAAGCTTAGTAGTATTAAAACTACTACAGTTATAGCATCATATACTAATTCTGCTATTGCATAATGAAGATTTAAAGAACATATTAAGGAAATTATGCAACTTGCTATTATCATAGCTACATAAATAACACTAAAGTTTGAAATATTTATTATGCAATATGTAGAAACAATTAGATTTAGGGTGATACCTGCTAATAGGATACTTTGACTTTTGTTTAAGTCTAGGAAGAATCCTAGTATCTTTATTCTTTTTTTATTGAAATTCTTAGTTGCAAAAAAGATAATAGCTGATACTGTTAATACTATTAGACTAAAATATAAATAAAAATCTAGTAATAGTTTAAATGTTCCCATTTGATTCACCTATTGTTTCTTTTATTATTAAGTGAAATACATTATGACTTAGAGTAAAGAAGCCATTTATATTTTCATATAAATAGTTTTGATCGGCTTCTATTGATACTTTTCCATTTATTTCTCCAACCACTGGCCAATAATCTTTCATTATTAGAAGATTATATTCTGCACTTTTAATTCTTATTATTTTTACATCTTTTATTACATCCATTTGGATGTTTTCAGAATTAAGTACTATAGCTTCTAATTCAACACTACTTGCCATATTTTCCTATGAATAAGAATTCGTTTTCATCTACTTCGTCGTATTTTCCTTTTAGGATACTTTCAACGTCGTTAAGTACGTCTTCGATGTTAACGATTTCACCTTTCATGTTTGTATATTGTTCTGCAACACACATTGGTTGTGAGAAATAATTACGTAATTTTCTTGAACGATAGAAGATTTTTTTATCTTCTTCAGATAGTTCTTCGATACCTAATACTACGATAATTTCTTCTAGTTCTTCATATCTTGTTAGATATCTTAGTGTTTCTTCTATAAGTTCGAAATGTCTATCACCGATGAAGTCTGGGTCTGCTAGAACACTACTTGTTCTAAATACGTTAACGGCTGGATAAATACCTTTTTCAGCAACGCTACGGTCTAGAACGATTTGTCCATCTAAGTGGCCTGTAATTGTTTGTACTGCTTCATCTGTGTAATCGTCGGCTGGAATATATATTGCTTGGAATGATGTGATTGATCCATCGTGTGTAGAGTTGATTCTTTCTTCTACTTCTGATACGTCTGATACCATTGTTGTTGGATAACCATTTTCCAATGCTGGATGTCCTAATTCAGTAGATATTTCTGATTTAGCTTGAACGAAACGATAGATGTTGTCTATGAATAATAGAACGTCTTGTTTCTTTTCATCTCTTAGGTATTCAGCTAGTGTTAGTCCACTATATATTGCTTTACTACGAGATGTTGAGTTGTCACCCATTTGTCCAAATACAATACCGATTTTATCTAGTAATTCTGATTCTAACATTTCATCGTATAGTTCTTTACCTTCACGAGAACGTTCTCCTACTCCTACGAATACTGAGTTAGATTGGAATTTTCTAAATACGTTATTAATTAATTCTTTTATGATAACGGTTTTACCTACTCCGGCTCCTCCTAGTAGTCCTAGTTTTGATCCTTTTTGGATTGGAGCAAAGAAGTCGATAACTTTAATACCTGTCCATAGAATATCACTTTTGATATCTATTTCTTCTAAGGCTACGTTTCTATCGTATACTTCTCTTTTATGAGGTTCTTCGATAGTTGTGCCATCAATAAGTTCTCCATATGAGTCAAATACTTTTCCTAGTATTTTATCTGAATATTCTATTGATAGTTTTTGATTACTTTTATTTACTGGAACCCCTTTTTTTAGGAACATTACATTATCAAAAGGAATGGCTTTTGCTATGTTTTCTTGGATTTCTACTACTTCAAATTTATAATCTCTTTCTTTGTAATTAGTTTCTAATAAGTCACCTATTAGAATTTCTTCTGGATTATTAAGTAGTATTTTTACATTTAAGTCCGAAATTGATACTATTGAACCTACCATAATCATTCCTCCTTTTTACGCTCTCTAATTTTATTATTCTTTTCAACTATATTTTTAAATTCTTTTGAATGTCTTGCTTTTCTTGCTGCTTGGAATTTTTGTTCTTCTCTTTCGTCGATTTTCTTTAGTGATTCGTTAGTGAATACTTGTCTTTCAACGTTTTCTGAAGCCCAACTCCATGCTTCTGCTATTTTTACTTCGTTTGATACGTATAGAGATATTAAGTTAAGCAAGATGAAACTTAAATCTCCTTCTACTACGTAGTCATCTAATTTATTTATTTCTCTTTTTTCTTCTTCATCTAGAACATCGCCACCAAAATCGAATGGTAGAATTGTTCTTTTTAAGATTTGTTGTTTATTTAAATTGTAATAATGGATGTATATAATATTTATCTTTGAGTATTTTTTATTTACTATACCATCTAATACTATGTCAAATATTTTATCTTGCTCTGTGGCAAAGTTTTCTTTGTCCATGTATAGTATTTTGTTTGGGACATCCATGTCTACTCTTTTACCAATTATTATTTTATCATTTTCATCTGAATCCTCTTTAATAAATGATGTTACATCGGCGTTGAAACTTGAGCAGAAGCCCAAGTCACTACCGATATATATGTTTAATTCTTTTTCATTTTTAGAAAATTCTAATGATAGGTTATCTTGTTTAAATATTCTATTTTTTACTATAGATGCAATAACATATTTTAATTCTCTTTCGTAGCTAAAAGCTCTTTCAACTTTTTTTCTAGCGTTGTTAACACGCAATAATGCGTGGAAGTTCATTACTTTAACAACATTTCGAACGCTCATATTATTTTACTCCATCTTCTTTGATTTCGAATGGATTTGTTTGAACTTCTGTACTATCTAATAAGAATTCTTCTTCTGTTACTTTTTGAGGTTTGTTTGGATCAATTGGTGTTGGTGCTTGTGCTGGAAGTGGTTCCATTGTTGGAGTTGGCACTGCTACTTCAGCAGGAACTGCAACTGGAGTTTCTTCTTTTTTCTCCTCTTCAAGTAATATTCTTGGCATTAATACTGTTTTTTCAAGCATTACATCGTTATTCTCTGGTGCTTGAGTGTTTGTTATTTCAACAGGTTTTGCATCTTTTATTGCTTGTTTTTTTGCTTCTATTGCTTCATCAGTTATTTTTGTGTTTTGATTATCAGTTGGTGTTGGTTCAACTACTGGAGCTGGTGTTGGTTCTTGTGGTGTTTCTGGTTTCTTAGTTGTTTTTGTTGGTTTATTTTTATCTTTTGGTTTATCGTTTTTCTTTTTCTTTTCTTCTTGTTTTGGTTCTTCTGCTTTACTTTCTTCTTGTAGCATTGTCATTGAACCACTCATAACGAAACCAAATGTTTCTATCATTTTTTGTTCTGATCTTGGTGAGAATTTAGGTTGTTTTAATAACTCTAACATTTTCTTACCACGATATATTTTTTCTTGTAGGTCGCTAGACATTGAGTCTATTTTAACTAATTGATATACGTCTGCTGTTTCTAAGTAAGATAGTAATTCTCTTCTAACTACTGCTCCTACTGTTTTGATACTTGGTTTTTGAACTGCACCACCTAGACGTGATACTGAAAGTCCAAAGTTTACAGCAGGCTTTTGACCTTTTTTGAAGTTCTTTTCTGATAAAACTATTTGTCCATCAGTAATTGATATTATGTTTGTAGAAACGTAGTCTGTGATGTCTCCACCTTTTGTTTCTACTACTGGTAATATTGTTATAGAGCCACCATTTTTGTGTTGGCAACCTTTTTCTAGTAATCTTGAATGTGTGTAGAAAATATCTGCTGGATATGCTTCACGTCCAGTATTTTTTTCTGCGATAAGAGCAATTTCTCTACATGCATCGGCATGTTTTTTTAAGTCGTCGATACATACAAGAACGTCTTTTCCTTCTTTCATGTATTCTTCTGCCATTGATAAAGCTGCATATGGAGTTAACTTTATTAATGGAGAAGTATCGTCGTTAAATGCTGCTACTATTGTTGTATATGCATTTGCTCCTTTTTCTACTAGTTTAGTATATAATCTTTTTATTTCTTTTTTTGTTTTACCAATTGAAACATAAAAGCATATTACATCTTTATTTTTTTGGTTAACTATTGTGTCTAGTAATATTTGTGTTTTACCAGTTTTTTTATCACCGATAATTAACTGTCTTTGTCCTCTACCTATTGGGAACATTAAATCGATACTAGATATACCTGTTTCTAATGGTCTATTAACTGATGTTCTATCCATGATAGGAATTTTATCTGTTTCTATTGGTATCATTTTTGTATCATTAAAGTGTTTTTCTGACATTCTATCGATACCGAATAAGTCTACTATCATACCAATTGAATTTT
Organism: Bacillota bacterium; assembly: GCA_015059245.1. The sequence goes on from SVAU01000003.1 coordinate 73,430, forward strand.
TAGAGAAACTTGCTTCTAATGCTTCTCCTGTTGTTGTAATTGGATCTCCTATCGCTATTGTTCCATCAGTTTTTACTAAAGCTATATATACTTTACTTTCTTCAATTTTATCTACGTATCCTACGTTTTTTTCAGTGCCAATATATACCTTTTCAAAAAAGAAAGCGTCATCAAGCCCAGTTGCTTCGATAACGAATTCATTTATTCTAACAACTTTACCTATGTGATAGATATTGTTTTTGTTAATTATACTTTCTATTTTTGAGTCTATTAAGTCTTCTATATTGTTTTTCACACTAGACACCTCCTATAGTTTTTAAATACTATAATCGTATATTTTTCCTTTATATTTAATTTTAAACCCCTCTGTTAGTTGTTCATCATATATTGTTTCTATTTGATCATCTAAATGATTAAAGTTTAAATTGATATTAGAAACATAAATATATATTTTTGGATCTGTTTGCATTATTCTTGTTTCTAATTCGTTAACAAATTTTGCTACTGAGAATTTTTTTACATTTATTAAATCTTGAACATATTGTTTTATATCATCTTTTAATAGTTCGTTGATTATTATTTTTTGTTCTTCAGAGCTGTATGTAGAAATTTTGTATACTACTTTGTGAGTTAGATTTTCTTTAATACCCATATATATGTAATATAATTCATCGTTTTCATCAACTTCTGTTTCTAAAAATTCTCGAACTTTATTTTCGTAACTAAAATTAAAAACCCCTTTTATCTTTCTATATTTTTCGAACATTTTGTCATCTTGGTAGTCTGCACCTTTTGGTATTACTACATCTATTTCTTCTAGTTCGATTTCATCTTTTTTGGCTTGTAATTTTTCGATACTATTTATTATATATTGTTCTTCTTCTTTTCTAGCCTCAATTGTTTTATTTAGTTCTTCAATCTTTATTTCCTTGTCTTCTACTAGGAAATCATATTCTTGTAATTTATCTATGAAGTTTTTTCTTACAAGAACGTTAACACGTCTTATTGTGAACAAAAATAGTATTGTAAGTATTAATGTAAGTATTACTACTACTACAATTGCTAATATAATTTCATTCATTATGATACGTATGGATTAAAGAATAATAACATAAAACAGAAAGCAAACATTAATAAGATAAAGATAGATAATATAATTAATAAAATCATCATTGAACTTACTATTTCATTTTTTACTTCTGGGTTTCTTCCTATTGCTTCAGCTATTTTAGAACCGATTAATCCTATACCAATTCCAAATCCTAGTAGTGAGAAACCTATTATATATCCTACTGCTGTCATTATTGCTGCTATTGTACTATCCATAATTTTTTACCTTACCTTTCATTCTATAATTAATTATACCATATTTTTTAGTGCTTTCTATACTTTTTTCATTAAAAATAAAAAAGACCGAAGTCTTTTTTAATATGTAAATTTTTCTTTTACATTTAGTTCAACTAAATTACCATTATATATAGCATCTTCTAGTCTTAGTTCAAGGATTGATCCTTCTGCTAATTTCATTTTTGAAGAGAAGCCTTTTTCACTTAATGCTTCTAGAGTTTTTATATTTATTCTATTTATATATTGATCTCCTGCATATAATGCTATTGATCCACCTTCTAGAGCATATTCTTCTTTCATTTTGAATGTGAAATGAACGTATCCTTTAGATATTTTATCTATTTTGATACTTATATCAGGTTTGATTGTTCTTACATTGATTGTATCTTCTACTTGGTCTTGTAGAATCCATTCACCAGCTAAGTCTTTTACTCTTTCGATATATCCTAAACTGATTGTATATTCATGTCTAGGAGATAGTTTAGGGATTCTATATGTTGAACCATATTTGTCTAAAAGAACTTTTTCTGTTGTTTCTTCGCCATCAATAATACCTGTAACTAGTAGGTATACTACTTGATATTGATCTCCAACGTCTGATACTGCATAAGTAACATCAATGTGTGTTGAGTTAGCTATTGCACCTCTTAAACTTACCATTTTTGTAATGTTTGTAAGGTTGTTTGCAGTATTACCTGAGTTTGTTGTACCTTGTACAATACTATTTGTTACATTGAAATTAGCATTGGCAAATATTGTATTTGCTGCATCTATGAATAATGTTGAATCATCAATATATTGTTGGAAACTTTCTACTAACGAATTATATTGATCAGCTAAGTTTTCATAGTCTAAATCAACTTCGTCATTCATATGATGTTCTTTTTCTTTGTATTCATTAGTACTTCCTATTACTTGTTTCAAATCTATATTTTTAGTATCTATTAATAGTTTTTCGTTAGCTATATCGAATTTGTATTTATCAAATACTAATGTTAATGGATTTATAGTTTTTAAGTTAATACTATCATTTAATACTGATGCATTACCTTTTTTATCTAAGTATACTAAAAGATATTTACTTGCATAAATAGATTTATCTTCAGTATATATTTCTGGAGATACTATTAGATATTCTCTATCTGCTAATTTGTAGAATTGAGTTTCTGAATAGTTAGTTATTTCAGTAAATTCTTCTCCTTCGATAATACTACCGTCTTTATTTACTAGGTAGTTTTGACCAAAGATTTCTATTTTATCTTTTGATTTTTCATATACAACTGGTATATCTCCTAGTTCATATTCAACATCATTAATATCTAAGTAGTAGTATGTACCATTCCAACGTTGTTTGATACTTCCACCTTTGGAAGTATCAATTAAGTTGGTTTCTGAATCAAATACTATACTGTTATTTGAAACGCTGTATACTGTGCTACCGTTTTTTTGAGCTATACCTACAGCAGATACTAGTATTACTATCATTACGACTACTATGATAGAGAATATTATGATAAATATTTTATTTCTTCCGTTTAACTTTCTCATAAAAACCTCCCTAACTATAGTAATATGTAACTTCTGATTGTGCTTCTAATGCACCTTCTGCATTATAGAAGTTTAATCCGATTATATAGATGTTGTTAATTGTAAATCCTGTTTCTTCTGTTGGTATTGTTATTGTAACATAATATAATTTTGTGCTTGGATTATATACAACTGTTGTATTGTTGAAACTTAAGTTTGATGAATATGAGAATTCAGTATCGTAGTTAGTAACAGTAAATTGCATTGATGCTACTGTTTCCATTAACTTATATGAGTCTTGGAATACTAAATCAATTGAGTATGCATTTGATGCGTTTTTAGACGCTGTTATTGAACCTAAGTTCAAACTTGAACCATATACGATACTCTTAGATATTCTATATTCCTCTGCTTCAGCTGTATTTGTTAAGTCTAGATTTGATACTACTGAGAATGTATAAGTTTCTCCATCTTTTAATCCATGATCAGTAGCATTAAACGAGAATGTAACGTTTTTCTTTGATGTTAATTGTTGATTTGTTGTTCCAATTGTTGTTGCTACTATTGCACCTTGTGAGTCTTTTAATACATAGTCATATTTACCATTTATAATTACGAAGTCTAAGTCACTTACACTTACTGTAAATGATATTGTTGTATCTGTTTTTGATGCTCTTATACCTACTGTAGGTTGTTGAGCTGTTGGTACACTAATACTTGCCTCTGCTGTATTAAGATGTTTCTTAGTAGATACATCATCGCCTTCTTGAGTATATGGTCTTAATCTAATTGTATAATCTTCACCGTATTTGATTGTTTGTGATGCTGATGGACTAGCTGAGATTTGGATACTCATTGTTGTTGTAAGTACTGTGTTTGTTCCACTCTTTATTACTTTTCCACTTGAATCTAATAATTCATAATCTATTCCTTTATAACCATAAACAATACTTGGAGAGAATGATACTGTTAATGTTTTATCAGCATATGACTTTTCAGTAAATGACGCTCTAATGTTTTTAATTGTAACTTCTTTAATTGTAATGAATGTATATTCTATTGTATTGCTATATTGATCTACGTCGTATAGTTGATATCTCTTAAATCCTGTTGGATCTGTTGGATCACTAACATATGCAAAGAATTTTACACCGTATTTTTTATCTGGTGTTAAACCTGGAATAGTTACTTGATTAGCTAGTTGTTCTTTAGTAAATTCGTAGATTTCAGGATCTGTTCCATCATCTATATTTCTTATTTCAACTTCGATATTTCCGTTTATTTGAGAAGCAGCGGCTTCGATTATTTTTGCTTTAATAGTTGCTTCTGTTAATAAACCTGTGATGGCTATTTGACCATTGCTATCTAAAACTGAAATACCAGGAATAATTGTATCGAATTTTATTTGTTGAGTACTTGCTATATTGTAAGTTGCTAATTGTTTTAATGTAATGTAGTTTTTATTGTATTGAATACCACTCTTAGCTAGTTTGATACCAACTCTTTTTGAACCACCACTATACGGAGTTAATGTTAATGTATGGTTACCATTTTGGTTAAATGATAATGATGATTTAAACATACTACCATTTAGCGAAGTGCTGCTTGTTAGGCCATCTCCACCTATTTTATAATAAACTTTATCTGTTGCTGATTTTGGTACTTGTTGTACTGCAGCATATCCACCGAATTGAGATATAACATCGAATCCTGTACGACCTGTATCGTAGTATACTTCTAATTCAACTTTAATATATTTTCCAATATAATCTTGAATACTTAGGAAGTCTATTGAAATAGAGTTTCCTGATATCATTTGACCATCAAATCTTAGTTCTGACGGTGATATTCCTGAGTCTACTGGTTTTACGATAACATTTACTGAAGCTACTGAATTTAGTATAGCTTGGTTTTCAGGTGAGTTATCAAAATTAATTACTAATCTATTTGTTTCAGTTGTTATTGAATATTTAATTTCTTCAAATTCTTGTACCTTCGAGAAATATTCTGTCAATAATAATGCATTTTCAGCTACAGATAGTTTGTTTAAACGTTCACTCTTTTGTAGCATTATCATATTATCGCCTGTTATACCACTAAATACTACTTGTGAGAAGTCTAAGTCATTTATATTTCCACTTGCTAAGGCATTTGTAGAATTTACTTCACCTTTAGCTGTAGGATCGCTTTTACCTTCTTCGTATAAATATAGTTCTGGCATACCATTTTCATTTTCTACTAATGCATGGTCTATATCATATATTCTATAATTCCATACATATTTATATGTTCCATCGGCATTTACATCTGAATATGAAGGATATATTTCTACTTTAGCACTTTGTTTTACTGTTAATATATCACGAGTTGTTAAGATAATCGGTTCTCCAGTATCGTTAAATAACGGATCGTCTGGGTATTGAATTTCTTCACCTTCTATATTAAGTTCAATAGTGTATCTAAAGTAATATTTATTACCTCTTCTTAATTCATCCATATCGATTGTTTCTTGGCTTGTACCTGAACTTATCTCAAATATAGTATATGGTAAGTCTTCTGTATCTTCTGGTACTTCTTGTACTTTGCTTAATGCTGGTACAACTACCCAATCACCTTTTGTGATATCAAACATGTATACTTCCCATTTTATTTTTCTTGCTGTTGAACTTTCGTTGTTAAATTGAGGAGTTAATGCGTACGCTAATGTTGTTGTATTATCTAATTCTAAATCTTTTGATAAACCAAATTCATTGGCATTTTTATTTGTTATTTCAGTAATATATACAGCATCCCTTGGTTTATCTGGAATTGTTGGTAATACGGCATTTAAGTCGAATGTAAATGCTCCTTCTTCGATAGGAATTTCATTCGGATGTTTTGTATAGTCGTATGCTTTTGTTACAACTAATGTATATTTTTGTTCTGTGAATTCTGACTTTTCAGCATTGAATGTATCAGGAGTAATTGTTATACCATCTCTATCATATAATTGATCTTTTAATGTACTTTCATATGGTGCTTCTTCTGTATCATATATAGTACGCGATTTGAATGGTTCTCCTTCAACGTTTTCACCTCTATATAATTCAAAAGTTATTTTTGTAAGTGTTTTAGCTTCATAAGATGAATCCAGCCCTTCTGGATCACTCAGTGCTACTCTTAACGAGAATGCTTGAGTTTGATCACTAGCTTGAGCTATATTTGCTTTTAAAGGTTGTGGTTCACCTGTTTGAACATAAACACTACCTATATATGCGTTTACTGGACCATTTCCATCTCCAAGATCTATTTTACCAGTTACTTGGAATGTATATGTATCGCTAGCACGTAAACCATTTACTGATATTGGAATTGTATATTGGTCATATGCATTTTTTCCTGATGTAATAACTCTTGTAGTTGATATATCTATTGAATTTTTATAAGTTACTATAAATTCATCGCTTTGAATTACTGAGTCTGGGTCTTCTATAATAAGTGTTGATTCATATTTTTCCCAAGTTAGGGCAGCATTTTCATCATCTACTTTTATAGTAGGATATTTGAATCCCGTTAAACTCATTGTATATCCCATATTTTTTGAATACTCTACAATTTTTTCGTTGTCAAAGAATTCTACTACAAGAACATAAGTATATGTTCTATCTCTTACTAGATTTACATCATCTACTTTTACTGGTGTTGTTTCTAGTACATTTTTATTTACTACTACAGAAGGTTTATCTTGCATTATATCTTCTTCTACGAAGTATACTTCATAACGATAATTTTGAATACCATAGTCTGGATCAGTTACTGATGTAACCGATAAGTTAAATGCACTATTTTTCTTATCTATATCGTATGCCAAATCTCCAATTGTAGGTTTTTGTTTTAATGTTTTAATTGTTTTAGAAATTGAATATCCTTCGTCTACTATTACGTTTTGACTAGATATTTGTGTCATTTTTATAACATATTCACTATTACTAGTTAGTCCAACGAATTCTACTGTTTCTACTGAACCGTTTTCGAATCTTAATGTTCTATCGTCTATTTTGTCTCCGTTATCTTTATATAGTTCCATAACAACAGAGTTTACTTTTGAATAACCTTCTTTTGTTACTTCTACTGTTATACTATTATCTGTTAATAGAGAATGTTCGAATGATACACCAAGATCTTCTGATCTAAATATTTTTGATAAGAATACTCTTTCTATTTCTACTCCATCTATTACGTATGATGCTCTTGCGTAAATTGTATATTCTGTATCTGGTTGTAGGTCTGCACATGAGATATTTACTTCTGCATCTCCACGTGTAGCTGATTCTTCAAATATTACTTTAGCTGTTTTATTTTCAACTATTTGTACTATTGTATCTGTACTAATTAAGTTATCTGCGTCGATGATTTCTATTTTAGCTTCTATTTTTAAAGCACTAACTATTAATTCTGATACTTTGTATGAAGGAGTTTTTTCAATTTTATCTTTGTCTACTACTTCTTCTTTATCATCGTTATCTCCAAGTGAACCACTTGTTTCATCATCTTTGTCGCCTTCAACAATTGATGTGTCTGGAGGTTGAATTGTTGGAACATCAATATCTCCATCTTCTAAATAAACTTCTTGTTTTTCTATCTTTTCTTCTAAAGCATCAATATTACCATCATTATTTACTACTAGGTTTGTTAAAGAAATGTATTCTTTTGAACCTTTAGATATAGTTGCTTTACTTAAATTAATTTTTACGTCACTTACTAATAGATGTGATTCGCTAGATATTGTTTGGTAGAATTTATCTTGGTTATAGATTTTAACTATGTTTCCATCCATGTATTCAAATTCAACATATTCTCCAAAATCTACGATATTATCACTACTTAATACTAATCTTACGTTTTTACCTGTTAGGATAAATTTATTATCAGATATTCTCATAAGTAAGTTTTTAAATTTAACTTCGTTATCATTTTTTAATTTAATTGAATGTCCATCTGTTGTAGCAGTTATTTTTGTATCTTTATAGATGTTATAGTAGAAAATAATATTTCTATCTACTGTACTTACATCTATACCTACTACTTTTTTAAGTACTCCTAATGAACCATCAGAGTAATGCATAATTGTATTTTCATCTAATCTAACTTTTTCTTCTTCTACTTCAAAGTTGATTGTATTACTATTCTTTTTGTATTGATATTCAGAACCATTTTTAAATGAGTATGCTTGGGCTTTTGTGTTGTTTTGAGTACTGAAAGTTAGAGCATAACCATCTTTAGTAAATGTATAAATATCAGTATTCATTGCATCGTATACTAATACACCACCAAAAATACTAGCAGCTACTACTAATATTAAAAATAAAGCAAATATTATTTTTCCGTTTTTCTTCATTAATAATTCTACAAACATCTATACACCTTAAAGCATATCCTTACAACTGTCTAAATATACTCTATATACCTTTCATATATGGTTTTCCATCATACATATTCATTTTACTAGATTTCGTACTAAATTTCAAGGGAACGAGTTCATTAATTCATAAAAAAAGAAAGATAATTTGAATTATCTTTCTACGTCGATATAACAGTCATGACCATTTAAGTCACATTTTTCAGTTAATCCATCTTTTTTAACAATATCTAGTGATAATGTTTCGTTTTTAATGTATTCTGCGAAGTTTTCAACACATTTATCTACGTCTTCATCTCCACTATAGAATAGTGTAATTCTATCAGCTACATTGAAGTCTTTGTTTTTACGTAATTGTTGTACTTTAGATACCATTTCACGTGCAATACCTTCTAGGATTAAGTCTTCTGTAAGTGTAGTGTCTAAGATGATGAAGTTATTGTTTTCCATACCTACATTGAATCCTTCTTTAGAAGAAATACGAATATCTACCATTTCTAGTGTTACTTCTTTTTCTTCTCCACCAATTTCCATATTAACTACTCCACCTTTTTGTAATGTAGAAATATCTTCACTACTTAGTGTTTCTAGTTTAGTTTGGAATTCTTTGATTAGCGGTCCAAATACTTTACCTACTACTTTGAAGTTAGGTTTTACTGATAAGTTCATGTATTCGTTTAAGTCATCAACAAATACTACTTCTTTGATATTTAGTTCTTCTTGGATTAGAGGTACTAAATCAGCGATTAAATCTTTGTTTTTACCATCTAGTAATGCTTCACTTAGTGGTTGACGTACTTTGATCTTAGTTTCTTCACGTACGAATCTTCCAATTGAGATTAAACTTCTTACTAAATCCATTCTTTCTTCTACATGTTCATCAATTAGTTTCTTATCATATTTAGGATATGAAGCTAAGTGAACACTCTTTTCGCCTGTTAATTTAGTATAGATTTCATCTGTTACGAATGGTACTACTGGAGCAATCATTCTACATAATCCTTCTAATACTTCATATGTAGTGATGTATACTGATTTCTTAGAGTTATCTAATTCAGAAGCCCAGAAACGTTTTCTATTTCTTCTGATATACCAGTTAGATAAATCTTCTGATACGAATTCAGTTACAGCTTTAACTACTTTATTTAAATCGTATTCATCGTAACTTTCTGTTACATATTTTAATAATTTATTATATTTAGATAATAACCATTTATCGATTTCTTCTCTTTTTGCATATGGTACTTTGCATTCATCAATATCAATATTATCTGTATTAGCATATAGTGCAAAGAAACTATATGTATTTTTTAATGGGTTAAAGAATTTAGAATATACTTCTTTTAATCCATTGATATCAAATCTTAGTGGTGTCCATACTGGTGATACGTATGGTAGATAGAATCTAACTACGTCAGCACCAAATTCTTTCATGGTTGTAAATGGTTCTACGATGTTACCTTTAGATTTAGACATCTTTTTACCTTCAGCATCTTGGATTAGGTCATTAACTAATACACTTTTAAATGGTGAACATCCTTTTAAGAATACTGAGATAATCATTAATGTGTAGAACCAACCTCTTGTTTGGTCGATTCCTTCGCAGATGAAGTCTGCTGGGAATTGGTCTTCGAATTTTCCATCATTTGCAAATGGCCAATGATATTGAGCAAATGGCATTGCTCCTGAATCGAACCAACAATCGATTACGTCTTTAGTACGAGTCATTGGTTTACCACATTTTGGACATTTTAGATGAACATCATCTACAAATGGTCTATGTAAATCGATAGTTTCGTCGATTTCTTCAATAGCTTTTTCAACTAGTTCTTTTCTAGAACCAATCATTTCATCATGACCGCATTCACAAGTCCAGTAAGGTAATGGTGTTCCCCAATATCTACTTCTTGAGATAGCCCAGTCATTCATGTTTTCTAACCAGTTACCAAATCTCTTTTCTCCTACATATTTAGGATACCAGTTAACTTTTTTATTAGCAGCGATGATATCATCTTTGATTTCAGTAACTTTTAAGTAATATGATGGTTTTGAATAATATAAAAGTGGTGAATCACATCTCCAGCAGTGTGGATAGTTGTGAACCATTTTTTGTTTTTTAAATAATTTATCATTTTCTCTTAAGTAAGCAATTACTTCTTTATCAGCATCAAATACTAGAGTACCAGCCCATGGACCTTCAGTATATTTACCATCTTCTCCTACTGGATTTAAGTATGGTAAATTATATTTTCTTCCTACGTTAGCATCGTCTTCACCAAATGCTGGAGCGATATGTACGATACCAGTTCCGTCTTCAGCTGTTACGTATTCATCACAACATACAAAGAATGCTTTTTTATCTACTGATAATGCTGGAATTAATTGTTCATATTCCATGTATTCTAAATCAGTACCTTTATATTTTTCAAGTACTTCTACTTCTTCTCCTAGTACTTTTCCTACTAGAGATTCAGCTAAGATAAATGTATAATCTCCTGATTTAACTTTTACGTAAGTTAGTTCTGGATGTACACATAGTGCAACGTTAGATAATAATGTCCATGGTGTAGTTGTCCATACTAGGAAGTATACATCTTCATCTTTTTTCTTCATTGGAACGATTACTGTTTCAACTGTATCTTCTTTATAACCTTGTGCTACTTCGTGTGAAGCAAGTCCTGTTCCACAACGTGGGCAGTATGGTAAAATTTTATGTCCTTCATAGAATAATCCTTTTTTAAAGAATTCTTTTAGGATATACCATTCTGTTTCAATGTAATCACAATCATATGTTACATAAGGGTTATCGATATCGATAAATTGTCCCATTTTACTTGTTAAGTCAGTAAATGATTCTTTATTTTTAAATACTGAGTCTTTACATTTTTCATTGAATTCTTTGATACCATATTTTTCGATATCTTGTTTACCACTAAATCCTAATTCTTTTTCAATAGCAAGTTCTACTGGTAGACCATGTGTGTCCCATCCTACTTTTCTTACTACTTTTTTACCATTCATTGTATGATATTTACAGAATGAGTCTTTTAAGAATTTAGCAAGCATATGGTGTAATCCAGGATATCCATTTGCTGTTGCTGGTCCATCAAAGAATACAAACTTTTTATCATTTGCATGAGCTTCTAAAGTTTCGTCATAAATTTTCTTAACACCGCCCCAACGAACAAGCGTGTCTGCTTCTACTTCTGAAGCTACTCTTTTATCTAATTCTTCGAATTTTCTCATTTTATTTCTCCTCCATTTCAAAATTTAAATCAGCTAGATGTTCGCCATCAAATCCATAATGATCATAGATACTAGCAACATCTAGTGTTACTATCTTCTCTTTATCTATTCCTAATTTAGTAAGTGTTTCTTCTACTTCTTCAATAGAATGACCTTCTATTTCCATATATTCTGGAATAAGTGGCCATCTATCTAAGTCTATTTCTACTCCATCAAGTATGTATTGTGTACGTTTATTTTGTTGGAATCCCCTATTTTTATAACCTAATTCTTCTAATATACTATTAGTTTTATCAAAGTCATCTACTACTATTTCTAGTTCTTTAGTACCATCTATTGTTTTAGCTTGCAGATCTTTTATAGTAAGTGTTGTTTTTTTACCATCTGTTCTAAGACGTATCCATTTATTATCTTGTTTAGGTTTTACATCATATACATATCTTTGTTGTAATGAAGAAAACTTAAATTCTGCGCCTAGACTTTCTAGTTTTTTTATCATTTCGTCATGATTAATTTCTAGTACTCTTACTTCGTATTCAGTGTTCATTTTACCAACTCCTTTAAATAAAAAAAGTTCATAATCTAAGGGCGCAATATATGCGTGGTACCACCTTAGTTTATGAACTTATCATACACTTAATCTCTTAACGCGAGTAACGTTTAATTCTTACTAAATTCAGAATAACACATCAGAAGTGATCTTCAATATCTTTTTATTTATTACTCTCTCACCATTATGAGCAACTCTCTTGAAACTACTTGGATATTGACGTCTTCATCAATTGCTTTCATAGTCAGTATTATACTCGAATGCGCAAAAATGTCAAATACAACTTAACGCATTCCAAATGCAGCCCATGGGTCTGTTACGCAAGCACGAGAACCTTTTTCATGGATCTCTACATGTAGGTGTGGTCCAAGAGAATTACCTGTTGTACCAGTCCATCCTATTAGTTGACCTTTTTTTACTGTTACTTCGGCTACTTGTGTACTTGTCATACCTGATGAGCAATGACCTGCACCACATTTAGAACCACTACTGTTTTTATTAGTACAGTCTTGAGTAATAGGCATATTTATTCCGTCTGGAAATTTACTAAAGTGTGCATATGTAATATATGTTCCATCATCTTTAAATACTCTTACTTGATTACCAAAACTATATAATACGCCATTACAATTTGATTGAATGTATCTTGCTGTTCCATCGTATGGGGCATATACTGGGGTTCCAATAGATGCTGATATATCGTGATATACAGGGGATGAATTACTGCATCCACCTGTTGTAGATGCACCACTTGGATGATGAGAACCACCTTGGAATGGTGCGAAGTATTGTCCTTCAGTACCTGATGATAACACTTCTCCGTCTAAGGCTCCGCCATTATTATATTCTTCTCTTTCTTGTTTTATTATTTCGTTTCTTGCTGATTCAATAGCTTCTCTATCTTCGCCAGCTTCTAGAAGTTGTTCTTCACGATCTTCTCTTTCTTCCTTTAATAATTGTTCTTCGTTGATTGAAGCGCTTTCTATTCCATCCAAAGTAGCATTAGTCCAACAAGATGCAAAATCAACTTCTATAGATACTAATGTTGTAAAGATAAAATTTAAAATACTAGGTATTAAAAATACTATTAGTGCAGATATTAATCTTTTGACATTTTTAGTGAATACTTCCTTTAAGGAGTCACTTTTACCATCTGTTACAACTTTAAAACAATCTACTATAAACATCGCTATTACTATTATAGGTAAGATAGTTGTTACTAAAGATAAACATATTTTTAAAATATAAAAAGTTCTTAGTACTCCACTTGATTCACAAATATTTAATAAATACATATTAATCACCTGAATATATAATAACATTTTTTCACTAATATATGTTATAATTTAGGAGAATGGAGAGAGGTTAAATGAATAAGAATATTTTTAGAGAATATGATATTCGTGGTGTGTATCCTACTGATATAAACGAAGAAGCTGCTTATACAATAGGTAGAAGTTATGGATCTTATATTCAAGAAAAAATAAAAAGAAACATTTGTGGTGTAGGTAGAGATAATAGATTATCTAGTCCTAGTTTAGCACAAGAATTAATTAGAGGTATTACTGATTCAGGATGTAATGTTGTTGATTTTGGATTAGTTACTACACCAATGTTTTATTATGGATGTTTAAAATCTAATGTAATAATTGGTATTATGGTTACAGCTTCTCATAATCCTAAAGATGATAATGGCTTTAAATTTAGTTTTGACCATTATGGTACTGCTCGTGGTGAACAAGTATATGACTTTAGAGATTATACTTTAGAAGGCAAATTCTTAGAAGGTAAAGGAGAAGTTACTCAATTTGATCCTAGAGATTATTATGCAAGTTTTATTAAAGAAAATATCGATATGGGAGATAGAAAACTTAAAGTTGTATTAGATTGTGGTAATGGTACTTCATCTTTATATGCTGAAAAGATATATAAACAATTCCCTAACTTAGATATTACTATGATATGTGATGAAAGTGATGCTACATTCCCTAATCATCATCCAGATCCAAGTGTTCCTGAAAATAATAAAATGCTTATTGATAAAGTATTAGAAGTTAAAGCAGATATTGGATTAGGTTTTGACGGTGATGGAGACAGAGTTGGATTTGTTACTGAGAATGGTGAGTTAATGCCAATAGACTATGCTATGATTGCATATATTAGAAGTATTAATGATAAAGTATCTAATAAATCTTATCTATTTGATGTTAAATGCTCTAAAGCATTAGAAGATGAAATAATTAATTTAGGAGGTACTCCTATTTGGTATAGAACTGGTGCTTCATGGACTAAGTATGGTACTAATAAAGATAAATTACCATTTGGTGGTGAGTTCTCTGGACATATGTACTTTACTGATAGATGGCCAGGATTTGATAGTGGATTATATAATGGTTTAAGAATGTTAGAAATATTAAGTAAAACTAATTTGAATTTTTCTAGATTAATTGCTGGTACTAATAAATACTATAGTATTCCTGAAACTAAAGTAAGAGTTACTGATGATACTAAGTTTAATATTGTTGCTGATGTATTAAAGTATGTTCAAGATAAAGGTTATAAGTATATTGACTTAGATGGAGTTAGAGTTCAATTTGAAGATGGTTGGGCTTTAGTTAGAGCAAGTAATACTGGACCTAATTTAACTATTAGATATGAAGCTACTACAGAAGAAAGATTAGAAGAAATTAAGAAAGAATTTAATACTGTTGTAGATGAATTACTTGTAAAATATGGTATTTAAAAAGAGGAATAGTTTTATTCCTCTTTATTTTTGTAATAAACGTTTATGTCTACATTACCAGAGATACCTGGTACTTTACCATTACTACATAGTTGCCAATAAGTATATTTACCTGAATAGTTAGTTTCCCATGTATAATGAGCTAACCATACTGGGTAATCTATATCAAACCATACTTTATTTAAGTAGTTAGCACTACTATATAGTAGGCCGTCGTATCCGGCTTTTTTCATTGTATCTAAGAATGCTTTGGCATTCATACTAGTACTATAGAAACTTTGATGATAGTCATCGAATATTGACCAGTTTTCCCAGTCATATACTATAGGTAAATCTATTTTATATCCTTTTATTTGGTTTAATACCCATTTAGCATCTTTGATTGCTTCTTCTCTACTTGATGCATATGAATAATAATATATACCAACTGGTATACCTACTTCGTTAAAGCCTTTTACATTATTTATAAATTGACTATCTACAAAGTACTCTGTAGCACTTTTTTTACTACCTACTCTAATGAAGGCAAATTCTACTCCAGCTTCTTTTACTTTTTGAAAATCTATATTGCCTTGCCATGATGAAACATCTATACCAATGGATGTATTTTCATTCTTATGACGTTTTATTACTTCTTTAATATCTGTTTTTTTATTACTAGATGGTTTTGTTGTTGATGATGAACCACTACTTGTTGATGGTTCTTTTACTTTAAGGGTAAATTCTTTAGCAGTTATGTTTCCTGATTTATCAGTTGCTTTATAAGTTAATTTATAATTACCTACTTTATTATAGTCATAGTTACCTATTACTTCACATTTAGGATTGTCATCTAAGTTATCAGCACAATTAATTTTATCAAATATATTACCTGTATAACCTACTGTTACTGAATATGATGAATTCATCCATAAAGATGGAGATATATCATCTACAACATTAATTGTATATGCATATGGTATCTTTATATTTTCTTCGTTTATGTATTCGAATTTTACTTTTCTTTTACCTAATGATTTTGTATTAATTTTATAATCATCTACTATTGTTCCATTTATATTAGTGATGAAGTCGCTTACTTTAACATCTTCATAGAAAGAAACATTTAAATCTTCTTTTAAATCCACTACAATTGTAGCTGTCTTTAAGATTTCTTCTATTCTTTCTTCTTCTGATATAGCTGGATAATTAGCGTATGCAGGAATAATAATTTTAGTTATAAGTAAAGTATCTAGAGCAAGGTATAAAAGAATTATTAGAACTAATGCTTTTTTACTAACCTTCTTCGTGGGTTTCTTCACTTTCAACGATTTCAATTCTACTGTTTTCATCTTCCACCTTGTTACTTTCGTTAATAATTACACTATTTAAATCTACATAATATATATTGGTATTAGTTTTATCTAAATATACTGTTATAGTAGCATTTTCATAGTTAGGATATTTTATTTTTAAATTTTCATATGTATAAGCACTATCAAATGTATACTCTTTATCATCTTGAGGATTTAAATATCTAGCACGTATACGATAAGCTAAATCTTCTTTTCTTCTAGGTGCTGTTACATCAATATAGATATCAACTATTTTAGATTCTAGTTTAATACCTGTTTCTTTTAATTGTTTTAAATATTTATAATCTTTTATTATACGTATTGTTCTATTAGTAGTTATTGCTACTCCAAATAATGATATAAATACAATAATAAGGATTTCTGTTAAATGTTCATTATATATAGCTTTTCCTGGATTGTTAATATTATACTTTATTGTTAATTTTTCATTAACTGCTATTTCATCTTCTTCATTTAAAGGTGTTGATACTATGTAGTCAAAGCCTTCTACATTATAAGTTACTGTTGCATATTTTTGGCTTTTATCATAATCAATTGATAATACTTTAGCATCTGTTTGTACTGATACTGTTTCTAAGTAAGAATCTCTTATAAAAAGAATTATTGAAAATAATACACCTAATATACTAATTAAAGTTATTACAGGGATAATTAATTCTAATTTACTATTATGTTTATTTCTCATACTAACACCTATTTCTTAAACCCCTACTACTAATAATTATATAATTTTATTTTATATATGTAAATCAATATAAAAAAGGATTACTAAGTAATCCTTAAATAGCTTCTCCATCTAAACTAAAACTTTTTGCATCAGTTATTTTAACATCAATAATTTGACCTATTTTATCTTGGGCATTAATTACATTAACTAATTTCATTGTGTCTGTATATCCAAATACTTTGTTTGGATCTTTTTCACTTATGCCTTCGATAAGTACTGGTACTACTTTGTTTAAGTATGCTTGATTAGCAGCGTTACTATATGAATTTATTAATTCATTTAATTTATATAATCTTTCTTCTTTTGTTTTCATATCTATTGCATCAGGCATTTTAGCAGCTGGTGTTCCTTCACGAGGACTATAGATAAATGTGAAAGCACTATCGTATTTACAATGATTAACTACATTTAATGTTTCTTCGTAGTCTTCGTCTGATTCATTAGGGAATCCTACTATAATATCTGTAGTTATTGAACAGTTTGGTACTGTGTTTCTTATCTTATCATATAATTCAATATATTCTTCTTTAGTATATCTTCTACCCATTAGTTTTAAAATACGAGATGATCCTGATTGTAATGGTAAATGAATATATGGCATTATGTTATCTTTTTCTGCTATAACTTTAATCATTTCATCAGTAAAATCCCAAGGATGTGATGTAACGAATCTTACTCTTGGTATACCTATTTCACTTACTTTAGATAGTAATTCTGCAAATGATAATTCACCAGGTAATTCTTTACCATAAGCATTAACATTTTGACCTAATAAAGTTATTTCTTTGTATCCTTTATCTTTTAGTTCTTGTACTTCTTTTAGAATTTCAGAACTTTTTCTACTACGTTGTTTTCCTCTTGTATAAGGTACTATACAATAAGTACAAAATTTATCACAACCATATTGAATATTTACCCATGCTTTAATTTCGGAGTCTCTTTTATATGGAATATTTTCATATACTTTACCTTCACATGAATATACTTGAATATTTTGTTTTTCTTTTCTTTCTAGAATTAAATCTTGTAGTTCATGGATGTTATGTGTACCGAATACTATATCTACATATGGATGTTTTTTCATTAGTTCTTCTACTACATTTTCTTCTTGAGCCATGCAACCACAAATACCGATAATTAAGTCTTTATTATTTTTTTCTTTTTCATGTTTACATCTACCTAAGAATCCATATAGTTTGTCATGAGCATTTTCTCTAATAGCACATGTATTTAGAATTACTATGTCAGCTTCAGTTAATTCTTCTGTACTAGTAAAACCTAGAGTTTCTAAACGAGCTGCTATTTCTTCACCGTCATGAACATTCATTTGGCAACCATAAGTTCTTAAGAAATATTTTTGATTTTTAAATGTATTGGCATCATAATTTTGATCTAATGTAACGAATTCTATTTCGTTTTTAGTTCTTTTACGTGCTTCATCTAAATTTGGTAATTTCATAATAATCACTTCCAGTTACTAATTATAACAAATAAATGCAATAAAAAAAAGGCTTAGTAGCCCATTGAACCTTCTAAAGATTCGTCATTATCAATAAATTCTTGAACATCTATTTCACGATATTCTTCTTTATTATCTCTGATAATTACTTTTTCAATACCACTATTGATAATTGTTCTTTTACACATTGCACATGGCATTGATTTTTCTACGTATTCACGTGTTTTAGCATCTACACCTACAATGTATAATGTCGCTCCAATTGTATCTCTACGTGAAGCTGATATTATAGCATTTTGTTCTGCGTGAACACTACGGCATAGTTCGTATCTTTCACCACGTGGTACGTTTAGTTTTTCTCTAATACAAAAGCCTACATCAGTACAGTTTTTTCTTCCTCTAGGTGCTCCATTGTATCCTGTTGAAATTATTTCATCATTTTTTACAATTACTGCTCCCCAACATCTTCTTAGACATGTTGCTCTTTCTGTTACAGTTTCAGCTATGTCTAAATAATAATTAATCTTATCAATTCTACCCATTCTAATCACCATATTCATTATATCAAGTTGTAGTTATTTATAAAAGAAAAAAGTAGACTTTTGTCTACTTTTATTAATCTATTGGATTTCCACATGAAGGACAAATGCTTGTTCCTTCAGTGATCATTATTCCACAACTTTCACAAAAACTTGTATCTCCGTTTTCAGCAACTAATACTTGAAGTGCTTCTTCTTTTAGTTCTGCTAATTCTTGTTCAGTTGTTTGTTCAACTGGTTGTGGTGTTTCTGCTACCGGAGCAGTTTCTACAACTACTGGTGTTGGTTCCGCTACTGGAACTGGTTCAACTGCAGGTTCTACTACTGGTTGTACTTCTTGTACTGGTTGTGTCTCAACTACAGGTTGTTCAACTACAGGTGTAGGTTCAACAACTGGTGCAGGTTCTACTACAGGTGTAGGTTCAACAACTGGTTGTGCTTCTACAACTGGTGCTGCTTCTACAACTGCAGGAGTTTCTTCTACTACTGGTTGTGGTTCAACTGCTGGAACTTCAACTACCGGAGTTGGTTCTTCTTGAACTTGTATTGTAGGTTGTTCTGTAGTTATTACAGGAGTTACTTCTACTGCAGGTTCTTCTACTACAGGAGCAGATTCAACTACTGGAGTTGGTTCTTCTACTACAGGTGTAGATTCAACTACTGGAGTTGGTTCTGTAACTACAGGTGTTTCTTCTACTGGAGCAGATGTACCTAAATTTAGTTCTACTACTTCTTCTTGAATAATTGGAACTAAAGGTGTTTCTTCAACTGCAGGTGTTTCAGTAACAACTTCTTGTACTGGTTGAGTTTCAACCACTGGTTGTGTTTCAACTACTGGAGTTTCTTCTACTACAGCTTGTTCAACTGTAGGTTGTTCAACTACAGGTACTGGTGTTTCTACTGGAGGAAGTATTGGTTCTACATTTGTTTCTTCAACTACTGGTTGTGTTTCAACTACTGGAGTTTCTTCTACAACTGGTGCTTCCTCAACTATTTGAGTTGGTTCAACTATAGGTTGTGCTTCTATAACAGGTGCTGGTTCAGCAACTGGTTCATTTTGTTTTATTTCTACAATACCAGGTATATCTGTTTCTTCTTCAATAGGTGTTTGTTCTTCTACTACTGGTGTTGTTTCTGCTACTTCTTTATTTTGATTATCTATTATTTCTTGTGGTAATACCACTTCGTCTTGAGCAACTATGTCTTCCACTACTTCATCAGTAACTGGTTGTTCTGCTAGTGGAACTTCATCTGCTGCTACTGGTTTAGCAACTGGTTGTGCTTCAACAACTGGCTGTGTTTCAACTACAGGAGCAGGTTCTACTACTGGTTGTTCTACAACTAGAGTTGGCTCAACTACTGGTGTAGGTTCTACTATTGGAGTTGATTCAACTATAGGTTGTTCTACAACTGGTTGTGTTTCAACTACAGGTGTAGATTCAACTACTGGTGGTTCTACTGTAGGTTCAGGTACTGGTTGTGTCTCAACTACTTGTTGTTCTACTACAGGAGTTGGTTCTACTACTGGAGTTTCTGCTATAGGTTGTTCTACTGCTATAGGTTGAACTTCAGGTACTGGTTGTGTTTCTGCTATTGGAGCAGCTTCTACAACTGGTTGTACTTCAGCTACTGGTTGTTCAGCTACTGGTTGTGCTTCAACTACTGGTTGTTCAACAACTTGTGTTGCATCTACTTGTGGTACTGCTGCTGGTGGGATTGCTTCCGTACTGATTGCTTGACCAGGCATTAGTTCTTGTTGAACTACTTCTGTTACTAGTCTTGTTATTTCATCAGTAATATTATTTCCACCCTCGAATATTTCTTCAGCATTTACACCTAATGCAACTTGTTGTTCTACTTGAGGAGTTGGAGTATCAACTACTGCTGCAGTATCTGCAGCAACCTCATTAACATTTTGAATTTGCATTTCAGCAAGTGGTACTTCGACTGGTTGTGGCTCTATATTTGGAGTAGCTCCAGCACTAAATACATTGTTAGTTTGTACTGGTTCCGTAACTGCTTGCACCTCCGTTACAGTAGTTTCGTTAGTAGCAACTGCAGTTTGTGTTTCATTTGCTTGTTCCACTATAATCACATCCAATCTTTTTATTCTATTTATACATAGTTCCCTATCTTATATCAATTATTATAACATAAAAATGCTTTTTAGAAAGATTTTTTAAATTAAAAAAGCAAGTAATTACTTGCTTTTGTATATTAATTCTAGTTTTTTAACATTCTTTTCTAAATTAAATTCATCTGGTTTATTATATCTAGTATGTTCATTATTAGTTCTTCTTGTATACTCTATTGCTCTTAACCAGTCATTTTGACTATCTAATGGTAGGAATAATGATTTTTTACTTATGTCTACTTCTTCTACACATTTATCTGAATATATACATGGTAATCCATTCATTTGTGCTTCGATACCTACTATACCTAGCCCTTCGTAGATACTTGGTAAGCAGAATATATCCATAGTATTGTAATAATCTTTTACATTACTTTTAAATCCTGGCATTAGGACTCTATTCTTTATACCTAGTTGTTCTGCTTGAGTTTTTAGTTCTTCTTCTAATTCTCCTTGACCTATAATAAGTAAGTAAGCATTAGGATTTATTTTTAAATATTTATTAAATACTTCAATTAGAAATTTTTGATTCTTTTGTGAATGTAGTCTTCCTACGTTACCAATAACAAATGAATCTTCTGGTATACCTAGTTCTTCTCTTTTTTCTTTCCTCATTTCACTATTATATGCAAATTCTTTAGGATCAATAGCATTATCAAATACTTCGAATGGAGCGTTACCAAACATAAATTGTCCAGCAGATTTTGAACAAGCTAGTCTTTGTATTTTTAATCTTTTAGTTACAAATTTATTTAAGTGATGTAATACAATTTTTAGTTTACTTACTTCCATACCATTGTTATGAGAATGAACTATAATTTTTGGTACTTTACCTTGTATTGCTGTTAATACTGGTAGAATATTAGCAAATGAACTTATATTTATATGTATAACATCATAGTTATTTTGTTTGATTATTTCTAGTAGTTGTTTATATGATAAAAAAGGATTTTTTCTTGGACCTATTACTCTATATACATTTGCACCTAGAGCTTTTACTTCTTCTTCAAATGACATTGTATCTTTGTATGCTATGAAGTCGAATTGTATTTCTTCTTTATTTATTCCTTTGTAATGGTTGTATAAAAATACTTCTGTTCCACCTGTTTCATAGCTCATACCTATTTGTAATACTTTTATCATATAATCACCCCACATAAAAAACACTCATTATTATAGTTGTAATGAGTGTTTTAGTAAATGTTATTATTTGTTTACTTTACATTACTTTGTAATTTTCTTTTTAAATCAAGTGCTGCAAGGTATCTTGCACTTGTTATGTTCTTTTCTTCGCTAGTTAGCTCAGCAAGTGTTTTTCCTGATTCTAGTTCAAAGATAGGATCAAAGCCGAAACCATTAGTACCTCTTGGTGATACTATGTTTCCTTTTAGTATACCTTCTCCTACTATTATATTTGTTCCATCATAGTAAACTAAGTTACATATTACTTTTGCTTTTTTATTAATTTCATTATTTAATTTGTTTACCATGATACTGTTTCTTTCTTCATCAGATGCTTCTTCACCTGCAAATCTATGTGTTAATACACCTGGCCAATCATTTAATGCATCAATACATATACCTGAGTCATCAGCTATTACTGGAATGTTAGTTAATTCAAATATTTCTTTAGCTTTCTTTAATGCATTTCCATAGAATGAATCAGTATCTTCTTCTACTTCAATATCTACATTAGCTTCTTTTAAAGATATTATTTCTTCTTCGTTAAAAATACTTTTTATTTCTTTTATTTTGCCTTTGTTGTTACTTGCAAATATCATATTAATTATCCTTTCTTAATGTATTTTGTCTTGGTGATAAATATGGTTTTATTAAATAATCATATTCATTTAAGAAGTTTATTGCTACGAAATGAATAAACTCTTTTACTACTTCTTCATCAAAGACTTGTAAGTCAGTTTCTTTACTACTATAACTGTCTTCTATGAAAGATTTGGTTTTTGAAATTATTTCTCTTATTTTAGAATAATCTACTTCTTCTATTCCAGGATTATTAAAATTATTATTTGAGAATTCTAATAACGTATCTGGATTAAATGAAGTACCAAAATGTTCTAATAATATTTTATTTAAAATAGTATAGTCACTATAGATACTTAATGGAGATGTTCCTGTCCAGAATACTTTATCTAGTACTACTTCATTATTCTTGATAATACGAATAGAATGTGATTCTTTTTCTTTAGTAGCTATAGTACCATCACTTTTTAATGATATAAATGTTTTAGGGAATAGATATGAAAAGAATAATCTATCTGTATATAGATGGAATAAATATCCTAATACTGATATATCTTTAGTAATAAGATGTTGATATTTGTTAACAAATAGTGTTGGTTCAGGAAGTTTTAAGACGTTATCTTCGTTGTCGGGATTTCTAAAATGTGTACTTACTTTTTCTTGTCTATTTTTTCTTTTTAATTCCATCTTGTAATCTACTAATTCTTGACCTTCTAAATTACTTGGAATAGACATATCTAATTTTAGAGAATCTACTATTAAATTACCTAGTAAGAATTTATTAATGTCTTCATTACTTAAAGATACTCCATACTTAGATTCTACTTCTTTAAGTAGTGTTTCTGCTGATATAGTATGTATTACGAATGATGCCATATATATTCCTCCTTAAATCACTTGTATTATAACTTATTTTTAATTATAATAAAAATGATTTTTGTTGATATCAAATATAACTGATAGTTATGTTTATTGGGGTGGTTTTATGAATATCAATTTAGACTTATATAAAGTATTTTATCATGTAGCAAAGAACAAGAATATAACTAAAGCTGCTAATGAATTAAATATTACACAACCAGGTATTAGTAAAGCTATTAAGAATTTAGAAGAACAATTAGGTTGCTCATTATTTATACGTACTAAATCTGGGGTAATACTTACTGATGAAGGTAAAGTATTCTTTGATCAAATTAAGCAGGCTATAGAGATAATAGATAATGCTGAAGATAAATTAAAAGAAATGATTGATTTAGATTTTGGTTCTTTAAATATAGGTGTTAGTAATACTATAGTAAAAAAATATTTAATGCCATATATTAAAGAATTTCATGATAAGTATCCTAATATTAAGATAACTATATATACTAATCCTACTTTTCATTTAATACAAAGGATGAGAAATGGACTTATAGATTTTATTATACTTAATATGCCTTATGATGTTCCTGGTGATATGGATACATATAAATTAATGGATGTACATGATTGTTTTATTAGTACTGATAAATATGATGAATTAAAGAATAAAGTTATACCTTTAAGAGATTTAAATAAGTATCCTTTAATACTTGTTTCTAAGGGATCTAATACTAGATATTCTTTAGATAACTTTACTAATTCTTTAGGATTTAGTTTTAATCCAGAGATGGATTTATCTAGTACTTCTTTAGTAGTTGATTTTACTAAGATGGGATTTGGTGTAGGTATTGCTACTAAGGAATATTTAGATGATGAATTAAGTGATGGTACTTTATTTGAAGTAAAGACTAATCCAGAGTTACCTACTAGATATATTGGCGTTATGCATTTGAAGAATAAGATTCTTAGTAGATGTAGTCAAGAGTTTTTAGATATGTTAAATGAAAAAAAGGAAAAATAATTTTCCTTTTTTTATTATTTATTTACTGGAGTAAGTACTTCTTTACCGCCCATGTATGGTTGTAATACTTTAGGTACTTTAACAGTTCCATCTTCTTGGTAATTATTTTCTAGTAATGCAATTAGTCCTCTAGGAGTTGCTACTACTGTATTATTTAATGTATGTAAGTAGTATGTTCCTTTTTCTCCTTTTGTTCTAATACCTAGTCTTCTTGCTTGAGCTTCACCTAAGTTAGAGCAACTTGCTACTTCGAAGTATTTTTGTTGTCTTGGACTCCATGCTTCAATATCACAAGATTTAACTTTAAGGTCTGCTAAGTCTCCACTACAGCATTCTAATTGACGTACTGGAATATCCCATTGTCTAAATAAATCTACTGTTAATTTCCACATCTTGTTGTACCAATCCATTGATTCTTCTGGTTCACAGATTACGATCATTTCTTGTTTTTCGAATTGATGAACTCTATATAGTCCTCTTTCTTCTAGACCATGAGATCCACCTTCTTTACGGAAGCAAGGACTGTAAGATGTCATGTTAACTGGTAGTGCTTCTTTCTTTAATATTTGATCTTTAAATTTACCAATCATTGAGTGTTCACTTGTACCAATTAGGTATAGATCTTCACCTTCTATTTTGTACATCATAGCTTCCATTTCTGGGAATGACATAACTCCTGTTACTACATCGCTATGAATCATGAATGGTGGAATTGCATAAGTAAATCCATGATCAATCATGTAATCTCTTGCATAAGCAATCATTGCTTCATGAAGTCTTGCAATATCTCCCATTAGGAAATAGAATCCTTCACCACTTGTACGACCAGCAGCTTCTTTATCTAATCCATTAAATGATGCTGCTATATCTGCATGGTATGGAATTTCATATTCAGGAACTATTGGTTCTCCGAATTTTTCTACTTCTACGTTTTCTGTATCATCTTTACCAATAGGTACTGATGGATCCATGATATTTGGAATTACTAACATACGATCTTTTATTTCTTTAGTTAGTTCTTCTTGTGTTTTTTCTAGTTCAGCTATTTCTTCTGCCATTTTAGCAATATCTGCTTTGATAGCATTAGCTTCATCGATTTTTTTATCTTTCATTAATTTACCGATTTCGCCGCTCATTTTATTTTTTTCTGCTTTTAAGTTATCTGCTTTTGTTTGAGCATCTCTAACTTTAATATCCATTTCAAATACTTCATCTACTAATGGAAGTTTTTCGTCTTGGAATTTCTTTTTGATGTTTTCTTTTACTACATCTCTGTTTTCTCTTATTAATTTAATATCTATCATTTTATATTTCCTCTTTTCTTATATTCTTCTATCATATTTTTTGATGGTGTATATAGATTATTTGGTAAATCGTTTAAGTTAAACCATTTCCACTCATTTATTTTTTCTGGTTCCATTACTTTTAATTCTCCCTCATACGAGGAGGAGATTACTCCAATTGTTACGAAGTGTCTATCAGTTTGGAATTCATCTGTTGCTGTGAATACTTGGACATCTTTTAACAGTAAGTTCGTTTCTTCTTTT
Source organism: Bacillota bacterium (assembly GCA_015059245.1). The sequence goes on from SVAU01000003.1 coordinate 99,645, forward strand.
GTTTCGCGAATTGCTGTTTCTAGTACTGTTTCATTATATTCTTGTTTGCCTCCTGGACATGTCCATGAGTCTGGTTCATATATACCACCAGTATCTTTTTGTTTTGGTACTCTATGACCTAATAATATTTTATTATCGTTTAGTACTAGGACTCCTATCCCTGTTTTAATTATCTTATCCATATTACACCTCTCTTTCTAAAAAATAAAAGAGAATGGTACCAAAGGAGTGCTTGCGCACGGTACCATCCTCTTAATTTACTTAATTTAGATAACGGTTATTACAACCGGCAGTGATTAGCTGCTCTAGAAAGTAGATTCATTTATTTATCCAGTTCCATTTTCATCAACCATGGACTTTCTACGCTTTTTAAATAAACTACTGGTCTTTCTTTAACGATTTATGAACATTATTTTAAACTCTTTTTTATTTATTGTCAAATAGTTACATATTCATTTTACTTATTGCGTATATAGCTAGTAATACTATAACTATAGTTGCACATAGTATAAATGCTACTATTGCTGTAAGTATTGTACTTCCTTTAGATGGTTCTTCGTATTCATCAGATACATAGTTTTCCATAAATGGAGCAATACGTTCATTATATAAAGCATCATTAGTTTTATTTATTTCTTCATCATCTTCTGTATCATGTGTAGATATTTTCTTTAATGCTACGCATTCTTCAATCATTACAATATTATCTGTAATTACTTTATAATACTTATTATATTCATCATAGTTTAAATGTTCTTTTATTATTTGACTTATTATAGGTAATAATGATTTTTTGTTATTAGCTATTAAAGTTAATAATTGTTTAATATCTTTATAATAATTTTGAATTAGAGTATTTAGTAATTCTCTTTTATTTACTATGAAGAAGTTACAAATTGTTTCTTCACTGTTTAGTGTTTCTAATTCAGTAGTATATTTATTATATGATGGAGATAATCTATATGTATATTTTTTAGATTCTTTATTTACTATGATACCAAAGTTACTTAGATTATTATTTAAACTATTAGTTAATAGTTCGAATACTTTCATATTAAAGTATGATTTTTTTAATTCATTTAAGTTCTTAGTAGTGATATCTGGTAATGCTTTAAATAAATCTATAACATATTCAATATTATCTTTATAATCTTTTTTATTTTTTATTTGCTTTAAACCAAATCTTACTTGTTTATCATGATAATCTTTTAATTTTTGAGTAAGTGTAAATGATGGAGATTCTTCTTCTATGAAACGTAGTGCTTCTTCAAGAGTTAAGAATCTTTCATTTTCTTCTTCGAAGTTAATATTTATAACTCCTTTAGGTTCCATATTTTTATCAAATACTCTATATGTTTTAGCATAGTCAATATTTAATAAATAAGCTATATCACTCATGATAAGTTCGTAGTCGTTACTTACACTGTTTTCTTTTTGTGTACCTTTATTTACTTTATTAATACTTACTACATTTAAATATGGATTTAATTCTTTTAATACTTTTACATTAGCTTGTTCTAATACTTTAATACCTTGATCATATGATAATAGATAACAGTTATTGCCTCTTTTTAATTTATCTATACTAGATATATAGTATTCTTTTAGAGATGCTAAATAATTATTATGATTTACTTTTCTTACTTGATTAGAAAATTTATTATCTATTAAAGTATATATTTCTCCTATTGTTTTGTCAGTCTTAGATAGGTTTTCTGCTAGATTGTTTATTTTTTCTTCAGAATATACTTCACCTAGTTCTTCTAATTCAGTAATTCTCTTTTTAATATGTTTAATTATTGTACTTTTCTTTTCATCCATATTTATTACCTCTATTCTTTATATATTATAACATAAAATAATAGTATTTTTTATAATACATATTTAACTTTGCATATTATCTTATCTACTCTTATATCTCCTATATTGTAGTGTCTACTATCTAGGGAATTTCCTCTATTGTCTCCTAAGACAAAGTAACTATGTGGTTCTACTGTATGAGGCATAGGTATTTCTGTTTCTCCGAATACAGTACTACTTAAATACTCTTCTTTTAATAGATTACCATTTACTGTTACTTCACCTTTTTTATTTATATTTACTACATCACCTTCAGTAGCTATTACTCTTTTTATCTTAGTTTCACCACGTGAATCAAATGCTATAATATCTCCTTTATTTATTTCTTTTGATTTAATACATACTACAATTGAATCATCATTTATTGTAGGTTGCATACTGTGTCCATGAGTATTGAATACTTTTATATAAGTAAAACCTACTAAGAATAATACTATAGATATGGGTACTACAAATAATAGAAAAATTATGGGGTGAGCTTTTCTTTTAGGTTTATAATTATTATCATTTACTTGTGTAGGAATATTATACATTTTATCATCTTCTTTTATATTATTATACAAGAAAAAAATATACTATAAAAGTATATTTTTAATTTGATAGTTCATCTAATTTTTTTTGTAATTCTTTTTCTTTTTGATTTATTTTAGTTTTTTCTGCTTCTTCTAAAACATACCAACCATTGTTCCATGCTAGTTCATATGTTTCTCTTTGAAGTTGTTCTATTGTATCAAAGAATTTTAGAATATCTTTTTTTAAGTTTTCATTACTTGCTTCTGTTAAAGCTGTAGTAGTATTTACTAAAATAGTTTTTTCATTGTATAAGATATCATTTAAGTAATCTCTATCATTTAGATCAAGAGATGAGGATACTTTAATTTCATCACAACATACTTTACTAGACATTAATTATCAGCTCCTAACATAGTTACTATTTTTTCTAATATTTTTTCATGTTTTTTTGCTACTTCTATTAAATGATTACTAATTGTTTCATCACATACTAAGTCACTATAATAATAAGCTTTTTTACATAAGACAAAATGCCAATTAAACATATCTTCTAAATAAGATAAATCTTTAGTAGATATAATATTTGGGATTTTTTTCATATTATCATTCCTTTCTAATATTAGTATTTACTAGATTATATTTTTTATACTTGTATGTAATTTAGTTTAAATATAAAATATAATTATAGGGTGATGTTATGAATTATGATATAGATAAGTTAAAAGAAGAATTTAGAAATAAGTGTGGTTATGAACCTAGTCAAAAAGAATTATTTAATTATATGAAAGATAAAATGGCATTGGAAAATCCTGGTAAAAAGCAACAAAAGATGGGATTTCAAGGTTGGTTAGTTATTATATGGTTCTTATGTTCTTTTGCTGCTTTGTTTTATTTAAGTGGATTTGAAAGAACTATAGAATTAATGCTTATATTTGGACATTATTTTTTGGTGTTTGGTATTATGATTGTTTTATCTAATAAAGGTGTAAAGAATTTAGCTTGGTTGTTTATTGCCGGACTTATATTTATAGGAGTTGTTGTATTCTATCCGGAATTAATTACTATAAAAATAAATGAAGATAAATTAATGTTTATTGTTATGGGGGGTATATTTGCTGGAGCTGGAATACTTGTTTATTCTTTAACTACTGGTTCTTTAGGAGATAGAGAAGAATACCAAAGTGTACAAGCTATAGTTAGTGGTTATGTTAAAGGTAGAAAAAGAATGGTTGCTTGTACATATGAATATGAATTTAACGGTATGAAATATAATAATTGTGATAACTATTATACGAATGTTAGTGTGCCTGAGTTAGGAAGTATTGTTCATTTAAGAGTTAATCCTGAAGATCCAAATATATTCGTAGTAAAAAGAAAGAAAACTATTGGAGATTTTTTATTCTCTGCAATCTTTGTTGTAGTTGGATTAATAATGATTATTGCTGGTTTATTTGTATAATAAAAGAGAATCTATTGATTCTCTTTTTCATATTTAGTAATTGCTTTTTCAATTCCTTTCCAAGGAATTGTTGCACAACCTTTTCTATTTTGTTGTTTACATATACCACTATAGCAACATGCTTCTTTTAATATATCTTCGTTATATTCTTTTTCATCTATCATATTATAATAATTATTTATTAGTTCTTTTACTTCTGTAATAGTTTTACCTATTAATAGTTTTATCATAATAGATGTTGCTGATGTAGATATAGCACAGGCTTCTCCATTAAAGTGAATATCTGCTATTTTATTGTCTTCGAATTTAATGTATAAGTCTATATCGTCGATACATGATTCACTATTTGAATTTACTTTTTTATATGTTGGATCTTCTATAGTGTTTTTGTTTATAGGATTTTGATAATGTTCCATAATTATTTCTCTTTTTATATTTTCATCCATGTTATCAACTCCTATAGCATTTCGTTTAATATTTTATTTTTGTCTTTTAGTAAGTTTATTAATGTATCTATTTCTTCTTTAGTATTGTATAGATAGATACTTACACGTACTGTGTTTTTTACTCCTACTTCATTTTTTAATATTTTTGCACAATGGTTACCTGCTCTTACACAGATATTATATTTATTTAAATATACTGCTACGTCTTGAGCGAATATATCATCTACATTGAATGCTACTATACCACTATCACTTTCTTCATTAATGATAGTAATGTGAGGTATTTGTTTTAGTTCTTTTACTAAGTAGTTTCTTAGTGTTTGTTCATGAGTAGTTATATTGTCTAGACCTATTTTAGTTATGTATTCTATTGAAGCACCAAGACCGATTGCTCCTTCGATGTTTGGTGTACCTGCTTCTAATCTAGTTGGTAGTGGTTTTAGATATACTTCTTCGATGGAATCAAATGATTCGTTCATTCCACCACCTAGATTTTGTGGCTCTAATTCGTTTAATAGTTCATATTTACCATATAGTATACCAATACCAGTAGGTCCACACATTTTGTGTCCTGAGAAGGCTAAAAAGTCGCAATCTAGATCTTGTACGTCTGTTTTTATATGTGGAACACTTTGAGCACCATCTACTACAACAAATATATTATTTTGATGAGCAAATTCGCTTATTTCTTTTATTGGTCTTAAGTCACCTATTACATTAGTTATCATAGCTAGTGATATTACTTTAGTATTAGGTGTTACTATACTTTTTAAATTATTTAATGTTACGTAGTGATTATCATCTAAAGGACAGTATTTTACTATGATACCATTATCTTTAGCTAATCTGTACCAAGGTAATATATTAGATGCATGTTCACTTTCAGAGATAATTACTTCATCTCCAGGTTCTAAATGATTTCTAAAGAAACCATCTACTATCATGTTAAGTGAGTTTGTTGTACCACTAGTAAATACTATTTCTTGTCTAGTTTTAGCGTTGATAAATTCTTTTACTAGATCTCGTGCATTTTCGTATTCATTATCTACTTTTAATGAAATGTCATAGTCTCCTCTATGAGCATTTGCTGTATATTTAGTATAGTATTCATTTATTTTATCTACTACGCATTTAGGCTTCCATGTAGTAGCTCCATTATCTAAATAAATATAGTTAGTGTTTAGCATCGGAAAATCTTCACGATTCATATTATTCACCTCCTATTAACTCCATTATTTGGTCTTTTATATTTTTATTTATATCTAAGTTATTGATTAAATAACCATTTTTTATTAATTTAGTAGCTGCTTCGTTACTTAGACCTTTACTGTTTAAGTAAAAAAGATAATCTTGTGGTATTCCACTTATTGTTGCAGCATGGTTTACTTCTACTTCATTTGATGATACTAGTAAGTTTGGTATACAGATACTTTCTTCATCATTAAGTAATAATATTTTAATACTTTCAAGTAAGTTATTATTTTCTATTTTAGGTAGAACATCTGCTGTAGATGTTATTATTACTTTACCTTTTTGTTCTGTTACTGATGCTACTTTGATAGATGTTTCATTGTCATTACCTGATAGTGTGCTATTTATTCTTAGTTCAACTTTATCAGTTGCTACTATGGAATAATTAAATGAAACATTACTAGTATTATCTTGATTTATTGTTATATTATTATTTGCTTTGTTATGTAGAATAAATCTATTGTAGATAAGTGAACTTTTTGGTTCTATGTTAATTGTTAAATTAAGTTCTTCATTATCTTTATGACATATTTCATTTATTAAGACACTACCTTTTATGTTTAAAGTTAGGTCTTTTACTTTTATATCTAGTTCTACTGCATTATCTTTTATTTCTATATTATTTTCTTTATCTATTAATATTTTATTCATTTTATTAATTACTTTCTATGTTTATTAATTAGATATTTCTTTAAAACCAGTTTTTTCTATTTCTTCTGCAAGTGATGCATCACCTGTTTTAATTATCTTTTTATCTTTTAATATATGAATATAATCTGGTTTTAAGATATCTAGAAGTTTTGGATTATGAGTTATTAATAATATAGAACAGTTTGTTTCTGATTGATATTCTTTTAGTGAATTAGCTACTATTTTTAATGCATCTACATCTAGACCTGAATCTACTTCATCTAGAATTAAGAAACTTGGTTTTAACATCCAAATATGTAACATTTCATTTTTCTTTCTTTCGCCACCTGACATACCATTGTTGATTTCTCTATGTAGGAAGTTTTGTGGTATGTGTAGTTTTTCACAAATAGCTTTGGCTTCTTTGGCGAATTCAAAGATATCAACTCTTTCTTGTGTTTTTTCTGATAAAGCTAGTCTTAGCATTTCGGCGTTAGTAACACCTTCAATAGCTATAGGGTTTTGAGCTATCATCATGATACCTAATCTACTTATATCAGTTGTAGTTAAATCTTTTAAGTCTTTATCTTTATATGTAATAGTTCCTTTTGTTACTTCATAGTTTGAATCTTTAAGGATTGCTCTACAAATAGTTGATTTACCTACTCCATTAGGTCCCATAATACAATGAGTTTCTCCATCATTTATATTTAAGTTAAAATTTTCTAATATTTCTTTGTTATCAGCAACTACTGATAGATTATTAATAGTTAGCATTTTCATCACCAATTCATATTTTAACACCTTTTATTTTAGATGTCTATATATACCCCTTGGGGTATATTATTTTCTAAGAGATAATCCTAGTTTTATACCATCTTCTATAGCTTCTTTAGACATAGGTACTCTATTTTTAATATTTACTAATATACTATTATCTCTTTCTGATAATGAACGATAATAGGTTCTTTTTGATAATTCTTTTCTTAATAATTCTATATAGTCTTTTAATTCTATATTTATTAGTTTGCGTGCTGCTATTAATTTCATTCTTCTTAAGATAGTTTCTTCGGTATGTGGTTCAGTGTCGTATTCTTTTTCTAATATAAAGTCTCCACCACCTATTTTACATTCAGCTAAAGCAAGTTTTTTATCATAGTCATATAGTCTTATTAAATTAGCTACTATAGCCATTGATACTAAATACTCATCTTGTTCTTTATATGGTTCATATCTATAATATGGTTCAGGTATATATGCTCCATAAGTATCATCATATGTTGCTATACATCTTGCTTGTTTAATATATGGTGTTATGTATGCTTCTCTTTTACCATTAGATATGTATGTAGTTGGTGTTACTATGATAGATGGATTTTTTGTAGATAAGTGTCTTAAGTTATCATATTCTAATTTTACTGTACCTAGTGGTGTTGATGGTTGACCTACTAATAGAGTATCTATAGTATCTGGTCTTTTTATTACATATACTAGTTCTGTATCGCCATAGTTTATAAATTCTATAGTAGATGATGGAATAGATGTAGAGATATCTCGTAAGAATGATCTTGTTATAGATACTTCTTCTTGTCTACTTTGATTACTATTTAATATATGATAACTGTAGTCTGAATCTGGTATACCAAGTTGTTCTTTTATATCAGTTTCTTTTTCCCAAGTACTAGATTTAGATTCTACTACTTCTATAGGTGTTGTTTCTAACATAGATAGAAAGTCTTTTATTTGTTGTTCTGTTAAGCCTTGATCTTTTAAATAAGCTATTAATTGTTTATTCATATTTATCTTCCTTTTTAAAATAACTATAAGTTTTGGCTTATAGTTATTGGTTTGTAATCATGTTAATAAATTCTCTTGAAGATGTAGTTAATGATTCATCATTATAGATTAATACAATAGTTTCTTCTGGTAATTTATCTTCGATATTTATTATTTCTAAATTTTCATTTTGTTCTGCTATATGTTTTTGAATATAACCGATACCTAATCCTTCTTTGATATAATTTAGCATTGTTTCACTAGATTCTAATTCCATTATTGGAGTACTAATAATACTTTTTGTTCCTAGTATTTTTTCTAGTTCTATACGTTGTTTAGATTTCTTTAATGGAAGTAATACTTGATTATTAAATATATCTTCTAAAGTTTTTATTTCTGGTAATTCTAGTTTTGTTTTATCATATGCAAAGCAATATTCTGTTTTTGATAGTTCTATTGATTTATAATCTTTGTTAGAGTTATATTCTCCTGTTGTAATAAGTAAATCTAAATTATGTTGTTGTAATAGTTCAAATAATATTACATCATTATGATTGCTAATATTTATTACTATATTAGGATGTGTTTTCATAAAGTCTTTTATATATTTATTTAAATAATAGATACTTAGGTGAGTTGATGTTCCAATTGACACTGTTCCTTTTGTTAGTTCTTTTCCTTCTTGTAATTCTCTTTCACCCAGCATTAAATAATTGTATGCTTTTTCTACGTATACAAGTAATGCTTTAGCTTCTGGAGTAAGTTCTATACCTCTATTAGTTCTATAGAATAAAAGTGTATTTAATTCATATTCTAAATTTTGAATATGTTTTGATATTGCTGGTTGCGAAATATGAAGGGTTCTTGATGACTCAGAGAAGCTCTTGGTTTTAGCAACTGTATAGAATACTCTATATAGGTTTAAATTCATATTATTACAAGGTAGTGCCAAATTGAAAACCCCCTTTTCAATTTGATTTTTATTATATAGTATTTATATTAAAAGTCAATACTAGATATAACTAAAAATAAAACAACTATAACATTTAATTATAGTTGTTTCTATTATTTATTATGATTTATCCAATCTAGAAGTTCTTTCTTTTCTTTTTTACCAACTAATTCATTTTTTACTACACCTTTTTTGATAGTAAATATTGTTGGTGCTTTTTTATAAGCATAATAACTTCTAAATCTCGCGTCTTCTGCATCAGTTAAACTAATTATGTTTATTCTATATATTTTTTCATCTAATTCTTTAAAAACATCATTTACGATTGGTTCATATTCTATACAATAAAAACATGTTGTACTACTTACTAATACTATCATATCTTCATTTTCTAGAATCTTTTTTTCAAATTGACCTAATGTTAAATCTTCGATATTTTTATATTCTTCATTAGTTAGTTCACTATCAGTTTTTTTTTCTGTATCTATATCATTAATGTTTCCATAATGGTTTGATACTTTATCATAAATATTGCTATTTAATGTTTGACTGCTTCTTATTCTTGTTACTTCGCAATGAATTATGTAGAATGTTGTTGCAATTATAACTACAAATATTAATGCAGTTAATACCATTACGGCAATCTTTTTACCTTTACTTCTTTTTATTATTTTATCTTCTAATACTACATTTTCTTCTTCTAACTTTTGTACTACTTCTGCTAGATTTTGATTTTCTCTTCCATCAAATATTAAAGTTTTTTCTAGAAGTGATTCTTCTTCATTAGTTTCTGTTTCAATTTCAATAACTTTTTCTATTTCTTTTGTTACTATAGGTTGTTCAATTTCTTCAGTAACTTCTAATTCAACTTTTTCTACTTTAGGTTCTTCTACTTTTTTTGGAGCAACTTTCTTTGTTGGTTGTTTCTTAGGTGCTACTTTTTTTACTTGTTTTTTTGGTTGTTGTTTAGTTGCTTGAGTAGTTTTCTTTACTTGTTTTTTATTTTTATTATTTGTTTTCTTTGTTGTAGTTGTTTTTTTAGTATTGTTTACTTTTTTTGTAGTAGTTGATTTTGTAGTATTTTTTTTCTTTTTTTCTTCTGCCATTTTACTTCACCTTATCATTCTCTTATATTTTAACATCTTTTTAGTATTAAAAAAAGACTTTTTTATTAAGCCTTTTCTACTGTTATGAATTTGATTGATTTAATCTTTTGTTCAGTTAATGGACGATCGTTACCATCAGTCTTTACTGTAGCTATTTTATCTAGAGTATCAAATCCAGCAAATACTTTTCCAAATGCTGCATAATCACCATCTAAATGTGATGAGTCTTGATGTACTATAAAGAATTGACTTGATGCTGAATTAGGATTATTTGAACGAGCCATTGATATAACTCCTCTAACGTGTTTCATATCATTTGCTACACCATTAGATGTAAATTCTCCTTTGATTGTAGGAATTGAATTATCTCCATAACCTGTACCAGTTGGATCGCCACCTTGAATCATAAAGTTTTCGATAACTCTATGGAATATTAATCCATTATATGTACCCTTTTGTACATGATTTTTGAAGTTTTCAATAGTTATTGGAGTTTGTGAGTTAGATAATACTATTAACATAATATCTCCATTATTCATTTGAATTCTTACTCTATCTGTTACTTCATCAGTTACTGTAAATTTGTAACCATCTACTATTCCTTCTAATATTTCTTCTTTCACAATTTGTTCCTCGCTTTCTTTCTTTTCCCCACAAGCTGTTATTGTTAATACAGCTAGTAACATAAATAAAATACTTATTAATTTTCTTTTCATTTTTATCACCTTTTATATAATATCAAATATTATTTTCTTTTTAAAGTATTAAGATAATCTTTCTCTTCTTTAGATATACGATATGATTCTCTTATTTTACTTATTGATTTATTATGAGTAAAATTATTTAATTTATTATTTTTTAAATATTTTTCTGTTTCTTGTGAATAATAAATATATAATTCACATATTAACCAAGCTTGGGCCATATTAATATAGTATTTATCACTAGTAATAGAATCTAAGATATTAAATATATCTTTTAAATATTCTTGTTTTATAAAATAATTTAATATTATTATTAGACCTACTCTTGATATGAATTCTTCATTGGATAAAGATAATTCTTTACATAGATTAAAATACTTAATGGGATTTTTAGTTACTATATTTAAACTATTACAGAAAGAATCACATATACCCCAGTTATCTATTTTAGATATATATTTATTAAAGTATTTATCAAATATAGATTCATCTTTAATAGTAGATATTACTAAACCTTCTATTAGTACTTCTTCATAGTATTTAGACTTAGTTAGTTTTAAGAAATCTTCGTAATTAGTTTTAGATATTTGTTTAGCTATCTTTCTTATTATAGGTAGTCTTATACCTAGTATTTCATATTTAGTGAAACATAATTTAGAATGGAATTCTTTGTACTTATCTTCTTTAATAGATATAAGATAATTTATATATTCTTGATATGTTTCTTTTGTCCATATAGTTGGTAAATCTAACATATTTATCACCTGGTAATTAGTATATCATGATTGGTATTTTTTTACATTGAAATAATATATGAATTGAGTTATAATTTTCGTAGAACGAATGTTCGTGGTTGGTGATATGATATGAATAAAGAATTATATCCTGAAAGACACATCTTAAGTATAGACTTAAAGAGTTTTTTTGCGTCTTGTGAATGTGTTTTAAGAGGACTTGATCCATTTAAGGTTCCTTTAGTAGTTGCTAATCCTCATCAAGGTGGAGGTGCGATTACATTAGCTGTTACTCCCTATTTAAAAAGTAAAGGAGTTAAGTCTAGAGGAAGAATATATGAGATACCTAAAAATATTGCTTATGCTATTGTTCCACCACGAATGAGTATGTATATAAAATATAGTGAAAAAGTATTAGATGTTTATTTAGATTATGTTGCTAAGGAAGACTTACATGTCTACTCTATTGATGAATGTTTTTTAGATGTTACTGATTATTTAAAGTTATATAAAAAGACAGATTATGAATTGGCTGAAGAAATATTAAGTGAAATAACTAAAAGAACTGGTTTAACTGCTACTTGTGGAATTGGACCTAATATATTATTAGCTAAAATAGCAATGGATACTGAAGCCAAAAAGTATAAGAATGGTATTGCTAAGTGGGAATATAAAGATATACCTAGTAAGTTATGGACTATTAGTCCTTTATCAAAGATGTGGGGTATTGGGCCTCGTATGGAGAAAAGGCTTAATAATATTGGGATACGTTCTATTGGTGATTTGGCTAAGTATGATAAGAATAGATTAAAAGATAAATTTGGGGTTATGGGATTAGAGTTATGGGAACATGCTAATGGTATTGATTTGTCTAGAATAAAAGATATGCAAGAATATAAACCTAAAGATAAGTCATATTCTAATAGTCAGGTTTTATTTAAAGATTATGATGGCGATAATGTTAGAATTATTATTCATGAAATGGTTGATATGGTATGTAAGAGATTACGTAATGGTAATAAACAATGTAGTGTTGTTGGATTAGCTATTGGGTATTCTAAACATACTGGTGGTGGATTTTATCATGTTATGAAGTTAGATACACCTACTGATGTTAATAAAGTAGTATTAGATTGTTGTATGTTATTATTTGATAGGTATTATACTGGTTTACCTATCAGGAAGGTTGGTGTTAGTGCTGGTAGATTAAGTAATAAAGATTCTATTCAATTGAATTTATTTGAAAGTTTTGAGGATACTAAAAAAGAGGAAGTAAAAGAAAAAACTATCGATGAGATTACTAGTAAGTTTGGAAAGAATAGTATCTTGAAAGCTTCTGCTCTACTTGAAGATTCAACTGTTAAAGATAGGAATAATAAGATTGGAGGTCATAATGCATGAGTTCTAAATGGAATCCATTTAATGCCGTAGCTCCTGGTGGGTTTATGGTTAATGAAGTATTAAGAGAAAAGAATAAAATAGATATGCCTGTTTTATCTGATGATCAAAAGACAGCAATACAAGAAAGAATATTAGAAGTACATAATAATCAAGAAATAGTTAAAATTAAGTATTTTAGAGGCGGAAGACTCTATATTACGGAAGGAAAAGTCGAAAAAATAGACGTAAATGCCCATAAAATCGTACTAAACGGCGGTTTTTCAGTGTTTTTTTCACAAATTGTTGAAATTTTGTAAAAAAATGCTTGCATGGTCTGAGAATATATGTTATTATGGATATGTTCTCGGGGGATTAGCTCAGTTGGCTAGAGCACCTGCCTTGCACGCAGGGGGTCGCGGGTTCGAGTCCCACATCCTCCACCATTGAGAATTTAAACCACAGTAATGTGGTTTTTTATTTGCCTAAATTTTATTTTTTTTAATGTTTATGTTATTATATACAGCACTTAAGGGGTGTTAGTATGACTGATGAAAGAAAAGCAAAATGGTATTGGAAGAAACATAACTTTTTAATGAAATTAGGTATTAAACATAAAATGATTGGCGGATATAGCGATACATATTTAGAAAAACTTAGAGATGTATATTATGGTGGTATACCTGCTTCTATTATCTTATTAGATCCTGCTCGTTGTAGAGGTAAATGTTATGATAGAGCTGTACTTGCGGCTACTGGATTACAAGATATGGATTATAGAGTTGTTCATGCTGATATAGATGGTATTAGATATAATAAGCATACAATGGCTGAAGTTAAATATTGGCAAGATAAAGGAGAACAAATAAGTGAACATTATGCTAATCATTGTTATTTAGAGTTTGATGAAGGTGGATTAACCTGGGTACTTGATACTACAGATGGTTTGATATATGAGAAGCATTTATATCAATTAATTCATAGACCTAAAGTTAATTGTGTAAGAACTAAAGAAGAAACGTTAGCATTTCCTGATTATATAGATATAGTGGAAGCTGATATGAATAGAGACAAGTATATTGTACCTACTCTCCTACCTATTATTGAAGCAGAAATTGAAAAATATTCTATGTATAAAGAACAAGCTCGTAGAGAAATTGAATTATTTAAGAAGAAAATAGATTATGATGCATTATGTGCTGAAATAGAAGATGATAAAAGAAGAAGAGGAATTATATCTTAGTACTCTTCTTTTTCTTTTATTTTAATTATAAATACTTTATAATAGTAACCATTAGGTGATGAATATGAAAACAGTAGTAGAACAAAGACAAGAATTAACTGAAGATATTAAATCAATGAAAAAAGGTAGTTATGAACAAATGTGGTTAATAACTATGTATGGATTAGGATCTTATTTTAAATCATTATTTAGATTTGGTAATAGTAATGTAACTAGAGATAATTTAAATGTTATAAAAGAAATGTTTGGTATTTTAAAAACAGAACGTGAAATGCTTAATTTTATTCTAAAAAATCTTGATAGATTCGAGATTAATTCTACACAAGATGTAGTTCAAATGTTAGATGAATTAAATGATAAAACTGTTGAGTATTATTATGAAGTTATAGAAGAAATAGAAGATGCTGTTGATATAGGTGAAGAAAGACGTGGTATTCGACCTGTTAAGCATTTCCCTACTCTAATTCAATCTAGTAGTTATGCTAATGAAGTTAAGGCATTAGCTCTTGATAAGAAAGCTATTAAAGAGTTTTTAGGATATGAAGAAGAATTTTGGAACTATATAAGTTCTATGGATAAAACAGACGTTAGAGTTCCTTATGAAGGTGCTGTAAATATGGCTTATGCTATTCCACTTTATGATGGTGATACAGGAATGGTTGAGGGAATTAAGATGTATATACCTGAGATTTCTGACTTATCTACTGCATTATTAGCAATTCAAATATATGAGAAAGCTTATAGCATTTGGAAATGTTTAGGTAAGGAATATGTTCCTATTGAATTTACTTTTGAAAGACAAGAAGAATTTGAAAAAACATATCTTCCTAAATTAGATGAGGAAAAATTATTACAAAAGAAAAAGATATCTTAATAGATATCTTTTTTCTAGGTCGGACAACCGCTTGGTGCAGTAGATGCCGTTGCATTAATAGAAACATCTATTGTAGTTTCGCTATCAGCGCTTGCGATTGGAGTCTTTTTTAATTTAACCGTCAAAATTAAATAGTTATAGTCAATTGATTGTGAACTACTTGGACACATTACACTTGGATATTGAACTGAAGCTGTAACATCAAAATACGTTGGGTTACTATTTGTAATACTACCTACTGAAATTAAAGCCCCAACATCAGTTTCTTCATTTGCTATTTTATATTTTACTGTTACTGTTTCATTTAAAGTCATATTAGAGATAGCTAATGAAGCTGTTTTAGATTCGGTAGTTACTGTTGGTGTTACTGTTGCTGTCGCAGTCTTGGATATTTCTGTCTCTCCTGTAAAGAATGTGTTTATCTCTTCACTTCCGGCTCCGGCGCTACCTGTTATTGTTAGTGTTACTGAGTTAACTACTGCATAACCTATACTTAAGAATAATACTAGTCCTAGTATAAGAAACATTTTATAATTCTTCTTTTTCATTCTATATACTCCTCTACTCTATATTAATATTACTATTGAGCAATAAAAAAAGCAATCTTTCGATTGCTTCTTTATTTATTATTCGCTTAATTGTTCAGCTAATTCAGATTCAACTGATTCACCAAGAATCATAGCTTCTTCTCTGATTTCGTCATCATCAATTAATTGTTCTTCAAGGAATTCACTTGGTTCATCACTCATGAATTCTTTTTCTAACATCATTTCGATATTGCTGTATTGTTTTGCTCCAGTACCAGCTGGGATTAATTTACCAATGATAACATTTTCTTTTAATCCGATTAATTCATCTGTTTTACCTTTAATTGCAGCTTCTGTTAAAACTCTTGTAGTTTCTTGGAATGATGCAGCAGATAACCATGAATCTGTTTCTAATGATGATTTAGTAATACCTAACATTACAGGACGACCTGTTGCTGGTACACCACCATTTAGGATAACTGGTTTGTTAGCAGCATTGAAATCATGGATAGATACTGATAGACCTTCAACAAGTCCTGTATCTCCTCCGTCAACAATTTTCATCTTAGAAATCATACGACGTACGATAACTTCGATATGTTTGTCAGAAATATCAACACCTTGTGATTTATAAACTTTTTGAATTTCTTTTAAGATATAACTTTCTGCAGTTATTGGATCAGTAACAGCAAGTAATTCTTTAGGACTTACAGAACCTTCAGTTAATTGTTCACCTGCAACTACTTCTTGTCCAATTTCTACACGTACTTTTGAGTTATATAGTGTTGTGTGTTCACGAGATTCAACTTCGTTTTCAACAACGATTTTATGTTTTCCATTAGCAGCTTCGATGCTTACTACTTTACCATTGATTTCAGATATTGTAGCTTTTGCTTTTGGATTACGAGCTTCGAATAATTCTTCAACACGTGGAAGACCTTGTGTGATATCGGCGTCACCACCATGCGCAACACCTCCTGAGTGGAATGTACGCATTGTTAATTGTGTACCTGGTTCACCAATTGATTGAGCAGCCATTACACCAACAGCTTCACCTGTTTCAACTAGGTTACCAGTAGCAAGGTTACGTCCATAACATTTTTGACATACACCATGTTGTGATTTACATGTTAGAGCACTACGGATTTCAACTTTCTTGATTCCAGCTTTAACAATTTTCTTAGCTATATTTTCATTAATCATTTCGTTTTTATCAATAATTAATTCTTTTGTTTCAGGATTAATTACTTTAGTAGCAGTATATCTACCAACGATACGATCTTCTAATGGTTCAATTACGTTTCCAACTTTTTCATCAATGAAGTCACTAACTTCGATACCAGAAATAGCACCACAGTCAGCTTCTTTTACGATGATATCTTGAGCAACGTCTACTAAACGACGAGTCATGTATCCAGAGTCAGCAGTACGTAGAGCTGTATCGGCAGAACCTTTACGAGCACCGTGTGTACTTAAGAAGAATTCTGACACTGAAAGTCCATCAATAAAGTTAGATTTAATTGGGATTTCAACTGGTTGTCCATTTGGTTTAGCCATCAGACCACGCATACCAGCTAATTGTGTAAAGTTTCCAGCGTTACCACGAGCTCCAGAGTTCATCATCATGAAGATTGGGTTCTTATGATCACTACCAGAAATTTGTTTTAATTCAGCTTCAACGTCGTCTTTTGTATCATTCCATACTTGGATAACATTGTTGAATCTTTCTTCTTCTGTAATTAAACCTCTTTGGAATTGTTTATTAATTTTATCAACTTTAGATTGAGCTTCTTCGATTCTTTGATCAGTATCTTCAGCTTTCTTGATATCGAATGCAGAAACAGTGATACCAGCTACAGTTGAATATTTGAATCCTAAATCTTTCATCGCGTCTAGAACAGCTGATGTTTCAATTGTTTTATAACGTTTGAAGATTTGAGCGATTATTTGTGATAAGTTTTTCTTAATGAATGGAGTTACAGGTTCCATCTTAGCGATTTCTTCTTTAATATTAACACCCATTGGTAAGAAGAACTTACTTGGAGTAATGTTTTCAATGTTTTCTTTACTTGCTTCATTAACATATGGGAATGAGTCAGGTAAGATTTCATTGAATATTAATTTACCAGCAGTAGTTACTAAATATTTATCTTTTTGATCATCTGTAAATAGTTTATATTTAAATGAACTAACTGGAATAGCGATTCTAGTATGTAAAGTTATTTCTCTTCTTTCATAAGCCATGATAGCTTCGTTAGAGTTTTTATAAACTTTACCTTCGTTTTCTTCACCTGGTTCTTCAATAGATAGATAGTAGTTACCTAATACCATATCTTGTGATGGAGTAACGATTGGTTTTCCTGATTTTGGATCAAGAATGTTTTGAGCACCTAACATTAGAAGTCTAGCTTCTGCTTTTGCTTCTTCTGATAATGGTACGTGAACAGCCATTTGGTCACCATCGAAGTCAGCGTTGAATCCTGTACAAACTAATGGGTGAAGTCTAATTGCTTTACCACCAACTAGTTTAGGTTCGAATGCTTGAATACCAAGTCTATGTAGTGTAGGTGCACGGTTTAACATTACTGGATGTTCTGTGATGCAATCCTCTACTACGTCCCAAACACATTCATCACGAGTTTCGATTAATTTCTTAGCTCCTTTAATATTGTGAGCAAGTCCTCTTTCTACTAATCCATGAATTACATGTGGTTTGAATAATTCTAAAGCCATTTCTTTAGGAATACCACATTGGTACATTTTTAAGTTTGGACCAACGCAGATAACTGAACGTCCTGAGTAGTCAACACGTTTTCCTAATAAGTTTTGACGGAAACGACCTTGTTTACCTTTTAACATGCTAGATAATGATTTTAATGGTCTATTACCAGCAGCTGTAATACTTCTTCCACGACGACCATTATCGAATAATGAGTCTACTGCTTCTTGAAGCATACGTTTTTCGTTTTGTACGATGATTGTAGGAGCTGATAACTCAATTAACTTTTTAAGACGATTGTTTCTGTTAATAATTCTTCTATATAAGTCATTTAAGTCAGATGTAGCGAATCTACCACCATCTAATTGAATCATTGGTCTAATATCTGGTGGAATTACTGGAAGTGCTTCTAGTATCATCCATTCAGGTCTATTACCAGATTCTTCAAATGCAACTAAGCAGTCTAAACGTTTTACTAAACGAATACGTTTTTGACCTGTTGTATTTTCTAATTCTTCTCTTAATGCTGCTACTTCTTCAGAAACATTAACTTCTTTTAATAATTCTTGAATAGCTTCAGCACCCATTCCAACTCTGAATGTATTTCCATATTTTTCATAATATGCTCTATATTCTTTGTCAGAAAGTGTTTGTTTTTTCTCTAAAGGAGCTTGTCCTGGATCAATTACTACATAACTTACGAAATATAGTACTTCTTCTAAGTCTCTTGGAGACATGTCTAGAACTAGACCCATTTTTGAAGGAACACCTTTAAAGAACCAAATGTGTGAACATGGAGAAGCAAGTTCAATGTGACCCATACGTTCACGTCTTACTTTAGAACTTGTTACTTCTACTCCACATCTATCACATATAACGTTTTTATATCTTAATCTCTTGTATTTTCCACAAGAACATTCGAAATCTTTTGAAGGTCCAAAGATTTTTTCGCAGAATAATCCGTCACGTTCAGGTTTTAAAGTACGATAATTGATTGTTTCTGGTTTTTTAACTTCTCCGAAAGACCAACTTCTGATTTTTTCTGGAGATGCGATACCAATTCTGATACCTTTAAAGCTATTAGCATCTATCATACTATTCAACCTCCATTTCTTCACCTGGATATTCGATATCGTCTAATGAATCAAATTCATCTTCTTCATCTTCGTATCCATCGTCTTCTGTAGGAATATCTTCTGGTTCACCAGGTAATTCTTCTCCTACTAATTCTTTACCAATTTCATTTACTGAAATTGCTTCATCTTCTTCTTCGTCATGTTCTAAGTCTTGAATGTCGCATAATTCGTCATTTTCGTTTACTACTTGTAGATCTAAGCCTAGAGCTTGGAATTCTTTTAGTAATACTCTGAATGATTCTGGCATACCAGCTTGACTTATAGTCTTACCTTTTACCATTGCTTCATATATCTTAACACGACCAACTACGTCGTCTGATTTAACAGTCATCATTTCTTGAAGAACGTGTGCAGCACCATAAGCATATAATGCCCAAACTTCCATTTCTCCGAATCTTTGTCCACCGAATTGAGCTTTACCACCAAGAGGTTGTTGTGTAACCATTGAGTATGGTCCAGTAGAACGAGCATGTAGCTTGTCATCAACCATGTGATGTAGTTTGATCATGTACATAACACCAACTGAAACTCTATTTTCGAATGGTTCACCAGTACGTCCATTGTATAGGATTGTTTTTCCATCTGGATCAATACCAGCTTCAGCAAGTTCAGCACTTAATTCGTCCATTGTAGCACCATCAAATACTGGAGTTGCATATTTAATACCAAGTTTTTTACCAGCCATACCTAAGTGTAATTCTAGGATTTGTCCAATGTTCATACGTGATGGAACACCTTGTGGGTTAAGAACTATATCAACTGGTCTACCATCTGGTAAGTATGGCATATCTTCTTCTGGTAAGATTAGAGAGATAACACCTTTGTTACCATGACGTCCTGACATTTTGTCACCAACTTGGATTTTACGTTTTTGGATAATATATACACGAACAACTTTTGAAACACCAGCAGGTAGTTCATCAGAGTTTTCTTTTGTATATATCTTAACATCGTGAACGATTCCGCCAGCTCCGTGATCTACTCTTAATGAAGTATCTCTAACTTCACGAGTTTTTTCACCGAAGATAGCATGTAATAATTTTTCTTCACTTGTTAATTCTTGTACTCCTTTTGGAGTTACTTTACCAACTAAGATATCACCATCTTTAACTTCAGTACCAATTCTTACGATACCATTAGCATCAAGATTTTTACGAGCTTCTTCACCAACGTTAGGAATATCTCTTGTGATTTCTTCTGGTCCTAATTTTGTATCACGGCAATCAATGTCGTAATGTTCAATATGTAGAGATGTATAAACATCTTCTTTTACTAATTTTTCATTTAATACAACAGCATCTTCGTAGTTATAACCATTACATGTCATGAATGCAATTGTCATGTTTTTACCTAATGCTAATTCTCCTTTGTCAGTAGATGGTCCATCAGCAATAACCATGCCTTTATGAACTTTGTCACCTTTTCTAACAAGTGGATGATGATTAACATTTGATGCATCGTTACTTCTTTCGAAGTTAGCTAGGTAGTAAGTATCTTGTCCACCAGCTGTTTTTACTAATATCTTTTTACCATCAGCGTATTCAACTACTCCGTCAGCTTTACATACGATTGTAGAACCTGAATCACGAGCAGCAATGTATTCCATACCTGTACCTACGATTGGTGATTCTGTAGTTAATAGTGGAACTGCTTGACGTTGCATGTTGGCACCCATTAGGGCACGAGTAGCATCGTCGTGTTCAAGGAATGGTATACAACTTGTTGTAATAGATACGATTTGGTTTGGAGCAACGTCAACGAAGTTAACTTGATTTTTGCTTACCATAACTGTATCGCCATTTATACGTGCGATTACTTTATCATCTACGATTTCGTTATCATCATTTACATTTAAAGTAGCTTGAGAAATATAATAATCAGCTTCTTCATCTGCAGTTAAGTAAACGATTTCGTCTGTTAATTTTGAATCAACAACTTTTCTATATGGAGTCATGATGAATCCATAATCATTTATTTTAGCGTATGATGCTAATGATGTGATAAGACCGATGTTTTGTCCTTCTGGAGATTCAATTGGACAAATACGTCCGTAGTGACTTGGATTAACGTCACGTACTTCCATACCAGCTCTTTCACGTGATAGACCTCCAGGTCCTAAGCATGATAAACGTCTCTTATCTGTTAATTCAGCAATTGGATTGATTTGATCCATGAATTTTGATAATTGTGATGAACCAAAGAATTCTTTTAAGCATGCTGTAACTGGGCGAATGTTAATTAAAGTTTTTGGAGTAACTGCATCAATTTCTTGAGTAGTCATTCTTTCTCTAATAACTCTTTCCATACGAGACATACCAACACGGAATTGAGTTTGGATTAATTCACCAACTTGACGTACACGTCTATTTCCTAAGTGGTCGATTTCATCATCATTACCAATTCCATATTGTAGATTTAAATAATATGAAACTGATGCATAGATATCTGAAATTGTTAGACGACGTGAATCAATTGATTGATCGTTACCAATTATCTTATGAATAATTGTTTCGTCATCTTTGTCATATACTTTGATTTCTTGAATTTTGTTGTATTCATCTAATTCTTCGTTAATAGTTACTTCTTTTACTCCATAACCAGCTTCGAATAATGGACGAATGCTTTCAAGAATATCTTTTGTAATTACTGTTCCTTCTGGAACTACTACTTTTTTACCATCTTTAATATCTTCAGCTATTTTTTGACCTAGTAATCTTTCTAGAACATTTAATTTCTTATTGAATTTGTAACGTCCTACTTTTTGTAAGTCATATCTGAATTTATCGAAGAATCTAGTAATTAATTGGTTCTTAGCAGAATCCAATGTTGCAGGTTCTCCTGGTCTTAATTTTTCGTAAATTTCAATTAAAGCTTCATCAGCATTTTTAGTACTATCTTTTTCTAATGTATTAATTAAGTATTTGTCTTCTCCGAATACTTCTAATATTTCTTCATTAGATGAAAGTCCTAATGCTCTTAAGAAAGCAGTAATAACTACTTTACGAGTTCTGTCGATACGAACATAGTAGATATCTCTAGCATCTAGTTCATATTCTAACCAAGTACCTTTGTTAGGGATTATTTCACCAGAAATTATTTTTCTTCCGTTTTTATCAATTTCTTTTTTGTAGTAAACTGATGGGCTTCTAACTAATTGAGAAACGATTACACGTTCTGCACCATTGATAATGAATGTACCAGCTTCAGTCATTAATGGTAAGTCGCCTAAGAAGATTTCTTGTTCTTTTACTTCACCTGTTTCATGAATGAATACACGAGCTTGAACTTTTAAAGGAGCCGCATAGTTAACCATACGTTCTTTTGATTCTTTTACTGTGTATCTAGGTGTTTCTAAATAGTAGTCACCTAGTTCAAGTGAAATGTTACCAGTGAAACTTTCTACAGGAAATAATTCTTCAAATACTTCCTTGATTCCTTCTTCTAGAAATCTTTGGTATGATTTCTTTTGAATTTCTAATAAGTCTGTCAATTCTAAGGTGTTTTTGATTTTTGAGAATGCTTTTCTTTCAGCATGGTCCCCAAATTTTGCAATTTTTGCCATATTTGTGTTTCACCCCTATACCTAAATTTAGTGTTGTTTTTCGCCGAAAAAACCCTACACCATATTTCTATGTTGCAAGATTTAGTATCAACGTTTTGTGGCTTTTACTATGTAAAAACCTTTGCTTTTAGTTACTACTTCAACATCGTAGTTTTCTTCTACGTGTTTGATAGTACTTTTAGCTCCTTGATCTTTTCGTATAACGAACCACAGCTCACCCTTCGCTTTAAGACGGTCTCTTGCTCCATCCAATATTCCGTAGACAACATTCTTGCCTGCTCTTATCGGAGGATTTGTTATGATTAAATCATATATATCAGTGATATTCTGGTAGATATCACTTTCTATCACTTTAACAGAATCAGCAACACCGTTTTCGGCTGCATTCTTTTCTGCTAAGTGTAGAGCTCTTTTATTAACATCGCACATTGTTACTTGTGCATTTTTTATTTTGGCCAAAGATACGCCCATGAAGCCATATCCACAACCAACATCTAATATATCTAAATTATCATTATTAATATTTTGAAATACTGTCTCTAACAATAATGTACTTCCAAAATCTAATTTATCTTTTGAGAAAACTCCGTTATCGCTAAAAAAGGACATAGTTAGCCCTTGATATTTATATACTATGTTACGCAGTTCACTTTTTAGATTTGGGTTGTTTGTAAAATATTGTTCCAAAGAATCACCATCTTCTTTTTGTAAGACAATAATATATTTAATTATATTATTTTTGACTTGTAAAGTCAATAAATGTGATTATTATTGTACTTATTTTTACAAAAAAATGCAACCTTTAATTGGACTTTTTTCAAAAAAAATAAAAAAGACCTATTTTTTAATAGTAAATAGGTCCTTTTTTGATATATTTTCTTTTATTTTAGTTACTTTCCCTGTCCAAGAACTAGATGGTTTTGCTGCAGAACCAGTTACGTATGTACCTGAGAATGCATAAATTTCTTCATTTGTCATTTCTTTAGCATCTATCTTGTTTTTATCAGCAATATTCTTTACTGATAATACATGTGCTAGAACTCCAGCTTCTAAAGTTGTATATGTTTTCCATGTACCACCTATTCCTCTGTGTCCGCCTACATTATTCTTGTTTGTAAATAAGTAACTTGATTGGTATCCTGATTCTAGATTAATAATTGCTAGTGTAAATGCAGGATCAATTTCATATAAACTACATATATGTCCAACGTATTGTTCAAAAGTTAATCCATTGTCCATAATTATTTTACCTTTAGTTTTTGTTTTTATTGTTGGTGATTCATCTAATCTAATTTCGTATATACTTGAACCATATCTTTCTGGGTAACGGTATAAGTCTCTTGCAAAGTATGCAGCACCTGCTTCAAAACTTGGAAAACTACCTTTACTATTTTTTACTGATTTTGGTCCGATTACGAAGTTTTTATTAAACTCTGGATCTTCATAATTTTTAGTATATTTATAAGCTATTTCTAAAGTTTTATCTATGTCTAATTTAAATATGCTAGCATAGTATATAATTGTATTATCTTTTTGTCTCTTTTCAACAAATTTGTAGAATTCTTGAAAATATTTTAAATCTGATAATTGAAAATCACTTTTATTTTGTGTGTCATTTATTTTTTGTGAAGATAGATTTTCTTGTTTATCTACTTCAACAGCCAGTGTATGATTTCTTGTTATTATTATTGTTAATGATAATAATGTAAGAAGTATTACTACTGGTAACAAATAAATAACTTGTTTTCTAAGACGTAATCTATTTTTATTTGTCTTCATACAAATTCTCCTTTGTATGTCTTAATTTTACTTTATATTTTTACTCAAGTCAAACACCCTATTTTTTATAATGTATATTAACATTTTTATTTACATTTATATTATTTGAATGTTTCACTGAAGTTACCATTTTCAAAAATAGTTATTTCTTTTCCTTCTTGAGTTATTCCAGTTATGTTTAAATCTTTTGTTCCAATCATGAAGTCTACGTGATTAGTACAATTATTTAATCCTTCTTTTTCTAGTTCTTCTGTTTTTTTGCCAGTACCGTCTTTAATACATTCTGCGAATGAACCACCTAGTGCAAGATGGCATGCTGCATTTTCATCATATAGTGTTTCATAGAATACTATTCCTGATTGTGATATTGATGAATCATATTCTACTAGTGCTACTTCTCCAAGTTTGTTGGCTCCTTTACATGATGTTATTAGGTTACCTAATACTTCTGCTCCTTCTTTTGCATCCCAATTAATAGCTTCTCCATTTTTGAATTCAATCCAGAAGTTATCGATTATGTTGTCTTGATATGCTAATGGTTTTCCTGAGTATACTATTCCATTTGCTGTATCACAGTGAGGAGATGTAAATACTTCTTCTGTTGGGAAGTTTACTAATACTTCTTTACCATTTGCTAATTTAGAATTACCTGATTCCCAAATATGGTTAGTTGGTAAGTCTATAGTAAAGTTTGTTCCTATACTATTAGTATATTTTAATGTTTTGAAATTATATTCATTTAATTTTTTACATCTATTAGATAATAATTCTGTTTTTTTATTCCATATTTCTTCTGGGTTTTCTTCGTTAATATTACATATTTCAAATATCTTATTCCATAGTTCTTCTAGGGCATTATTTGAGTTTGGGAATAATTGGTTAGCCCAACTTTCTGTTGGTACTGCTGCTATACACCAAGGTACCATTGCTTTATCTCTTAAATCATCAAATTCTTTTCTAGTTTCATAAGCATATATTGTTAAGTCGCTTAACACTTTAGAATCAATATCTTTCATTAGACCAGGATTTTCTGATGCTAACATTACGAATGCAGCACCTTTCTTAGCATATTCATTCCACATTTGTTTATTCCAAAATGATAGTTTTTTTAATTCTTCATATTCTAAGTTTTTTAATGCATCATGTTTTAATTGTACATCTGTTAAATCGAAGTATATATCTTTTACACCTATTTCATAAGCTACATTAGCTAGTATTCTTACGAAGTCTACTCTTTCGTAATTAGCACTAATAAATAGTGGTTGGTTCTTTTCTACTTTTAAGCAAGATTTTAATATTACACTTGCATATTTTTTTAATAATTCATTCATGTTTATCTCTCCTCTACTTATTTATTATACCATTATATTTATAAATATATTCTAATTAAAAAATAGACTTATTTGTCTACTTTTTTTAGTTTCTTTTGATATTCTATTTCTTCTATATGCATTTGATGATAATCTGGATCATATTCTTGTAGTTGTTGATACATTTTCATAAACACTATATTTAATGGGTCGTATGTACTACCTGAATTTCTAAATCTTATTGTAAGTGTTCCAGGTATTCTAAATCCTAGTGTTTTTAGTGTATTTTCTGGACGATAGAATTCTAGGAGAATAGAATCTTCTAATTCAGTAATCATTACTCTATCTGCATCTGCATAGTAGTCATCATCACTATGCCATCTAATATTTTCTCCATCATATAGTTTTTTGTATCTTTCGCTATTTTTTAATTCTTCGTTCCATTCGTTACATCTTTCTTCTTCTGATTTACCATTATCAAAATCTGCTAGCATTTCTGCTATTTCAGGATCTGGTAAATCTTCTTCATCTAAGACTTCTCTTCTTAACGGTTCGTAAACTCTAGGTGTTTTTATATCACTGACTAGTTTTTTAAATAATTCATATATATGATTGTTTTCTTTTGTAATTAAGAATGTTTCATATTGTTCATCATATAAATGGTCTAATGACTTATCTGCTTCTAAGTTAGTTAATGTCCAGTATAAATCTAAGTTGCTAGCAAATACTATTCTTAATACTTTATTATCTTTTTGAATCGTATAATCATAGCCTGATTCTGTTCCTTTTTGTCTTGTTACTTCCATGGTGTATCCCCTGTTTCTATATATTATCTTTTTTTCTTTTTTTGCTTTTGTGCATATAGTAGTTCTTCTATGTGAATTTGTTGTGGTGCATCAAAGTCGTATTCTTGCATTTTTAAAAAATGTCTTGTAAATACTAAGTCACATGGTGTATATGTACTACCTGATGTTCTAAATCTTATTGAGTAATATCCAGGTAGTCTTGTTTGGCCTTGATCGTCTTTTTTTGTTTGTCTTATAAATTCTAGTAGTATTGAATCTTCTTGTTTAGATATTCTGACTATTTCGGCGTGACTTCTTTGTTCTTCATCACTATACCAAGTTACTACGTTGTCTGCAGTTAATAGTTGATATCTTCTACTTTGTTTAATGTCTTCGTTTTCTGAAGCAGCATGTTCTATTTCATAAGCATTGAAATGTTCTACTTCTTCTTTTTCTTCTTCTGTTAAATCTTCTACATTAGTATTCATATGTTGTTCAGGTAAATATATTCTACCTTGCATTAAGTCTTCATATAGTTCTTCGAACAGGCTATATAACGCATAGTCTTCTTTTGTAATACAAAATGAATCATACATTGGATCATCTTTTACATCTATATCTTCAAGATTATCTAATAACCAATATAAATCTCCATTTCCTCCCCATACTAATGCTAAGCTTTTTGTTTCACTTTCTTTGATACATATATCGTATGTACCTACTTCACTTCTACTCTTTATAACTTCCATAACAAACTCTTCCTTTATTACCTTAATTTTAACATAGTAAATCGTTTATTTAGCATAAAAAAACACTATATAAAGAAGTTTTATAGTGTTTTAATTTAGTATTAATTAAAATAGTTAAGTTTGTTCTATAACAGTATCACTAATTTAACGAATAATTTGAAGTTAGTTGAATATTATTAGCACTTAATCTATTTATATTACCTATTAATTTAGTTATTTCTTGTAACAAGAAATGAATTGAACTACTATCTACTGGTATATTTTTAGCTGTTAGGAAATCCGTTTCTATTTCCAATGCTTTTTCATAGTCATAGAACTTTATTGCTTCTAGTACTGTTGTAGCTTTATTAGGTATTGGTACTGGTATAGTATTATTTTCAAATATAGATATTATTGCTTGTGTTATATCTAGAATACTTTGTTCATCTGTTCTTAATGGTCTTGTTGCAGATATAGATTCTAAAATACTTATTATTTCTCTATATCTTTTATGTTTTACTTTATCTAGTAAATCTTTTTTATATTTGTCATCTTGGTTAATTATATTTCTTATTAAAGTTTTAATAATTATTCTATGTACTTCGTAATCATAATCCTCAGCTAAGAAGTCATTTAAACTTTCGATAGCAAATTTATATTTACCTTTAAGTACTAGTGATACTACTTTATTATCTTGTCTTTGTTGTTTATTAGGTTTCTTATGAGTAATTAGATTTTGATCATTAAGTATTGCTTCTAGTTTTTCTTGATATATTTCAGGTACTTGAGATACTTGAGATAGTAAATATAAATATATCTTGTAGTCTTTTCTCATGTGTTCTTGAGTACTTACATTTTCTAATGCATATAGGTATTCATAAGCTTTATCATAATCTTCACGAAGAACAGCATTGTAGAATAATTGTAGACATGTATCTCTATGTTTAGGTTTTATCTTGTAACATAGTAAGAATATTAAATGAGATATTCTTTTGTTACCTTGTAACATATTATCTTTACCATATTGGAATAATGCTTTTATAGAAGATAATTTATATATATTAGGTTGTACTTCTATAATAAGATTGTTTTCTAGTAAATAATTAATTTGTTCTTCAGTATATCCTAATTCAATTAATTTAGATTTAGTAGGTACTGTTTTATTTAACAATAGTTCATATATAGCATTTAATAATTCAATATACATAATTATCCCCCTTAAGTGGGTGTTATTATAACTTATAAATAAATATAAAGCAATTTTAAGTAATTGAATTAATGTATTTAGTGAGTAAAATTTTACTATATAAGAAATTTAATGTACAATTAAGTTATGAGGGGTGTTAATATGGCTGGTTTTATTTCTAAACAACCTAATGGAAAGTATTGTAGATTCTCAACAATAATTGATTGTCCAACTGATATAAATATGACTTTTGAAGATTATGTTTTGGTGGTTATGAGAAATCAACATTTAAATGAAGAACGTGCAATAGTTGAAGCTACTGATGTTTTTAATCATCATTTGCAACCTTTTGAAAGGGTTTTAAGAGCATTTTATCCAAATAATTTATCTGAAAAATCTTTTTTAGAATTAGTAAAGAAAATGTGTGATCCTAATGGTGTGTATGAACTTGTTGATGAAAAAGGAACTATTGAAAGAATTGAATATGAAAACGATGATGAATTAAATGCACATTGTATAGAATTTGAAAATAAAGCTCGTGAAATTGCTGGGCTTGGACCAAGAAAAAAATAAAGTTACTGTTACGTAACTTTTTTTTATTTATACTTTTATTTCATTAATAAGATCGTTTATGTACTTTTTATCTCTAAATTCATGAATTGAAAAACATTTTTTACCTACATCTTTTAACGAAGAACCACAACTATATAATATATTTCTGTCCAGTATTATAAATCTATCATGCATAGTATTGTTATATACAAAAGATACATTATTATATTGTTTTTCATATTTTTTCTTTAATGTTTCATCTATATTTTCTGATACTATTATTATCTTTCTATCTATATTCTTTATAGTATCTAGTAATTCTTTACCAGCATAATTGTCTATTATAATTATTTCTTCTAGAGAAGTATTAAATATGTCTAATATCACTGAATATGCATCGTAGAATTCGTTTTTAAAGAATAAGTATTCTTTCGTTATTTCTTTAGGATCAAATTTATCAAACAACTCATTTATTCTTTTAGTGTTTTCATCCACTTTCTTTTCTATAAGAAAAAACCTGTTTGGTAATATGTTTTCATGATAGTTTATATAGTGTCTCATTTTGACAAACGTATCCATTATAACTATTGATACTTTGGTTGCAACCGATGATTTTAGTACAGTTGCTAGCATATATAATCCTTGTTCTGTAAATGCTCTAGGATTACTTCTAGACATATTACTGATATTTGCGGTCGAAAATTTCGACCTCAAATTTTCTACTTCTTCATTTGTTAGCACAAAACTAAATCGTTCCAAAAATTTTTCAGGATTATTCTTAACTGCTTCGTTCACTCTTTTAGTTTCTACTTGATATAGTTTGGCTATATCCGAATCCAGCATAACTTGCACTCCTCTCACTTCGTAGATTATGTTTTCAATGTTTATGTTTTCTTTTTCTATTATTTCTTTCATATCTTTTCCTCCTTTAAATAATAAAAAAAGAGACACTTACTTACGTAAGTATCTCCGCAACATGCATGTTTCTACTTTGCCTTTAGAAACACACCTTATCGATTAAATTGTCGTATAAATAACAGGCAAACTATTTAATACATATTTATTATATCTTTTGTAATTCTACTTATCAATATTTATTAAGTTATTTTGACAACAATTTACTTAATTCTTCTTTATTAATGTTAGTTATGTTATAACTTTGATTATTTATTTCTATATTAAAATAATGTTCTGGATTATATTGTATTTTTGCTATAGCTTTGTTATTAGAGTTATATAGATTTATTTCATATAGTGGTGATGGTAATGTTATTGGACCTGTCCATACCTTTGATTCTTTTATTATAGATATAAAGTTTGATATTTCTTTGGCGTCTTTAATTGTTTTTGTTTGTTTATCACTTTTTATTGTCATTTTAGTTGTTTTGGATATTGTTTCTATTAATGAAGTTGGTACACTATATGTTCCTTGTTTTTGTAATGTAAAAGTTCCGAAATCGTTGTCACAATTTAATACTGCTATTAGATTTTTTTCTTCTCCAAGTTTACAAGTTATTTTTTTATCATCATTATTTGGTGTTAAGACTATTTCATTGTTTTTATTTATAGAGAAATCTCCTTTTAATGATGAGATTGGATTAGCGTCTTTATCATTTTTAAAGAATGAAAATTTATTCTTTCCAGTACCATGAAAATTTATAAAAGAATGTTTATCATAGATATATTCTCCTTCATCATTTATCTTCGTTAATGTCCATGCTGTTTCTGTATCTCTTAATAATTCTATAGTGTCTCCACACAGACATCCTTGGCAACATTCATCATTAGTTTTATTTTGTCCATTGGATAGCTCTTCTTTAGCACAACCTGTTAAAATTAATAGAAATAAACTATAAGTTATTATTCTTTCTAACTTACTTTTCATATAATCACTTCCTATATTGTTATTATAGCACAAAAAAACAACTCTCAAGAGTTGTTATTTACATTTGGTAGCGCCGGTGTGATTCGAACACACGACCTGCCGGGTATGAACCGGATGCTCTAGCCAGCTGAGCTACAGCGCCATAAAAGTAAGCAAATTAAATATAACACTTTTAAACTAATTTGACAATACTTTTTTTACTTTTTTTAACTTTTTTATGAGTTTTTTAATTGTTTTTGTCCTATTTTATTGGGTTTTATCGAAAATAGAAGATATTTTATATAACCAAATGGTAATAGTTTAAGAATATTCTTATCTTTTGTATGTTTATATGTAAGTATTATTCTATCTTCATTAGTTAGTTCTTTATTACCATTTGATATTTCACCATTGAATACTAATTCACTTGTATTCTCTTCATAACAACCATCAATACAATCTGTTAATTGCCAATCATATCTCTTAATAATATTTTTAAATTGAGGTAGATAAGATGATGGCATAGTTATTAATGGTTTGGAATCACCTATAAGTTCAATAGACTTATCTACAAGAGTTATGCCTAATCTTTGTTTTCTATATTTAGGATCAAAGTATACAGTACATAATTTATTTTCTTTATCTCTTTTTATGTTAGATACCCCTACTATTTTATTATTATGAACTGCTATTATAGTATCTCTAGTACCTAAGTATATACCTGGTATATGTTTTTCTATGAACCACTTAGTATATTCTGGATATGTTGTTTTAGCACTTATTGTTACTAATAGTATTTCATTAATAATTGGTTCTATATCTATTCCTTCTTTAACTAACTTACTTAATGAATAATAATTAATCATTATTTCTTTAATAAAGATAATTCTTGATTGAAAGTTTCTATTGTAGGTATGTTAGTTAAAGATAGATCATAATGTTTTAATAAGTCGCGGATACTTTTTTCTCCATGTATAATGTGTCTTATTATAGATAATAAAGTTTTAGGGTCATCTTGATATAGAGAGAATAGTCTTCTACTATATATATCTGATATTATGTATCCAAATGAATTATGTGATTCAAAGTCAAAATATAGTCTTAAACATTCTATTGTTTCTCTATCTAATTTTAATTTAGATAATTTACCTTTTAGAGATTCCGTTGCATTATGTTCTGTTGATTGATCTTTATCATGTTTGGCTCTTATAATACTGTGTTTTTCTCTTAAAGAAGAATCTTTTAACATATCACTTAATTCATATACAATTATATATTCAGTTAGAATACTTAACAATTCTTTGTAGTGAATATTAGACATTACTCTATTAAAATCTTTTCCTTTATATTTAGATAATAAAGCATGAATATATTCGTGACCTGTTGCTGCTACTTGGATAGTAGCAAGTTGTCTATTAATATGAATTCTTTTAGGAATGAATTCAGTACCAACTACTTCTTCTTCTAATATAGAATCAAACATTTCTGATGTTTGTGTAGGATATAGTAAGCCATTTAAATGTTCTATTTCACTAGTATGGTTATCTCCTAGTACTTTAATCATTATTTCAGTTAATAAAGTTTTTAATTCATCTAATGATAATTTATTAAATCTAAATAATGATGGATCTGGTAAAGATATTTCTTCTAGTTTTTTTAATATTCTAGTATAGTTTCTATTTCCTTTACTGAATTGTAACTCATTAAATGTCATATCATATCCATGAGTTTTTGCATCTATTTTAAAATTATATGCTTGTTGGATTGCTGCTGGAGGTAATAGCATCATAGAATCACTCCTTTTTACTGGTAGATATTCTAACATTCTTTATAGATTTTAGCAAATTTAAAAAGAAGATATTATCTTCTTTTAAATGCTTTTATTTCTTCTAATCTAGTATTTACTCTATCATATACTTCATTATTTGAAGCGTTAATTCCATAATAATTTAACATTTGTTGTAAACCTATTTCATGTCCGGTTACTCTAGCTAATTGTCTATGGAATGCTGTTTCATCATCTAAGTATTTATCTAATAGAGATTCACTGTATAAGAATCCAATACCATAACCATCTGCTAAGTTTTGGTAATAACCTCTGATTGCACTTACACCTTTAGCTGTTCTTACTAATGGTAGTTGAAGTTTTAAGCCTTCTAATTGAATTCCTGCAAACGGATCTGTTTTAGCTCTTTTTTCTAATTTAGATACTTCGGATAATAAACCTTCCATTTCAGGTAGATGTAGTTTATAATGCCATGTTATTGTTTCTAATCTATGTTCTGTCATTTTATCATAGAAATCTTTTTCACAAGCGTGTAACTCTACAACTTGAGCTGCTATTTTTTCTGCTAATATAGCCATTATTTCTTCGTAATATCGTTTTTTATTATAGTTAATACCTATTTTATTCAAGTAATAGTGGGCAAATTCATGGACTATTGTTACTATGTTACTAGTAGTTTCGAAGTCTGGTATTTCTACTTGCTCCATTAGACTACCATCTCTTGTATCTTCTATAGTTAAACTAACTCCATTTAATACTTCTTTAGCTCCTGATGGTACTAATAATTTAAAGTAATCTAAAGCGAATGGTATTGCTTTTTCGCCAAATATACCTATTATTATTTGAAAAGATTTTTCAAAAACATATCTTTTACCTACTTCTTGAAATTCACTAGTTAAATATTCTCTTGGTTGAATACTAGCTATTGAACTTATATATCTATTATATTTTGTTCTAGCTTTATTACTTTGTATATCTACATTATCTGGACGTATAATTCCAGAATCCACTTCATCACCAAAACTTTTAATTAACGCCAACTCATAATCTTCATATGCCATGTTAATTTTCCCCCTTTTGATTGCTGATATTCTAGCATTATTTAGTTATTTTGGCAAATTTAAAAGAGCTTTTTAAGCTCTTATAGTATTAATGTAAATACATCATGAATAGTTATATATATCATTAATAGTATTAGTAGGAAGAAGAATATTGTTGTAAGTATTGATTCTACTTTAGCATTTACTTTCTTTCTAGTAATCATTTCTACGATTAGGAACATAATATGTCCACCATCTAATGCTGGGATTGGAAGTATATTCATGATACCTAAGTTAATACTTAAATATGCAGTTAAGAATATAATATTTTCAAATCCTGCTTTTCTAGATTCTCCTACTACTGTGTATATACCAACTGGACCAGATAAACTATTAATTGATATACCACCTGTAAATAAGTTACCTATAGTTGCACCCATTTGATCTACTGTAGCCCAAAATTTTTGCCAAGCATATTTTAGAGATGCTCCTACATTAAATTTCTTACTTATTTTTTGTTTTATTTCGATACCAAATACTCTTGATTTGTTACCTTCTTTATCTTCTACTTCTTCTGGTTTAACTTTTACTGTTTCTGTTTTACCATTTGTATGTTTTACTTCTATTTCATATGTATTATCTTTGTCTTTTACGATTAGTAGTAATTGAGCTTTATCCCAAGTACTTACTTTTTTACCGTTTACAGCAAGTATTCTATCTCCTGCTTGGATACCAGCAGCTTCTGCTGGTTTACCTTCAGTTACTCCATTAATAACAGGATCTAATGAAGGTGCTCCCCAGAAGAATGCTATAACAAATAATAATACTAGTGCAAGTAAGAAGTTATTAAATACACCTGCAAATAGAATTATGAATCTTTGATACCATTTTTTATTACACATGAATTTATCTTTTGGAATTTTTTCAGTATCGTCATCTTCATATATTTCGCCAGCCATTTGAACGAAACCACCTAAAGGTAATGCTCTGATAGAATAATTGATTCCATCTTTACCTTTTATTGTTTTAATTAATGGTCCCATACCTATGGAGAATTCATGAATAAATACTCCACTCTTTTTAGCTGTTAAGAAATGACCTAGTTCATGAACGAATACTAATAAACCAAGAATAAGTATAAATAATATTATGTTTAATATTGTACTCATTTCATCACCTTTTTAAATTATACTTAATAAATTAATAATAACTAAATATCCGAAGACAATAAATGTCATACTATCAAATCTATCTAAAATACCACCATGTCCTGGCATTATATTAGAGAAATCTTTGATTTTGTTTTCTCTTTTAATCTTACTGAAGAATAAATCTCCTAATTGACCTAAGATAGTTAATAGTAGAGTCATAAGTATTAATACAAAAATATTAATTTGATTTGATATTACATTATAGTAAAGAATACTTGCTATAGCAGTACCTACTACTGAACCACCTATACTACCTTCTATAGATTTTTTAGGTGATACATCTGGGATAAGTTTATGTTTACCTATTAAACATCCTATTAACATAGCAAATGTATCTGTCATTGTAGCTATTGCTAATAGATATAATAATTCCCATCTATTGAAGTTATAAACAAGCATTACTAAGTTAAAGAATAAACCTATAGCTATAGTTGTTCCTGCTAAATAGAATGCTTCTTTAGTAGTATATTCACCTTTTTTATCAAATATACTAGGTATTAGTAATACTAGTAGTACTAATCCTATTACCATGAAATTTACTCCACTAAATGCTGTTAAAGGAACTTGTACTCTATGAAATACCATTAATTCCATACATATGAACCCTAATACATTAATATACTTAGGATAGTTTTTTCTACTTTCTTTTAATCCTAATAGTTCTCTATAACTTTGAGCAGCTAATAATCCAACTACTACTGCTATTCCTATATGACTAATTGATTTTGGTAATACAAATAAGGCTACTAATAATGCAACCATTATTGCTGCTGATATAACTCTTGTTTTCATTTTTTATTTCCTCCAAATCTTCTTTCTCTTGTATTAAAATCTTCAACTGCTTTTTCAAAAGCTTCTTCGTTGAAGTCTGGGAAACATGTTTCTGTGAAATATAATTCAGCATAACTTAATTCATACATTAAGAAATTACTTATTCTTAATTCTCCACTAGTTCTAATCATTAAATCTATTGGAGGTAGTTCATTATACATGTATTTATAGAATGATTTTTCATCTATATCATCTAAAGATATTAATCCATTCTTATAATCTTCTGCTAAACGTTTAGCTCCATCAACTATTTCTTGTTGACCACCATAGTTTAGACATACATTAAAGATACCTTTTGTATTATCTTTAGTCTTTTCTACTATATAATCTATTGCTTCTTTTACATCGGGTCTTAGATTATCTCTTCTACCTGATACGACCACTTTTATATTTTCTTCGTGTATTTCATTACATTCTTTTTTAAACATATCTACAAATATATCCATCAAGTATTTAACTTCTTCTTCAGAACGTTTAAAATTTTCTGTAGAAAATGCATATACACTTAAAACTTTTACACCCTTATCAATAATATACGGAGCAAGTCTTTTTATATTCTCAAAACCTGCCTGATGACCTTTTAATTGAGGTAATCCTTGGCGTTTTGCCCAGCGTCTGTTTCCATCTAAAATGATGGCACAATGTTCTGGATAATATTTTTCCATTTACATCAAATCCTTCTTTATAAATTATACTATTTATAAGTATTTAAAGCAAGGAAGAAGAAAAAAAAGTACATTATATGTACTTTTTAATATCAAATAGTTTATAATCCTTATTTACTCTTTTTGGTTGTTCTTTTATTGTATCTTTTAATTCCCAAGGAATTTGATAATCTGGTAATAATTTTGTCTTAATAGGTAATATTCTTGGCATTAATACTATTGCTTCAAATACATTCAATAGTTTAATCTCTTCTGGTGTAATTAAAGGTACTCCTGGTGCTTTATTACCACATAATCTAGATATTTCTTCTTGAGTATAAATATCAGTAGATAATAAGTATATTATACATCCCATAGTATATTTAAGTATTTCAGTATTTTCTTTACCATATTGTCTTTCTAAATCAATTAAAGACTTAATAATAAGTGTAAACTTAATATTTAATGGTCTTGATGAATTCAAGATAGAACTGAAATTATATAGCGGTGCTAATGATTCAAATTCATCTAATATAATATTAAGTCTTTTTTCTCTTTTTTTATTATTAGATATTACTGAATGTACTTGATCTATAAATAATGGTTCTAATCTAATAGTATAGGCATTTACTTCTCCTATTAAGAAAATAGCTACTTTATCATTATATATATTAGTTAAGTCATAGTCACTTGTAGATAGTAAATTAGATAAGTTTTGTCTACTTACTATAAGTCTCATTATTTGTTTAAATACTGATAGTATTCCACCTCTTGTTTCTGTAGGTGCTAACAATGTTCCTGATAAATTAATATATGTTGGAGACATTCTATCTAATTTATTTAGTAAATGAGTGAAATAAGTTTTATCATCTTTCTTTTCTTCTCCAATATTAGTTAAATCATAGATACTATTAAAGTTTATTTCATCTTCATTACCATTTTCAAATAAGTATAATGCTAATCCTACAAATAATTGCATTGCTGAAGTTGACCAGAATGGATCTGCATTACTATTATCCATTGCTTGGAATAGATAGTATCCAATATTTTCTAATAGTCTTTGAGCTTCATCTATATTACCTTCTTTATAGTATTTATAAGGTAATGTTAATGGATTGTAGTTATTACCTAATGTAGTATCATGTAAGTTATATGATAATACTTTATATCCATTATCTTCTAAATGTTTAGCTGTTCTTTCATATATTTCTCCATTATTATCTTTAATAATTAAAGATTCTCCTGTATACATAGCTAGTTTTATTTGAGGTAGTACTACTGTTTGTGTTTTTCCTGATCCAGTAGAACCTATAACTAATGTATGATGGTCTTTAGTATCTAAATATAGATTGTTATCATCGTATGTAAGTGGAATACCTGATCTATCTATATTTAAAGTCTTGTCTACTTTAGTTAATTCCTCTCTTAATTCCGCTAAATTTTTAAATTGTGCATAATTCATATATAATTCCTCCCTTTGATAATTGTATTATATAGTAATATTTATAGATAAATTTAAACAATAATGGCTTTTGTGATATAATTAAATTACGGAGGGGTTATCATGTATTCTAATGAATTGGTATGTAATATATTGGATTATTTAGATGAAAACATTAATACTATTATAAGTATAGATATGATTAGTAGTATTTTTTGTTATGATAAAACCTATGTTATGAAAAGATTTAAGAAAGAATTAGGTATATCTATTATTAACTATATGAATGCTATTAAGATATTTAATAGTCTTAAATATTATAAGAATGATGATAGTATTTTAAAGATATCTATTGAAAGTGGTTTTAATTCTTTAGAATACTATTCTGAGATATTTAAGAAAGTTATTGGAGTTAGTCCTATGACTTATAAACAATTTACTAGATATGATGTTAGAGTTGAAGCAGATGAAGTTAGTACTATTATTAACTCATTAGTAAAAATAGATGAATTAAGAAATAGAGTTATGTTTTATAGACGTAGAGTCAAACCTAGTACTATTATGGTTAAGAAATTATCTTTACAATAATTGGTTTAGTACTAGTTCTAACCATCTATCATCTTCTACTTGGTTTATTGCAAATGTTTTAGTTCCTGCGTTATTTAAAGATGTACCTAAATGGTACATTTTATTTTTGTCTAAGATAATAAATCTATCATGGAATGTATCATTATATATTAAAGTTAAGTTACTATATTCTTTGTTGTATTTATCTATATCTAATTCAGTTAATCTACTCTTTGTGCTTACTACTAATGTTACTGGTATGTTTATTTTACTAATCATATCTAGAACATATTTATCGGCATATGAATCTATGATAATTAATTCTACTTTTGCTTGTTGTAAGATATCCAGTATTCTAGAATAAGCATCATATACTTGACCTGTAATATAGATATCATGTATTGGATCTTTTGCATCAAAATAATCAAATATGGTACTTAATTGATCTTCATGTTTCATAACTAGATTATTAATATATTTTTGTTCTAATGAATTGGAATATATGTATTTTCTCATTGCTACAAAGGCATCCATAATTTTTATACTTACTTCTTCTGCTACTGGTGTTCTTAACACCGTTGCTAACATAGCTATGCCTTGTTCTGTAAATACATAAGGTAAATATTTGATATTTGTTCCTTGCTTTTTACCATTCTTATTCAAGGTTTCAAATTGAAACCTTGAAACTTCATTTTCTGTTAACTGAAACATAAATCTTTCAGGAAATCGTTTTAAATGTCTTTTAACAGCTAAATTTATTGACTTAGTTCCATTACTACATTGATATAATTTTGCCAAGTCACTATCTAACATTACTTGTTTTCCTCGTATTTCATATATCATATTTTCTATATTTAATTCTTGTATTATATCGTTCATTGCTATTTCTCCCTCTACTTTATATATTCTCCACAAATCTTCTATTTCCTTTTTTTATACACAAAAAAAAGAACTACCTTTTTGTAGTTCTTTTATTATTCAGTAATATAATCTACATCTTTCTTATTTAGTTCTCTATTATTTTCTAATAATACTAACATCATGAAGAATGTAATTGAGAAGAATAATGCTTGGATAACTGTTCCTAATTCTGATTCTGCTCCTGTATCTGGTGTTACATCACCTGATGCATAGCATGTTTGATCGAATATAGCATTAATACTATCTACTTCTTGTCCATCTACTTTAATTTCTAATACAATTTCATTATTGTTATTAGTTGTTACATAGATATCAATTATGTATTCTTTAGTATCATATGTTATTCCAGTTTTCTTTTCATCTACTGTGTATAGTTTATATTTGAATGATTTACCAATATCATCTTTATCGAATTTCAATTCGATAGAAGCTTTACCATGTTTATCTGATGTTGCTCCTTTAGAAATACCAGTATCTATTTCTTCTAGTCTGAACTTGAAGTTATCTGGACCTAATTCACAACCTTCAATACATGTCATTCTATTAGTAATATTTACATCTATTCTAATAGCATCTTGTGGTGTTTCTTCGTATCTTTCATAGATGTTTTCAAATGATGGAGTATAATCTGCTTGTGCTTTATCATTTACTTTAACTATTGCTGATAGTTTATCTCTATCATCGAAGTATACTTCTACTGATACATTATAGATTAATGTACTATAAGTTACATATTCTCTTCTATCATTTAATTCTTCTAATGTGAAGTAATATGTCTTACCTACATCAGCAGTTGTATATTTTAAGTTAAATGTTACATCACCGTATTTATCAGATACTCTATTTTGTTCTATACCTGTTTCTCTATTTGTTAATACGAATGTGAATCCTTCTGGACTTATTTCAAAGTCTCCGATATTCTTAACTGTCTTCTTAGCTTTGATTTCTACATCTAAGTCTTGGTGAGGACCTGGTACATCTACTTTATGATAGATGTTTTCGAATGTAGCTTTAATATTATCTACTTCTTCTCCATCAAGTCTTAATTTAGCTTGCAGTTTATCTTCACTATTTAAGATTATTTCTACTTGAATCTTATATACTTTGTCTGAATAAGTTATATTATTTTTATTATCATTTAATTCATGTAATGTATAGTTATATGTTTTACCTATATCTTCTTTAGTATAAGTAATACCAAATAGTGTTATACCGCTATCGGTTGATAATCTTTGTGTAGTAGTATTTGTATCTGTGTTAGTTAATATGAATGTAAATCCTTCTGGACCTATTTCATAATCACCAGTATTTTTTATTGTTTTTTGTGATGTAATATTTAATTCTAAGTCTTCTACATTTTCTAATTTAAATCTATTATTAAATGTTACATCAATGTTTTTATTATTAACTGTTATATTTTGATGACCTTCGATATTAGTTAATTCTAATTTACCATTCATATCATCATCAGTTATTTCTATACTGAAGTAATTTATGTTTTGGTCATAATCTATGTTATTATCAGTACCTATTATTTCTGATATACGATAATAGTAAGTACCGATAGTATCATATTCTACTTTTTGTATTTCTTCATTAAAGTTAAATTTATTAAAGTCTGTTTCATTTTCTTTATATTCAACTGTTTTAGTAGATATTGTTTCCCATTCTTGATTTTTATTTAAGAATTCTAACTTGAATGAGAATTTATCTCCTTCTCGCCATTCTCTATCTTGTAGTACTTTAGTACCTGTTATTGATACATCATTTAATTTTATTGGATCTGGTGTATATACGTTAGTGAAACTAATTGTTAATATACCAGTTTCTGTTATAGTTATTTCTTTTGTTATTTGACTATCTTTAACAGCGAAACCATATTTATCTTGTACTTCTGTTACTTTAACTAATGTTCCTTCATCTATACCAGATATAGTTAATGGTTCGTT
The DNA here is from genome assembly GCA_015059245.1 of Bacillota bacterium. The sequence continues at coordinate 141,108 of SVAU01000003.1, forward strand.
AGGTTTTACACTTATTTCAAGAATTCCATCTTTATCTGATTTCTTTTTACCTATTGATGTATCAAATTCATAGTTAGCATATTTAGAACCTAAGTTTACTTTGAATTTGAATAATAACTTATTTGGTAATTGATAATATTCACCATATGGATGTTCTACTGTTTTATTGATTATTAAGTCATTTTCTTTAAATTCATATGGTTTAAAAGTATTACTTACATTTGATGTACTTGTTGCTATGAATGCAAATGTATTATCTATTGCTATAGTAACAATAAGTAGTAATGCTATAAAGAATAATGTTTCTTTGAAATTCTTTTTATTCATTGTAATCCCCCTCTCCGGTATATTTATCTAGTAGTCAAAAGGTATAAGTATTCTTGTACCCTTTGATTACTAGCTCATCATTAGATGAGTAGTAATTTGTTTTTATGTATTATTCAGCTATAACTGTATACCAAACATCATTGTTTTCATCTAGTTCACTAGCTACTACTTTGTATCCATCGGCTACATGGTTTTGATGATGGAATCTTCCTTCATGAACATTTGATGGATTGAAGTTACGAAAACTTCCACCTTTTACGATAACATGAGCTTTTCCTGTAGTATAGTAGTCATCATCACAATTTATAACTGAGTTACTGAAGCAATCAGCATAAGTATTTGTGTGTTGTTCTAAATCTTTTACTGCATATGGTGTATCATCACCTATAGTATTAAACTTACCAGCTAGTATTTCAAGTGTTCCTGTCTTAACATAGAATGTATCATGGAATGCTTGATAGTAACCACCATCAATTGTTACTTTTCCATTATTGATTATTCCTACTGCATAAGCAGTGTTGTCACCAATATTTAGAACTTTACCTTCACCTTTAATTACTACATTTGCTCCATCTATAGTTAATGTAGATACATCTTTAACTGTTAATCCACTACGATGATTTCTATATGCAGTTAGTGTTTTACCATTTAAATAAATTGTTAAGTCTTTATTTATCACAGTTTCTGGTTCTTTTAATTCAATATCTTTACCTAATACAATATCGTGTCCATTTTTTACAGCATTTAATAATTCTTCTTCTGTATTTACTGTTACACCAATTGAAACACCATTTGTCCAAGGATGATTTGCTGTTGTGATTTCACCAAATGCTGTATTTAAAGCTTGTTTAGCGTTATCAAAACCATTTGTTTGTACTCCTTGTGAAAATACTAGAATGTCATATGTTCCATTACCATTACCATCTAATTTTTCGCAATCATCATTATTTGCATCTTTGGATAAGTAAACTTGTAATAGACTTGGAATTGTTGTTTCTCCTGCTGCTAGTGGATCTTTATGTACTGCAACCATAATGTTATATCTTTTTCCATCTATAGTTGTTTCAAAATCATCAGTCCATTCCCAAGCTCCAGGGAATTTAAATTCTGAACCATTCTCTGCATTATTAGATATTCCTATTTGTTTAAATTCTTGATAAGTGAAATCGCCCATTTCGAATGCAAAGATTGTACGAACATAAGCATCTGATTTACCAGTATTTTTTACTGATACATATTTATCTACAACATTTTCCATTGTAAATTTACGATATGCTCCATTTTCATAATCTTTGTTAGTCCAACCTAATTCTCCAACATATGGGTATAATGGTTTCGCTTGTGTAAAATCTACTAATTCACCGGCTTCATTCCATTCTTGTTCTATTTGTTCAATCTTAACATTTCCCATAGTCATTACGTTAACATCTGAGTCTTCTGAAGTTAAGTATGCTATAGTTCCACCAATTGATAATATAGCAACTAGAGCTAAACTAAGAATAGAAATTGATATTTTTTTTAAATTCTTCATTTTTCATTTACGTCCTTTCTTTTTGTTTTCTGTTTTTACTGTTTTCCAGTAATCAAAAGGTATAAGTATTCTTGTACCCTTTGATTACTAGCTCATCATAAGATGAGTAGTAATTTGTTTTTTATGTATTATTAAGCTTTATCAACTGTCCAAGTTGAACCAGTTTTAGTAGCAACATATCCTGATGCAACCCAAGCACTTGGATCGAATCCGAATGTTCCGCCTTTGATAATTACTGTTCCTTCTCCTAAGATACCTGCTGTGTATCCACTACGAGTTGAAGCTTTGCCGAAAGTTCCGCCATTTACATAAACAGTAGTTCCAGCACCTGCATAAATATATGCACGTTTTTGATTATCTGCTGGATCCCAAGAGAATTCTCCACCATTAATTGTTATTTCTGATCCAGTACCTTCTGCATAGAAAAGATATCTTCCTGAAGTTGATGCTGTATCTACGTATACTGAGTTTCCGTTAAATACAACTTTTCCACCATCTGCTGCTGCTATTCCACCACCTAAAGAGTTGATTTCTAGGTTATTAATTTCCAATACTGATTCATTTACTGATACAAGAGAATAATCAGCTGCTGAACCTGCAGTTAATTTTTTTCCGTTTCCGTTTATTACTGTTGTACCAGAATTAGACCATACTCTAGTTGCTGTTTGATCGTCTTTTAGATTAACTATAGTATCATTTTGTATGTCTACTACTCCTTCAAGCTTATCAATAACATCTAATTTCATACCAGCAAACCAAAGTGCAGCATTTGTAGCATTAGTTTCACCGAATGAAGTATCTAGAGCAGTTTTTGCATTAGCAAATCCTTTAGTTTGAACTGCTTGTGATAGAACTAAAATGTCATATAATCCATTTCCGTTTCCATCGATATTTTCTACATCTTCGTTAGTAGCTGAACTATGCATATAAACTTGAGCTAAGCTATTATATGTATATTCTCCAGCAGGTAGTACTCCATTTGTATGACGAATGTCACTTCCAGTATATGTTGCTTCTACAACACAATAGTTGTGACCATCGATTGTTGCTATAACACAACCTTCTGTCCAACTCCAATTGTCTCCTATGTTAGTCCAAATAACTTCATCAAATCTTTCTTCTGTTAATGAACCCATTTCGTAAGCTATTAATGTACGAACATATGCGTCTGATTTACCTGTATTTTCTACTAATACAAATTTATCTTGAACATTTTCTAAACCAGCTAGAACTTTTTGTCCGCCTGATGCTTTATTAGATAATTGATCAAAATATACTGCATTTCCCCATCCTGTAACAGATCCTGTTGCTGGATATAATGGTTTTGCTTGAGTAAATTCTTGAAGTTTGTATCCTTCTCCATATTTATCTGACTTAACCATTTCATATGATCCATCTGCATTTTGTACTCTTTCATATTCGTGTTGAGCTATTTTTACATTACCCATAGTCATTACGTTAACATCAGAATCTTCAGAAGTTAAGTATGCTAATGTACCAGCTACTGATAATACTGCTACTAAAGCAAGACTAAGAGTTGATAATAAAAATTTCTTTAATTTTTTCTGTTTCCTTTCCTTCTATTTTTTTATTTTATATAATCGATTTACAATCGTTTATACCATTATTATTTATTTAACCAAGGATGTGAGTTTTCAGTTAATTCACCGAAAGCGTCTGTTAATGCTGCTGTAGCATCTTTATATCCTTTAGCTTGTACTGCTTGTGATAATACTAGTACATCTACTTTATCTCCATATTTAGGAATGTCATCGTTTGTAGTATCTTTACTCATATATACTTGTAATAAACTAGGTCTAGATATTTCATCTTTAGCTAGTGTTTCCATATATTGAGCACAGAACATTGCATAACGAGTTCCGTCTACTGTGATATATCCATAGTTTTTACGATCTTTTGCTTCTTGGATTCCATCAGTAGTAACATCCCAGTCATATCTTGAGTTACCAGTTCCGACCAAACCAATTGATCCAGTTGTACCTTCTGGTACTTCAACTAAAATGATTGTACGGAAATAAATATCAATACTTCCTGTATTTTTTACAAATACAAATTTATCTTTTACATTTGTAACACTATCATCAAATAATTGATTTGAACCAGGTGCTCCTACTTCTGCCCATGATTGTTGATGTCCAGGTACTCTGTCATCCCAAGCTGGTTTACCAGTTGTAGGTAATAGAAGTTCATCTTGTTTAAATTCTTCTAATTTATCTGGATAGTAACCGTATTCATCTTTAGTATCACTTGCTACCCAATTACCATCATTATCTACAACACGTTGATATTCTAATTGTTCAATTTTTGCTTGACCAACTGTCATTGTGTTATGATCAGAATCTTCGTAAGTTAATAAAGCAAGAGTTGCTCCAATTGATAATACTGCTACTAATACAAAACTTAGTGCTAATAAGATATGTTTTTTCATAGTTTCACTCCTTTCTTTATTCATCATTTATCTTTCTAGTTGAAAATTACTTTTTCAGCTATCAAAGAGTATAAAAGTAATTCCCCTTATGCTCTTTGATTACTGCTCATCTTGCGATGAGTAGTAATTTATTTTATTATGCTATCCATTCAGCGTATGTTACTTTTGTTCCATCTGTTTTAACAACATTTTTAACTGTTGCACCATCTTCAACAACTAGAGCAACTTTACTCATATTAATATCAGTAAAATCAATAGTGTCTACTTGTGCTCCTGCTTTGATTGTTATCTTAGCAGTACTAGAATATCCGTTAACGTCAGTAAGAACTTTTATTGTATTTACTGTACTTCCTGAATTAACATTGATACCTTTTACACTTTTTGTATAAATAGAGTCAATTGTTGAATTGTTAACATTTACTAAAGCTCTTGCCCAAGTAAATATAGAACCAATTTTACTATTATTAATTGTAGTAGTTGTATCATTAACAACTGCTAAATCATATACTGGCCACATTGGATCAGTATCTAATGCTGATAATTTAGTACCATAAATATTAGTGTTATTTAATGTTGCTGTTCCATATACTGTTACAGCTGGTGAAATTCCACCTGAGAATGAAACAACATTTAATCCTATAACATTAACATTGTTTAATTCAGTATTAAAGTTATTGTATGTTGAATTTACATAATGACCTAACATTATTGATTGCATTGTTCCAGCAAAATTTAAGTTATTAACAGTTACTTTTGCACCATTACTTGATGAGAAAATATTTGATGTCCAAGGTATAGTTCCACCTGTCCAATTAAATGCATCTACATTTGTAGCTGTTTGTGTAATTGTATTTCCATTACCATTTATTGTTACAGCTTCAGTAGCAGTAGTACTGCTATATAATGGTTCATCTCTTAAGATTAAGTTTTCAGTAACTTCCATCACATTATTATTCATTGTTGGTTGAACAAATTGTGAGTTTTTCCATGGTAAGTTTGTTGCAACTTCACCGAATGCTGCATTTAATGCCATATCAGCTGTTACTTCATCATCAAATACTTGAGTAGCTTGTGAGAATACTAGAACATCTAGGCTTCCTTCAAATAAAGCTACATCTTCATTTGTTGCTTTTGGATCTAAGAATACTTGTAATAAACTTGGTCTAGATACTTCTCCAGCTGGAAGTGCTTCGTTATGTGTTGCTACTTTAACTAGATATCTAGTTTCATCGATTTCATAGTATCCAACATCTTCCCAATCGAATCTAGAATTTTTATTAATTAAAAGATGAATATAATCTTTTTCTCCATCCTCTTCAAATCCTTTTGGACATTCAATAGCGATGATTGTTCTATAGAACACTGGATTATTTCCTGTATTTTCTACAAATACGAATTTGTCGATAACATTTTTTACACTATCGTCAAATAGTTGATTTGAACCTGGTGCTCCTACTTCTTTCCATGATTGTTGATGTTCATCTCCGTTTGCACCTACTCTATCATCATATACTTCAGTACCTTTAACATAGAATGCTGGTGCAATAGTTTTGTTTTGAGTAAATGGTTGTAATTTATCTGGTTTATAGCCATATTGATCAACAACTTCTTTGCCATCTTTGTCTGTTAATGTATACCATTTACCATTTTCATCAGTTGCACGTTCATATTCGTGTTGTGCTATTTCAACATCACCGAATGTCATAACGTTAACTCCGTTAGTGCTTGATGTTTGATAAGCAAATGAAGCACCTACTGCTAAAACAATAACTAATACTGCGCTTAGCGCTAATAAAACTTTCTTTTTCATATTTTCCTTTCCTTTCTTTGTTGTATTTTTTTATATAAACAGGTAAAGCCCCCCTGGTTATACCTTATGGGTTTTGTGAAGATGGTTTTGCTATTGACCATGCTTCTTTTGCAGTATCGATAGCTGCTATTTTACTATCTCTTTGTACTGCGTATGCTATGAATGATAATGTTGGATAGTTAGTTTGTCCATTTTTATCTAAATCGTTTAGCATTTGTTTAGTTACTGATTCTTTAACTGTCACTGTATTATCTTTTAATACATAGAATTCTTGATCTTTATCAGATTTAGTAACTTCTCTTACGTATACATTTTTAGTACCATCTAAAAGAGTCCATCCTTCTACTAATTCATATGTCATGAAATCTTTAAAATTTTCTGATTCAGTTATTTCTACGAATAGATAACTATCTTCACTACTAGCTAATACTGTTACTTTAGGATCTTTAGTGATTTTGTTTCCTGGTAACATCTTATATTCATTAGTAAATTCATTATTATCATTATCTTTAGTATCAGTTTCTTCTATCTTTATGTTTATGTCTCCATAAGTGAATGTATTTATTACTTCATCAGTTTTACTTGATAACCATGCTACTGATGTACCGATTAGGAAGCTACATATTGAAAGAATAGATATTGTAACTATGAATAGTTTTGATTTTATATTCTTCATTTACTACACCCCTTATTTGTTTTCTTCATCAAAAGCAGTCCATGCTTCTTCAGCTGATTTAAATCCAGTTGCTTGGATACCATGTCCTACTACTTTTATTTCGAAGCCTTCTATTTTCTTTAGATCTTCACTAGTAAGACTCTCTGGTGCTGTAAATTTGTTAAATAATGGTTCTAATACTACTTCTTGTTTTTTACCATCTACATAACCAGTTACTACTTTGTGATATCTAAATTCATATGTAATAGAGTTATCATCATTTTCTTTGATACTAGTACTTATCCATTTTGTTTTATCCCAACCAGTTACATATTTTTCTGGTAAGAAATCAGAACCAAATACTTCTTTTAGTTCTTTGGCTTTAGTAATAGTTACTAATATACGTACGTATGATGCTTCGCTACCTGATAATACTGTCATAGTAGGATCTTTAACGTATTCTTTGCCTGGTATTAGTTTATATTCGTTACCAGTTACTCTATTAGCATTAGGAATTGGAGTACCTGTTTCATCTACGTCTGTTTCATCTAATCTTAGAGACACTTGGCCAACTGTAAAAGTGTTAACTAGTGTATCTGTTTCAAAAGTTAATAATGCAAAAGTAATTATTGTACTTGCTATAGCAATAAGAGATATACATGCTATAAGCACTTTATGTTTTAGTTTCATTCAAAACCCTCCCACTTTGCATAAACTATAGACCGCAATGGTCCTAGTTAATTAGTGCTATTTATTCTAAGTCCAAAAACATTTTTTTGCAACAAAAAAACAGCAATTTGTTTAATTTTATGTGAAAAACATGTGAAAAATACGTTTTTGGGCATAAAAAAAACAACTAATTTTTTTTAGTTGTTTTCTTAGTTTTTTTAGGATCTGTTTTTACTATTTTATCAGGTATTTCTTGTTTAGGTTCTTCAGTAATCATGTCTATCATTATTACTAATATAATTAATGCTATTGATGTACATATTGCTACCATATTACCTGGGTAACTTTGGATATATGTTGCTAGATAACCTAGATATGGTACTGTAAAATAGGCTTTACCTAATACTTTATTTGGTTCTACTAAATTAGCATCTATATCTTCGTTAGCATCTCCTTTTGTACGGAATTTGTATTCTTTAGGATTTTCTTCGTCAGGTACTATTTCTACTATACGGTGTGTTGCTATAGTATTATCTCCTAGTTTAAATGTTATTGGATCTTTTACTTTTAATGTATTAGTATCTACTTCTCTTACATATATTAGTGATCCTACATGGTATGTTGGTTCCATTGAACCAGATACAACGGTGTATATTTGAAAACCAAAAAATTTAAGTCCTACTAGTAACATAGCAAGTATTATAGCTATTATTACTATAAGATTACTTATTATTTTTAAAGTGAATTTTACTGATTTATTCATATAATCATCCCTTTTTATGTGTTTATAATACATAATTATATTATTTTTTGCAATAAAAAAGAAGTACTTAGTACTTCTTGTGATTCTAGAAAGAATCTATATTTATTTTAACTTTCTTTAAACCTAAAATATATGCATGAGCTTGTACTAGAGTACGGATAGCACTTGCCATTTTACCGTTTCTTCCAATAACTGCTCCCATATCTGATTCATGTACGATGATTTCTAGGATAACAGAATCTTCTTCTCCACCGAATTCTTGTACACTTACCATATCAGGTTCTTTAGCTATGCTTTTAACTAAATATTCAGTAAATTCTTTTAATTCCATAATTATTTACCTTCTTTTTTAGATTCAGCGTATTTAGCCATGATACCTTT
>SVAU01000004.1 GCA_015059245.1 Bacillota bacterium
TACAATAAACTTCTTAGCATCGTCTAGTAATTTACGATCTTCTCTACTCATCATATTATCACCATATAATAAGTTTAACATAAAAAAAGAGTAATTAAAACTTACTCTTTTACTTAAACATTTCTTTTAATACTTTAGTATAAATATCTTTAGCTATATCTTTACCATTACTTAAATTAACACTAAAATTATTCATCATAACACCACTATTAGCTTCTAATACTAGTAAAGTCCCATCATATAATTCAACAATATCTATACTAGCAAAACCTACACCTAATATTCTAGATACTCTAAGAGCCATTTCTTTTATAGTATTTTCTTTTTCTTCATCATTTAAGAAAAATGGCATTGCTCCTTTAGATAAATTAAATTGCCAATTATATTCATATATTTCATTATCTAAAAGTACTCTATTTAATTCATTAGTACATTCAATTTTTTCAAAATAAGCTTTATTAAACTCTAATAATAATTCATATATGGTACTCTTACCATTACCTTTAACAATAGGTCTTATCTTACCATAAACTAATTCTATATTATCATTAAATACTATCGATCTATATTCAGTCTTTATATCATAATAAGGACATAAACTTATAGATAGATTTTCTACTAATAATTCATCAATTACATTAAATATATCTTCTATATTATTTCTATGAAATACTTCACTACCACAAGTACCTAAATTACTTTTAATTACAATATCATTATTATATTTACTACAAATATCAATAATTCTATTTCTATCATAATTCTTATGTACTATATAATGTTCAGTAACAGGTATGTTGTATTTATTCATTACTTCATATAAAGCATATTTATCATCACACACTTTACCACAAGCTTGATCATTTAAAGGGAATTTAAAACCAACTACATATTTTATTTTTTCATCTTTCTCTAATACCATAATCCAATTTTGTGATACTAAAGTGAATTTAATGCCTAATTCATCGCATATTTCCTTTACTATTTTTTGTACATTATTCATACTATCACTCCGTTCAAAAATTATAGCATAAAAAAAGATAGTTTTACTATCTCAATTCATTATAAATCTACTTTGATATTCATCAATTGTATAAGTCTTTTCATTATTAGGTTCTTTAATATAACTATAAGCTCCATGTTCTTTTGCTACTACAAAAGCACCATCAGTAAAATCAAATTCCCCCTCATCAATAATTTTTATTATCCATTCAGTACTTCCCCAGTACTTAGTATTATTTTCTGTATTAATATATTTGAATCCCATATTAGCTTTTCCATTATCTATCTTATATATATAAGTAGACTTAGTAACTTCTCCACTACCTCCATGAAACACAAACAAGTAATTGTCTGGTATTTGATCACTTTTATCTTTATTTAAATAAACATTAATACCAACCAATACACCCAATATTAATACAATACCTAGAATAAAACATAAACTTTTCTTCATACTACACTCTTTCCATAAAATATCTCTCTTTTGATGTTTCTTTAACTACAAAACCTAATCTCTTATATAATCTAACTGCTTTTACATTATTTATATAAACCCATAAATACACCTTATCATTACACAATAAAACATTATTAATTATATCAGTACCAATACCTCTATTACGATAATCTTCTTCAATAAATATTTCATCTATCATTTTACCATCTTTATAATCAACCACACCAATAGTACCAACAATCTTATTATCAAATATTATCATTTTAAAATTGTGTAATTCTTCATTAATATCTTTAATAACATAGTTAATTATTTTATTCTTTTCTTCTAAAGTAATATCTGTTGCATACTCAAATATATTATTACACTTATACTCAACTATAGTATTAATATCATTTTCACTACAATTAATTAAACTATATTTCATAATCCCATCCAGGTTGCCACATACCAGTTTTTCGCCAATCATTTTTATTTGCTTCTTCCCAAGTAATTCCTTTAGTTATAACTTCTAAAGCAAGTTGAGGCGCTCTATGAGCAACAATTGCAACACATTTACCATCATAATTCTCTTTTAACCAAGATACAAATTCTCTCATTCTTTTCTCTACATCAAGTAAACTTTCTCCATTAGGAAATCTTTCTTCTATATGATCTTCATATATAACTAAACTTTTATGTTCACCGTCTAAATCTCCATAATTACATTCTCTTAATCTGCCATCAGTAATTCTTTCATATTGAGGAAATGCAAGTAATGAAGATTCTACTGCTCTTTTTAAATCAGAAGTAATAACTATATCAAATTTATCTCCTCTATTTTTAGATACATTACCTAAATTAATAGCTTGTTCTTTCCCTAAATCATTTAACATAGCTTCTTTCCAACCACTACATAATTTAGATGCATTATCAGTTGTAGTCCCATGTACAAAATATTTTATCTTTACTGCCATATCACTTCACCTCTTATTAATTAATATTATAACATATAAAAAAGTACCAAAAGGTACTTATTTATTTTTTCTTTTAAATATTTTATCTAACTTACTAGTAATACCAAATCTATCACCTAATACATCATTAAGTGTTCCATTCATATATACTAATAAACCATAAACTATTGCACCTACTGCTGCATTAATAGCAATATATATAATACAAGATAATTTACTATCATAGTTAACTGGTACTAAATACATAGTAAGTAATACAGAAAGTATCATAGATAATATAGGTACTATTAACTTACATACTAATCTAAATGTCTTGCCATATCTTAAATTATGTTCTTTTCTTAATACATATAATACATAAATAGAAGCACTTGCATAACCAATAATACTTGCAGTACCTGCACCTAAGAATGGAGGTATACCTAATACATTAAATAATAACATAATAGGTACATCAAGTAATGCATTAAGTACAAAACCTAATAAAGCTGATTTATATACTAGTTTAAATTTATTTAATGATTGTAATGTTGAACTAGTAATCATATATACATTAGCTACTAATGTAACAAATATAGTAATAATTAATATCATAGGTCCAAACGAACTCTTAAGTCCATAGAACACACTCCATACTGGAGTACTTAATAAAGCAATACCTACAGTCATAGGTAAAGATATCATAATAATCATTTGTAATGCTTGATTTAACTTATTATTAACTTCATCCCACTTCTTTAAAGTAAATGCACTAACTATAGTAGGTATTAAACTAACTGTCATTCCCATTGATACAGAAGATACTATCATATTTATCTTAGGTGCCCAAGTAGTAATAGAACTTGTGACAAATTCTACATCAGTAGCACTCATACCTAAGAAATCCATAGTTCTAAGTATTAATACCATATCAACAAAGTTATAAATACTATAAATAGTATTAATTACTATAAAAGGAAATGCATAATATAATATTTTCTTAATAATATCTTTATTACTTACATCATCTTTTACTTTAAACTCTTTAATATTTAATTCTTTCTTATTATCTTTTATCTTTTTCTCTACATAACCCCACGCCAGCAAAGCTCCAAAGAACGCTCCAGTTAAAGCAATCCCTATCGCATTAGTTTCACCTATATTAAACACATACAAAGCTAAATAAACACCACCAAGTATTATACCTATTCTAACAACTTGTTCTATTATTTGACTTACTGAAGATACATTAATAATCTTATGTCCTTGTAAATATCCTTTAGCTACACTTAAGAATGGAACTACTAATATTGCAAAAGATACACATCTAATAGCAAATGAAACATCTTCTATTGTATTTCCACCTTGTAAATCACCTATTAGTAAATTAGCAATTTGTGGTGCGAATAACATTAATAAAATAAATATTATAAAAGCAATCCACATTAATATTTTCTTACCTAACTTATATGATCTTTGTTTCGCTTCCTGCATATCTAAAGTATCATATTCACTAATTAATTTACTTATAGCAAGTGGTAAACCTGCTGTAGATATATCTAAAAATATTACATAAATATTATAAGCATATGCATATAAAGCACTACCTTTAACACTTATCATTTGATAAAAAGGAATAACATATAACATACCTAATATCTTAACTATAAATATAGATAATGTAGCTATAATAGTCCCTTCAACAAAAGAACTTTTTTTCATCTTTAATCACTCGTTTTTCTATATAAATTAATAACTTCTTAATTAATTATAACATATTTAAAATGTCGAATAAATTCTAATTAACTCTAATGTGTCAACACTATTCCATAACAATTAGTATTTATGATATAATTTAAACAGGTGATTATTATGGCATTTTATTCATATATATTTAGTGCAAATGTAAAAAGATTTAAAACTAAATTAAAAGCAATAGCTAAAAAAGAAAATAAAAATTATTATAAATTATTATTAGATACATATATTAGTATTCCAAAATATGGTATTGGTTTAACTGATTATTTAAATTATGAATTCTATAAAAAAACAAAAGAAGAAAGAAAAGAATATGCTGGTATTAAAATACAAGATACTTTCTATGAAACAGTAAGCCCAAGTGCTTATAAGAAAAGATATACTATTAAGCCAGACTTCTTAGCAGACTTCGCTAAATATACTAAAAGAGATTTCATAGTACCAGAAAAATCTGATATCAAAGAGTTTAAAAAGTTCTTAAAGAAACATAATGTATTCATGAGTAAACCATATGATGGTCTAGGTGGAGCAGATGTAAAAAAAGTTTATTCTAAAGATATTGAAAATGTAGAAGAATACTTCACATATTGTCAAGAAAATAGAATCTTCTTAGAAGAAGTAGTTAAACAAAATAAAGAATTAAATAAACTTTGTGAAACATCATGCAACACAATCCGTATTATGACATTTAATAATAACGGAAAACCAGAAATACTATGGGCAGGACTACGTATAGGTAACGGAGTTAATAGTGTAGACAACTTCCATGCTGGAGGAATGGCTACTGAAATAGATTTAAAAACAGGTAAATTAGTAAGACCAGCATTAGATAAAGATCTTAATGAATTTACTCATCATCCAAAAACTAATGTAAAAATAGAAGGATTCCAAATACCATACTTTAAAGAAGTAAAAGAAATGGTATCAGCAGCTGCTTTAGAATCAGATAAAATACTAGTAGTTGGTTGGGACGTAGCAATAACTGATGAAGGTCCATTAATTATCGAAGGAAATCGTCGTCCTGGATTCGATGTAGTTCAAGTAGCATCTCGTCGTGGACGTATGGATATAATCCGCGATGTATTAGAAAAACTAAACAAATAAAAAACACCAAAAGGTGTTTTTTTTATTCTATATTACCTAACTTATTAAAAGGAAATAAAACTAATGAAGTTGTACCTTTTATAAAATCCTTCTTGATAGGACCTATATGTCTACTATCCTTAGAATCTTCTCTATTGTCTCCCATAACAAAATACTCATTATCTTTTAATACGACTTTATCAAAACTAAAAGTAATACCTTTACTATAAGATTCATCTTGTCTTCTTCCATTTACATAAACAACACCATCTTCACAAGAAATACTTTCACCAGGCATTGCTATTATTCTCTTTATTATATCCTCAGAACCAGTATCTACAACAACTACATCAAATCTTTCATACTTAGTATCACGTTTATTTAGAATCATTAATTCTCCACCATCTAATGTAGGTTGCATAGAAGGACCACTAACTATAATAGGAGTAAATAAATATGTTCTAATTAATACAACTACTATAAATATTATTACATAAGGAATTAATTCTTTAATAAATTTAATAATTTTATTCTCATTCTTTTTATCAGTATCTTCAATAGTTATATCTTCACTTGTTTCTTCTTCTACAATAATATCTTTCTTTTTACTCATTTATATCACCATAATAATTTTATCACTTTTACATAATCTATTAAAGTCATAATTTATCCAACAAAAAAAAGAAAGATTAATTTCTTTCTTTTACTTTGAATTCTTTCTTCATTCCTTTTAAGAAGTTTAGTTTAGCTCTTCTTACTACACCCTTCTTAACTACTACTATTTTATCAATAGCTGGTGAGTTAACTGGGAATACTCTTGTTACGCCAATACCATAAGATTTTTTACGTACAGAGAAAGTTTCAGAAACAGATCCACCTTTTTTAGCAACTACTAGTCCTTCAAAAGCTTGGATTCTTTCTTTTTTACCTTCTTTTACCCAAACGTCTACTCTTACAGTATCTCCAACACGGAATTCAGGAATGTCATTTCTCATATGCTTCTCATTGATTTTATCAACTAAATTTGCCATTATTATACATCCTTTCATACTATATTTACTTACCAGAAAATCATAAATAATAAATTCAGCGGATTCTCCTCCTTGAAGCAATTACGATTATAGCAAAAAAAAGATATATTTGCAAGAAATATATCTTAAATTCTAAATAATTTTCTCTTATTACCTAAGATTAATACAGTTCCAACACTAATTAATGCTACAATTGCAAAGATATTTACAAATGCACCAGTATTAGGGTTATCATCATTTTCATTATTTTCGCCTTGATTTCCATTATTTCCAGGATTTGTAGGATTAGTAGCACCAGTATTTACTGCAGCATCATATAACGCAACTATTTGGTTATTAATATCTCCCTTAGCAAATACATCTACTTCAATTTTTAAAGCTGGAGTAGTATAATTTCTAACTTCACCATATGTATTAACGAATTCACTCTTAATTAAATCCCATTTACTTGTATTAGTAACAATACTAATAGCACTATCATAATTTGGAGAAGCTTCCATAATATAATCAATTAAGTATCTAGTAAAATATACAGCTAAATAGAATTCATCTTCATTTGAAGCATCCATTGTAATAGTATAACTTAATTTTTTACTTGAATTATCAAAATTAATTTTGATACCTGACATTGTTTTTCCTTCATAACCACCATATACATATAAAGCGCTATCAGAAGAACCAGCTTTTAAAATATATTTAGTAGCTCCAGCAGCTCTTTCTTGTTGTAAAGCAAATGCTTTTAATTTTTGAGTTGTTTTACTACTATCGCTGTAAATTAATTCAACTATTTCACTTAATAAGATATCAGTATTCGAAGTATCATTAACTGAAGCATTAACTTTTCCATAATAAGTTACTCCATCTCCTGAACCAGAATCTCCACGAGCTACGAAAGAATAATCATCTTCGCTTGTTTTAATACCAGTAGCAATACATTCATTACCAACTACGAATAAATCAATTAAATCATTTCCAGTTCCTTGATATTTACAGTTATTTGAAGGATTACCTGCATTTGGAGTTAAATCAGTTACTAATGATTTCCATAAATTAATATTTGTAGGTTCTGCTTCAGCTGCATTAACAGTTAATAGCCCTACACAAAGCAATAACATCGAGAATAAAATCTTTTTTAAAATTTTCATCTTTTTACACACCTCTACTATACTAATAGTATACACCATAAAAAAAATAATATAAAGTACTAAAATTAATATTTACATAAAAAACATCCATTCGGATGTTTATCTTCCTCTACCACGAGATTTTTCTTCTTGTTGTTCTAAATATACAGCTTTTTGTTTTATTTTAATTTGTTTAACTCTTATTTCATTTTCAATTATTCTAAGTTTCTTTAAGAATAATTTTTCTTTTTCTTGACTTATGAATTTATGATATCTTTCTAGTAGTATTTGTCTTACTAGTTCTACTTCATCTAATACTATCATTGCAGTATCGTCATCAGCATCTTCATCATTTATAACACGTAATGCTAGGGCAACTAGTTGTTTAAATGCTCTATCAAATTTCATAGATAGAATTTTTTCTATCATTACTTTATCAACTATTTTTACTTCATTAACTTTAATATAGTTTCCCTTACCTGGTTTTGGTTTAAATGTATAACCATCTAATTCTTTTATTGAAACTACACTATCGTCACAATGACTTTTATTAATCAAGTAACCTGCCATAACATCACCCACTTAATCTATTAAATCTGGTCTTCTCTCTTTAGTCCTTTTTATTCTCATCTCATCGCGCCATGCTTTAATCTTTGCATGATCTCCACTAAGTAGCACATCTGGAACTTTCATCCCCATAAATTCTTGTGGTTTAGTATAAGTTGGATAATCAAGTAATTTATCATTAAATGACTCACTATCTAAACTTGTACCAGTTATAACTCCATCTAGAAGTCTTATTATACTATCACTAACTACCATAGCAGGTAATTCCCCACCAGTTAGTACATAATCTCCAATACTAAGTTCCATATCACAAAGTGTTCTAATTCTTTCATCAAAACCCTCATAATGTCCACAAACAAATATCAAGTGTTTTTCTTTTGCTAAATCAACAGCTATTTCTTGTTTATAAGGAACTCCATCCGGTGTCATAAGAATAACTTTAGCATCCTTATCATCACCTTTAACATCCATTATAGCGTCATAAAGTGGTTCTACACGAAGTACCATTCCACCTCCACCACCATAAGGAGTATCATCTACTTGGTTATTATTTAATTTAGAATAACTTCTAAAATCAATAACATTAATTTCTACATTACCTTTTTGTATTGCCCTTTTAATAATAGATTCATTTATAAATCCATCAAACATATTAGGAAATAAAGTTAAAATATCTATTTTCATATAATCAACCCTTTAGCTCCTTCAGTTTCTATAATTCCTTTTTCTAAATCAACTTTTTTTATAAAGTTACCATTCTTAGGAATATAAAAGTTATTTTCACCAACAACACTCAAAAGTATGTTAATTCCATTATACACAATTTCTTGAACTTTACCAAGCATTTCCCCATTTTCTTGTATAAAAAGTCCTACTAAATCATCTAAAATATATTCATCTTTAGATAATTCTAAATCACTACGTTTAACATATACATTCATTTTTAAATAGTTTAATACTTGATTAATATTATTATAACCTTTAAATGTAACCATATCGAATTCTTTATGAGGTCTATAAGTAACAATCTCTTCTGCTACATGTCCTTCACCTACATATAAAGTAAACCCAGGTTTAAAGATAACATCTTTTAATTCAAAATCACTTCTTATTCTAAGTTCACCTTTAATACCATGTGTATTAACTATTTTACCTATATATACATAATCCATATTATCTTCTCCTTTTATGTTTACCATATCCACTACCATAACTTACTATGTTAGTTTGAATAGAATAACATATTTCTTCATCTCTAACTCTAATATCTATTCCTTGTATATCATATCCATTTACTTCTAAAGCAAATTTCATTAAATCAACCACATTCCCAATAGATAATCTTTTTATATGTTTGGTCATAGTACCTTTATAATCTTTTTCATAAGTAGCATAGTAACACGGAGTATCTCCATCTCCTACATAACTATGCATTTCTATATCTTTAGGATAACCTATTAAATGTAATCCTTCTGATACAAAATGAAAAACTCTTGCTTCACTTAAATTCATTTTTTCCATAACCAAAACCCTCTCGTTGCTTAAAATAATTCGTATAATATTATACTAGTAGCTACTCCTACATTTAAACTTTCACAATTACTATTCATAGGAATATAAATATATTTATCACATTTATCTAAAGTACTATCTTTAACTCCAGCACCTTCATTGCCCATTACTATAGCTGTTTTTAATACTTTAGTAACTTCTTTTAAATTAGTACCACCATCTACTTTAGTACCATAAACTTGATAACCTTCTTTATGTAATTCATCTATAAAGGTATCTATATCTCTCTTTATTATATTAATATGAAATAACATACCTTCACTACTACGAAGTACTTTATCATTATATATATCTACAGTATTGTTACTAACTACAATAGTATCTACATTAAATGCAACACTACTTCTTATAATAGTTCCTAAGTTACCAGGATCTTGTAAATCTTCAAGTATAACTATTTTACTTCCAATTTCTTTTTCCTCTAACTTCTTACATACACCAATAACTCTTTGAGGACTTTGTGTATTAGATAATTTCTTAATAACTTCATAAGTAACATAAGTAGTTTCTACATCAAATGAACCGTTATAATCTTCACATTGTACTACTTCTAAAAGTACACCTGCTCTAAATGCTTCTTCTACTAAGTGTTCTCCTTCTACTAAGAATTTATTTTCTTCATCTCTATATTTCTTAACAAGTAATCTACTTAAATTCTTAATTCTTTTATTATCTAAAGATGTTATAACTTCCATCTATTCCACCCTCAATCTTTTTCTTGCTAATTTATAATATGGATATCTCTTTTCTACTTGAGCCCAAAATCTACTACTATGATTAGCTTCATAAAAATGACATATCTCATGTATTATTACATAATCTATTAATGTTACATCTTTCTTTAATAGTTCACTATTTAAAGTAATAATTCTTTTAGTAACATTATTAACTCCCCATCTAGTTTTCATTGTTCGCACCTTTAATTCAAAACTAGGTATATCATTAAACATTTCTAAGCATCTATTTACTCTTTCAGTAAATATCTTCATACATTCTTCCTTATACCATTTATCTAACATCTTATCATTCTTAGCATATATGTATTCATCTTCTATATATACTTTCTTAATATTATCATCTAATACTTTAGTATAAGGATCACCTAAATAATAGAAATGATTATTTATTTCATTTCTCTTTTCTGATTGTAAATACATCTTTAATAAAGATTTCTCATTATCTTTAATTATCTTCTTTATTGCAGATTCACTAACAAATCTATGAGCAGTAACATGTAACTTACCATCTTCTTTAAATCTAAAATAAACATTTTTATTATTCTTCTTTTCTATTAAAACTTCAATATTGTAATCTCCAAGTTGTACTAACATAAAATCACCTTACAACAATTATTTTAACAAAAATAACTATAATAAAAAAGAGAATTATCCTATAATTCTATCTTTTTTTCTCTAAAGAAATACTATAAGATTCTTCATAACTATTATCTCTAACAACTACTTCAGTATCTTCTAATCTATAGTATCTATAAGGTTCTGCTATTACATCAGTTTCTACTAATTCAAATCCTTCTGGATAAATGTATTCTACACCATCTTCACTAGGTACTCTAATAGGTTCATACATTTCATAATAAGGATTACCATCTTGATCTACAAAAGTAACCTTATCATAATTAATAGCACTCATTGTTTGAAACGGAGTTACATGACTACCATTATATACATAAGTATCAGTTAATCTTACATATTTAATACCTAATTCATCCATAGCATCATCTAAGTATTCACCATTAAAATTCTTTATATCATAAGCTTTACTTACTTTACTTAAATCCACATAATTATCTTCAGTTAAAAAATCTTCTAAATAGCCTTTAATTCTACCTATTTCAGATTTTTTATATAAATGAAAACCACCAAAAGTAGCTCCACCTATTAAAGATACAGCAAGTAATCCAGCTACAAATCTTTTACCAAATTTAACATCTGCCATGTAATCACCTCAAAACTTGTTTGTATTATACATAAATATCTTATTTTAATCAATTTTTCCAACAAAAAAGAAGTATTAGCAATCTAATACTTCTGGACTATAAAGTTTCTTGTAAATTGAAGATTCCTTCATTAACTCTTCATGAGTTCCACTTGAGGCAACCTTCCCCTTATCAATAACAAATATTTGATCAGCATCCATAATCGTAGAGAGTCTATGAGCAACGATTATTATTGTATGTGTATCAACTAAGTTATCTATAGTCTTCTTTATATATTCTTGTGATTCATTATCAAGTGCAGAAGTAGCTTCATCAAATAATATAACTTTAGTATCTTTAAGTAATGTTCTAGCAATTGCAATTCTTTGTTTTTGTCCACCACTTAAGTTAACTCCACCTTCACCAATTAAAGTATCATACTTATCTGGTAAAGACATTATGTAATCATCTATATAAGCTTTCTTACATACACTTCTTACTTCCTCTAAAGTAACATCTTCTTTAACTATCTTAAAATTATCCATAATACTAGTATTAAATAAATAAGGAGCTTGTCTTATAACAGATATATTATCTCTTAATGATTTCTCACTTAATTCTTTAATATTTATACCATTAATCTTTATTGTTCCACTAGTACTATCAAAATATCTTAATAATAAGTTAAATAATGTACTCTTTCCATTACCTGACTTACCTACTATAGCAATCTTCTTATTAGGTTCTAACTTCATAGTTAAACCTTTTAATATTAAATCTTTATCTTCCTTGCGATATTTAAATTTAACATTCTTAAATTCTATCTCACAACTTTCATCATTTATTTCTTTTAACCCAAACTTTTCATCTTCGTATAATTTATTATTTAGTATTTCATCTATTCTTTTTAAAGATACAGTAACTTTATTAAAACTAACTCCAAATTCAGATAAAGATTCAACTACATCATCTATTCTCCAAATATATTTTTCTATTAAAACAAAAGATGCTAATAATATAGTTCCATCAAAAAATTGTAATCCTAATGTAAGTAAGATAAAGAACTGTATAACAAAGTAACATAAGTTATTAAGAGCATAATATACAGATTCATTAACCCCTACTTTCTTTTGTTTACTAAATAAATTTTCAATATTAACATATATTCTTCTATTTATATTGTCTTTAATACCTAGTGCTTTAATTTCTCTTATACCAGAGATATTTTGTGTAGCAACCTTTATATATTCGTCAGAATCTTTCTTTATTTCTTCATGTATCTTTTTTAATTTAGGATAATATACATTAGATAATATAAACATTACTATACAAAGTAATACTAATTCTAATCCTACTACCCAAGAAATAGTAAATGAAATACCAACAATTACTATTGCAATAATTAATCTACAAGATAACTTTATTAGCTTTTGTAACAACTCTAATATTCTATCTGGATCATTATACATACGATTTATAAATTCTCCAGAACCAATATCTTCAAAAGCTACAGCTGGCATATTAGATACTTTAGAATATAAGTCTTTATTAACACATTCCATAAACTTCTTTTCTAATTTGTTATAAATTAAATCAGTAGGAAGTTGTACTAATACCCAAGCTAAAATTATAACTCCACTCCACATTATTAAGTAAGTTATAAACATTGTCTTATCACCAGTTGCTAACGCTTGAAAAGCAGTCGCCCATATAAATGCATTAGCTAACGGTTCAAAATATTTAAGTATAGTAAATATGATGTACAGAGATAAAATAAGTTTGTTATCTTTAAAATATCGAAACAATATTTTAAAATGTTTCAAACCTTTCATTTTTTTCTCCTCCAACAAAAAATAACTATTTAGTAATAGTTATTTGCATAAAAAGTTATTTCTCAAGAATTATAATTCGTGAGAAAATGCTCTTACAAATCTATTACCACCTATTTTTAAATTTTTATTTTGAATTTTTCTGCTCATTTTCTCACTCCTCTCTCTCAAAAATTCCCCTATAATATAACACCCAAATAAAAAGATGTCAACCTATTTAGGTTAACATCTTTAATTATTATAAACAATATCAGTATATTGACTTACTTTACTAGTATATTTGCTTAGTATTTCTTGATATTCTAAGTTATCACTTAGATTAACATTATATACATTATTATACTCAAGTATTGTTTCTTCTATTAATATATATACATTTAATTTATCTTCATCACTTAATGTATCAATATCTTTTTCTATCTTAGTTATATCTTTGTTTAATAATTCTAGTATATTTTCATGAATCTTATTTAAATAAGTAACACTCTTATCATAGTAAGTATTAGTATCTTCTATTTTACCAAACATATAATAAGCTTTATTATAGTCCTTCTCATTATAGAAATCTAATGCTTCATAAAATACTAAACTATCAGTATATATTTGATCAAATTGTAACATTATTTCATCATAATCAACTTCATTTAATGCTCTTACATATTGTTCATCAGTCTTAATTAAAGCATATCTAAATATTCCATCAATTAATTCTTTATATTTAAGTGTAATTGTTTCAAATTCCTCTGTACTTTTAGCATCTTCTTCTTTATATCTTAATACCCAACTATAACAAGTATTTTTAACCGTATCTTGTAAATCCTTTAATTTAGCTTCATCATCTTTAATATCTTCCATTAAGTATATTAAATCATCTATTTCACTAGTTTCATAATATGTATTTAATGATTCTTTTAAAGATTGATTATAATCTATAGTACCAACATTATTATTAGGTCTTATATTTCCACTAATAATAAATAAAATTATCATAAATGTAATTAAAGTTAATGATGCTATTCCAGTAATAACTAATACTTTTCTTCTCTTTTTAAAACTTTCTACTGAAGCAAGTTCTTCTTCTACATCAATATAATTATCATATTTACTTAGTTCCTCTTGTGCTTCTTCATTTATATTATCTATTTGTTTATTAATTTCATCTAATAAAGTAAAATTATTATCATTTAATACATTAATCGCAACTGTTTCATCTAAACTTACTTCTCTATTATCTCTAAGTTTTCTCTTAGTAGTTTTTAATTCTATAGTTTTAGATAATTCTTTTTCCATCTTTTCTATTAATTCAATATCTTCTTTAAAGTCATCGTTAGATGAATTACTAACTTTAGTATGACAAAATGGACACTTATCTAAAGTATCTTTAAATGTTTTCTTGCACTTTAAACACTTCATCTAACCACTCCCTTTTATTATTAATATAATATCATATTTTACTTACTTTTAGTACATAATAATTACTAGAGGTGACTTATGAAAAAATACTTAATATTATTATTATCCCTATTCATCGCTGCTATAAATTTTAATGTATTTCTAAAACCATTAAATTTAGTAACAGGCGGAAACCAAGGAATAGCTATTATCATAAAACATCTAACTAACCTAAAACCTTCATTAATCGTCCTAATAATAAATATAATATCTTTAATTATTAGTTATATTTTCTTAAGAAAAGAAACTACTCTATCTTTAGTAATAGCATCACTATCATATCCATTATTTATTAGAATAACTCATAATATATCTATACCTTCTATAATAAACATACCTATAATAGCATCTATATTAGCTGGAATAATATGTGGTATTACAGGTGGTTTAATATATAAATTAAACTTTAATCAAGGAGGTATATCTATAATAAACACACTCCTACATACATATCTAAAAATAAAAATACCTATCTCTAACTTCATAATAAATACAACTATTATGTTAATAGGATCTATCTATTTTGGTTTTATAAAACTAATCTACTCTCTTATTGTAATATCTATTAGTAATTTAATTATTAATAGTATTATGAGTAAAAAGAAATTGACAAAAAAATTAACTTAGTATTATAATCAACTCAATGAAAGGAAAGATTGTTATGTTAAATATTAATTTAATTAATAGACAACATCATCATAATAATCTGCACTTGTTAATACGACATTAAAATTGTTGTAGGCACAAGTGCTCTTTGTGATGCTTGTTGCCTGTATCAATTATTCTAACTATACAGGTATATCTGTATAGTTTTTTTATTCGCAATAAGCATCACTATTATTATGATGAATTAAGAAAGAAGGATGTTTATTATGAAAATTATAAAAGAAGGAATCGTCTTCAGTAACGATATAAAAAGAATACTGAATGGTTATAATGCTATAAATTATAGTTATAACAAACAAGGTATAATAATACCTAATGAAAATTTTATAGAAAGTCTAAGAAAAGACTTTACTACTACAGTAAATAAAATATTTACTAAAACAACTACAATAACAGAAAAAGAAATGCTAGAAAGTATCTACACAAGTATTTCACCATTCCTAGGATTATATCCCCATTGTATCTCTAGATAGAATATATCTAGAAATAAACAATGAAACTATAATATTTCTAGATTGCACAAGACTAGATGGACAAAAAGAATTAGTATCAAGAAAAAATCCAAACGATCCTAATTCAGTAAAACAACAAATAAAAGACATATCAGATATGTTAAAAAGTATTAATCAAAAAGAAATAATACTTACTGACGATGTAGTCTTCTCAGGTTCTGTCCTAAGAAGCATCGTCCAATTATTTAAAGAAAATAATATAGAAGTTATAGGTATATCTACTGCCATAGCTAGAAAGGATTCGTACGATTATTTTAATTCAACTTTAAAACTAGGTATCAAAACTAACTTTTTAATGGAAAAAGATGTAATCGACCAAATATGTGAAAGAGACTTTTACTTTGGTATAGCTGGTTCAGGAATATCAGTCCAAACTAATACACAAGTAGTAAAAGCCCCATACTTCCTACCATTTGGTAACCCAATAGAAAGAGCATCTATTCCAGAAAAAGCCGCTACATATTTTTCAAATTCTTGTATAACTCGTTCAATCCTGTTATGGCAAGAGATAGAAAAACTATCTAAAAGAAAAATATACATCAAAGATTTACCAGAACAAATACAAAATACTTCACCTAATGATGAAGTAATAAAAACATTAAAGAAAGGATTAAAATAATATGAATAAATTACAAATCGGAATAATGGGTTCAGCAGCTGACTTAAACTACTCTAAAGAAGCAGAAAACTTTGCTAAAGAATTAGGTCGTCTTATAGCTGAATCAAATAATATACTAGTATATGGAGCAGAAAAGGAATACTCTTCTCTATCTACAAACGCTGCTATAGAAGCATCAAAATATAATGGAGTAACAGTTGGTATAACTGGGTCTAAATCAAAAAATATTTGGGGAGACTTTAAACCAACAGTCCTAATACCATGTGGTCTAGAAATAGGTGGTGGTCGTGAATTCACTTTAGTACTTTCATGTGACTGCATAATAGCAATCGGTGGTGGTTCAGGAACACTTACAGAAATGGCAATAGCATACCAAGCAGGAATCCCGATAATTGTTATAGACAAATTTGATGGATGGGCAAAAAAACTATCTAATAAATTTATTGATGATAGAAAGCGCTTAAAATGTATAAAAGCATCTACCCCACAAGATGCATTAGATAAAGCTATAAAAGAAGCAACAAAAAAAGTATCTAAATGATACTTTTTATTTTTGTTCAAAATTCTTCTTAACTAATTTATATACATCTTCATGAATATCTTCAATATTCTTCATCGTACCATCTTTATCACAACGTACAGCTGACCATCCTAAATAATCTGCAACAAACATAGCACTTTCATAAACACGTTTCATAAACTCTAAGTCTCTTTCATGTATATCATTAGCTACTCCATCATTTACTTTTCTAGCATTACGCATCTCAGTAACTAAATCAAATGGAGCATGTAAGAATATTACATCATCTGGTTTACCTATGCCCATCTTTTCATATTCAAACTCACATACATAATCAATAAAAGCTTTCTTTTCTTCTATATCAGTAATTAATGCTGATTGATATATTAAACTTGAAGTAGTATATCTATCAAGTAATATAACTTTACCATTTTGCCATTGTTCTCTTAAATGTTTATTCCAAGCAATAGCTCTATCTACTGCATATAAACTGTTTATCATATAAGGAGATAAATGTGCAGGATCTCCTAATTCACCCATTAAATATCTAACAACTGGTTCTCCATGAAAAGTCCCATATGATGGAAAATGATGATTATATATTTCTTTACCATCGCCTTCTAATCTTTGATGTAACAACCCAAATTGAGTTGTCTTCCCCATTCCATCACATGCACCCTCAATTACAATAATCTTCCCAGGTTCAATTACTGGTTCAATTAATTCAATAGTTGGCTCTACCTTTTTTATTTCTTCCATAACTCTCTACCTCTATCCTTCTTCTACCACTATAATAGTATCACAATAAAAGAAAAAAAGATTATAAGTAGACACTTTTTAACATAAACTTTTAATTAACTATTTATAATTAAAAGTTATAATAAAAAAAGACTCATAATATGAATCTATTTCTTACTAACTCCATCACTCTTTGGAACTAAATCATCTAATACATTATCTCTAAACATATTAACATCTAATATATTATCACTACTAGGAACTAATTCAAATCTACTCAATAAATCACTTATTAATTCATAAGCATCTTCTTTACTTAATTCAAAATTCTTAATAGGAAAACCTTTTTTAGAATAATACATTGTATAATAAGTACTACCTACTTTATCATGTTTAAAATGAGTAAAATTATAGTCCCCATTCTTATGTAAATCTATATGTTTCTCCACCGTATGATCATCTACTTTAACTCTTTCATCTATTATAGTTTCTTCTTCACCTAATAATATATTATAGAGATAACCATCATGCATTATTACATAGTAAGTACCTTTATTAACTCTTTGTCTTTTACTATTCCATAAAACTGCATTACCTATTAAATCTAACAAATTGTAATTATCTATTTCATGCATTCTTTCTACATAATCACCAATAGTTACATAATCACTAACATCTACCATAAAAACATTATTACATCTAGATATACTTATATCAAATACTTGTTTTTCTTCTACTGGTTGTATCTTTTCTTCTACTACCTTTTTTCTTCTTAAGTATTTATCTATTAATTCTTTAAACATAGTATCACTTCACTCCGTCAAATATAATACTTAAAAAGTCTTAATAAATCAAATCTAAATAAAAAAACAGATATTATTCTGTTTTTATTGGTTCACTATATGTAACTTTTTGACATTTATAATCTTCAGTTAATCCATATCCTTCTTCACAACTAATATTAGCATCAGTTAAGTTTTCTATTACACATTTATCTTTAACTAGTTCTCCTATCTCACAACTAGTTTCAATATACATCCAAGATAATCTTCTACAGTAACCTTCCCACTTACTCATTCCTTTTTCAGGACAAGTCTTTTTAGTTTTATAAGGAATATTCTTTTCTTCATACTTTAAGCATTCTTTACCATCTTCACTTTTTTCAACACAAATCTTTTCATAACATAAATTAGACTTAGCTACATAAGTACTACTTAAAGTATCTCCTTCCTTAATTCTATCAGATTCACATACTCTAGTAACGATC
The DNA here is from genome assembly GCA_015059245.1 of Bacillota bacterium. Next base: position 19,069 of record SVAU01000004.1, read on the forward strand.
ATGTCATATTTCTTTTCACTAACACACCATTTTTCATTACCTATTACATATCCCTTAGAACATGTATTAACTGTTTTAGCAGCAATAGTCATAGTATTAGCACATTTACCTTTTTCTTTATTAAAAGTATAACCTGATGGACATAATATCTTAGCATCAACACTTTCTACTATTTCACATACACCATCTACTAATGTACCTTGTTCACATATTAACTCTTCCTTTTTACTACATCCACTAATTAGTAATATAAACATTAATATATATATAATTCTTCTTTTCATATCATCACTATCCTATAATAATTGTACAATAAAAAAATACTATTTTAAATAGTATTTTTATTTAACTGGTTCAGTACTAACCCAATACCAATGTCCATCTTGGGCTTTTTTAAATCCATGTTTATATGTTGCTTTTTTTCTACCTACATTATAATTAGAAACGATTGAATCTATTAAATTATCAGCAACTACATATTTACCAGTACCAACAGTTACTTTCTTAGCAGAATCACCATATATAACTACATCATAATTAGCTTTTCTATCATCTAGCTTACCTGTTATATATAAGTATTTATCAGTTACATATAAAGTATCCTCACCTAATTCATAATCAACATATTCTCTATAATGATAAGATAAATCATCAAAGTCAAAATCTATAACTTCATGATGATACATATTATCTTTATACTTTACTATATAATTAGGATGTTCTGAAAAATCACCATGACTAATAGGAATACCATAATAATAATTGCTCTTTTCTTGTAATAAAGTAGCATCAAATCTATACCACCCTTTACTTAATAAATTACTAAAACTACAATCATTTTCTATACAGAATTCAGTACCATCTTCATTTAAAGGAGCTAATACATTATCTTCATTAAAATTTATTTTCGAAAAAAGATATGTTCTTAAGAAAGCTGGATTAGCATTATTAACTGTCATCTTATTAGTATGATATATTGTAGTACCAACATAAGTATCTAAATATGGTAATGATTCTCCATATATTTTCTTTACATCAGCAACTGTTAATTCAGTCATATCTTTATCATTTATATTATCTTCTACTTTAGGTGGTTCTGTTACAGGAGGAACTTCTTCCTCACTATTAGCCATAACTACTAAAGCAATAATCAATACTATTAATAATACTGCTACTATACCAACTATATATACATACATTGGTATTTTCTTTTTTTCTACTACTTTCTTAGTTTCTTCAACTTTTATCTCTTTATTCTCTTCCATTGTATAATCACCTTACTATTTATATTATACTAGTTTTATTAATTAAAAAAAAGAGCAAAAAAAAACTACTAAACAGTAGTTCCTTTAAAACTATTCTTCAGTAGATTCTGCAACAGCTACTACTTCTTTACCTTTGTAGTAACCACATTTCATACATGCACGATGAGGTTGGATTGTTGCACCACATTTAGGGCATTTAGTTAAAGTTCCAACTTCTTTTTTTAAGTGAGTACGACGCATTCTTTTTTTAGTTTTACTTGTTCTTCTAAAAGGAACTGCCATGATTTCACTCCTTCCCTTCTTTTTCAAGTAGCTCTAACAAAGGAGCTAATCTTGGATCTAACTTTGGTCTTTCTTCATTTACTAGTTCCCAACCTTCACCTTCAAGGTTATATTCTTTCTCAGGGTTCTTACGAACACTAATTGGGACCTCTAGTACAATATTTTGCCATAAAATATCCATAATATCAAGTGTTTTTAACTCATTTTGGTCTTTTTCGTCATCATTTTCACTTAATATTTCAGATATTTCAAAACTAAATGGATAATCTATAGGTTCTAAGTCCATAGCATCTAATAAAACCATTGAACCTTCTACCTTACACTCGAAAACTATTTCACTAGTAATGCTATAATAAGCTCTACCATTTACTTTAATATTTTCTAACTTTTGGATAGGAGTATTTTTTATATATTCTTCACCAAATGAAACAGTATCATTAATAACAATACCTTTTTCATCTACTTTAGCTAAATCTATATACATAATATCACCCACTAGCCCCATAATTATAACAACTTTTCTTGAATATTACAACTCTATATAATAAAATAAAATATATAAAGAAGGCGATTATTTATGAACGTAATAGGACTTATAGCAGAATATAATCCATTTCATAATGGACACTTATATCATATCAATAAAATTAAAGAACTATATCCTGATTCTTTACTTGTTTTAGTACTTAATGGTTACTTTACTCAACGTGGTACTATTTCAGTATTAAGTAAAGAAGATAAAACAAAAATATCTTTAAATAATAATATTGATATAGTACTAGAATTACCATTCATTTATGGTACTCAATCTTCAGACATATTCGCCTATAATAGTGTAAAACTATTAAATGAATTAAAAGTAGATAAAATAATATTTGGTAGTGAATCTAATAACATAGATTTACTTAATAAAGTAGTAGATATTCAACTAAATGATTCAACATACGAAGAATCAGTAAAGAAATATCTTGATCAAGGAGATAACTATCCTACTGCTATGAAAAAAGCCCTTAATATAGAAGAAGATATTAATAATCCTAATGACTTATTAGGTATCTCATATATTAAAGCTATTAGACAAATAAATCCTAATATAGTAGCAGAAACTATAAAAAGAACTAATAGTTACCATGATATAGATTCTACTGATTCAATAGTAAGTGCTACTAACATAAGAACTAAACTATCTAATGAAGAATCTATAGATAACTATCTACCACAAGATGTAATACCTTATTTAAATAATGTATCTAATGATAACTTATTCAATTTGCTTAAATTTAAAATCTTAACAGATAATGACTTAAGTAAATACCTTGATGTAGATGAAGGTATCGAATATAGAATATTAAAGTTTATTAATCAATCAAATACAATAGATGAACTAATATCTAACATAAAAACAAAACGATACACATACAATAAAATTAATCGTATGTTACTACATATCCTTATTGGTTTAACTAAAGATGATAATCATCTAACTACTTTAGACTACATAAAAATATTAGGTTTCAATACTAAAGGACAAGAGTATCTTAAATCTATTAGAAAAGAAATTTCTCTACCTACAACACCTAATAAAGAATCTAAAGTATTTGAGATAGAATTAAAATCAGCATACCTATATGAACAAGCTACTAAAAAATCATTAGATAACTTCGATATAAAAAATATACCAATACAAAAAAGAGATTAACTAATCTCTTTTTTATTTATACTTATAACCTTTTCTATTTAAGAATCTTACAAACTTGTCATTAGATCTATATAAGAAATATGAAGTAATAATAAATCCTATTAAACTTAAAGTAGATAATATACAACCTACCATTAAATCAAGTATACAAGTAAGTATTCCAAGTAATATTAATGCACCAAATATACTAAACATTATAAATAATAATATAGAATAATTATAATGTTCTCTATTTACTCTTCTATATTCTCTTCTTAATGTATTTTGATTTTCTTTACTTAAAGTACGAAAAGGTACTTTTTGAAATCTTCTACCCATTAGAAATTACTTCCATTCCATCCCCAGTTAGCAAATTCTCCATAACTAACATATATATGATCAGGTCTAATACCTAATTCACTATTAAGTATTTCTGTAATAGCCCCAGTCATTGTATTGTATTCAGTAGATTTACCTAATATCTTAACATCTACATAAGCTATTAAATTCTCATTACTACCTCTAAAATATAAATTACATTCAGGTACAAATTCTACCATTAACCAATCTTCACTCTTACCTAAGATTCTAATAGCTTCTCCTAATCTTTCTTTAATTCTTTTTTCTTTTTCTTTATCAATTTTACAATTTGTTCTAGTTTGAATATATGGCATAATCATCCATCCTTTCTAGAATAATTATATCATATACTATAATCCTATTCTAGTAATCTTACTAGTATCCATCTCATCTATTCTTTTTCTATTCAAAGATAATACTAAATTTCTTTCCCCTTGAAACATATCTTTATTAGTTTCTCTTTCAACTACTAAAGAACCATTCTCTATCATAGGTAATAACATAGTTTCAAATATCTCTTTAACTTTCTTCTTATCATTAAATCTATTATATAAAGCAGCAAAATCAAGTACTGTCATATTACCATTCATAGATAAAATATATTCCATAGTTTGATAATCTAATGTCTTCCATCTTTCTCCAGAAGCAACTCTTAAATGATGCATCACATATTCTTTTTCTAATTCTTTCTTAACATTTATTAACATATATTTTAAAAACTTAGTAATCTCATATCTATCTTTACATTCTCTAATAGTTCTATCATATGTTGAATCAAAATTAATACCTCTATTAAATATAATATAAGGGAATATATCATTATTAAGTAAATACCACATAGCAACAGTTCTACTAGTTCTACCATTAATATCAAAATAAGGATGTATATATACAAAGTAAAAATGCATTATTTGTGACTTAATAAAATAATCAGTAGGACTATTAAATGTTTCACCATTATTAACATAATCAAAGAATACTTTCATAAAATCAGGTACTTTACTTTCATCTATACCATGATCCATAGTATCATCAAGTCTTCCACCTTGTAATATATATACAGGAGCAGTTCTATACATAGTACCCATTCTATCTTTATCTTCTCTACTTAATAAATCTTTACTTAATAATTCATATAATTTATGTACATTTTCTTCAGTAATATCATTACCTTGTAATATATATCTATAACCTTCATATAGATTAATTATTCTATTACGTCTTTCTACATCACTTACTTGATGAGCATTAGCTATAACTTTTTCAATCAATGAAACAGAATCATTAATACCTTCAACAGTATTATTAGCTTTTATCTCATGAGTAAATAAAACTTTCTTTGAAAAAGTTCTATTATTCATAAAATCTTCACCATCTAAAAATGTTTCAAGTTCTCTAACTAAATCACTTAAGTATTCTCTATTAATAGTAAATAATCTTCCTGTATCAGTCTTTAAAGGTAATACTTCTCTTCTTCCTGTCATATAAATCCCCCTAAGTAAGTTGTATTATAACCACTAAAAAAGAAATAGACAACCTATTTCTTTTTTCTTATTAACAAGATTATACATATAATAGAAATTATACTAAGAACTACAATTACTATATTCTTAATTAAATTTTTAATATATTCAGTATGATCAACTTCTCTTAAATCAACTATTCTTTCTACTTCAGTAACTTTATATCCATTTATTTTTTCACATGTAACTTCATCAGCAATTATAACTTCATTACCAAATATATCTAACTTATTTATAGTAGTATCTTTAAGTATTTCTATACCAATATTAAAGTTTACTAAAGTATCATGTCTTTTCAATTCCATATCTTCAACTAAACTAAAATAAACTAAACTCTTACCTACACTATTTCTTTTATAATCAATAAATATATCTACATTATCATTATCTACATTATATATATTACTCTTTAATACATCTTCATAATTAGTAATATAACCGATATTAATTTCTTTCATTAATTTACTTAATTTTAATTTATCATTATCTACTCTTACAGTAACAGGTACTACTACCTTATTATCTTTAACTACAACACATTTATTAGTAACAGTATAAAATGAAGTTACTTTACTCTCTGCATTAACATTTCCTATTAACATAAATAAACTAAGTATTATAAACAATATCTTTTTCACGTATATCACCACCTAAATTATACCAAAAGAAAAAGTCCTATTAAAGGACTTCTTTATGAACAAGTATAAGCTAGATGCATTCCAGTAGTATTATCATAAATACCAGAAGCATTACCATAAAAAGATAAGACTCCACCATATCCACTAGAACTAAAATTATATAATTTTGAAGTAGCTAAAGTAATATTAGCTTGAGCATGTTGATATGTAGCCCAAACTTGTCCTGTTCCACTACATGTTCCAACTACAATCATATCATTATATATCATAGTAGCAGAATCTACTAAATTTTGTGATAATCCAATTGCATTTGTTCCAAATTTATAATTGCCATTTCCAACATTATAAGCTACATATGAGGTATTTCCATTAGTAGTTTGACTACCATCATAAGAAGTCATAGTATAATTACTTGTCCATCTCATAGCCATAACATCAAAAGATTTATTTTTAGGCATAGTCTTCCATTCATTAATTAAACTAAAAATTACATTACCAGAAGATTTCATTACAACAAGTCTCAATTGTTTCATAGGAGTTTCACAATAACTAGTAGTTAAATCACTAGAAATATAACAATCAGCAACTGTTGACGGAGTATTTGCATATTCGTCTACAGTCATATATACTTCACTTACCTTTCGAGGCAATTGTGTAGCAGAGCCAACATAAGTTTCTTTAACAATATACGATTGATACCCGATTACTTCGTTATTTAAGAATAAATCATAAGTTTTTTGATCAATCATACTTATTTCTAAATCAGACATAAATGCTGATAACCTTTCATAACCTTCTTCGCTAATATCAACATTAGGATTCAACTCCTCAGCACTAACTCCCCCAATAAATAAAAGCATTAAACATATAATAAATAAAATTTTTTTCATAAATAATTCCTCCTATTTTTCAACAAATTTAGCATCATGTAACATAAAGAGTTTTAAATCAGTAATACAAAAATACGCAGAACCACCTTGCTCTAATGTATAGTTACAAGAATTCAAAGTTTGCTGAATATTTTTTTGATATTGCTCATAACTGATTTTTTTAAAACTAATAGGTTCCCATGTACTTTTATCCACTTCATCCCATACTATAAAATCAGTTTCTTTATTGAAATAATTGTAGAAATTCATCAAAATAAAAGCAAACTCTTCAGCACTTTTTTGAGAATTAACATAAGCATCATTAAACAACCAATTAGTATAAATCAATTCCTCTAATTCATCCAAAGTATATGGACATTCTGCCGGTATTGTTTTATCTACTTCATTTTGTTTATTATCCAACCCTTTTTCATCTTTATTAGTAAGAGCAAATACAGTAACTATACCACCTACAAAAACTAAAAACAAACAAATTCCTATTATGATTTTTCTCTTTAAAAAATAATTAAATCTTATCTTCTTTTTTCTTCCTTTTTTCTTTTCCACAAGACATCCTCCTTTCATACTTTCAATTTAATTTAATAATTAAATTTTAACAACCTAGAATTACTAGAATTAAATAAAACAAAAACTCTAGAGATTCTAGAGTTCATTATTTTAACTTTTTATATTCTTCTAAAAGTAGATCTATCATATCTTTACTATCCTTACATTTACCCAATAAACAATTAACTTTCTCGTTATCATAAGTAAATTTTTCTATTTCATAACCTTCATATTCAACATAAAAATATATAGTATTTTTTTCGATATCATAAATACAATTTTTTTCAAATTCGTCTTCAACAAATTTATAAGAAAAAATATTTTGTTCTACATTATAAGTATAAGTAATATCATCAGATTCTCTAACATAAATACTATCACTTTGTTTTTTATAACCTACATTATGTAATAATACTTTTACTCGCTCTTCTTTTTCAGTTAACTCCACTTTTTTCTTTTTATAAACAAAATCTTTATTATTTATTTTTTCTTCAAGTAATAAAGGAATCTCTACTTTAATATTTTGATTCTTCTCTTTATAAGATATTTCAACAATTAAATTATTTAATTCTTCATATTCATTAACACATTCATAATATAAAAAATTATAATTAAACTTCGAAATTATTTCTGTCTTTTTTTCATCATCTAAATAATACAAAGAAATATTTATATCGTCTTCAATATCTAAATTATGTTTAATATCACCAAAATTAAACAATATTTCATTTGGAGTAACAACAACGATTCCACTATCAAGTATATATTCTTTACTATCTAATTTAACTTCATAAACTTTAATCTTATTATAATTATTAAAGAAATATATACCAAAAGTAAATGAGGATACAACAAATAATATAGCAATGATTATTATAAAAACCTTCAACACTTTTTTCCAATTTTTATTATTCTTATCTGCAAGTATATTAATCAAATCAATATCCAAATATTTAGAAATATTTTTTATTACTCCTAAATCAGGATAGTTCTTACCAGTTTCCCATGCACTTACTGCTTTATCTGACACATTAAGTAACTTAGCTAATTCTTGTTGAGTTAACTTTTTCTTTTTTCTTGCATCTGCTATAAGATTACCAACAATAATTTCATTTTCATTCATAAGTAATCCCCCTACAAGACATATTATAACACATCAAAAGAAAAAGTCCTATTAAAGGACTATAACTATCTTTCGTATACATTCATATTCTTACTAAAGTATCTTATTACTAATAATAGCATTACCATAAATCCAAATACTACAATTATATATGTTAAAAATCCATCTCCAGTATTAGGATTCTCTATAGTATCTTTTCTAAATAATACTTCTACTGTAACATCATCATATAATTCAAAATGATATTTACCATTATTTTCATTAAATGTAACACTTCTATCAAGTGTATCTTTAATACTTATCTTATCTAGTTTATATCCTTCTTCTGGACTTATTTCTATCATACCATTTTCATTTTCTTCATAAGCATCAAAAGTACCATTAGATGTAGGTAACTCAGTAATTACATAATGTATATTACCTTTTACTACCATACCATCGGCTCCACCTTTATGATTTATTCCTTCTACATTACTAGAATGTACATAACCTACAGCAACAAATTCATTATTATCAAGTATAGTAACATCAGTTAAGATATCTAATGCTGTACCACCTATCCATTTGTGCCACAATACTTCACCTTTACTATTATATAAAACTATAAATGCTTCTTGATCTCCATTATTAGTAACACCTTCTATATCAGTAGAATATCCTTTACCTACAACAACATAGTCACCATTTTTCATAACTTCTACTTTTTCAAATGAATCTGTACTAGCACCACCATAAACTTTTGACCATTCTATATTTCCATCTTTATCATATTTAACTAAAACTCCATTAGTACCTAATGGTAAAGATGTATCATTCTTAGAATTAGTATCAAAACCAGCTACTATAAATCCACCATCTATTGTACTTTTAATACTCCTATACATATCTCCTTTAGTATTACCATAAAATACTTCCCATTCATCAACCAAGTCCTCATCAAATCTAACCATTACTGCATCTTGTAATCCTATATTAGTATGATTACTTATATCAGACTTACTATAACCTACAGCATAATATCCGTTATTGCCTATCTCTATATCATAAAAAGCTTCGTCTTGATCTCCACCATATAAATTACTATCTATAAGTTTTCCTTTACTATCTACCATACCTATAAATCCATCTAATCCACCATTATTAGTAGATTCTCCTATATCAGATGCAAATCTACCCACTATAACTAAATTACCATTAGATGCTTCTCTAATAGCATGTATATAATCATCACCTGTACCACCTATTAAAGTTTGCCATACTATATTACCATTATTATCAAACTTAACTACTAATCCATCATTACCACCATTATTAGTTAAGCCTTCTATATCAGTAGACATTGTATAACCCACTGCTACATATCCATCACTTACTACTATTACATCATAAAACTCTTCATGAGCACTACCACCATAAAACTTGTTCCATACTACATTGCCATTTTTATCATACTTAACTACTAATCCATTACCAACACCAGTCGATACTTCATTTATCTGTTTAGATTTAGTACTACCAACAACTATATAACCTCCATCACTAGTTCTTTCAACACTATTAAATAAATCATTATAAGTACCACCATAACCAAACTGACTAGTTTCTACACTCTTAGCACTAACTAATACTGGTAATAAAAGTAAGATAAATATTCTTAAATATTTTTTCATAAACACTCTCCATATCTTATTAACATTAATAGTGTTTACTTTTATATTTATTTTATACAAACAAAAAAAGTTCCTTAACGGAACTCTTCCTAAGAAATGTAAAGCACTTCTCCCATAAAAACCTTCATTGCCTAAGATTTTACTACTAATTTAATGTTTTTGCAAATTTTTCTATAAACCTGCTATTTTTAAGAATTCAGGTTCTACACTAACAACTGTATATGATGGTTCAAGTAAGTCATTAACATCAATATTTAAACATATAACTGCTTCATTAAATGATTGATTTAACTTAGTAACATCATAAAAGTATTTATCTCTTAATATTTCTAACATATAGTTTCTTATTTTTCTTATTTCACCCATATGATATTTTGCAATTATATCAAATGCTTCTTTATTGCCTCTAGCAACAAATTCACATATTCTTTCATCTATACCACAAGCAAATGCCATAAAAATCCCCCTTTTTATAACGCATTAAAAGTTTAACAAACATACTATTTTTAGTCAAATTCATCTACTGTTACAAATAAAAAAGTTGAATCTAAATTCAACTTACATTGCTAATCTTGAAGCAACTTTTTTATCACTAACTACTACAACTTCTTCACTTAATAAATTAGCTAAATTAATACCTAAAGATGATACTGCCATATGAAATGCTGCATTTAATGCTCTAGCATCATAAAAATAATCAGTATGTAATACATCTAACATATAATCTCTTATTTTAGCTATTGTATCCATATGATATTTACTAATTATTTCATAAGCTTTCTTACTACCTCTAGATATATGAGAACAAATTCTATTATCTAAATCTATTTGAACAGATGTTCTTTCTTCTACTATATTCATTGTAAATCCCCCTTTGAACAACTGTTGAAGATAATACCACAAAGTATTATTTTTTGTCAAATTAAATAAAAACCTACTATTTCTAGTAAGTTTTATTTTTGACAATTCTCACAATAGTAAGTACTTCTACCACCAACTACAATTCTTTTTATAATAGTAGAACAATTCTTACATTCTTCATTTTCTCTTTTATGAGCCATTAAGTTTTGTTGAAATCTACCAGTAACTCCTAAACTAGAAGTATAACTCTTTATAGTAGTACCTCCGCATTTAATAGCTTCTTCAATTATTTTCTTAGATGAATCAACTATCCTTTGACATTCATCTAATGTAATATCACTACCTACTTTTAAAGGATTTATCTTCGCTGCAAATAATACTTCATCAGCATATATATTACCTAATCCAGATATTATAGTTTGATCAAGTAATAATGTCTTCATAGGTAATCTACGTTTCTTAAAGTTATCATATAAATACTCTTTACTTAAAGTTTCATCAATAGGTTCTATACCTTGTTTTCTTACTCCTTCAACAGTATCTATATCTTTCTTTAAAACAAGATTCATTCTTCCAAACTTTCTTGTATCATGATATCTTAAATCAGTATTATCTTCAAAAGTAAATATTACATGTTCATGTTTATTAATTTCTTCACTAGAATCTTTAATAAAATATTTACCTTCCATTCTTAGATGACTACATAAATAATAATCACCTATTTCAAATAATAACCATTTACCTTTTCTTAATATATCACTAAATTCTAAACCTATTAATTCTTTCTTAAATGCTTGAATATCAGATTCAATCATTCTTTCATATAAAACATTAACGTTTTTTATTTTTTTTCGTAGAATTCTTTTTCTTAGTGTTTGTCTTACCGTTTCTACTTCTGCTATTTCTGGCATCTTCTTTTAAACTCCTTACTTTAACATGCTTTGGTTTACTATTAGGATCTATTAAATCTATCTTAGCTACATCAGCTACCTTAAGTAAATAATCTTGCAATGTAATAACAAATGTATTGGCATCTATCATAGATATGCCTTCACTTAATACTACACCACATTTAAAGTAATTAAGACCACCATAATTTACTAAAGATAATCTTTCTACTCTTTTTATTTCTTTTCTAGCACTTATTTCTACTTTATATCCTTCTAGTACTTTATTAATCATTTCTTCATCTTTTCTATTAATACTATGAATAATAACTAATAAACCTCTATATCCTATATAAGCAGCAATTATTGTAGTACCAACTATATCTGCATATTTAAGTATTTCTAACCATCTACTGCATTTACTTAATATCATTACTACAATAAACATAGCAAATACTAAGAAATCTAATGAACTATTAATATTTCCATAACTTAATAATCCACTTTTTCTTCTATAACTTACATTAGTATAATAACAATTAGCCATATACTTAACTATCATAGTTATAATAGCAAATAATATTATCCAAGCAGATACTTTACCTAACGGATTTATAATACTAAACATTACTAAACTAATAGCACTTAATATCATAATAAATCCTACTAATAAAGTAATAATTCTTTTACCCTTACTATCTTCACCTTTTATCATAGCTATTCTAGAAATAATAACTAATAATAAATCTAGTAAACAACTTGCTATCATTGTATATGAATTAGTAAGTATACCACCTAATATTTTTATTAATATAACTATAAATAATACTCTATTAACTTTTTTTACTTCTTCCATAATTAACTCCCCTACTTAGCTTCGTACCAATCAGTTCCATAATCATGACTAACTTTAAATGGTACATCTAATTTAACACATGTTTCCATGTTTCTTCTTACTATTTCTTCTAATGTTTCTTTTTCTTCTTCCAATACATCAAATATTAATTCATCGTGTACTTGAAGTAACATCTTACTCTTTATACCTTTTTCTTTCATTTCATTAAATATCTTAACCATTGCTATTTTCATAATATCAGCACTAGTTCCTTGAATAGGTGTATTAAGAGCAATTCTTTCTCCACTTTGTCTAACCATAAAGTTCTTATTTTGTAATTCTTCAATTACTCTCTTACGATTAAATAAAGTCTTAACATATCCATCTCTATAAGCTTCCATTACTATATTATCCATATAGTTCTTAACACCAGGATATAACTCATAATATTTATCTATAAACTCTTTAGCTTCCTTAGGACTTATTTCTAAGTTTTCTCCTAAACCAAATCCAGATATACCATAAACTATACCAAATATTACTGCTTTAGCAGTTTTACGTTGTAACTTAGTAACTTCTTCCATACTTATTCCATATATATCAGCAGCTACTCTAGTATGTATATCTTCATCATTAATAAATGCTTGTTGTAATTCTTTAGAACCAGATACATGTGCAAGTACTCTTAATTCCATTTGCGAATAATCAGCACTTAAGAATATATCATTAACTGGTAAGAATGCTTTTCTTATCATTCTACCTTCTTCATCTCTAGCAGGTATATTTTGTAAATTAGGTTCTACTGAACTTAATCTTCCTGTTCTAGTTAAATTTTGTTTATAAATAGTATGTATCTTACCATCTTCTCTAATATAATTAGATAATCCTTCTAAGTAAGTACTCTTTATCTTAGTTAATCTTCTATATTCTAATATCTTTTCAATAACAGGATGATTCCCAACTAACTTTTGTAATACACTAACATCAGTCTTATATCCAGTCTTAGTCTTCTTAGCTCCAGGTAATTCTAACTTTTCAAATAATATAACACCTAATTGTTTAGGACTACTTATATTAAATTCTTCGCCTACTAATGTATATATTTCTTGTTCAATATCACTTATTCTAGTAGACATTTCTTCTTCCATATCTTTAAGTATCGAAGCATCTACTTTAACACCATCATATTCCATATTAGCTAACACTGTAATAAGTGGCATTTCAATATCAGTGAACAATTCATACATTTCTTCATCTTTAAGTTTATCTATATATTCATCTTTAATATCATATATAAATCTTGCTTTAAGAATAATATCTTTTTTATCAAATCCATTCTTTAAACTATTAGAATAGAAATTAACTTCACATCCATTATTATTCATTAAATAAGCTATATCATCTTTTATATTTATATTAAGTAAATAAGCCGCTATCATAGTATCAAATAAAGAACTAAGTTCCATACCTTCTTTTTTTAATAACACATAATTTTTCTTTTGATCAAATGTATATACATTCTTGTCTTTAAATATACTTATTACATCTTCTAAAATACTATTAGGTATAAAGTAATTATTCTTACTATCAGCTACCCCTACACCAACTATATTAGCATCATGATAATTTTCAGCATCACATTCAATATATACAGCTACATCACTATCTAACTTACTTAAATCATCTATTGATTTAACATTAATAAAATCTACAGTTTGTTCTGCTGGTTTAGAAGCTTCTACATTCTTCTTTATAAAAGAATAGAATTCTAAATCTTCAAATAATTTATTTAAAGAAACATAATCAGGTCCTTTATATACAACATCATCTAAATTAACATTTAAAGGAACATCTCTATATATAGTAGCTATTTCTTTACTAATAAATGCATTCTCCTTGTCAGTTTCTAATTTTTCTTTCATCTTACCCTTAATTTCATCTATATGTTCATATATATCTTCTATAGTTTCATATTGCGTAAGTAAGTTTATTGCAGTCTTATCACCTATACCTTTAACGCCAGGTATATTATCTGATGGATCTCCAGCTAATGCTTTATAATCTATCATTCTTATTGGTTCAAATCCCCAATCTTCTTTAAAGTTCTTTTTATTATATCTAATATAATCTTTTTGTTTTAATAACTTAACTTCAGTTTCATCACTAATAAGTTGTAGTAAGTCTTTATCAGAAGATACTATTAAAGCTTCATATTCAGGATCTTCTTCACACATCTTAGCAAATGTTCCAATTATATCATCCGCTTCATATGGTTCCATTTCAAAATATTGAATCCCCATTGCATTTAATATTTCTCTCGCTATTGGCATTTGTTGTTTTAACTCATCAGGAGTTTCACTTCTACCATCTTTATATGTTTCATATTTTTGTTTTCTAAAGTTCTTACCTATATCAAAAGCTACTGCTACATATTCTGGCTTCTCTTCATGAATTATCTTATTCATCATCCCTACAAATCCATATAATGCATTCGTAGGAAATCCTTTACTATTCTTCATTACATTACCAGTATAAGCAGTTGCATAATAACTTCTAAACATTAAATTGTTACCATCTATTAAAATTATTTTCTTCATACCTATCACCTATTAATTATTATAACAAAAAAAGCCATATTTCTCCCTAAAAATAAGCATTTCCAATAAAAAAAGTATCTATTTTAGATACTTTAATTACTTTTTACATCTATTTATAAATTCTTTAAATAAATTATTATATTGATCTAATACTTCAGGATGAAATTGTACACCAATTATATACTTATCATCTCCATCATATTCTATACCTTCTATTAATCCATCACTAGATTTAATACTTACTTTAAATTTACTACCTACTTCTGTAATAGTCATTTTATGAACACTATTTACTTCTATTTCTTCGTTCTTAAAAATATCATATAACTTAGTATCTTTTTCTATATTAACTTTATGAACTAAACTACTAACATTATCTCTAAATAGTTCTATCGGCCAATGATCTACTCCATTATCTATTTTTTTAATAATTCTTTTATTCTCTTGTTCTATATTAACAGAATACATAGCTATAGTTTGCATCCCTAAACAAATACCTAATATAGGTTTATTATTATTATTATTATAAAAATAATCTATTACATCAAAATTAGTATTAACTACTCTATTACCACCAGGTAATAATAAACCATCACACATATCTAAAGTATCTTCTATTATTTTATCATCTACATAAGGAATCAAATAAGGAATCCCACCATTATCTACTATTCTTTTAATATAATTATTTCCATATCTATATGTATCTTTAAAAGGATCATCAGTTTGTAAATAATTACTAGTAGGCATAATACCTATAACTGGTTTATTCTTATACATAAAAATCCTCCAATACTTGATCTACTAATCCATCTTCACCAATAGGAACTACTTTATATCCTTTATCTATATATTTATTATAGTTAATATCCGTATCAAGTATTACATCATTATCTCCAGTTATCTCAATATACTTAGTAACTAACCATTTATTCATACCTACAAAACCCTGATTAATAAATATAACTCTAGTAGCTCCAACACCCATCTTTAATAATAATTGTAAAGTAATTAGAACATCTCCTTCTGTAACAAAAACAATATCTTGATCAATTATTTTGTTCACCATACCTTGTTCTAATACATAAGAAAACAACGTTGTATAGTAATCATAATCATAACTAGTATTCATAACTTCATTATCTATTTTTATTAATTCTTCAACTATATCTTTTTCTTCTAATAGTTTTACCATTAACTCATTCATTAATATCACCTAATAGTATTATACAATAAAAAAAGTAATAATTACTTATTACTTTTCTTACTTATCTTACCTTCACTAATTAATTTATCTATTCTTTCCATAGCTTTTTCATCATAAGTTTTACCTGTTATAATAGCTATCATTTTATCTATCCATTTATTAGTATGATAAACTCTTCTAACATCTGTACCACCATTTTTTATATAAGCCATAATATCTGTTTTAGTTTTTTTAGACATTTCAACAAAGTTATTAAATGTCATAACATAAGTAGCATTGCTAGTTGAAGGTTCATGATTTTCTATTGATTTATAAAATTTTTCAAATACTACAACACCATTACTATATATATATCCTATATAACCTTCAAAGTTATCTTTACCAGTCATTTTATATACATAATCAGTATGATCTAAGAAACTCATTCTATCTGTAATAGCTTGTAATTTTTCTTCTCTAGTTACTTTTTTCTTTTCTTGTTTTTTAGTTTTTAATCTAACAACTACATCTTCATCTACTGGAGTAATCTCTTTTTTACCATTTCTAATAAAGTTCCATGAAGCTTCTAACTTTTTAGATTCTATGTAATCTTCCATTTCAGAAACAAAATCAGTAACTGTATCAACATCTCTATAATCTCTACCATCATTTTCAAAATGATACACAGAGAATTCAGGATGAGCTACTTTAATCTCATTATATTCTCTAATAGCATCATCTACACTATATCTTATATTTCTACCATCTAAAGAAATAGTATCAATCTTAACATCATAATTTCCTTTTTCTCTTAATGCTTTAACTGCCATAATATACTTTTCTACATATACAAATGAATTATGTACAGCATTATCAGATTTTAAAGTAGTATGAGTAACATCAATTAATTGTTTAGCCATTGCTAAATAGAATTTTTCTAAATCTAAACATTCTTGTAATTCATCTAAATTAATTGGTTTATTAAACATAGGAACTAAGTATCTTAATCCAACTATAAAGTTAGTAATATAATCTTTCTTAACTTCTAAATATCTATCATAAGATATAGGTCTATATTCTCTTCCCATTACTTTCTTTCTATGTTGTTCATTTAATTGATAATCACTACGTAAGTTTTCATTTATTTCTTTATTATCTTCAGTTATGTTTCCATTTTGTATTTCAGATAATTGTTTTCTATAATTTCTAAAGAATTGTACTGCTTCATCTTTTATTGTTTCATCATTACCTGAAAAATGAATTGGCATTCCAGTTAATATATGTGCAAACTCAATTATAAATAATTCAATAGACATCTTTAAATCTCTACCATAATTACCTGCCAAATCAGATACAACAAACAATCTTGGATTTGCAGTAAATTTCATTTTTTGTAATATTGATTTTATTTGACTATAAAACTTTTTATCAAAGTATTGTTCAACTAGATTCTTACCATTCTCTTTCTTACTAACCATAGAAAAAACATCAGCACTAAAAGCATAATTACCTTGATAAGTAACTGCTGGATTAAATACTTCACTTATTCCATCAAAATATTGAGTAATACTTAAATCATTCTTCATTTTTCAAATCCCCCTAATAACGTAGAAAAGAATACCATAAAACCCTCTTTTTTTCAAATATTGCCCTCATTTTTTAAATATAATATTTATATAAATATATAGATTTTTAAAAAATAATGTGCTATCATTTATAATAGGAAAGAGGTTAAGAAAGTAATGAAAAAATTTGACATTAAAAAAGTGGGAATAGTCGTAGCAATTATAGTTGTTGTAGTACTAGCAATCTTCTTAATTGGAAAACTACTTAAAGGTAACGTAGATGAAGAAAGTTTAAAACAATATGAAAAAGTAACGATTGAATATTATTTAAACTTAACTGCTGGATTAAATACAGCATATGATGGAATGGAAGCTCTATATGAAGTAGATGAAACAAAACTTCAAGATATTACTGATAGACAACTATTACATGTAGCAATCGACTACATAACAAAAGAAGGAAAAGCAACATCAGTTGATTTAGGAACATTATCAATGTTATACAAAGACGAATATCCTGAAATTGAAAAAAGCGGTGTATACAATGCTAAAGATATAAGAGAAGCAATTAAAACATTATTTGATATTGATGATTTTGCTAATCCAACTATTGAAGCTGATGCAACTGCATTAACAAACTATATTTATCTATCAGAAGAAGATGTTTATTTAGTATTTGGAGATTATTCAAATTCACTAAGTGATCCTAGTTTAATTATTGATTACTCTATCGTAGAAACAACTTCTAAAAAAGATAAAATTATTACTACAGTAGCAATTGGTTATGCTCAAGTTGATGGAGACAAAAAAACATATGCTACAGATAGATTTGGAAACAATATAGTTGCAAAAGATGTTAGTGCATTCCCTACTGATAAAATTGATGAATTTACTAAATATGAATTCTCACTTACAAAATCTAAAGACGGAAAAAATTACATATTTGAAAGCGTTAAAAAAGTTAAGTAATAATACTTAACTTTTTTTATTGTCTAAAATAAACTTAATTGATTACTTTCAGGTAAAGAATCTAAACAACCTAGTTCTTTTAATTTTTCTAAAGCACTGTTATTTACTTTACCTCTATTTCTTAAATCTTCCATTGATATGAAAGGTCCACCTTCACGAGCTTTAACTATTGCATCAGCAACGTTATCACCAAGTCCATCTAATGCTCTAAATGGAATTATTAAACCTTTTTGATCTTCAGTAATAATAAATTTCTTACCATCACTCTTATCAACATCTATATTTGAGAAATAGAATCCTCTACATACCATTTCTAAACAAATACATAAAGTTTCTCTAGTATCTATTTCCTTATTAGATGCAGCATTACCTTTAGCATCTATTTCATCTATTTTAGCTCTTATTGCAGCTTCTCCTTTTATCATCGAAGCAATATCAAATTGATCTCTTCTTATTGATAGATAAGCACAATAATACCAAATAGGATGATGTACTTTAAACCAAGCAATTCTAAATGCAGATGTAACATATGCTGTAGCATGCGCTTTAGGGAACATGTACTTAATCTTACGACAAGATTCAATATACCATTCAGGTATTCCTGCTTCTTTCATAGTAGCAGCATGATCTTTCCATGTTTCAGGATCTTTACTTGCTTTACCTTTACGTACGAATTCCATTATTTTAAATGCTTTAGCAGGTTTCATTCCCCAAGCTATTAAGTTAACCATGATATCGTCACGACAACCAATAACATTTTTAAAAGGAACTTCTATAATACCTTCTTCATTTGGTGTACATAAATCTCTTGCATTACCTAACCAAACATCAGTACCATGAGATAACCCAGATATTTTAATTAATTCAGCAAATGTAGTCGGTTTAGTTTCTTCAAGCATACCTAGTAAGAATGAAGTACCAAACTCTGGTACACCCAGTGTTCCAGTAGGACAATATTTTCTACCTTCTTTATCAGTTAATCCTCTTAATTTATATCTATCTACACCAAGTATTTCAGGTCCAGTAAATATTTTCATCGTATCAGGATCCCCTAAGTCTATCTTAGTAACATCTATACCAGATAAATCTTGTAACATTCTAAGTACTGTCGGATCATCGTGTCCTAGTATATCTAACTTAAGTAAGTCAGCATCTATAGCATGGTAATCAAAGTGTGTCGTTCTCCATGCACTAGTTGGATCGTCTGCTGGATATTGGAATGGTGTAAAATCCCATATATCTTTATATCCAGGTACAACAACAATACCACCAGGGTGTTGCCCAGTAGTTCTCTTAACTCCCGTACATCCTACACTAATACGTTCTACTTCAGGAGTTCTTATAAATGATTTTATAACTCCTTTTTTCTTTAAGTCATCTTTACCCATTACAGGCAAACCATAACTTTGTGCTTCTATTTTTAATACATCATATAATCTTTCTTCATAAAAACCTTGTACGTAACCAAATGCTGTCTTATCAGCAACAGTACCAATAGTACCAGCTCTATAAACATTATCAGTACCAAATAATACTTTTGTATATTCGTGAGCAGATGGTTGATTATCTCCTGAGAAATTAAGATCTATATCAGGAACTTTATCTGCATTAAATCCTAAGAATGTTGCAAATGGCATGTCATTACCTTCATGAATCATTAATGTTCCACATTTAGGACAATCTTTTGCAGGTAAGTCAAACCCTGATGCATATTCTTCAGTATAAGGTCTGCCCTCTTCATTTAAGAATTCTGAATGACAACAATTAGGACAATAATAGTGTGATGGTAAACCATTACATTCTGTAATACCCATCATACTCGCAACAAATGATGAACCAACAGATCCACGAGAACCAACTAAATAACCATCATCATTTGAATGTTTAACTAACTTTTGTGCAATAAGATAAATAACGTCGAAACCACCACCAATGATTCCACCTAATGAAGCTTTTGCTTTTTCCGTAGCATCTTCATCACTTAATGGTTCTTCTGCTTCTCTTTTTAATCTAGCAGCCATCAGTGCAACTACGCCATCATATCCACTCATGATAACTTCATGAATAGTTTCAGGCATTAATTTATCTACTTCTTCATCACTTAAATCAGGATGTTCTAATCTTATCTTTTCTTCAACAAGTCCCATAATCTTATCACCATAGAACTCTTGAGCAATTCTTTCTTCAATATTTCTAGGTAATGGATTTCCATACATACTATGAGCTTTATCAAAAACCAAATCTCTACATGTTTCTTGAGACTTCTCTATTATTGGAGAATATGGTTTATCAGGATAATCTACTACTTCGATCTCCTCAATCATATCAAGCAACTTATTAGGATTATCTATAACGATTTCTTTAATTAATTCTTTATCGCCTAAGAAATCAAATTCATCCATCATCTCTCTAGTAGTTCTAAAGAACTGATTAGGAATATGTCCTTGAGTAACTGTTTCACTATCATTATAGTTACCATTTAATGAATACTCTCCATCTTTTTCTTTAACAATACCAGCTACATTTAGTTTTCTTAAAGATGCTGATACTGCTTTTAATTTTTCAGCTTCACCATCTTTACCTTTAAATGCTTCTTCTTTTTCATCTTTTTTATTAGGTGCATAAATACTAGCAATATTACTTGCAGTAATAGCTATCTTACCTATCTTAGTAAGCACATAAATATATTTAAGTACCTTTTGTTCAATAACATCTAAAGTAACTCCTTGACTAGCTGCTTTATCAATACACTTCTCTATATTATCTAAATTAGTGTTACGTTTATTACTTCCCGCTAAATATCTAGCAAGCATATGTCTTCCTTTACCAGGAACATTTTGATTAACAATAATCTCTCTATATAATCTATCTTCTTTATTTATATTATGTACATCACCAGTAGCAACAATTAACTTACCAGCTTTTTTAGCACAATCTATAATTCTTCTTAAACACTTATGTAAATGTTCAAGATTATTAATATCATGACCTCTAAGTAAATGAGAATAATTTTCTGGTGGTTGTACTTCAATATAATCATAGAACTTCATAGCTTCTATAATATCTTCATCGCATCTAGTTTCAGCCATATAGAAAATTTCACCATTTAGACAAGCACTACCAACTAGTAATCCTTCTCTATTTTCTTCAATCAACTTTCTAGGTATTCTAGCATTTCTTTGAATAAAGTTTGTATTAGCAAAACTTACTATTTTAAACATATTCTTTAAACCAGTTTGATTCTTAGCAATAAATGTAACATGTTTCATATTATCATAAGCATTTGCTATATGTTCAGTAAATGTCTTACCAGGTATATTTTCATACATTTGTAAATTATCTTCATGACACCAAGGGAACTTCCATCTATATTCAGTATTACCAAATTTTTCAAAAGGTAATCCCAAATCTTCAGGTATTTCTTCATCTTCTCCTGGTTTATAAACATAATTCTTATAACTAACTAATTCACCAATATGATCCATTAATTTAGGATTATTTTGGAAACTTATTTCTTCTAGTAATTTTAAATTATTTAAATCACTTATCTTTTCTACACCTTTAATTTGACTTAACATTTTATTAAAGATATAACCTGTATTTTCTGAGTCGACATCGGCACCATGGTGTTGCCCAACATAAACTACTATTGTTAATGTTTTCTCACCAAAGTCATCAGTAAATTTAATTTCTATATCATTTTCTGCTGGATGTAGTGTTACTTTATCAATAAAATCTATTAACTCTACTCCATCATTTACTTCTATTTCTATATTAACTTCTTCAGTCTTAGAAGCTTTATGTATAGTTTCTAAATGATATATATTTCTATATTTTTTAACTTTTTCTTCAGTACTAATATCAACATCATAATATTCTTGTCTTTCAATATTTAGTACTTCTTCTCCATCTACTTTAATAGATTTAAAAGCTCCACCAATTTCTTCATCTATAACTTTACCAGTTACACCAGTTTCATTTACTGTTTCTTCGTCTTCATCATCTGCTTCACCAGTATCTATTCCATAGAACTTACCTAAAGCTTTTAAACTATGTTTCTTTAAATCTCTATTTATAACTCTTGATAACATTAATGTATCTATTATAGGATTTTCTAATTTACCTAATCCATACTTATAATAAGCCATATCAAGTATGTTTTTATCGAATCGTGCATTATGTGCAACTAAAGGTAAATTGCCTATCCATTCTTTAAATCTCTTAGTTACATTTTCTTCGTTATCAGCATCTTTTACATCGTCATCACTAATATCAGTAACTCTAGTAATTTGTTCATCTATATGATGACCCGGATTAATTAATTCATCAAAACGATCTACTACTTCACCATTATGAATCATAACTCCACCAAGTTCTATCATAGAATCCCCTAATCCTGGATTAAAACCTGTTGTTTCTGTATCGAATACAACAAATGTATTTCCTTCGATTAATTCATCATTAGGATTAAAACATACATTTAAATATGATTCACACATTTCAAGTTCAGTACCATACCCAGCTTTAAAGAATTTTAGATTCTTTTTATCTTCTTCAGCTTGAGCAATCATTTTTTCCATCTCAGCAATTCCTTCTTCATTACCAGATGTTTTTATTTCTTCTAAACTTGCTTTTAATTCATCTATTCTGCCTTGTGCTTTTTTCTTTAAACCTTTATTAAATGAAGTAACTTCTCCAAATACATGTGGGAATGATTGACAACAATCATGGTCAGTAATTGCAATACCAGCATGTCCCCAATCCATAGCTTGTTTTACTAACTTTACTTCATCACATACTCCATCCATCTGACTCATCATAGTATGAGCATGTAATTCTACTCTCTTCTCTGGTTCATTATCTAATCTCTTAAATGAAGGAACATTTTCTAAAGGTTCATAACTTCTAAAATTAAATACTAAATCATCAGCAAAATTATCAAATCTAACTTGTCCTTTAAAACTAAACCAACCAGACTTTAATTCTTTACTCTTAGCAATAAAGTCCTCTTCATCTTTAGCGAATGTCTTAGCTAAAATACTTGATGTATTATCACTAATCTTTAATGTAATTAAGTATAAATCTCTACCATCTTTAGTCTTTAATTGATTAAACTCCGCCCCAAATATATAAGCTTCTAAATGAACATTGTTTTCTTCTTGATCTATACTAGCAATAGTAACTAGTCCTTCTCTAGAATATTCTATTTTCTTCTTAGGAGTCCAACTACCATTACCATAGCTTCCCCCACCATTTTGTTGAGGTTCTGGTTCACTATATTCAACCTCTATATGTCTAGTTCTATCAGCTTCTATTTCTTCTTGTATTTTCTTTTGATTTTCTACATTAATAGCTGTAGTAATTTCCATTTCATAAAAACCTAATTCTACTAAAGATTCACTTAGTCCATTAAGTTCTTTTTTTATCATGTCATATTCTTCACTTTTACTATCTAATTCAACTATTATAAAATCATCATCTATACTTATATTTTTATTTTCTAATGATACTAGAGAAGGTCTCTTAGTAATTAAATCACCAAGTAATACTTTAAAAGCATCTAATATATCTTCATCATCCATATCATTGTATATAAAATTAATATGACATTTATTCTTACCATTAATCCCCTTACTTGCACATTTTACAAGTTCTAAAGTTCTAACAGGGTTAATAGGTCTATCATTTTCTATAAATACTTCAAATAACTCTTCTTTTTTCTTTAATACTACTTTAGATATACTAGCATTACTAAAATCGCCATCTTCATCAGTAAATCCAACACTATTAAAGAAATTAAGTAACTTCTCTTGCATATTAACCCTCCTAACTAATTAATTCTATATTAGAAACGACAATTTGATATTTATCATTTCTTCTAGTAACTTGTCCTCTTATCTTAACAAAATCATCTTTTCTAAATTGTGTTAAGAATTTATTATTCTTAGGGAATATTATAAAGTCTGCAGTACCTGTTTCATCACTACCAGACATAAATCCCATATCTTCAGCCTTTTTAGTCTTAATCTTCCTAATGCTACCTATTATAACAACTGTATCAACATATTTGTCAAAATATTTTTTAATATCTTGAATTTTCATAATACCATCTTGATACTTACTAGATGGATGATTAGTAACATAGTAACCAAATGTAGATAATTCTCTACTCATTAGTTCTGTATCACTATATTCTTCACTCTCTTCATAATTAGGTTTCATAACTAAAGATTCATCTAAATCACTGCATAACATAGCATAATCCATAGCACTATCTATACTTTCAAATAATGTCTTATGATTAATACCAAAATCTCTAAATACATCAGCATCTATTAATGCTTCTAATGTCTTTTTATTAACACTCTTACCATATGTTCTAGCAACAAAATTATAAAAGTCAGTAAATCTACCATTTTCATTTCTTTCTTTTATTATTTCGGTAACTGCTGCTCCACCAACATTATGTATTGAATTAAGTGGTAACAATAATGCTTTATCTTTAATAACATATTGATCAATACTAATATTTATATTAGGTTTAAATACTCTAATATCTTTTAATTTAGCTTCATCTATATATTCTTTAGTTTTTATATCACTACCAATACTCATATTAAGTAAGTTAGCAATAAAGTAAACAGGATAATTAGCTTTCAAATAAGCCATTTGATATCCAATTAATGCATATGATACTGAATGTGCTTTATTAAATCCATAATTAGCAAATTTAATAATTAAATCATATACTTCTTCAGCTTTTTCTTTTGTATATCCATTATTAGAAGCACGTGTAATAAATACTTTTCTTTCTTTTTCCATTACTTCTAATTTTTTCTTACTCATAGCTCTTCTTATGTTATCTGCCTCAGCAAATGAATAATTAGCCATTTTAACTAACACTTGCATTATTTGTTCTTGATAAATCATAATACCATAAGTATCTTTTAATATATCTTGTAAAGAAGAATCAGGATACTCTACTTTTTCTTTACCATTCTTTCTTGCAATAAAAGTATCTATATTTTGCATAGGTCCTGGTCTAAATAAAGCAACAGCAGCTACTAATTCACTAAAGTTATCTGGTTTTAATTTACTTAAGAAATTCTTCATACCAGAACTTTCATATTGAAATATTCCTTCAGTATCAACACTCTTAAATACCTCTATAGTTTCCTTATCATCTAAAGGTATATCAGCTAAACTAATTTTTTTACCAGTTTCTTCTTCTATTAATTCTAAAACATTTTGAATAATAGTTAGATTTCTAAGAGCTAAGAAATCCATCTTAAGCAATCCTAAATCTTCTAAGTATTCCATAGTTACACCAGTAAGTAACTCACCTGCATTATTACATACAGGTATTACATCATCTAAACATACTGAAGAGATAACTACTCCAGCAGCATGTGTACTAATATGTCTTTTTAAACCTTCTAATTTAAAACTAACTTGATATACTTTCTTAATATCTTTATTATTAGAAACAAATTCATTAACAAACTTATTACTTAAATTATCTTTTAAACTCATCTTAGGATCTAATAAATTACTTAATCTATCAATTAAATTAGTATCTACATTTAATGCTTTACCAACATCTCTAATTACTTGTCTAGCACCTAATGTACCAAATGTCATTATATTAGCAACATTATTAATCCCATATCTTTCTTTAACATAATTAATAACTTGATCTCTCTTAGTATATTCAAAATCAATATCTATATCAGGCATTGTTATTCTATCTGGATTTAAAAATCTTTCAAATAATAAATCATATTCTATTGGATCTACATTAGTAATACCTAAACAATAACTTACTAATGACCCAGCAGCAGATCCTCTACCAGGACCAACTAATATATTATTCTTTTTAGCAAACTTAACATAGTCATAAACTATCAAGAAGTAATCAACAAATCCCATACTATTAATTACATTAAGTTCCATTAATAATCTATCACTATATTCTTTAGATACATTACCTTCTAATCTCTTATCTAATCCCTTTTTACATAAATTACATAAGTATTGATAAGAATCTTCTATATTTGAATCATAATGAGGTATATACTTACCATCTTTAGGTATTACTAAATCAATAAGATTACTAAATTCTATAGTAGTATTACTATCTTCTTCTCTTACTTCTCTATCCAAATAAGCATCACTATAATCTTGTAAATTAACTTCTTCATTAGTTTCTATACTTCTAAGTATCTTCATATACTTCACTTCATCAAAAGAATAAGTACACACTTCATTTACATATACACATTTATTATGTTTTATAGAAGCATTCTTCTTTTCAAAATCATTACCATAACCTAAATAAAAATCTTTAAATATATCTTTTACTTGTTCATATATATCTATACATTTATAAGGTAATACACCTATTACATCTATACTATAACTCTTTAAATCTACATAAGAAATTTCTCTTTCTTGTATAATAGTATTTATCTTTAATAAATTTTGATAACCATTATAATTTTTAGCATACAAATAAATATTACCAGTATTAATTTTTACATTAAGACCAATAATAGGTTTTATATTATTTTTTAAACATTCATTATAAAAACACATACAACCAAATAAGTTATCATCAAGTATAGCAGCAGCAGTAATATTTTTATTGTTTAAATACTTAATTAATTCTGGTATTCTAATTAAACTTTTTAACAAAGAATAATCTGTTTTAACACCTAAAGGTATATACATATTACTACCACCCTTCATGTCTAATATTATATCAAAAAATATACTAGAATAACACTAAATACTGAACATTTTTTCGTAATATTTACTATAAAAAAATAAAACACCATTATAGTGTTTTATTTATAATTTCTTACCCTTATTTTCTTCTTCTATTCTAGTATCTAATATAGTTCTTAATGTTCTAGATAACTTAGTTCTTTCAATATCAGTATCTAAACCATTCTTAGTAATAAACTTAGTAACTTTTTCTTCACTAGAATTCTTACCATAATAATGAGTAAATCCCATTGCAGCAAGTAATGCTAACTCTGCATTATCATCAGCTCTAAATCTAGAATTAGTAATAATCTTAGTTAATGTTTGTACATCAAATAAATACTTACCAGGTT
The DNA here is from genome assembly GCA_015059245.1 of Bacillota bacterium. The sequence continues at coordinate 47,063 of SVAU01000004.1, forward strand.
CTTCATAATATTGATTCTTTCTTACTGTATATAATGCTCTTAAAAAAGTTTCAGCCCCTATAGATTGTTCTGCCATAACTTTTACATCATAACATGCATCAATTATCTCCACCGGATTAAAACCAGGTTTTAAAGGCTCTATAGTATCTTTACCCACAAACTTTAATAAAGTATTTACTCTAGATAAATTAAGTACTTTAAATACTGTCCCTAAATCCCCATCTAACTCTTCACATTTATCCATCAATGCATAAAAGAACCTTTCATCAAACAATTTAAAATCTCTAGGTATATACTTATCTCCAGATAATTCACACATTTCTATATAATCTTTAGCAAAGAATCTATAACTAAATAGGAAATTATTTTCTTCATCCTTTTTACAATCAAAAGTAGGATCAAAGAAATATATACCATCTATTCCATATTTATCATCTTGTAAATGAACCATATTTCTAGCATGACCTGTAGTAGTATCTCTTCTATTATTAAGTAAGAATACGTTACTCTTTATATTTAATTTTTTACATACAGCATCAAATATATTAGCAAAACCGACACATACTATCTTATCTCCAAGTAAAGAAGAAGTTAAATCTCTAGAAACATTATAATCTTCATCTTCTCCTTCTCTAACATAGAATCTATCTCTAATCAAATCATAAGCAAGTATTAATTGTTCTAAAGGACTATAATCATATCTATTTATCTTCTCTACTATACTATCTATAGCTTCTATCGTTTTCTCATATTCACTTAAACTAATTAATTCATTATTACCATCTATTCTTAATTTAATATTAGGAAAATCTTTAAATACTTCCTTTAATCTTAAACATGTATCCATATCTAAATCTAAAAACTCAGCAAGTACTATTTCTTTATCTAATAATTCAGGATTTCTTCTTAAATATTCAGCAATATCTTCATATATACCATTTATATGTATTATATTAAAACCACTAATAAAGTTATCATCCCTACAATGATCAATAACATAATTATAAAAAGGAAAACATTGAGAGAAATCTTCAAATTGTAAACTAAATCTCATATCTTCTTCTATAGCACTTAAACAGTTTTCATTCTTAATTAAAGAAGAAAAAGGTTCATCTATTAATGTATGTATATTAACATCATAAACACCATCTATATAACTTTGTTCTACCTTAACTTTTTCAAACATATCATTTTCTGGACAAATTGTAATACTTAAAATACCTTGAATCATATTAATACCTCATCATAATAAATTATATCATATACTATTTAGTATTGGATAAAATGTGAAATTTAATTGACTTTATGCCTATATTATGGTAAAGTTTGTAATGAAATGATTTTTAAGGAGGCGTAACTATGGCAAAAAAAGTAAGTACAAAAAAACCTTTAACTGGAAATAGAAGAAGTCATGCTTTAAATGCAACTAAACATGCTCAAAAGCCAAACTTCCAAAAAGTAACTGTAAACGGAGTTAAAGTTGTTCTAACAGCTAGAGAAGCTAGAACAGTAAAAAAAGCAGAAGAAGCTTAATAACAAATTTTGTTTTCTATATAAAAAAGTTCCGATGGAACTCTTTTTTTGTGTCTAAATTTAAGCAAAAAAAAATTAACTACTATTTAATAGTAATTAATCCCTTTTCCACTTCTTCTAAAGCACGCCCAATTTCTTTTTTGTTAACATATTCATTTTGTTTCATTTGAAAATGTTTATTTTCAAGCATTTGTTTACTTCTTCTTGAAACAATATGAACCAACTTGTACTTAGAATCGACAATATTTAAAATCTTGTCAACAGATGGATGCATCACTTTAATCACGCCCTTACATTAATATCATACATAATTTTTACACATTTATATAGTTTTTTGTACATTTTTGACAAATATTTTACAACAAGAAAAAAAGAAGAACTATTCTTCTTCTATAACTTGTGCTTGTACTTTACCTTTATCATAAGTTAACTTTATCTTAAGTCCATTAAGATTATGCTTACTATTTCTAGGATCAACTACATTACCTTCACTATCATCTGCAACATAGTAACCATTAGTAATTAAATCTTCTAATGTAATAACAAAGTTTCTTTCAGATTTTAAATTATCTAAAGTTTCTCCATATAATGTAGCTTGTTTTTCTATTACATTAATTGTTTGTAAATAATAATCATTAGAACTATCCTTATAAGCATATGAAGTTGTTGATAACATAACTATAGTAAACACTCCAAGTACTAAAATGATAATTAAAAATTCTTTTGTAAATCCGTTACGTTCCATATACTTCACCTATAATGATTATAGCATAGACTGTCAAATTAAAAAAGGACCTAAGTCCTTTTAAAAAATAATTATTCTTTATTTTCAATCATCAAATCATCTTCAATATATTTATATGATAAAGCATTATCCTTACTAACCGCACTATGACCTAAATTCTTTTCTAAATCATCACGAGCAACTTTAGAAGCATGACCACCCATTTTTGCTATCTCTCTATTAGCATTTAATCCAATCGGCTTATGTTTTTTTACTAATTCCCTAGTTGCTATTTCGCTTAAATCAGTTAATGCAACTTCAATATCAGTCATATTATCTCTTAAATTTTCTTTTCTAATATTTTTATAAGACTTATATTGTTGTGCTGTCATACCAGACCATTCTTTATATATTTCATTAGTAAGTATTGCATAGTCAATATTATCAGTTATACCAGTATCTTTCCAAGCATTAGTTAATTTTTTTCTATCAATAATCGCTTTTACCCTAACTTCAATCCACTCTAGTGTATATCCTTTAAGAAGATAATAATCTATCATTTTATCTATTCCCTTAGAAGGATCAAAAACATTATCGATTTCTTCTCTACCTAGTTTTGCTAACCATAGTTTAAAAGGTTCAGCTTTAGGACTAGGAACAGACTCAATAAGTCTAAAAACTCCCTCTGTATTCAATGTATCAGTAAAATATCTTTTACCATCTTTTTGTGACTTCAACTTCAGTTGCACGATTTTTTCGTGCAACTCACTTCCTTCTTCCATTAACCTTCTCTTAAGATCACTCCAGTAATTTCTAGGTATCTTGTTTTTTACTAATGCAGCTATTATATCAACAACACTAAAATAATAATCTTCTTCTTCACTATTCCAAACACTTCTAATTTCATTTCCTTCAAATAATTTTGTAATTGTTTCTACTTTATTTTGATTCATATTTTACTCCCCTTTATTTAGCAATTTACAAAATATATTATATCAAACATTTGTTCATACAACAACATTAAATGCCATGTTTTTTATCACAAATTAAAAAAGGACCTAAGTCCTTTTAAAATCCACATTTATTATCATATACATTACTTACTGTATCTTCCATCGTACAAGTATACATAGGTTGATAAGTATGTCTATATACATGATGATTCACTATTCTAGTATTCACTGGAATAATATGAGGAACTTCATAGCACATTTCTCTATTAACTACTCTTTCTTGTGGACATTCCATTACTGGTGGACAAGTACAACTACTATTACAACATCCACCCATATTCATATTCATACCAGTATGTTCCATTTCATTACATCTATTAAAAAACATAAAAACAATCCTTTCTACTTTATTTTATGTATCAAGTTATCTTTATGTTTCAAATAAAAAACACCCTAAGGTGTTTTATTAACTTTCATAATAATCAAGATCTGCTTCTTTTAAAATATATCTATATACATCATTATCATTAATGATAATAAACATACATTTTTGATTCTTAATATATTCATTATAAATTATTGGTTTACTTAATACTTTTTGAGCATCTAATAATTCTTGGAAAGTAGCACAATTAATAACGTTATATCCTTTAAAATCAGGATCATTCTTACTATTAACTATTACATTATCATGTTCTTTTAATAGACTGTTTCTAATTCTCATATAATTACTCTTCTTAGGAGTAGACTTCATAATAAAGCTACATACTAATAATAAGAAAATAATATCTACTATCCATAATGATATAGCAACAAATAATGAAGATTTACTAATTAATACAGAAGCTTCATGTTCTCTATAATAATCTTTCTCGTTTATACTATCTACCATAGCAGCTTTAACTTGTGTAGAAAGTAATGGTATTTCTACTTTAATTACTTCTTCATTAGGGATTGGAACACTAAATTCATCATTCTTTGTAACAACATTTAAATGCATTTCTAAATATAAATATCCAGTAATATCAATACCATGTTCGTTATTAACACTATTAGCAAAATTTTTAGCTAAATTATTAAAATAATTATAATCTAAATTAACATTTTGCTTAATATTTAATTCTTTAGTATCTTTTAATTCTTCACTTATTTCTGGAACTAAAGTATCAACTCTTCTAGAATGAACTAATCCATCTTTATCACTTTTTAATTCCATAATAGCATTAACAAAATAAGTATATTCTATATCAGACTCTTTATCTACTTCATAATCATATACAAAGTCAGTACTAATATCATCTATATAATCTGCTATATATGAATTAACAGCACTTAAATTACCTGTTTCAAAAGGATTACCTGGTAATAAAGTAACTTTATAATCAATACTAGCTTTTTGTTCATAAGCCATTTCTACATCATTACTCTTAGAAAAACTATTTAAGTAATTAGCATAAGATATCATACCTATAATAAATATTGATATAAACATAAGAGCAATTCTTAAACTATAAGAAAAATATAAATGAAATCCCTTATCTACATATTTATTATGTTTATGTTCTACTTTCTCCATTCTTGCAAAATCAGAATCTTTAATCTTTAAATTCTTTTTCATAATATCACCTTTTTATTCTATCTTTTTTAAATCTATATCTATTCCAATATTATCTAAATTAATTAATTGAGGAATCATGTTTTCATCTATTAATTGTTTTTTATATTCAGTACTAACTTTTACTTGTATAAAAGAATTACCTTTAATGACATCTCCTACTTTTAACTCATTAATAGTAATATTTAAGTAATCCTTATACTCATCAATACCATTTATTTTTATATTATTAACAATAGCATCTATATTACCATCATTCTTTATAGTAAATTCAAATTGAGAATTACCTACATTAATAAGTTTTAAACCATAACTAAGTTTAAACTTATTACATGATGGTTCTTTTATTACTTCAATAGCCCCTTCGTCCATTGCTAATTTAGATAAATCATTTATTTCTATTTTCCATATTTTCTTTTCTTCAATAGATACACCTTGAACAGAGTTTGTAATACCAAGTACACCAAAAGCCGATACTAAACTTAATACTGAAATAATAACTGCTAATGTGGTAATTAATGTACTTTTCTTTCCTCTCATTCAACCACACCCTATCATATATAAAGTATAGCATATAAACATAAAAAAAAGTAGTCATAAACTACTTTTAAAATGGCATTTTCATATTTCCGTTACCTAACATTTTCATCATTTTCTTCATTTCTTCAAATTGTTTAAGTAATCTGTTTATTTCTGCAACATCTCTTCCGCAACCTTTACTTATACGTTGTTTTCTAGTTGCTTTTAATACCTCAGGATGTTTTCTTTCATATGGTGTCATAGAAAGTATTATTGCTTCTATATGAGCCATATCTTTAGGATTAATACTTACGTTATTAAGTCCCATTTGTCTCGCTTGAGGAAGCATTTTTAAAATATTTTCTAGAGGTCCTAACTTTTTAATTTGTTTCATTGTAGTTAAGAAATCTTCTAAATCATATTTACCAGATAACATTTTCTTAGCTTGATCTTTAGCTTCATCTTCAGAAATAACTCCTTCAACTTTTTCAGCTATCGATAAAACATCACCCATATCTAAGATTCTTTCAGCCATTCTTTCTGGATAGAAAGCAGATAAACCGTCTAACTTTTCAGAATCTCCGACAAATTTAATAGGTACATTAGTTAAGTGTCTTACAGATAATGCAACACCACCTTTTGTATCTCCATCCATTTTAGTTAAGATACATCCAGTTAAAGATAACTTATCATTGAATCCTTGAATAACATTAATAGCATCTTGCCCCATCATAGCATCTATTACTAACAATGTTTCTTGTGGATGACATAATTCTACTATACCAGCTAATTCATCCATTAGTTCTTCATCTATATGTAAACGACCAGCTGTATCTATAATTACATAATCATGATTATTTTCTTTAGCAAAATCTAGTGCATGACTAACTATTTCGTTAACAGCCTTCTTACCTTCAGTATATACAGGTATATTAAGTTGTTTACCTACTGTTTGTAATTGATCTATAGCAGCAGGTCTATAAATATCACAAGCTACTAATAATGGTTTCTTAGCATGTTTCTTTCTTAAGAAGTTAGCTAACTTACCACAAGTAGTTGTTTTACCACTACCTTGTAATCCTACTAACATAAGTATTGCAGGTTTACCATCAGTATTTAGTTCAGCACTTTCTCCGCCTAATAATTCTACTAATTCATCTTTTACTATTTTTATAAATAATTCATCAGGTTTTAAAGATTTTTGTACTTCCATACCTAATGCTTTTTCTTTTACTTTATTAACAAATTCTTTTACTACTTGATAGTTAACGTCTGCTTCTAATAAAGCCATTCTAATTTCTCTCATAGCTTCACTAATATTCTCTTCAGTAATTCTACCCATACCACGAATATTTTTTATAGCATTTGATAATCTATCTCCCATATATTCAAACATTTTTATCACCTACGTATTAGTATAACAAAAAAAGATAGATTATTCTATCTTTTAAGCACTAAATCCCTAATTCTTTAGCAACTTCTTTATACATATCTTCTTGAATATCTTCAATATCTCTAAGTTTACCTTTTTTATCTACACAATCTATTTTTTTATAGTTATGTAATTCCACTAATTCTAAATAAGCTTTCTCTGCATTTCTTATATGTATAGGACTAGATTCATGTTGATCAGCAGGTTCTCTTCTACCACTTTTTAACTCAGCTACTTTTTTATAAGGAACATATAAAAACAATGTTAAATCAGGTCTTGGTAATTCCAAGAAACCATATTCTAAGTTTTCTAAATCTTCATATAATTTGAGTCTATCTTCCTTATCAAATAATTTACCACCTTGATGTCCCATGTTACTTTCTACATATCTATCAAGTACTACATCTACACCATCATTAAGTAATTTTAATATTTTATCTCTACTATATCTTCTATCAGCAGCATAATATAATGCAGCAACCTTAGGATCTACATTAGCAGCACCTTCAGGAAAAAATCCTTCTCCAATATGTTCTTTACCTAAATAAGGCCCACCTACTATTCTACCTGTTGGTGTATCATAATCAGGAAAGCTTAATCTTTCAATATTTCTTCCTTCTCTACGTAGTCTTTGAACTAATAAACTAGTTTGTGTTTCTTTACCAGAACAATCTGTTCCTTCTACAACAATTATCTTACCTTTCATATAACTCTACCTACCTTACATATTAATAATACCATACATTCGTTCATATTAAAAGTGTAAAAAATACACAATGTAAACATATATAAAAAGATACTATTCACTTAGTATCTTTTCTATTTCATTTTTTACTAAATTAATATCATTTTGATTAAGTATTTCTCTTAACCTAACATTCTTATCATATATATGTAACATATCTTCATAATATTTTAGTTTATCTAATACAGTCTTTATTGTCTTTTGAACAGCCGCTCTACTTACATTATTTTCATTAGCTATTTCAGATAAAGATAAATCTTCTTGATAATAGTCTCTAAAAGTAACTTGTTCTTTTTCTGTTAATAAAGAACCATATATATCAAATAAATTATTATAGTAAACAAATTCTTCCATTACATCATATCCTTAAATAAACCATATATATAATTTTCAATATCAAATGTTTTTAAATCAGTCATCTTTTCACCTAGACCAATAAATTTAACAGGTATTTTAACTTCTTCTTTTATAGCAAGTACTATACCACCTTTAGCAGTTCCATCTAATTTAGTTAATACTATACCTGTAATATCGGTAATTTCTTTAAATGCTTTAGCTTGACTAATTCCATTTTGACCAGTAGTGGCATCTATTACTAATAAAGTTTCATGTGGTGCATTAGGTACATGTTTTCCAATTACTTTATTTACTTTTTCTAATTCTTTCATTAAGTTAACTTTGTTTTGTAATCTTCCTGCAGTATCTATAAGTACTATATCAACTTCATCTTCTTTAGCTTTTACTAAACCATCAAATATAACACCAGCAGGATCAGTATTTTCTTTACCATAGAATGTCGCTCCTGTTCTATCAGCCCATTCTTCTAATTGTTGTACAGCACCAGCTCTAAATGTATCTCCAGCAATCATCATTACTTTCTTGCCTTCGCTAATATATTTATGAGCTAACTTAGCAATAGTAGTTGTTTTACCTACTCCATTAACTCCTACCATAAGTATTACAGTTGGTCCTTCAGGAGCCATATTAATTTTATCTGATAAAGATTCATTATCTACATAAATAATAAATAATTCATCGACAATAACTTCATTTAAGTATTCCGTATCAGTAATCTTTTCTTTCTTAACTCTGTCTCTTAATTGATCAATAAAGTTCATTACAGTATTAACACCAACATCGGCATTAATTAATATTTCTTCTAATTCTTCAAAATAATCTTCATCTACCTTAGTATATTTAACACCTAACATAGATAATTTAGACACAAATTCTTTTCTAGTTTTTTCTAAACCTTTATCATAAGTTTCAATATCTTGAGCTTCTTGTACTTTTTGATGTGCTTTTACAAATTGTGCCCATTCTTCGTCTTCTTCGTCTTCTTCATCTTCTTCGTCTATTTCATCATGACATTGACATTCTTCTCCATCTTGACATCCGCAGTCGCAAGATTCGTCACATCCGCATCCACAAGAGCATCCATCTTCATGACACTTACAGTCATCGCCACACTTACAATCATCACCACAAGTGCATTCATCACCACAAGTACACTCATGTCCTTCATCATGGCAATGACATTCTTTACAAGTACATTCATCATCCTCTTCATCTTCATCATGGCAATGACCACAACAATGATGTTCCTCCACATCTTCTTCTACTACATCTTCATCTTCTATTTCTTCTATCATATCATCTGATATTTCAGAAACATCTTCTACATTATATTCTTTCTTTACTTCTTCTTTTACTTTTTCTTTTCTACTAATTAAACTTTTTAATTTATCAAATAATCCCATTTTTTCTTCACCATAATTAGTATACCCCAACTTACCTTATATTTCCATAAAAAAAGGATATTTTGACATCCAAAATATCCTATATTTCCTTCAATTTCTTATTAAATACAAACATTATTATTACATAACAAACTGTTTTAGGAAGCATTAACATACCTAACATAGGAACTGCTCCAGCTCCTACTACAACTGGTATATAAAATAAGAAAGATAAAGTTACTAATAAATATATATACTTAAATACTTCATCATTATTTCTCTCTTTAAAATAAAGTACAACAATTAAACAACCTAATATAGTAAATGGTATATTTCTAAGTATATCCCAAAATAATGGACTACTATCAGTTAACCAATTATTTTGTGGGAATAAACATAAGATAACTCTTATAATAGATAATCCCCATACACTATAAGTAACTGACTTTTTTTCTTTTACTTCATAATTTTCTAAATAAATATAATACATAAATATATAGAATACAGTCATAGTAATAGATGTAACTAATTTACCAACGCCTAAATACATAGCCCAGTCATATTCAACAAAATAATTTAATACTCTTGGTACTAAATGGAAAGCATCACCACAACCTAATACTAATGTAGTAATTCCCATCATCTTTCCTAATTTATTTTTACTTTTAGATATCATAAAAATACCCCAAACAACAGCTATAATTAAATAAGCTATATCAAAACTTGATTCTCCCCATTTCATTATTTATCACTCCTATCCTATAAATAGTATATCTTACATATATATATTTACACAATAAAAAAAGCATAAATATGCTTTTTATTGTTTTACAAATACATCAGATGGTGCTCCACATATAGGACACTTTTCTGGTGGTTCTTCTCCAGTATGTACATATCCACATAAAGGACATAACCACTTAGTTTCTCCAGTTTCAGTAACAGTTTCTTCTACTTCCTTTTCTTCCTTAAATTCCGGAGTATCAAGTAATCTTTCTATTTCTCCCGCTACTTCTTCTGCTTTATTTAAATCAAGTTCACCCATGTCTTTAATTTCCATACCAGTTATTTCACTAAACTTAGCTAACAATGCCTTTTCTTCAGGAAATAAAGTATCTACTCTTAATTGACCATTAACAAAGAATTTATTAAATGTCTTAGATGGATTGCTCTTATATATTTCTTCTGCAACTACTGGGAATTCTTTCTCAGAGAATAAACCTTCTCCTACTAAGATAACATTCTTAGTTTTTAATTGATCTTTAACTCTACTTAAATATAACTTAGTTAATTGAGCAGTATAAGGTCCTCTAAAATTAAATACCAACACTACTGTATCTATTTCACTTAAGTTTTCTGCTTCAAATGGTGTATCTACATTTATAAATTTACAATTTAACTTATTAGCTATAACTTCTGCTACCTTTTTAGCACTACCATGAAATGTTTCATAAGTTACAATTACGTTATTATTCATATTCTACCTCCTATAAAGTACATAACTATACTTCATATTTTTATTTTACCTTATTTAATTGTTTCAAGACAACAAAAAAATAGTCAAAAGACTACTTTTCTTTACTAATTACTTTCTTTTGCCAAGATTTCTCACCGCATTTTGGGCACTTCATATATCTTGTCCTATTTACATGCATAGCCCATAAAACACTTGAATATGATGGAACATGTTTATCATGACATTTTTGACACTCATAATATCCTGCAATTTGTTCTATTTTTAACATAAATGGCGTTACAACAAGTAAAGGTAACAAACTAGCTAAAATAATTAAAGCTGCTTTCCACTCTTCCATTAAAATAACTTCTACTAATATAACTGAAAATAATAACGGAATCAAACATAAAACTCCACAAATTATTTCCATTGCTAATAATCTTTTATCAGATTCTTCCTTTTGTCTAACAACATCTAACAAATTCTTTTCTAATATTTTTTCATTATCTTTCATATCAACTATTTCACCACTAAATAGATCATTAATAGTAATATCAAGGATCTTACATAACTCATGTATATTACTTACATCTGGTAAACAATTACCATTCTCCCATTTAGATATAGCTCTATCAGTTACATTTAATCTCTCTGCAAGTTTACTTTGAGTTATTTTCTTCTCTTTTCTTCTTTCTTGGATAAATTTACCTATCTTAATTTGATCCATATAGTAATCTCCCTTCATAGTTTAAGAATACAATAAATTATTAAACTATAACACGAACTATAAGTTGATATTAACTAATCCATCCCCATAGCAAGAATGTATCAAATAACCAAAATTCCTGACCTACCATAGATGATTCAAGTCCATATTTATTAACTAATTTAAAACCCAAACTAGAATAAACTATTTCATTTCCAGCACTTTTATTATTATCACTTTTTAAAAAAACTATTACTGGTTTAGCTTCAACATCATTAACTATTCTAATACTCTCTTCTACAACAAATAAAGTATAAATACCTATTATAGATAATAAAACTATACCAACAATTTTAACAATCTTTTTCATAATATCACCTAGTTAAATAATTTACTCAAATCTAACTTTTGACCTGTTCTATCTTCATATATTTCAACCAAACTCTTACCTTGATCTCTAGGATCTAAATCTACATCTTTAGCACTTTCTCTAAACGAATTGCCCTCAGGCAATACTTGAAAAGCCAAATTATGTTGTTTCCATTCATAAACCATATCATCTACATTTCTATATGATTTATAATCACTACTTGGTATCTTATGTATCTTAAGTAATGCTCTACATATCTTTTTCATATCACTATTATTAGTTATCTTATAAGAATCATATATTTTCCAAGTATCACTTACATACAATACTTTATATACTTCATCTCTATATATAAATTCATAATTTTTACCATCAATATCTTTTATTTCTAGTTCACCCTCAATATATCCAGCACTAGTTTCTTCTTGTGAAACCTCTCCGTTACTATTATCAGTTTTATTATTATCTTTTATTCCACATCCAGTAATAAAGAACATAATTACTATAATAAATAATATTCTTTTCATAAATATCACCTTACATTCCATAAAATAATTGAAATAATTATAAAACTAATAGGAATCATAATAAACATTAAACTATCTACTACTTTATTCTTAGTACTAAAATCATATGGTTCCTTCCATAACTTAGTAACACTTAATATAAAATATACTATCCAATATAAACAAGAAGGTATAGCTACTAATAAAGTCCATATAGAACTACTTAAACCAATACTTTTTTCAAACCAAATAAAACTAATTAAAGATAATATAGGACATAAATAATGTAATACTATATTAGCAGTATTTCCTTTAATACCTTTAAAATCTTTATCACTTATTTTATTATCCTTATTTGTAGATAATAAAATATAAATAAATGTTGTAAATATTAAACCAGTACTAACTATATATCTTAATCCTCTTACATACTCTGGTATAACTTCACTACCAATACAATATATACAAAATATAATACTTACAATTAAACATAAAAAATTTTGTAAATAAGTATAATACTTAAGTATATCTCCCTTTTTATTTAGCTTACTTAAAACAAATAACTCACATATAACAATAATAATATTTAATATAAAAGCAACTATCATTTCTTCACCTTCTCATCTACATACCAATAAGAATTATGTCCTTTAGAAAATACCATTCCATTACTAGGTACTTGCATAATAGTATTCCATACATTATAGTAATCTCCCATACCATAACTAATACACATAGCACCCAACATACCTAAAAACACTAACTTAGTATTAATTAAAAATAATATAAATGGAATAAAACCAAATACTATATTAGGTAACATACACATAAATATAAACTTCCATTTACTCATATGGTCTTCACCTACAACAAATAACATCAATTGTTTTAAATTAGCATATAAATAAACATTATTTTTATAACAAATACCATGTAATAATTCATGAGGTATCATAGTTAATAATGAAACAAAAAAAGATAATATAAGTAATAATAAAGTATTATCAAAGTTATCAAAACCTACTATCAAGAAAACAATTAATAATAAAACTAACTGTATTATATTAGCTGGTAAAGTTATTATCTTAGCCATTTCTTCTACTGTATCTGCTTCTTTATATTTAATAGCATTTACAATATTCTTCGAAGATTCAAACTCTTCTATTTCACCATTATATTTCCCTTTATATATTAGTTTCATACTTAACACTTCCACTAATATAATTATAACATATACCTAGACTTTTTAATATTTTTGATATATAATTACTTGTAGCGAAGAACTATACTTTTTATTTTTTTAATTGAATTTATTGAAATTATTGAAAGGAAAGATTTTTTTATGAATAATAAAGACAGTTTTACTTCTGTCATTGCTTTAGGAGGCTTAGGTGAAGTCGGTAAGAACATGTATGTTTTTACACATAAAGACGAAATATTCATAATCGATGCTGGTGTTATTTTCCCTGAAAGTGACTTACTTGGTGTTGACTATGTTATTCAAGATGTAACTTACCTAAAACAAAATGAAAGTAAGATTAAAGGTTTATTAATTACTCACGGACATGAAGATCACATTGGTGGTATTTCATTCCTATTACAAAGTGTTAATATCCCAGTTATCTATGGTGCTCAAACATCAATAGACTTAATTAAAAACAAATTAGAAGATCGTAACATTGGTTATGACAACTTAGAAGTAATCAATGGAGATACAAGAATTAAAACAAAATATTTTGATATAGAATTTATAGCTACTACTCACTCTATCCCTGATAGTTTTGGTATAGTTCTTCATACTCCAAATGGTACTATAGTATCAACAGGAGACTTTAAATTCGATTTAACACCAATTGGTCCAATGGCTGACTTACATAAGATGGCAAGAGTTGGTGCAGAAGGTGTAAAACTATTATTAAGTGATAGTACAAATGCTTTATCAGAAGGTTTCTCTAAATCAGAAAATACAGTTGACGAAGCCCTATCAGATATCGTTAATGGTTATAATGGACGTATTATTATCGCAACATTTGCTTCTAACATATATCGTGTAAAACATATAGTAGAAACATGTCGTAAGAATAATCGTAAGATTATCGTATTTGGTCGTAGTATGGAAACAACTACAAATCTTGCGTTACAAACAGGTTTAATTCAAGACAAATCAATATTTATTGATAGTAATACTGCAAAAAGTTTAAAGAAAAACGAAATATGTATTTTATGTACAGGTTCACAAGGAGAGCCACTAGCTGCTCTATCTAGAATAGCAAATGGTACTCACAAACAAATATCATTAATGCCTGATGACTTAGTAGTATTCTCTTCTAACCCTATTCCAGGTAATGCTGCAGGTATTAATAGAATAATAAACAAACTATATTTAAAAGGTGTTAGAGTTATAACTAATTCAGAATTTAGTGATATCCATACATCAGGACATGCTAAACAAGATGAATTAAAATTAATGTTAAGACTTATTAAACCAGAATACTTCATGCCAATGCATGGTGAATATAGAATGTTAAAAGAACATGCAGAAATAGCTATAGATTGTGATGTAAAAAAAGAAAACATATTTATTATGGAAAATGGTAATTCCCTAATCCTTGATGATGAAGGAATCCATCGTGGTCCAGATGTACAAGCTGGAGATATCTATGTAGATGGTTCTCGTATTGGAGAAGTTGGTTCAGTAGTAATTAAAGATCGTAAGTTAATGTCTAGAGATGGAATACTAATTACTATCTTAAATATAAATCCATTAACAAGAAAATTACTTATAAAACCAAATATAACTACAAGAGGATTTGTTCTAGTAAATGAAAATGCAGAACTTATTGCTCAAATAGAAAATAAAACTACTGAAATAGTTACTAAATTCTTAAGTGAAAACGCTTATAGCTATACTGATTTAAAGAATCAAATTATATTAGAACTACATCCATTTATTAGTAATCTAACAGGAAGACGTCCTATAGTATTACCAGTAATAATGGAAGTAAGAGAATCTTCTAAAGAAGAATAAAAAAGTGATTAAACAATCACTTTTTTTATTTAAAATCATCAATATAGTAATTAATCTTTTCTATTAACTTACCAACATCGTACCCATCAGCAAAACCATGATGTACCATTATCATTAAATTACATATATATCTACCGTCTTTTAATAAATACTTATCCCAAATAAGTTGAGGTATAGTAATACTCTTATCATGAGGAGATACTAAACTACTAAAACTAGCCCATGGAAAACAAGATAACCAAACTACATCTAATCTTTCTTCTGTAGTAGCTTCATACTTACCTAATTTTTCTTTTTTAGAAACAAATTCATCTATAAAACTTTCATATTCAGTACTATCACAATCAAAGAAACCTAAATTACTATCTACTCTTTCAGTAAAATTTGGACTTATTCTTGGACAGTAATAAAACTTTCCATCTTTATATCTATATTTAAATGCTTCTACTTCATTAATAGCTTTACCTATTATAAATCCCATAGTAGCATAAAAATGCTTATGTACTTTAGTATATTGAACTACATTAGTAACATCTAATGGAACTGTCATAATTATAAAAGGACTTTCCATATCATTATAATGTTCAAATAAATTCTTTCTACTAAAATCTTCTACTTCTACCATATATATCACCACAACTATAATAACATATTTTAACCACACAAAAAATAATATGATAAAATATTCTTAAGGTGATTATATGAAAACCAAATTAAAAATAAGAAAAAAGATAAAACTCCTATTATGTATATTTTTAGTTATAATTGTAAGTTATACCACTATAACTTTATTTAAAAACTACCAAAATAATAAATATGAATTCTACATACCAAGTTTTAAAGAAAGTTATAACGAACAAAGTAGAAAACTAGAAGAACTACACTATTCTTCTAAAGAAATAGAAATAATTATATCTAAGGTATCAACAGATAATATAAACTATTTAATCGAAAACAAAATAAACAAATCACCCGTAATAAAAATAGTAAATGAAAAATATTATATAGATGCTTACTTACAAGACTACATAACATATTACAATGATAATCAAGATAAAGAAATGACTGATATAATAGCAATAATTAATACACATTCTTTAAATACTAATACAGAAAAAACAGATATATCTAAAAATCAATTTACTATTCTAAATAAATACTATAATATAGATTCTTCATATCCTAACGAAGAAGAACTTGTAACAATAGATAGTAAATATCATTTAAATAAAGTAGAAACTAAAATAAAAAAGATTGCATATGATGCATTTATAAAAATGTATGATGACGCACCAGTAGATAGTAAATTTAAAATAACATCTGCTTATCGTAATTTTAGTACTCAAGAATCTTTATATAATTATGCAATATCACAAAATCAATCTACTACAGCTAAACAAGGTCATTCGGAACACCAAACAGGTTATTCTATTGATATAGATAAATCTAATGCTTGGTTAAAAGAAAATGCTCATAAATATGGTTTTATCTTAAGATATCCAGAAAACAAAGAATACCTAACAGGTTATTCATATAACGAAACACATTATCGTTACTGTGGAATAGAATGTGCAACATACATATACGAAAACAATATTACATATGAAGAATACTATGAATATTTTATAAAATATAATAAATAAAAAAACTGATAGTTATCTATCAGTTTTATATTGGTCTATGATATCCAGTAGGTTCCAACACCTTACGTAATCTTTTACCTACTTCTTCAACACTAGAATCAGTAATCCTAGCAGCACCACTAGATTGGTTACCACCACCACCTAGTTCCTTCATTACTTCTCCTACATCAATATTCTCAGGACTTCTAGCACTTACTTGTACTACTCCATCTCCTACATTACCTACTGCAAAAGAAGCATCTACTCCATACTTTAAAACATAATCAGCAGCTTTTGCTAATTCTTCTTGTGTATATACTACATTTTGATCAGCTAATATAGTAGCTATAGTACATGTAACTATATCAACCTTATTAACTAAATCCTGTACTCTTCTATCACTAGTAAAATCTTCTAAGAATAAATCATTTACTCTATTTATATTAGCTCCCATACTAGCTAACTTAGAACCAGCTAAGAAAGTATCATCACCAACATTCTTAGACATATGATTAGTATCTAAATAAATACCAGCTAGTAAATATGTTGCGATTTCATTAGGACACTTACATCTAAACATACACATAAGTCTTGCTACTATTTCAGAAGCACTTGATACATGTTCATCAACAAATGTAGCATTACTTGGCATAGTAGTATCATCCATATTATGATGATCAATTATTATAGTATTATCAGGATTATCTATAACATCCCCAATACTTACCATTCCTCTTTTATTAACATCAGTTAATATATATACATCATCATCTTCTTTCATTTCTAAGTATTTATCCCTACTTACTATTTCAAAATCCTTAGATACATCATCCATAATGATTTGTATACCTCGTTGTAATTCTTTAACATCATCATTTACAACTATTATTGGTCTTGCATTCATCTTTCTTACTATAGTAGCAAGACCTAAAGCAGATCCAATAGCATCAAAATCTATTCTATTATGAGGAACTATTACTACTTTTTTAGCTCCTAGTATTCTCTGCTCAATATTAAGTTTTAAATTCTTAATATCCATATTATCACCTACTTATACCAACATATTATACACACCTTAAATTGTTTGGCAACTTGACAAAATTAAAAAAGAGGTTCTCACCTCTTTTTATAAGCTTTAAACACCCATTGTAGCAGTTTCAGGTAATGTACTTCCACCATCTATTACAATACCTTGACCAGTAATATAACTAGATTCTTCACAAGCTAAGAATGCAGCAAGTTCGCCTAATTCTTCAATCTTACCCATTCTTCCCATTGGAATAGCTCCTGCAATTGAATTAACAACACTTTCTGGATCTTCAGGACAAGCATCTAATGCCATAGTATCAATAAGTGGAGTTCTAATATATCCAGGCATTATAGCATTAACTCTAATATTATAATCTACTAATTCTCTAGCTAAAGCTTTAGTAAATCCTAAATTAGCGCCTTTAGTAGCTGCGTAAGCAACTTCTCCTGGGTCTGCTACCATTGGTCCTGTAACACTTGATAAATTAACTATTGAAGCATTTCTATTCTTCATATAAGGTAAACAAGCTTTAGTAACATTCCAACTACCTTTAATATTAATATCGAAATGGAAATCTCTCATTTCATCATCCATATCTTCAAATCTAACTAGTTTACAAACTCCAGCGTTATTAACTAATACATCAATATTTTCATATTGTTTAACAACACTCTTAATAGCAGTATTAATCGCACCTTTATTACGAACATCTACTCTATATCCAGATACTTCATGTCCTTCAGCTTTTAATCCTTCAACTACATCATTTAAACTTTCTGCATAATCAAGAATAACTACTTTAGCACCATACTTTAAGAATACTTTAACTATTCCTAAACCATTACCCATAGCACCACCAGTAACTATACAAACTTTGTCTTTTAATTTCACTCTAACCATCTCCTATTATCTATATAATAACATATCTAAACTAATAAAAAAAGAAGCAATTATTTTGCTTCTTCTTGTGCTCTAGTTTCTCTGATAACTGTAATTTTAATAGTACCAGGATATTGCATTTCATTTTCAATTTTTTCTTTCATTTCACGAGCAATCTTGTAACTTTGAGTATCATCAATTTCTTCTGGTTTAACCATAACTCTAACTTCTCTACCAGCTTGCATCGCAAATGTTTTTTCAACACCATCGAAACTGTTACCAATTTCTTCAAGTTGTTCTAATCTCTTAATGTAATTTTCTAACGAATCATTTCTAGCACCAGGTCTAGCAGCAGATAATGTATCAGCTATTTGTACTAATGTAGAAATAACACTAGTTGCTTCAGTATCACCATGATGTGATTTTATAGCATTAATAACTACTGCATCTTCACGATATTTCTTAGCAATTTCTTCACCAAGTTCAACATGGCTACCATCAACTTCAAAGTCAATAGCTTTACCAATGTCATGTAGTAAACCAGCTCTCTTAGCTAAAGCAATATTTTCACCTAACTCAGCA
Organism: Bacillota bacterium; assembly: GCA_015059245.1. The sequence goes on from SVAU01000004.1 coordinate 66,502, forward strand.
GCCATTAAACCACATAAATGTCCAACTTCTTTAGAATGTTGTAATGCATTTTGACCATAACTAGTTCTAAAATTCAATTTACCAATTAGATTAACTAACTTAGGATCTACTTTAGTAAGACCTAATTCATAACAAGCATCATTACCTATTTCAGTAATCTTTTCACTCATGTCTTTAGATACTTTATCATATACTTCTTCAATTCTAGCTGGATGAATTCTTCCATCTTTAATTAAAGTTTCAATAGTAATCTTAGCAATTTCTCTTCTTAAAGGATCAAAACTAGATATTACTATTGCTTCTGGAGTATCATCAATAATTAAATCAACACCAGTAACTGATTCAATAGTTCTAATATTTCTTCCTTCTCTACCAATTAATCTACCTTTCATTTCATCATTAGGTAAAGTAATTGTACTAACAGTTTGTTCGTTAGTTACATCGTTAGCATATCTTTGCATGCTTCCAACAATTAATTGCTTAGCAGCTTCATTAGCTTTTAATTTAGCTTCAGCTTCTTGTTCTTTAATATAGTCCGCTATTTCTAGTGCCATATTTTCTTCTACTCTTTTCATGATTAAGTCATGAGCTTTTTCTTTTGAGAATTTAGCAATAGCTTCTAATTGCTCCATCTCAGTTTTCATTAATTCGTCAATTTTAGCTTCTTTTTCTTGTAAATCTTTTTGTTTAGTAAGTAAATTATTATCTTTTTGATCTAACATCGCATCTCTATTATTTAGAAGTTCTTCTCTCTTATCTAAGTTCTTTTCACGTTGTAATAATCTGTCTTCAGAATCTTTAAGTTCTGCTTTCTTTTCTTTTACTTCTTTTTCAGTTTCTTTTTTTAAACGATAAGACTCTTCTTTAATTTCAAGAAGCGCATCTCTCTTTTGCTTTTCAGCATCTTTCTTTGCTTGATCAATTATCTTATTTGCTTTATTTTCGTTATTTTTTCCACGGAAATAATTAACAACTAAAATTATAATAACACCTAAAACGATCCCCAGAAGAAGTGCTAAAATGAACCCTAAAATATTGTCCATTTCGTACCTCCAAAAATCTATTTTATAGAAAAATTATAACAATTTAATCATCTATAAAACTATTATAAAAAAAATTATATACTTTTTCAAGAAAAAAGAAAAAAGCTTATATTATTTGCTGTGTTTTTACCACCTATAAAGCATTTTTATGGCATTTTTCATTAAAAAGACCCATCATTGGGTCTTTTTATCACTATATTGTAATGCTAATTTTCTAATATCTTGTTTATTTTTACTATATTCATTAATAACTTCTATAGTAGCTTCCATTTCTTTTCTAGCTCTAGGATCATCACTTAAACATTCATATTGTAATCCATAATAATTAACTATTACATACCAATCTTCATTACAGAATATGGCATTGTAATAACCTAATCTAGTCTTTTCAAATGATTCTTTACTCTTACCTTCATCTAAGTGCAATGTGAATCTAATACTATCTATTATTTTTTGTACTTTTCTTTGTAAAAGAATATTCTCCCTATCATATGTACAAGCTATTATATTCTTTCTAGGATCTAAATATTTTTGTTCAACTTCACCTAATTTAAGTCCATGTAAATTTGCTTTACTATCTTTATAGAAAACATGTAATGATTTATGATAACAATCAGTACCACCATATACTGGATCATCTTTTTCATATATAGTTGGAGTTGGAATATTTATTGGCCAATGTTCACCTTCAGGTTTTCTTTGTGAAGCACTTCCTATAGTAGCAACTTTTATATAACCTTTTTCTTCAGTTTCTTTACTTACTCTACATATTTCTTCCATTCCTACTCTAAATGCTTCTGTCATAGGAGTTATAGAAGTACTATCTTTATCTATAGCTTCTATACTATTAGCAATTAGTAACTCACCATTTCTCTTTAAAGGAGAAAAAGAAGCAATACTACCATCAGGTTTATAAGTAAGTAATATTCTACCATTTTCACATAATAAAGCATGTAATAAATGGTTATGTGCTATATCTTTAGTTCTAATACAGCAACTAGCTCTATAACCTAATACATATGCTATAGCAGCTTCGTGTCTCATTACTTCATAGCCCCAACCATTTTGTAGCGTTCCTTTAACATAAGGTATAGTAGATTCTACTCTTCTAACTTGTTTTCTATGAATATTACACATTTCATCATATATAACTTCATTACTATAATGTCCTTTATTACCTAAACCAGCTTCATGTAGTATTCTTTCTAATCTATAACAATCAGGATCTAAATCATATCTAACTGTATTAACTTGTTCTTTTAATATAGTTTCAGCTTGAGCTAAATTAACATGTCCCTTACATAAATCTTTTATTGTTTCAAAATTATTATATAAATAATACCAACTAGAATATATAGCAGTATCTTCATCAAATAAAGCATCTATATTATTAGCAGCAAACATAAATCTATTAAATTCTTCATGATTAACAGGTAAATACTTTTTACCTTCTGCTTTCATTTCTACCTTAGATACATCTAGTCTACTAACATTATCTAAGAAAGCTTTATTTATCGGATACTTACCACTTAATAATTCTATAGTTTTCTCAAGTCCAAATACTAAATACATCTTTATAGCTTTAGAATATGAATCAGATAATTCATCTTGTTCTGGATCAAATAATAATTGTACTATTTTATTAACATGTTTAACATTAATCTTCATTAACTGTCTTACATCCATACCATGTAAATAGTTCATATCTCTAGCAGTTAAATTAAATCTTAAGAAGAATACACTCTTTAAATCATTTGGTCTAGTAAATAAATCTCCAATAGTATCTTCAGTTGCATAAACTAATGCATTCTTTAATGAAATCATTAATGCTTTCTTTTCCAATTCATTAAATTGTGTAGTAAATAAAATATTATATAAATAATCTAATATTTGTTCTTCATATTGTGGATTACCAATTGATTTATCAACAACTATCTTAAATAATGCTCTTTGTACAGGAACATCTAGATGTGATGTATCTAAGTATTTCTTACTAAATATAGTACCATCTTTAAATGAATCTTCTATTACATCTCCTAAAATAGAATTAACTACTTCTTGATCTACAACACCATTAGTATCAGATTTTAATACATTTAATTCTTGTAAATTTAATTGCTTTAAAGATTCTTTAGTTACTTCTAACTTTAATCCTTTACCGTTTAAACCATATAACTTACTATGTAACATTGAACCTAGAGTTCTTTTATCATCACCATAATACCAATGTGTAAATTTTTCAGTAACTTCAAATATATTTTTTGCATCAGGAGGCAATAATAACTTAGAACAATTACAATTTATTTGTTGAACCCACAAACGTCTACTTACTCCATCTACTAATCTATATATATCTGATTTAACTATCTGATTAAAAACTTTCTCTACATCTAACCAACTATAAAAAGACTCCGGTACTTTTTTACTACATAATATAATCATATGAAAATATTGATTATAATGTAAATCATCAATTAACTTAGGACTTTTAAAATATCTAAGTAATACTTCTAATGCTCTAAGTTTTACTGGATTATAATAAAACTTTCCTTGTTTAGCTCTTTTAGATAATTCTTGCATGCTAAAGAACTTTTTATTAGTTATTATCTGTCTTAATTCTTGATCACTAGTAGTACCAATACCTAATAATATTTTTTGTATATGGACACTATCCCACATCTTTTCTTGTACTTCTGAAGGTACTGCTCTAAATACTGAAGCCATAGCATCATAATCTACTACTCTATCTAATCTTTTTAATACATCTTCACTAAATAATTCTATTATTTGATCATTACTTAGTTCCTTCATCATTCTTGTAAATTTAGCTCCACCAAAATGTGTAGGACTCTTAAGTAAATAATCTTTCATTTCTTGTACTTTATTAACTTCTTCCAAAACCATATCTATCCCTCAATTGTTAGTTATTCTAGCACAATATAACCATTAAAAAAAGGAAAATTATAACTTTTCCTTATTCTATTACTTCACCAGTTTCTGGATCTATTTCAACATCATCTACTTTAGTAGTTTTTTTAGCTCCTTTAGGTTTCTTCATATCTCCAACTATATCATAGTGTTCTCTAATTTTATATTCTAATTCAGCACACATTTCTGGATTATCTCTAAGTAATGCTTTAACATTTTCCTTACCTTGTCCTACCTTTTCACCATTGTAAGAATACCAAGCACCACTCTTTTCTAATGCTCCAATTTCACTTGCTAAATCAACTATTTCTCCTTCTTTAGATACACCTTCACCATACATTATATCAAGTGTTGCAGTTCTAAATGGAGGAGCAACTTTATTCTTAACTACTTTAACATTAGTTTTATTACCTATAACTTTATCACCTTGTTTAATTTGTTCTGCTCTTCTAACTTCTAATCTAATAGATGAATAGAACTTTAATGCTCTACCACCAGGAGTAGTTTCTGGATTACCAAACATAACTCCAACTTTTTCTCTTAATTGGTTAATAAATATTGCAGTAGTTTTTGTTTTATTTAATGTTCCTGATAATTTTCTTAATGCTTGACTCATTAATCTAGCTTGTAAACCTACATGAGCATCTCCCATTTCACCTTCTATTTCAGCTTGTGGTACTAATGCAGCAACTGAGTCTATTACAACTAAATCAATAATTTCACTTCTAACTAAAGCTTCACAAATATCTAAAGCTTGTTCTCCAGTGTCAGGTTGCGATAATAACAATTGATCTAAATCTACACCTAAGTTTTGTGCATATACAGGATCTAATGCATGTTCAGCATCAATAAAAGCCGCTCTACCTCCAGCTTTTTGTACTTCAGCTATAGCATGTAATGCAAATGTAGTTTTACCAGAAGATTCTGGTCCATATATTTCTATAATTCTTCCTTTAGGATATCCACCAGCACCTAATGCAATATCAAGTGTAATAGAACCTGAAGAAGTAGTTTCTATATTTAAATGAGCATCTGCTCCTAATCTCATTACTGACCCTTTACCAAATTGTTTTTCAATATCCGCTAAGACTTGCTCTAAAGCCTTATCCTTTTCTTTATCTGTTTTCATGTTTTGTCCTCCCACATTTTCTTATGACATCTTCATTTTATAATATCATTAGTTCATTGTCAATACTTTTTCGAACATTTGTTTTTATCTAACTTTTTAGACATAAAAAAAGAATTTCACCATATTTCTAAGTGAAATTCTTATAATTCTACATTTCTGAGAATAGTAAATCTTTATTTACCCAATAATATTGACAAGCAGAATATATACTCATAATTACTGCTACAAATATGAATAATGAATCAACTGCAATTCCTTCTCCAATAAATGCAAATGGCATATTGTAGAAGAATGTTAATGATACACCTATTAACATACAAATAGTCTTAATCTTACCAGGCCAACTAGCAGCAACAACTTTTCCTTTGTTACCTGAAGCCATCTTAATAGAATCTACTACTATATCTCTTGTAATAATAATTACAGGAACTACAAGTGGTAGCATTCCATCATAAGCTAAAACTATTAAAACACCATTAACTAATACTTTATCAGCAATAGCATCCATTACTTTACCAAAATCAGTAACAATATTGTGTTTTCTAGCTAAGTATCCATCTAGGAAATCAGTAGTTGCTCCTATAACAAATAGTACACCAGCAACTATATATTTTAGATCAATAGCTTGTACTCCAAATAATGGACCAACAGTTCTTTCAGCTTCAGATATACCAACTGCATCCCAAGGGAAACATAATATAACTAAAACTATTAACGAAATAACTAATCTTGCACATGTTATTTTATTTGGTAAATTCATACCTTTCTTCTTTTTAGTTTCTTTTTTGTCAACAACTATTTTAGTTTCTTTCTTTTCCATAATTACTCCTTATTATTCGTAGCTATCCCCATAGCTAACTATATTCGTTGTCATATTATCAACGGCAATTTGTCTTACTGACCAAAAAATGATCAATATAACTAAAACACCTAAAGCAATAAGTAATGCCAATACTAATTTAGTATTACTCTTCTTAGTTGATGTAGTGTATGGAGAAACAATTTTTTTCTCCGGAATTTCTTCTTTTTGTTGTTCTTTCATTGCTTTTTCGATATCTTCCATAGGTATCTTTGAAGTATATTCAAATAAATATTCATTAAATTCATCAATTATTTTATCAGGTTCTAAACCTAAATATTTAGCATAATCATAAATATAATCTTTAAGCACGAAGATATCTTTAAAACACCCGATGTTTCCATCTTCGATATTTTCTAATATTAGCGTCTTAATCTCTAAATCACCACTGGCTTCTTCTAAACTAACCCCTGATTCCTCACGTGTTGTTCGCAAGAGCTCGCCAATTTCATTCAAGATTGTTCACTCCTTTTCTAATCAAAAAATAAATAAAAAAATAAAATTTTTAATAAGCCACGTTCTGTACCCATAAAGGGCAGCAAATATTTATCTACCTAAAAATAGGTCCTTTGCATCGTTCGATTCCTAGCAAAGACTCCTCTACCAAAATTTGAGTTTCTCACTTGCGGGGTTTACCACGTTCCACTCTAGAAATTACTTCCTAGACTCGTCTCTTTGGCACTTTTATATCTAATCTAATCCCAGTAGGACTATTTCGAAGCCGTTAGTACTAAGTACTACCTAAGGTTATTTTTTCCCTTAGCACAAACACTACAATCATCACAGACTGTGTGAGCTTGGACTTTCCTCTACATAACAAGTATGTAGCATTTGCTACTAAATTTTATTAATTATTATTCTTCATTTTTACCATATACAACTTTTTCAAGTTGACTTAATCTTCTAAGAAGGTCAATATTACTAACAGAACTATTTGAACCATTACTTTCAGCAGCTTCGATATTAGCTTTTAATCTACGAAGTTCATTTCTTAACTTAGTATTTTCATCATTAGCATAAGCTAGTTCCTTCTTTAGTTTCTTTAATTCAGCGATAAATTCATTATAATCATTAATAACCAAATCTAAAAACTTATCAACTTCTTGAGGTCTATAACCCCTAGCATCAATTTTAAATTCCTTATCCAAAATCTCTTGTGGAGTAAGTGTTATTCTATCATTATACATAAACAAATCACCCTTCTTATGTCAAAATTATATATCTATATGTCCTCAATGTCAAGGTCGCGAGCCCTAACTAAAAGGTCAATTTGTACCTCTTTTACCATATCTATCATGTCTTGTATAAAGTATTCAGCTTTCATTATTTTATTTCCTTTCAAAAAGATAATAATAGATTTTCACATATATTTCATCATATTAGACAAAATACCAAAAAACTCCACTAAATTAGACTGCAAAACACACGTAAAATTACATTTTCTAATATTGTCAACTACTATATTTTATTATATTTATATAGTATAATTAATTAAGGTGATTAAAAGTGCAATATCCGAATAATATTAAGAAAAGTTACACTAAATTAAGTGTATCTCATAGCAACCGTGGAATGAACTTAGAAAATGCTCTTAATATAAGTAATGAATATTATTTAAGAAACGATAAAGCATTAATCTATAAGAAACCTACTCCTATCGGTGTAGTTGATGTATCTTATAAGAATCACAAAAAAATAATAGAAAAAGCTTATTTTAAAGAACAATCAACTTTAGACTATAATGGATTATATAGAGGTAGATACATTGAATTTGATGCTAAAGAAACATTAAATAAAACAGCATTTCCCCTATCAAACATTCATGAACATCAAACAAATCAAATACGCAACGTTATTAAACATGGTGGTATAATATTCTTAGTAATTAGAATGAACAATATAAACTATCTACTTACTGGCGAAGATTATATTTACTATATAGATAATAATAATCGTAAATCAATAAGCTATAATTACATACAAGAAAAAGCTCACATAATAAAAGAAGCTTATCAACCACAATTAGATTACTTAAGTGTAGTTGATAAAATTTATTTTAAAGGAGAATAATAATGGAAATTAAAAAGATAGAATCTAAAAAGAAATCAAATAGTCCAAAGAAACCATTAATAATAGCAAAGAAAACAACAAAGAAAGAAACTCCTAAGTCAAAAAGGCCAAATAACAATAAACCAATAGTAGTACAAAAAGTAAAAAAGAAAAAAGGTAATATTAGTAAAGCAATAAATGGAATACTTTCATTCTTTATGTTCTTTGGAATTGTTGGAATGATAGCAGTAATCGCCTTCTGTGGTTACATTGTAGTATCTGCTCCAGCATTTAATACTGACTTACTATATAGTAATGAAGCAAGTATCTTCTATGATAAAAATGGTGATGAATTTGCCCGTGTAGGTGCAGAACAAAGAGAATTAGTATACTATGAAGATCTACCAGAAGTTCTAGTAGATGCTATCGTAGCAACAGAAGACTCTCGTTACTTCCAACATAATGGATTTGACGTAGTTAGATTTGCTAAAGCTGCATTCGGTCAAGTAGTTGGTCAAAGTGGAGCCGGTGGTGCTTCTACTCTTACCATGCAAGTTGTAAAAAATACATTTACATCAACAGAAGCTAGTGGTTGGGATGGTATCATAAGAAAGTTTACTGATATTTATATGTCAATCTTCCTAGTAGAAAAAAATTATACTAAAGAAGAAATTATTGAATTCTATGTTAATGATCCTTATCTAGGAGCAAGTTCATACGGAGTTGAACAAGCATCTAAATCATACTTTGGTAAATCAGTTAGAGACTTAACATTAACAGAAGCTGCTCTACTAGCTGGTGTATTCAATGCTCCTGGTTCATATGACCCATATGTTAATCCAGACTTAGCTACTCAAAGACGTAACACAGTTCTTAACCTTATGGTAAGACATGGTTACATATCTGAGGAAGAAGCAGAAAATGCTAAAGCAATAACAGTAGAATCTTTACTAATAGGTAGAAATGCTGCTGGACTAAATAAATATCAACAATTTATTGATATAGTTTGTAGAGATATCTATGCAAAATATAAATTAGATCCATATGCTACTCCAATGGAAGTATATACTACTATGGATCCTAAACTACAACAAGTAATGATAGATTTAAATGAACAAAAATTAGGATATAAATTCCCAACATATAGATACAATGCTTATAGAGATAATATTCAAATTGGTGCAGTTGTCACTAGTGTAAAAGATGGTTCAATTGCAGCAGTAAATGGCGGTAGAAAACAAACTACTCCTAAAGCTTATGGTAGAGCTGATATGATGAAAACACAAATCGGTTCAACAGCTAAACCAATCTTCGCTTATGGACCATACATTGAATATAATAATGGTCATACTGGAACAATGTTCTTCGATAATAAGATGAACTTCTCAAATGGTACACCACTTAAAAACTCTGATGGTACTTATAAAGGTGCTATGACAATGCGTCAAGCATTAGCACAATCAAGAAACATTCCTGCTGTACAAGCATTCCAAGCAGTTAATAAAACAAAAATAGCTGAATTCGTACATAACGTTGGATTAGACTTTGGTTCTACTCTATACGAATCACATGCAATCGGTGGTGGTCTAGCATACAGTCCTATCGATATGGCAGGTGCTTATGGAGCATTCGCAAGAAATGGATACTACATTGAACCATACTGCTGGACAAAATTCGTAATTAGAGAAACAGATGAAGTTACTGAAGAAAAATATACTAAAACAAAAGCAATGAGCTCTGAAACAGCTTACTTAATTACTGACATGTTAATCACTACTACTAAACAATGGGGTGGTTCAAGATTTAATGTTAGTGGTACAGATGTTGCATTAAAATCAGGTACATCTACTTGGTCAAACGCTGCATTAAAAGCAAATGGAATCAAACATAATGGTACATCAGCTGATAACTGGGCAGTATCTTACTCACCAGATTATGTAATTGCTCTATGGTATGGTGTTGACAAACTTGGTCCAAAAGATTGGACAGTAGCAATCGATGCTGCAAACAATGTTAAAACAATTAGTGGTAAACTAGCACAAAAAATTTATCCAAAAAATTCTCAATTTAAAAAACCTAGCGGTGTAATATCTGCTAAATACGAAGAGGAAACATATCCTCCACAACTTCCGTCAAGCTATACTCCTGATAGCTTAATATCTACTGCGCTTTTTAAGAAGGGGACTGAGCCAAGTGAGGTATCGGATAGATTTGAGAAATTAAGCAATCCTACTGGCGGAAGTATAAGTGCTAATGGTACTCAAATCAATCTTAGCTGGACAGGAATAAAAACTCCTAATGCAATAAATGAATCATACTTAAAAAGTTTCTTTAGTGAAAATTATGGTTCATTTGCATCAACATATTTTAAGAAAAGACTTTCATATAATGAAAAAAGTATTGGTAATTTAGGATATCAAGTTTACTTACAAACAGATACAGGATTACAATCAATCGGATTTACAACAAATCCATACTACACATACCAAGCTACAACAAGTGGAACTTATACATTCGTTATAAAATCAGCATATAGTATTTTTAAAAGTAACATGAGTAATGGTATAACACTATCTACTTATGTAACAGTACAAAATACTCCACAAACTCCACCTATTGATCCTGGTACACCTGAAATACCTACAACATAATAAAAGAGGAATATTAATTCCTCTTTTTTTTATCTTTACTAGTACAATCATCATAAAAAGCACAATTACTACATTCAGGCCCTCTCGCCTTACATATATATCTACCAAACAATACTAATTGATGATGACTTCTACTCCACAAATCTTGTGGTATCATTTTCATTAATTTCTTTTCTACAACCAAAACTGAATCTAATTTACGAGCTATCTTTAATCTTTTACTAACTCTTTCTACATGAGTATCTACTGCTATACATGGAACATCATATAAATTAGATAAAACTACATTAGCAGTCTTTCTCCCTACTCCAGGTAAACTTTCTAAATACTCTCTATCATTAGGAACAACCCCATTATAATTATTAACTAAAGACTTAGCTATATCAATAATATAACCACTCTTCTTAGTATAAGAACCGCAACTTCTTATAATTCTTTCTATATCTTTTTTATCTGCTTCTGCTAAACCATAAATGTCATAATTACTAAATAATACTTTAGTTACTTCATTAACTCTTTTATCAGTACATTGTGCCGATAAAACAGTCGCAATAACTAATTCATAATCTCTATTATAATTTAATTCACATTTAGCATCCTTAATCATTAAATCTAATTTCTTATTAAAATCCTTAATAACCATTATTCATTAACCCAATCATAATCAGCTACTTCTTGTTCCTTCTTACTTATAGATTCATTATTAGATTTCATTTCTCTTCTACTCATTAAATGTTTATTAACATCATCCATTGTTTTAAAGCCTTTTTTATCCCATTCATAGATAATTCTATCAATATACTTAAAACTAGTCACACCATTATAAACAGCTTCTCTAAGAGCCCCTAAAATGATTTCCTCAGGTACTCCAACAGTTAACCATCCATTAATAAGTTCTAACTCCATAGAAGAAATAGTTCTACCTAACTCCTTCTCAAAAGTCTTAAATATATCAGTCTTAACTTCCTCTTGAGCAACCTCAAGAGCATCATCACATACTAAATCATAGACACCACACATAGTAACAACTTCATGCGTTCTATTCTCTAAATCCTTACATGACTCAATATTAACTAATCCTTTAATCATCAAACCATTAAATGCTTCCATAGTAGAAGCTTCATCCAATCCTAAAGTATTACTAATCAACTCAATATCTAAAGAACTATTAAAACAATTATCAAAATAAACAAGTACTAAAAATTCATTTAAATTTAACTTAGCATCCAATGCTACCTTAATTAAATAAGTACTTAAAACCATCTTCTTAGAAGATAATATATTAATTAATTGCTCCTTCATCAAACCACTTCTCCCTATTACTAGAAATATACTCCCTAATAGAATCATTACTATTATCTAATTTACTAAATAATATCTTATCTTTTAAATCATCATAAACTTCACTAATAACTTTACCAGGTTCAGTACCAAGTAATTCACATATTACATCACTAGTAACTTCTATATCTTTAACTCTTCTAATAGGTAAATCCTTATCCATACTAGTAATAACTTCTCTATCTATACCAAGTATCTCTCCAGCTACCATAGATAAATAAAGTCCATGTTCAAATAAAACATTATTATCTATCTTACCATATTCTAATATATTTTGTATTGCTTTTATATTATCTTTCTCTTCTTTACTAAAAGGAAATTCTTCTATTAATTCTAACTGACTATACATACCACATATATCAGCTACATTAACTATATCCCTATTATATCTAGTACCAACATATGGTAAGAATCCTAAATCTTCTAACATATTAAGACCAATTAACGCATTTTTATTAATTAGTATTTTAGTTAATTCTTCTTTTATTCTTTCTCTAGATAACTGACTTATTAATTCTTTATTCTCTTTTAATTTTCTATATAATTCTTCTTCTATAGTAAAACCTAATGTAGTAGCAAATCTAACTGCTCTAAGCATTCTAAGTGGATCTTCATTAATTCTATCTTCTATATTACCAACACATCTAATTATTCTGTCTTCAATATCTTTTTGACCACCTAATATATCAATAATACTTTTATCTTTATTCATACATAAAGTATTCATAGTAAAATCTCTTCTATTAATATCATCTATTAGATTATCTACATATTCTATTTCTACTTTTCTTCTATCTCCATTATATCTTAAATCTCTTCTATAAGTAGTAATATCAACTCTTAATTTATCAGTAATAATCTTAACAGAACCATATTCATTACTAGTACAATTAGTATCACTAAATATTTCCATTATATCCTTAACTCTTGCATTAGTACAAACATCTATATCTCCAGACTCCATACCAAGTAAATAATCTCTAACATACCCACCAACTATATATGCTTCAAACCCATTTTCTTCTATTTTTTCAAGTACTTTTACTATATTCATTTATACAATTCTCCTCACTATAATTATATCACAAGTAACTCTTTATTCTTATTAGAAGTACATAACTAGACACTAAAAAAGATAAGATTTAACTTATCTTTATATATTACAAATCATCATCAGATTTATATGCTATTAAGAAAACACTAATTGCTAAAAAAGCAACAATTAACATACCCCAAAAAGCAAAATTAGGTTCTTCTTCATTTTCTTTACTATCTAGTTTATATTGAATGTATTCATTATTATAATTATTTTCATAAGTACTAGCATTTACAGGACTAATAAATAACATAAAAATAGCAATGAAAAATAATAATACTTTTTTCATACATTCACTTCCTACTATAATAATTGTCCCATTTTAAATATTTAAAGTCAATCTAAACATTATCACCTATTGTAAATAACATATCTATCACAATTATTCATTTTTATATAAAACATTAAACTAAATAAAATACTATAAAATATAATAACTATATTAGCTTTTAATTCTAAATCATCCATTTCTGGATTACTTACATTCTCATCATTTTCAGTATATTCCCTAAATACATAAACACTTTCTTCATAACTATCTAATACATCACTAGTATCTTCATAATTAACAATCCACAAACTACATATTAAACAAATAAATAATATAATAAAGTATTTCATAATATCACCATTAATATTATTTACTAATTATAAATATATATACAAAAAAAACAATCATTAAGATTGTTTTTAAATTCGTTCTATCTCTTCATCAAGTTCTATACCACTTATTTCTTGATATTGTTCTATTAATTCATCAAGTACTTTTCTTTTCTCTTTTATTTCTTCTTTTATTTGATTAATAGTTTCTTTTAATTCATTTATTAATGTATCATTCATTTCTTAATTCCACCATTTTCTACTTTACTTTCGACCATAGCAATTTTATTTTGAACATCAGCAATTAATCTATCTATGGAATCTCTTTCATTCATTAATGCTGAAAGTTGAGCTCTTAATTCTTTTAAACTATCTGCATCATTTTCTCCAACTTGTTTTAATTTTGTCTTTTCATATTGTGATAATAATAGTTCAATATTGAAAGCAATTCTTCTATGTTTACCTTTTGATTCAGTTAATAATGAAGGATAAACCATTTTTAATACCTCTGCTAATGTATATTGCTTACTACTATCATATTGATTACAAGTTCTTAAATTACGACATATTGAAATGTCATCATAGCTAGCAATTCCTAATTCAACTAGTATAGGTAAGTTAGATTTAGTAGAAAAATTAGTCTCACTTAAATCAGAAATAAATCTCTCATCTAAAAGTTCAATTGAAGGATCTATAATTCCTTTATATTTATATTTAGCTAATGATATAAAGCCTTTTAAATCTCTAGTTCTAGCAGCATCTCTTCTTAATTTAAGAAATAAATTATTCATTAATTCATCATCTAACACTTGAGACATATAATAAATACCATTATCTTTTAATAAACCTAGATATAATGAATCATAAGCACATATACCTGATTCTTTTATAGTAATCTTACCAAGATCTATATTTTCCATAACATCACCTACAAAAATTATAACATAAAAAAAGATAAGTATCTCTACTTATCTTATACTTTCAATTCTTTGATTATAATCATCACTCTTACATACATAAGAACCACTTACAACCATATCTGCTCCAGCTTCTTTAACAAGTTTTGCAGTTTCTTCATTTATTCCACCATCTACATTAATTACATAATGGTAACCATTTTGTTCTCTTAATTCTTTAAGTGTTTCAATCTTATATAGAATTTCTTCCATAAATTTTTGACCACCTTTACCAGGTTTAACACTCATAACAAGCACTTGATCTAAATGATGAAGTAATGGAACAATATGACTTACTTTAGTTTCAGGATTAATAGCTAATCCTACTTTTAATGGTGTATGTCTTATCATGTTGATAACATCTATAGGTCTTCTATGAGACTCACAATGTAATGTTAAATATTCTACATTTGGCATTTTAGCAAAATCTTTAACATATTTATTTGGAGAACATACCATCATATGAACATCTAATTTTTTCTTGGTATTCTTAAACATTTTCTTTAAGTCTTGTACTGTAAAATTAGAATTTTCTACGAATACTCCATCCATCATATCAACATGAATATAATCTGCACTAGATTCATCAATCTTACTTATAGTAGTCTCTAAATCATAATTACTACTTATAAAAGATACTCCTACTTTCATTTCTCTACTTCCTCCAAAAATAATAAATAATTATTATATCTAGATTGTAATATCATTTTATCTTCTAGAGCTTCCTTAACCCCACATTTACTCTCTTTATGATGCATACAATCTCTAAATTTACATTCATAATTTCTAAATTCTACAAATGTATCTCTAAGTTGTTCTTTATTCATATCTTTTAAATCTAATGCTGAAAAACCAGGAGTATCAGCTATATATCCATCTGATATTTCATAAAGTTCAACATGTCTTGTTGTATGTTTCCCCCTACCTAATGCTTCACTAATTTCATTAGTTTCAATATCTAATTCATCATCTAATCTATTAAGTAAACTACTCTTACCAGCACCAGTTTGACCCGCTAAAACAACTATATTATTATCAAGTAATCTTTTTATTTCAGCAGTATCAGTATTATAAACACAATTGATTCCAATCATTTCATAATACTTTCTTAAATTATCTATATTTTCTTTTTCTACCTCATTAAGTAAATCTAATTTAGTAAAACATATAACTGGTTCTATATCATTAAAAGTAATTACACTAATTAACTTATCTAATAAATTTAAATCTAAATTTGGTTTCTTTGTACTAGTAACTATAAGCGCAATATCTACATTAGCAATAACAGGTCGATCAAGTTCATTTTTTCTTTCTAAGATAGATTCGATTACGTTATCTTCAGTATTTATGATAACGTAATCACCTACCATAGGACTTATATTATCTTTTCTAAACTTTCCTCTAGCCCTACACCCATAAAGCATATCTCCTACTTTAACGGTATATAAATTGCTAATTTGTTTTATTATTTGACCTTGCATTATTCTAAACTTTCTTCAGGTGTTTCTTCCACTGGTTCTTCAGTATCACAAATATCACCTTCAAGTGGATTGCAATTATCTTCTGGTTCTACAGTATTATCCGCTACAGTTATAGTTAATTTAGTACCTTCTTTTATTGTATATCCTTTTGGTCTACTTTGTTTAATAATAGTACCATTATCATAACTTGAATTAGGTTCTCTTTGAACTATTAGTATTATTCCATATTCATCACAGAAATCTACTACGTCTTCTTCAGTCCAAGTTCCATCAGTAAAATCAGGATATTCATTAACAATCTTTGGAGCATAAATAGTAATATCATCACCTGTACTTAACATAGTACCTGCTTCAACAGATTGTTCTATAATTTCATTTTCCTCATATTCAGAAGGATCATCAACTTCTTTATATTCTATAAATACATCTATACCATAAGCTTCTAAAGCTCCACGTACTTCTAAAACATTTTGTCCTAAATAATCTTTTATTTCTATTTTAGAAGAACCACTTGATACAAATATTGTAACTTTAGTTCCTTGTGTTCTCTTAGCACCGCTAGGTGGATTAGTCTTAACTACTCTACCACTTTGAATAGTAGCATCACTAATAGTCATAGTTTCATCTGCTACTTCAAATCCTAGTTCTTGTAATTCAACAACTACTTCACTAACAGTCTTACCCGCAACCTCAGGTACAATAATATCTTTTTGTTTCAATATTGATGGTAAGAAAAATACTAGGACAGTAACTATTACAACTAATCCAACAAATATTGATGTTAATGCTATAAGTAATCTATTTTCTCTTTTCACTTCATCATCACTAACCTTTTTAACAGCAACTTCTTCTTCTACTTCTTCAGAACTAATTGCTTTCTCAACTTGTTTAGTAAACTTCTTATTATCACTATCTAATTCAGCAAATTGATATTCCCATTTATCTTCATTAACTCTAGATTCATCTAAGCATGTTTTCAAATCTTCATACATAGCTCTAGCATCATTATATCTATTCTTAGGGTTCTTTGCTGTACTCTTCATTATTATGTTTTCTACACTTTGAGGTAAATCTTCAACTTCTTCTCTTATATCAGGAAATGGTTCTTTTAAATGCTTTAAAGCTATTTCTACGGCATTATCTCCTCTATAAGGTAAAACACCAGTTAATAACTCATACATTAAAATACCCATTGAATAAATATCACTCTTTAATGTAGAACCTTTACCACTAGCTTGTTCTGGTGGTAAATAATGAACACTACCCATTACTGAATTTGTTTGAGTTAATTGTGTAGCATTCATAGCCATTGCGATACCAAAGTCAGTAATTTTTACCATACCATTTTCAAGTATCATAATATTTTGTGGTTTTATATCTCTATGAATAATATATGAATCATGAGCTACTGATAGACCATCAGATATTTGACTCATTATATCAACAACTTCAGTAACTGTAAGTTTTCCTCTTTTTTTAATTAAATCTTTAAGATTTTTACCTTCAATATATTCCATTACTATGAAATATTGACCATTATCATCACCAACATCATATACTTCAACAATATTAGGATGACTTAAACTACTAGCATTTAATGCTTCTCTTTGAAATCTTCTAACAAACTTTTCATCATTAGATAAATCTCCACGAAGAACTTTAACTGCTACATCTCTATCTAAAATAGTATCATATGCTAAATAAACATTAGCCATTCCACCTTCACCGATAGACTTGATGATTTGATAACGATCATTGATTTTTTGTCCCTTCATTATCATTATTCTTCACCACTTTCCGAAGATAAATAAGCTACAGAAATATTATCAGTTCCCCCACGAGCATTACTTTTTCTAATCAATTTAACTACCTGTTCCTCTATTTCTAATTCTTCATCATTTAATACTTTTTCTATTTGTTCTTTGGTTAACATAGATGTTAAACCATCACTACATAGTAGAACACCATCTATATTAGTATCAACATCAAATATATCTAATTCAGCTTTATCACTACTACCTAAAGCTTTCATTAATACATTACGTTTTGGATGATACTTAGCTTCTTCTTCAGTTAAATCTCCACTAGCTACTAATAAATTTACTAAAGTATGATCGTTAGTTACTTTAGTTAATTTATTATTCTTATAAACGAATCCAGAACTATCACCGATATTAGCAAATATTAAGTATTCACTCGTATATAATGCCATAACACAAGTAGTTCCCATTCCCATAGCTTCAGGATGAACCTTAGTATGATCAAGTATCTCTCTATTTATTTCAGTTACATTATCTTTTAACCAATTAATAGCATCAATCTTACTACCAACAGTATCTAATGCTCCAAACTTTTCAGTCATATGAGTAATAACCATTGAACTAGCAACTTCACCAGCTCTATGTCCACCCATTCCATCAGCTACTATAAGTAGATGTTCATTATTAGCATTTTTTAGTATAGTAACAGAATCTTCATTGTGATCTCTTACTTTACCAGAATCTGTTAAATAAAATGTTTTCATGCTTTCACCTCTTTACTTCTAAGTTGTCCACACGCCGCGTCAATCTTACCACCAAATTCTTTTCTGATAGTAACATTAATTCCCTTTTTCTTTAATACATCATAAAATTTCATTATTTGTTCTTTACTAGTACGTTTAAACTCTATATGATTAGTTTCATTATATGGTATTAGATTTACATATACATTTAAACCTCTCAGTAAATTAGCTAATTCTATAGCATGTTCTTCTTGGTCATTAATTCCTTGAAGCATTACATATTCTATAGTTACTCTTCTATTAGTTTTATCAATATATTCCTTAATAGTATCCATTAATACAGGTAATTTATACGCTTTATTAATAGGCATTATCTTATCTCTTAATTCACTATTAGGAGCATGTAATGATAAAGCTAAATTTATTTGTAAGTTTTCTTCACTTAAACTTTTTATCTTAGGTATAATCCCACAAGTAGATAATGTTATGTGTCTAGCACCTATTGCTATACCTTTAGGATCATTAATTACTTTAATAAAATTCATTACATTATCATAATTATCTAAAGGTTCACCAATTCCCATTATTACTACACTTGATATTCTTTTCTTTGTATCAGCTTCTACTAGTAATATTTGTTGTACCATTTCATAAGCACCTAAGTCTCTTACTTTTTTAAGTCTACCTGATTCACAAAATGCACATCCCATATTACATCCAACTTCACTACTAACGCATATTGATGTTCCATAATCATGTTCCATTAATACGGCTTCTACAAAGTTCCCATCAAATAACTTAAATAAGTATTTCTTAGTTAACTTATCTTCTTGTTTTCTTTGAATAGTAATCATATCAAAAGAAAAGTCTCCAGCTAATTTTTCTTGTAGTTCTTTCTTAATATTAGTCATTTCAAAAAAAGAATTTACCTTATGAGTATAAAGCCACTCAAAAACTTGAAGAGCTTTAAATTTCTTCTCACCCATATCTAAAAAATATTGTTCTAAATCTTCTCTTTTAATACCATATATATTCATTCTAATACACCTATCATAATTATAACATAAATTGCCAGTTTTATAATACCTTTTTACACGACAAAAACCACTTACAAGTGGTTTCTAAATATAAATTCATTTTTCTTATGAGTAATAGCAATCCCTCTAAAAGAATTTAAACTCATAAATATTGCACTAATTATAACGATAACATACTTAAATAAATTCATAATATCTAATTTAACGCCTAAAGGTAACAATCCTTCGCTAATCCAAGAACTAAATTCCTTGTAATAGCCATCAGTAATTAAGAAAAATACCAATCCTATAATAGAAAATATTAATATATTCAAAACTACTAAAAAAGTATCGTATACATAGACATTCGTTTTACTTAAATATGACTTTCTAAACCTTACCTTTACAGATAAGTTTATAATAATAACAAAAACAATAGATACTATAATTAATAATGCTAATAAAGTTAATAAAAATATACCAAATTCTGAATTAAATATTTGAACTGAGTAAAAGTTCTTTTTTTGAAATAAAACAATTTTCATATCAAATATCTTTAATAATCCAAATATAATTCCTATTAATCCACCACCTAATAAAAGAACCATAAATAATGTAGATAATATTATACCTACTATTCCTCTTTCAGTTTTTAACTTTCCATAAGCCATTTCTGGATTATCATTTTTAGAAAAATCAAAACTAGAAGTTTTCTTCTTATTTAAACTATTTAATGAAACTTCTTTGTCTGCACTTTTAATTTTGGGTTTAGCTGCATTCTTTTTATATTTTATATCACTACCATCAACTTCACCTTGTTTTAATATTTCTATAATAGCCATACTACCAACTCACCTATTCTAAGGAAAGTATAATCTATTCCAAATGCAATTTCAACCTTTTAATGACCTTCTTTTCTATTCTTGATATATATGACTGACTTATACCTAATATAGATGCAACTTCTTTTTGAGTATATTCCTTAGTATTATAAAGACCATATCTCATTACCATTATTTGTTTATCTCTCGGATTTAACTCTTCTAACCTATCTTTAAGTACACCAATATCAGTCATCTTTTCATATTCTTTATATGTAACATCTTCATTAGTACCTATTATATCTTCTAAATGTAATTCATTGCCTTCACTATCAAAAGACAATGCTTCTTCAAAACTAACATCAGAAACTCTCTTTTTATTCTTCCTTAAATACATTAATATTTCATTGGATATACACCTAGAAGCATATGTTGCAAGTCTAATATTCTTATCTATCTTATAAGTATTAATTCCTTTTATTAAACCTATAGTACCAATACTAACTAGATCTTCTAAAGTATCCAATGTGGTTTCATACTTCTTAGCTATAAAAACAACTAATCTTAAATTATGTTCTATTAATATATTCCTAGCATCAATACTTCCTTGTTGACACTTAATAACATACTCAATTTCTTCCTCCTTTTCTAAAGGAGGAGGTAATACATCATTACTACCTACAAAGAAAAACTGACTGTACTTCCCTAATAATTTATTAATTAATTCTTTAATAAAATTAATCATTATCTCAACCCTTCCATAACAGAATTATTAATAATACAATCAATACCATCCATAAAAAATCTTTCATTACTAATACCTAATAAAAACTTGTCATAACACTTACCATCTATCTCTAAATACTTGCATTTATAACACTCAAGTAATCCACTATTATTAAGAGAATTATATGGTACATATATTGGTTTATTTAAACTAATATCTCCAATTACATTCTTATCTATCAATACTATAACTTTACCTAAATAAGGTATATAAAGTTTATTACCTGTATCCAAAAAAGCACTTACTTCTACAGTATTCATATCATCAATACAAATCTTACATTTATAATAATAACTATAATTATTACTAAAATCTTTAAAACTCTTAATATATTTAAAATATAAGAATAAACCTATCAATAAAATAGATACATAACTTATACCTAAACCATTATTAGTAAAAACAAGACCATTATTACTATATGAAAACTGATTATTTAAGAATTCTAATGCTCCTCCCAATAACATACTAACTAAATAAAAATATAAAATATTCTTAAAAAAATACTTTATATCTCTAAAATTAAAACAAATAATATTCATTATTATAGATATCAAAATCTTCACAACTAAAAACGTTACATTACTCATTTTAATAAATAACAACAACAAACTTATTTCACCAAATAAACTACTAAATATAAGCCGCCATGTCTTAGTATTTCTTTTCAAAATATAATTAACGCTGACAAGTAAAATAAAATCAAATAAAAAATTAAGTAATAATACAATATCTAAGTATATCTTCATCGCATCACCACTTAATATTTATCAATTAAATAAGTTGAAAAAAATCAAAAAAAGACGATTAATCTAATTAATCGTCATAAGTATCATATTGTGCATAAGCATGAAGTTCATATCTATCGTATGTGATATCACTAACTCCATAAAAATCAATTTCTAAATTAGCATTATTTCCAGCTTCTACTGTAGAAGAAAGATCATTAGTAGCATATACTACTTCATTATTTAAGTAGAATAAACATACTACTTCCATATTCATCGGATATTCTGTATCATTCTTATATTGAACAAGAATTTCATCTTCAGTTTGATTTTTAGTAAGTTCGCTTTCTTTTACGTTCTTTAAATTCATAATAGCAGTATAATCATAATAAGAAAGATTCATTTCAAATGTATCATATCCCTCTTTTACAGAATACTTACTAACTGCCGCATATCTTTCACTATTAGGAGCAACAGTAACATATTCAGTATCAGTTCCTAATATATTTCCTTCTGCATCATAAAATTCAATCTCAATATCAACACTTGCAATTCTAGAAGATTTGTTTTCTACTAACAATAATAAAGAACCATCTGATAATTTTTTTGTATCTTTAACTTTTACATTCTTTTTAATTTCGTCAGTATAATCTTTATAATCATATTCTTCTTCTTTATCTTTTTCTTCTTTTTTCTCTTCTTCTTTTTTCTTTTCTTCTGCTTTGTTTTCTTGAATACTATCATAAATAAAGTATCCACCAACACCAATAGCTAAAGCTAATACTATAAGAATAATAGCTATTATTCCTTTCTTTGATCCACTATTACTAGTATGTTGCCCAGGAACAATACCTCCCACAGACGGTTGTGGTGCAGGTTGTTGTTGTACTGGAATTGGAGATGGTTGTGGCATTCCAGCAGTCATCATTGGTTGTTGAATTGGTTGACTTGGTGCCATAACGTTTTGATCTACAACAGGTTCTACAGGTGTAGATACTGGTTGTTGAACAGGTTGCTCAGTCATAACTGGTTGTTGAACTCCTAATGCAGTACCACAATTTGGACAAGTAGTAGTCCCTGGAGCTAAAACTGCTCCGCAATTTGTACAATTCATATATTTCCCTCTATTCTATTATTATTAAATATATTATAACATTTCTAAACCAATAAAAAAAGACGATAACTAAAAATCGTCTCTATTTCTTAAAAATGGTGGAATATCATCAAAGTCATCTTCACGACCCATATAAGATGTATTCTTTGGTAAATCATTATCTAAACCACCGATTTGTTCTCTTGCATCATCAAATCCAGTAGCAATAACAGTAACAATTACTTCATCATTTAAGTTTTCATTAATAACTGCACCAAATATAGTATTAATATCAGTATTAGCAGCATTTCTAACTACTTCAGCAGCATCTTCAGCTTCAAATAATGTAAGTGAATTACCACCAGTAATATTAATAATAGCATCAGTAGCACCATCGATAGTAGTTTCTAGTAAAGGAGATGAAACAGCTTGTTTAGCAGCTTCAATAGCTCTATCTTCACCAACACCAATACCTATACCAATAATTGCATTACCTCTATTTTGCATAACTGCTTTAACATCGGCAAAGTCTAAGTTAACTAAACCAGATACTGCAATTAAATCAGATATTGATTGAACACCTCTTCTTAATACGTTATCTACTTCTTTGAACGCATCAACAATAGGAGTAGTTCTATCTATCATATCTCTTAATCTATCATTAGGAATAATGATAATTGTATCAACATGTTTCTTTAATTCTTCAAGACCAACTTCAGCTTGTTCCATTCTTTTACGACCTTCAAATTTGAAAGGCTTAGTAACTATAGCAACAGTTAAAGCACCTTGTTCTTGAGCAATTTGTGCAACAACTGGAGCAGCACCTGTACCAGTACCACCACCAAGTCCACAAGTAACGAATACCATGTCAGCACCCATTAATGCTTCTTCAATTTCTTTTTTACTTTCTAATGCAGCTTCTCTACCTACTTCAGGATTTCCTCCTGCTCCTAAACCTTCAGAAATTGTTTTACCAATTTGAAGTTTAGTTTCAGCTTTACTTACATTTAATACTTGTAAATCTGTATTAGCAACTATAAAATCTACACCACCAACACCAGACTCTATCATTCTATTAACAGCGTTGCAGCCACCGCCACCAACACCAATAACTTTTATCTTAGCTATTTGATCTCTTTCTAAATCATGCATCTCAAAATCCTCCTATCAACCATTAAAAATGTACCCGAACAACTTACCCAGAACACTATCATTTTGGTTTGCTAAATTAACTCCACTTAACTCTTGTTGCTCATCTATTGTAAATATCGAATAATCTTTATCTTTTAACTTAGCATTATAAGCATAATACTTTAACAGTCCTAAACAAGCACTATACTTGTTATTACGAACACCTATCTCCATGATATTACCCAAAGTAACATCATTTCCAAATGTTTCTTGTAAAACAAGGTTAAAGTCTTTAGATTCGGTTAACCCTCCTGTAAATATTATATAACTTATTTCTTTTTTTGTTAAGTGATTTATACTTTTCTTGCATAAATTAAGTATTTCACTCACTCTACTCATAACTATTTCACTAACTTCATACTTATTTATTCTAACCATTTCTGACAAAGTATTAGTAACATCTATATGATCACTAGATTGTGCCATACTATTATGTGCTAATGCAAATGTTTCTTTAATATACTTAGAATCTTTAAGTGGTAACTTATAAACAAATGAAATGTCATTATCTACATTTTGACCACCATATAAGTTAACAGTAGTATTAGTTAATACCCCTTTATTAAATACAGACATTGTAGTAGTTTCATCACCTATATTAACAACTACTCCAACCTTCTTATCTAAATCTTTATTCTTAAATTCAAAATAATCACCAATAGCAGATAAAGTTATATCTAAAACATCAACACCTAATCTTTCTAAACAAGCAAGTATTGGATAAATATTTCTTTTAGGTGTAGAAACCATTACTCCTCTAACTGCTAAAGTTTTAGATGTTAATCCTTTAGGATCTTTAACTATTCTATTATCTTCTAAAGAAAAACTCGTTGGCATTATAGATATATATTCTAAGTCATTACTCTTTTTACTTTTTACAGCTTTTTGTAATACTCTAATAACATCTTTACCATCAATCATATTACCTTCGTTAGTAATTGCTACACTACCAGTTACGACTGTAAAACTAGCATCTTTTGCAGGTACTGAAACGATTACTTGACGAATCTTTAAACCGATTATTTCTTCACACTTTTGTATAACATTTTTCAAAGAATCTAATACAGAATTTGGATCTTCAACTATTCCATACTTAACTCCTTTAGAAGGCGTTTCGGCAACTGCTAAGATATTCAATTTTCTTTTAACCATTTCTCCTACTACACATTTTACTGTATCAGAGCCAACATCTAAACAAGCCATTATCTTACGCATCTTCATCACTCCATATTATACTACCCTTAATTATACAAGAATATTGTGAATAAATCAACATAGGTACAACAAAAAATCCCCATAATTATAGAAATAAAACATAAAAAAAGTAATCAATTACTTGATTACTTAATTGCTTCTAATAATTCAGCTTTTTTCATTGAAGCAGCACCTTCAACACCTTGTGCTTTAGCTACTTCTCTTAATTCAGCAACTGTCATTTTAGAATAGTCTTTAGTTTCAGCTTTTACTTCCTTTTTAGCAGCTTTAGGAGCAGTTTTTCCTTCTAAAGCAGCTTTAGCTACGTTTACTAATTGAGTGAATGCAGCTGCATCATCAATAGCAATTGTAGATAACATTTTTCTATTAACTTCAATACCAGCTTTTGTTAATCCGTTAATGAATTTAGAATAACTAATTTCATTTTCTCTACAAGCTGCATTGATTCTTTGAATCCATAATTTTCTGAAGTTTCTTTTATTTTGTCTTCTATCTCTAAATGCATAAACTCCACTATGGAAAGTTTGTTCTTGAGCAGTTTTGAATAATCTATGTTTAGAACCAAAATATCCTTTAGCTGCTTTTAAAACTTTTCTTCTTCTATTTTTTGCAACGTTTCCGCCTTTAACTCTTGTCATGTCTTACTCCCCTTTCCTATTAGATGAAATCCTTTAGACGTTTTGTATCGCCTTTAGCTAATACGCCTTTATTTCTTCTTTGTCTAACTGCTTTAGCTGAATCTTTACCAGTTATATGATTTCCGTTTGATTTTTTATAAACTAATTGACCATTTTTCTTAGCTTTTAGAACTTTACTAGATGCTTTATGTGTTTTTTGTTTACATTTTCCCATAATTACTTCCTCTTTCTTAGTATTATTTTTTTGGTGCTAATAGCATTATCATAGTACGACCTTCTAATTTAGGTTGTGACTCGATAATAGATATTTCACTTAATTCTTCTGCAAAACGAAGCATAACTTCTTTACCTAATTCAGGACGATCTATTCTTCTACCTTTAAATCTAATAGAAACTTTAATCTTATGTCCTTTAACTAAATATTCAGAAGCATTCTTCTTACGAGTATTAAAGTCATGAATATCAATATTAGGACTTAATTGATATTCTTTTAAATCTTTATTACTTTCTCTTTGTTTCTTTTGTGATTCCTTAAGTCTTTTTTGTTTTTCATAACGGTATTTATTATAATCCATAATTTTACCAACAGCTGGAACTGAATCTCCACTCATTAGAACTAAGTCTAATCCAGCATAGTTTGCTAATGTTAACGCATCAGCTAACTTTTTCACTCCCATTTGTTCCCCATTAGGACCAATTACCATTAATTCTGCCACTCTTATTTGTTCATTGATTGGCATTTCATTCTTATCCTTTGCTATAGTAAGCACCTCCACACAATTAAAAAGGGCGAACATCTAGTATCCACCCATAAAAACAAAATAAAACAATATTAAATATTCTTTATTTAGCCTTAAACCTATCGAAACTCACTTCAATCAGGTGGATGTGGATACATCGCTTTCTTTTCAATAACAACATAGATTATAAAGTAATAAATCTATTTTGTCAACTTATTTTTTTATTATATGCTAATAATTAAGTATTAATTACTTCTTTAATAGCTTTTGATATATAATTTCAGTGTTTTTAACTAATCTATCACTAATAGTAAGTGGCATAAACACCATGTACTTAATATCACTTTCTTCATCGAAGTATATTCTTAAATGACAAGCCCCTCTTCTTGATTTACCCTCAAAGAAAGAAGGAACAAAACAATAACTACCTGGATAATTAACTTGACTTCTATGAGTATGACCAAATATATCAACATAAGAGTCATCTCTGCTTCTGCCTTGTTTTTGATATATATCATCTAAATAACCATTAATATCTACTAAATCTATTCCATCATCATCTAACTCTATTGGAAAATCAAAAGTATAAGGATGATGTATATCGAATTTACCCAAAGGATTATAAAAACCATTTAATGCTATAGTAGAATGAGTATATCCTAAATCAATAAAGTCTTCTCTTTCATCACATAACATCTTAATAGGATCAAATCCATATTTAACAATATTTCTATCATGATTACCACCTAATACTGCATGATAAATACCTTCAGCTCTAGGTATCATAGAAATACTTTTCTCAACTACTTGATAATTACTTATAGCACTATCATATTCAAATGTATGCCCAGGAGTACCATTAAAGAAATCACCTATATTTAAAATCAAATTAATTCCATTGCTTGCACAATAATTATTTAATAAGTCAAAGCCTGTTAATACTTTATGATCTATATCTTTAATATGGAAATCTCCAACTAACATTACATCATAATGCTTACAACCAGCTGGTATATCAATTTTAAATTCTCCATCTTCACTAATTTGTGGAGATAATATCTTGTAACTAGGTGTTAATGAAAAAGTATTACTTTCTATATTGATTCTACTCTTCATTCTTTTTAATAAACCATATACTTCATCACGTTCAGGAATAAAACCATTCTTCTTTAAATCTCGTAAAATACCATCTATATTAGCTCCATCAAAAAGTAGTTGTTGATAAATGATTGCTTCCATTTGAGACTCCATAGCTCTTTTTGCAACTAATGCAGTTTGTTCTCTAATATCTTCTTCAATAACACTTTTTAATTGAGCAACTTCATCAGTTAAAGATTCGCATTGTTCTTTAAAAGGTTCATAATAAGCAACTTCTTCTCTAACACTAGCAAGTAACCCCTCTAACTCACCAATTCTTTCATTTAAAGAACTAATAGTAGCATTTAAACTCTCTATTTCTTTACTCTTCGCTCTATTATCTCTACCTAAATCAATAACAGATTGAGATGCAGTCTCTAACTTTTCACTATCTTTTTTATGACTTTCTTCTAATAATCCATATAATCTATTAGCTTCATCTAATTCTCTTCTTAATTTTTTAACTGTTTCTTCAAGATCAGCAATTTGATTAATATATTTACCTAAAGATTCACTACTCTCACCAACAGTAGGATATAACTCATTAACAGTACTAAGAACTTGACCAATAACATCATCAGTAAATTCTAAATCAATGTCAAAATCATTTCTATTTAAATAATCATCATATAAATCTTCAAAACTTCTAATAATATCTAATATCCTATCATCAATTTCTTTTCCTTCATCTTTCATCCAATGTAAAAAATTATCAATAATAAAAATTAATTTAGTAAGTTGCTTAATAGATATCTTTTCATTCTTTCTAAATTCTTTAGCAACGCTATCAGTAAAGTATTCTAAAAATTCTATATCTTCAATTTTTCCTCTTTTACCAATAGCATCACATAAATCTAAATAATATATATCCGTAACAGCATGTTCTTTTAGATATTTAGATAATTTCATCTTATCAACCATAGTAAGTGTCATAAAAAGTCTCCCCTTAACTAATAATAGTCTATCAATATTATCATATATTTTCAAATAAAAAAAGACTATATAATATAATCTTTCTTTATATCTATTATTTACTTGCAGAATATACAATTAATTCATGTTGTGCTCTAGTACAAGCAACATATAATAGATTCTTTTCATTCTTAAGATATTTACTATCTCCATCACTATAAACTATAACACTATCAAATTCTAATCCTTTAGCTAAGTAAGCAGGCAATACTACTAACTCCTTATTGAATTCTTCGCTTTGACCATTCAACAATGATATAGGAATTACTTCTTTCAATTCTTCATATAACTTAGTAGCAGTATTATTATCTCTAGTAATAACAGCAACTGATTTATATTTATCTCTTAAATAATTAATATCTTCCAGTATCTTGCTATTATCAGTTCTATGAATAAGTGGAACACTTTCAGTCTTTCTAATAGCACATACATGATTAAGACCTAATATCTTATTAGTAAATTCTATAATTTCAGGACTTGATCTATATGTCTTAGTTAAACTAATACATTTACTTTGTTTAAATATATTAGCAAGTATATCCAAACTATCGTATTTATAATAAGGATTAATAGTTTGATTAACATCTCCTAATATAGTAAAGTTGCTATTTCTAAATATTTTACTAATAATTAAATATTGTAAATAATTATAATCCTGAGCTTCATCAATAACTACTTGTCTTATATCTTTTTCATATGGAAAACCTTCAAGTAATCCTTTCATATAAACAAATAATAAAGCATCATCATATCCAATATTTTTACTCTTATTAAATCTTCTTAATTCTTCATCATTCATTCTTATCTTACAAAACTCACTTGAAAAGAATCCAGTAAATATATCTTTGTAATCTTTAACAAAACTACTATTTTCCATAATCATCTTCTTATAAGTCGGTTTCTTCTTAGTACTACCTTTATAATTAGCTTCACTAAGCTTTTCAGCTATTATATCGACTCTTTCAAAGAAAGGTAACGTATTATACCTATTATGTAATAAATCGTTTAAATCATCCTTATAAACAGTATAAATCTTATTCTCAGTAAAATCTCTAATTACTCTAGCTTTTCTTATATAATCATCAATATACAAATTAATATCATTAATAATATCATCACTTTGTTTATATCTTATTAGTTCAGGATTACTTACCTTTTCAGAATAAAACTTTCCAATAAAGTCCATAAATGGTTCAACTTCCTGAAACTCAGTAATATTACTACTTAAATAATCATTAAAAGTAGTTTGTAACGTATTATCTTCACCTAACTCTGGCAATACATTAGATATATATTCAGTAAATATTTGATTTGGTGAAAATATTAATACATCATTACTAGTTAAATTATTAATCTTATATAACAAGAAAGCAATTCTATGTAATGCTACACTAGTTTTACCTGATCCAGCTATACCAGATACTATCAAAGTCTTATCTCTAACATTTCTAATAACATTATTTTGCTCTTGTTGAATAGTATTAACTATATTTTTCATTTTATCATTACTATCAGTAGCCAATACTTCTTGTAATAAATCATCATCAATATTCATCGAATTATCAAATGCACTTAATAATTTTCTATCCTGTATTTTATATTGTCTCTTTCTTATTAAGTTACCTTTAACAGGTCCTCCAGGAGCAGCATAAGCACAAGGACCAACTTCAAAATCATAGAATAAACTACATATAGGACTTCTCCAGTCATATATTATATTTCCATAATCATCATCTTTAAGATATGTTAACCCAAGATATACACTATATCTTTCTTTATCTTCGTCCTCAAACACAACAGAAGCAAAATAAGGATTATCTTTAATTCTAAACAGTTTCTTAAAATAATTTTGCTTCATAAATATCTTATTAGCTTCAAATTCACTTTCTACAGTAGCTTGATTTAATTCTTGAGCATCCATAGCTCTCATATTCTCCCAAGTATACCTTCTAAATTCCATGAATTTATCTTTGTCTTCAAAGATATCTTCTCCCATTTGTGCTAACTTATCATCCAGTAGTTTTAGCACTTCAGTAAGTCTCTTTTCTTCAAGTTCAAAATCTCTTCCAGTTATTGCCATAATACACCTTCCTCCCTATAAATACACAACAAAAACTCCACTATATAATTTTAAAGAGAATTCTCCTATAGTGGTGCAAATCAATAAAAACTAAATTGTCAAAGTAAAAAGTCAAATTAAGTATACAATTAATTTAATTAATTTGCAAGAAAAAAAGATGCTATTCAGCATCTTTATTAGCTCTTTGTTCTAAAATTATGTTAAGTTTGTCTGACATATCTATTGATTCAGGGTTTTCAAATCCTATATGGCAAATTTCTTTAATTTGACCATGGTCAAATAAAGCAACACCTTCAGATGCTAGAACACCTTCAGGATAAGGACATCCTCTATAGTCCCACATTTTTTCTGGAGAATCTTCAGCTACAGAACAAAAACCAGTAATCATAACTTTTTTAGTACCACCATTTAATAAAACAACAGTACCAATTGGTAAAAATCTTTCTTTAATTTCCATAACTATCAACTCCAATCATCTTTTAAACCAGATTGTTGAGCAACTGTAAATCTAGCTTTCATTTCTTCTTTAGACATCGGATTTGTTGGAGCCTTAGGTGTTCTTCCTTTTGGACTAATTCTTCCATCAGGAACATCCATATCTTCCGCTCTCGTTCCCTTATCTGTTAATGCTTGGTTGTTGTAAATCTTATTAATGTTCTTTTCGTGTTCTTCATTTTCTAAACCCATGTATAGAACATCTTCTATTTGAGATGCATCAAACAAGCAATAAATATTTTCCATTAACCCTTCAGGGAAAACACAACCATTATAATCAAATACTTTGTCAGCGTCAGCATTTTTAGATCTATAACCAGTAATCATTACCTTTTTAGATCCACCAACTAACATAACAACAGTACCGATTGGTAATTCCTTTTTATTCATAATATCACCACCATAATATTTTTAATTGGGAGAGAGAAAACTCTCTCCTAATTAATTATTACCCTTATCATTAGATTTTAATCCTAGAGCAGCTAAGAACGCATCGTCACTTGCTCCTCCAAAACTTGATGATGTATCAGCAGTATTAGTACCACCATTATTTGATGTTCCACCAATGTTTACAGAGCCATCAGGGTTAAATGAAACACCACCATCATTAGTACCAGTATTACCAGTATTTCCAGTGTCACCAGTAGAAGTTCCACCTATATTAACAGTACCATCAGGATTGAATGATACATTACCATCATTTGTATTAGTATTACCAGTAGTTGAATCTGGAGTACCAGCTTCAGGTGTAGGATCTACTACCATTCCACCTTCAGTTTGACCACTTTCTTCATCAGAAATAACTTTACTTAAGTAATATTCTTCACAAGCTTTATCAAATTCTGTTCTAGTCTTTTGATAACTATCTTTAGCAGTATTAGCATCTTCTATAGCTTTATTAGCAGCTTCTGCACTAGTATTGTATTTAGCAATAGCTTCGTCATATTCTTTAGCTGCATCTTCAGACCATTTAGAAGTATCTGTACCATATTCTTTTTCATATTTTTCTTTAATAGCATCAACCGCTTGTTTATTAACTTGAGCTTCATCTAATAACTTATTAGCATCATCTACTTTAGTTCTATATTCAGTTTCTAAAGTATCAAGTTCATCTTCCATCTTACATAAATCTTCATTATCAGAGTTTAAATGTAATGAACGTAATGGTTTCTTATTATCAGCTAACTCATCAGTAGATGGGTTATTAGAGTATGATGATTTAAATCCTTCAACTCCATCAGCTTTAGCCATTGCTTCAGCTTTTTCAGCAATAATTTGTCTTGTATTTCCATCTAAGAATGCATTAACAGTCATTTGCTTACTAGCTAAGATTGTAGCAATTTCAGCAGTACCATAACCAAATTCTTGTAATTGTTTAGTTAATGAAGTGAAGTCTCCTGAAGCATACATTGCTTCAACATCATCCATAATTTGTAATCTGAATTTTTCAATTTCTTCCATTCCAGTTTCAAATTGATATTCTTCCATAGCTAACTTATCGTAATCAACTTTTCCATCAGGAGTAAGAACACCTAAGTCAACTTCAACATCACCATCAATTGGAACATCAGTTTCAATTATTGGATCAATTTCTATATCATTTCCACCTGTTGGATCTGGAGTTGTTGGATTTGAAGGTGTAGGAGTATATCCTCCAGGACCAGGACCAGGGCCAGGTGCAGTTGTACCAGGTCCAGGACCAGGTGCAGTTGTACCAGGAGCAGTAGTTCCAGGAGAAGTTGTACCAGGACCAGTTTGTCCAGGAACACCATCACCTATCTTACCAATAAATGATGCACCAACTAAACCAGCGAATAAAGGATTAATTCCTAATGCAGCAACATCTCCTAATGCAGCTTGTAGTTCAGATTCATCTAAACCAGTTGCAGCACTAGCAGCACCGTAAGCTGCTTTTTCATCTGGAGTATAAGATGGTAAAATTAAATTTATCATTTCAGATGTATATAAATCACTCTTAATAGTATCAGCCATAAATGCATTTGCATTAGTAACTAATCCTAAGTAATCAATTTCATATCCATAAGTTCTATGTAAGTAATCAGCAGCAATCATTGAACTTGTTACAGTATATGCATAAGTATAGAACGCACTCATTGCTTCAGAAGTATCCATAGTGATTGTTTCACCATCAATAACAACTTCAGTTTCAATACCTACGATAGTAGTACCATCAGCACCACCAGTTCTAACACTTAAACCATATGTATCAGCAGCATCATCAAAATCAGCTCCAGAAACATTAAATTCGTTAACTTTAGATTTTATCTTTTCTAAATTAATTTCAACATTATAGAACTTAGTAGCAATATTAGCTATACGAATATAGTTATCGTCACTACCTATCATACAATTATATAGTAGTTGTTCAAATACTTCTTTAGAAGCAGTAATCCAGTTTGGTTCTTTAGAAGTCATTTGTTTAATACCTCTACCAATACCAAATATAGCACCTAAAGCCGCAATAGCCAAAGCAACCCATCCAACAGGACCAATTGCAACAGCACCAACTACACCAGCAGCAATAGTAGCAGCAGTACCAGCACCTCCAGCAACAGAAGCAACAACTGTAATACCGCCCTTCCAACGACGCCAGTTACTAATAGCATCCTCATATAAACTATCTAAATAACCACTAGCAACAATGTTGTTATACAAGTTATCGAAATTAGTACCCCAACAGTTTTCAGCAGCTTCTAGGGATTCATATGCTTTTTGAATATTCGATTCAATATCAGCAAATTCTTCGTAATTCATTTTTACTATAGCCATATTTCATCATCCTCCCTAATTCTTCTTAGATTCATGTCTAGCCAATTTACGACCAATCCAGTAACCAAAGTTACCATCTAATTCAGCATTAACATTATCAATATCTGTCATAATAGCAGAGTGTAAAACATTTAGACTATCTTTTAACTCATTAACATCTTTTTCCATTTCAGTATATAACTTACCTAAATCACTTACTGTAGCAGCACCTTCAAAATAAAATGCATTAGTATTTGAAGTAGCAACTTTCAAATGCATTAACATTTCATCTAAGTTACCTGCAATAGCAGCAGTACTTGTATTATTACCTTTTAAGAAATCGAACTCAGCTCTAATATCATCACCAAGTACATAATATTCAAATCCTGATTTATCACCACAGGAATAAGTATAAGTAGTAGTATCTTCAGCCATGTTTCACACCTCCTTAATTATGTAACAAATCCATATTAGCATCTATATTATCAACGTAAACATTATTGTCTCTAGCATAGAATGCATATGTCATTGAATCAGCTTGACCAAGATTTGTAGAACCAGCGTATAACACTGTTTGATCATCTGTATTATCTAAAGTAGCATTTACTACATTGCCACCTGTATTAATTGTAACTTTTTGCATCTTTCCATTAGCATCTTGATATAGTAAGTTACCTTTATCATCAGCTACCATATTAGTACCATTTGGAGCTTGTGCAAAGAATGTATATTGTTTATCATCAACTTGAATTGTATCTCCAGCAGCTAATGTAGTGTAATAACTACCAGTTGCATTTGGATCATTGAACGAACTACCAATAGCAACACCCTCAGCTAATGTATTAGAACCAGCAGTTATGATTCCAGTAGTTGCCACTTTAGCAGCATCTAAACCAGCAACAGTGAAACTTTCTCTTAGTACTCCAGTTGCAGCTGCATTATGAGTAGCGTTTTTACCAAGTTGTCCCATAAATGCCCAACCTCTACCAGCTTTATTAGATGTATTAGCAATCCATTGAGTAACTTTATTAGTAGTTGAACCATTACCAATTTGCCATCCATTACCAGTAGTAGTCATAGTATGACGTAAACCTTGTCCTTGCTTAACTGCTCCAGAAGCACGAGCACCAGGTGCGTTATTATTATAAACATAAGATGTTTTTCCACCTTTAGTAACTGTTTTAAATCCATTTGCTGAAGCAGAACTAGCAACAGGAGTAACCATTGCAGACGCAGCTTTAATTTGTGGTACTAACGCTTTAACAGTCTTAATACCACCTACAACAGATAGAACATCTAATCCAAGTTCTACGCCTTCCCAGAAGTCTTGTTGTTTTAAATAAGAAACCATTCCTGTATCGATATATGTAGCTCCAGTTAATTGATGGAATTCAGAAACAGCTGCCAATTGAGCAATATCTTGTTCACTTAATGCATCAGCATAAACTGAAGTAGTAATGAAACTATCTTGTATTCCTCCACTTGCCCATCCTAATGGACTAGAAGTTTGAATTCCTTTAACTTGTTGTTCAAATTGTGAATAGTCACCAGCAGCTTGTGCTACTAAAGTAGACCATGCACTGAAATTTTCTACAAAATTAGGAAAATTAGCTGATGTATTTTCCCAGTTTAATAGCATTTGTTGTCCTAATTCACCAAATATGGCCATTTCATTTTCACCAACAACGCCATGTACTACATCAGTATAATCTAAGTTGATTTTTTCAAGTATACCTGCTATTGAAGTTGGATCGGATTTATCGCCTGTTATAGTGTTCATTTTGTTGTATAAATTAGAAATCTCTGTGTAATCAAACACTCTACTATTTGACATATATTTTTCCTCCTCAAATATTATATATATTAATTAAAACCAAAAATTAATAACCCCTAAAATGTAACATTACACAGTTGTAATATTGTTAACAATAGTAACTAATTCATTAGCTAATGTTTCAGTATTTGCTGCAATAGTTTCAAATTGAGTACCGAACATTCTAATACCATCTGAAAAATCTTGTAATGCAGGATCGTATTTTTTTGCACTTTCTTGGAATAAGTCGTAGTCTTCACCTTTCCAATAAGTTCCCATATCACCTATTGTAGTATACATATCATTTTTTCTAGCATCGAATGCATTTGCAGCATCCATTAAAGCTTGAGATAAAGTAATTTGGTTATCGCTATTAGCAACAAAATCCCAATTACCACATTTTCCTCCAGCCATGCCTCTAGAAACAGTTAACGAAGTATTTCCCATATATATCACACCTTTTCTAACTTGTATAAATAATACATTGTAAATTGCTAATTTCTTAGCAACTTACAATGTACTACTTAGCGCTAAGTAGTACATTTTATAGCAATCAAAACAATTAGCTTGTTCTGATATTTTGGTTGCTTTGTTCGAATGCTTGATAATCATCACAAGTAGCTTTAGCTACATCAAGAAGATTAATACATTTTTGGAAACTTGCAACTAATCCTGGATACATATCATTCCATGCATTCATTTTTGAACTAGCCCAAGCAGCGTTTTCAGCATATGCTAAGTCTTGTGATAAAGTGTTATTACTTGAATTGATAACACCACCAATAGTACCAGCATCAGTATCTGATAAAGCACCTACAGCATCCTTTATATTTGTATAATAAGTATTAAAATCAACATAATTAAACTTTGTTGCCATTTTAAATTCACCTCTTTCGTAAACCTTATATTTTAATTAATGACTATAAGCTAGAAGATCTAGAAGTAGATGATTCATAAACAGAATCATAATTACCCGCAGTTGTTTCTAAGTCTTTAGCAACGTCATGTAAGAATTGAGAAGCTTTGTCTAAGTTAGCTTTAAATTCTTTTGCAGCAGTGTTGAATGCTACTGAGTCATCTCCTGACCATACGCTTTCATCAGTAATTGAAGTAGTATTTGAGTCAAATGTAGAAATTAATGAATCAAAACTTCCCGCTTTTCCTTCAAGATTACTTGCTAATTGGTGTAGACCTTCAGCATCCATAATTAATGTACTATTTCCCATAATTGCACCTCCATTCAAAATTACCTGATTATAAGAATATACATTTTGCAATATAAAGAATACAATGCTTGTTACCAAACACCCCTACCTTTATCTTTTCATCATACCCTTATATCTACAATTATATAAGAAAAACCCTAATTAATCAATGAAAAAATAGTCAAAACAAAAAAGATTGTAAAACAATCTTTTAATTTTGTTCAGTTACTGGAACAAATGAAGATGGTGCTTGTTGCATTTCTGCTTGAGGAGCAGTTTGAACAGGTTGTACTGGTTCTTCATTTTCAATAGAAGCAACGATTTTATTTAATTTATCTTTAAATACTCTTTCTTCTTCATCTTCAAAACCTAAAAAGAATATTTTTTCTATTTGATTATGATCAAATAAACATACTTGATTTGAACTTAAGTATCCTTCTGGATAAACACATCCACTATAATCATAGATTTTTTCTTGATTTTCTTGAGCAATAGAACAGAAACCTGTAATCATCGCTCTCTTCTTTCCACCCTTTAATAATACAACTGTTCCGATTGGTAAAAATTTTTCTCTCATTTTATTCATCCTCCATTTATTCTATTCTAACTCGCTTCCAAAACGACGTCATTGTTAATTATATTAACTTCTTTATTTTTACTTCTAACTTTAGCAAGTTCTTGTCTTGCTTCGTTAGATTCTTGAACATCTTTATTAGCTTGTTCAACTAATCTATTATAAACTTTAATAGCCTCATTCATTTCATGAACACTATCTTCTCCCCAATCATTAGAATTGTAACCATACTTTGATTCAATTAATAATTTTAAAGCATTCATTATCTTATAAGACTCATTAGCTGCTTCTATAGATTGATTAGCTCTATCAACAGCATCTATATAATCTTTTCTTGCTTTTTCAATATCTAAATCGATATCGATTTCAGTTACTACATCACTTTCTAAAACCATAGTTTCAAAAGAATTCATAAACAAAGCAAGCATTAAATCTTTATTCATAAGTATAGATAAAACTTCATTTTCATCATAACCCATTTCAGTTAGTTTACTCATGAAATATTCCCTATCCTCAAAACTATATATCTTATTAAACTCTTCAAAGTCAGCGATTCTACATTCAGCCATCTCAACTGCTTGTGAATACTGTTCAAAGAAATTTGTTTCCTTCACAAGATCACCCTTTCAAGAAAACAATCACTAAAGTAATATTAACTTAGCTCCATTAAGGATATTGTTTTCTAAGAAATTCTTATCTAAGTCATAAACCATTCCAGAATCAGCATTAATTAAAGATAAATGCTCAGACATTAAAAAACTACCATCTGTCATTTCATTAATTGCTTTATTAAGTAGATAAATAACTTCCAGTGTCTTTTTATTAATTGGAATTAAAACATTATATCTTTCTTCAATTCCAGGAACAATTAAATCTACACAAACCTTATTAGCGTTATTCATAAATTACCTCCAATAATTATAAGTAGATTTAAGAACATTACTAGTAGACATAGATAACCCCTCTATTGTAAATATTCTTATATAACAATAATACTCTAAAAACAAGCTGAAGTCAACGGAAGAATGAAAAAAGAAACACTAGTTAGTGTTCCTTTTTTATAATGTTTCATAATTATCTTCTTCTTCACCAGTTTCAGAAATAAGTTTAACTAATACAGTTGTATTACCATCAACAAAGTATCCGAAATTCTTATCTAACTTAGCAGATAATAATCTAGCAGGTGTAGAAGATTTAATAGTATATTGAGTACCCATTCCATTACCAAGCCAAATACCTTTTGTACCAGAAACAGTATCTTTATACCAAGTTTCAAATTCACGTTTCTTAAAGTTATCACAAGTATCAACTAAGATAAAATTAAATTTAGGCATAGCTTTAACCATAGAAACAAGTCCACCGTAAGCACTATCAAAATCAGTACCTAATACATTTTTAAATTTATCAAATCCAACAATGAAACATACAGTTTCTGCTTGATCAGTTAATGCACCAGCATCAAATCCTGCTGCTTTATATTTTTCAAACGCATCAAATACTATCTTACCAAATGTCTTAAAGTTTTCACCGATAGATGTATCATAATATGTAGATACATTAGCTACATCAGGAAGAATCTTATCCATATCAAATACGAAACAGTTCTTGCCTATTAAATTAGATATTTCTCTAATAAATAAACTAGTAAAGTTCTTTAACTCTCCTGCTTCAGCAGCAGTAATTAAATGAACAAGGTTCTTTGTTAAATCTAGACATCTTATATCTAAAGATTCTTTTTCAACACCAACTGGAACAGAATTTAAACCAGTTAATTTTTCCTTACAGTAAGCAATAGATACAACTTCAGGTAATACAGGAACCTTAGGAGCACTAACACTAGGATAAGCTTCTAATAATTGATTTATCTTTTCTAGTACTATAGTACTTAAGTTTTCTTTATCACAAGGAACAGCAGATTGCCATTCATATACAGCATCTAATTTAACTAAACCACGTCCAACTATATTAGATGGTTCTAACTTAGTTCTAGCAAGTAATGAACTATAATCATATTTATCGTTCATTTGGAAGCATAAGTGATTTGGTAAGTATTGAGCTAATCTAGATCTAATACCATTAGCAGTTGTCGATGTCATAACGAAGTAAACTCCATATTTTTGACAGTCACGTGTAATAGTAGCTAATAAATCGAATGTAGCATCACCATAGTTTTCATTATATAATTCGAAACCATTAATAATTACCATAATATTAGGTAATACTTTACCAGTAGCTTTTAAGTAAGAAGCATAATCTCCACCATAATCAGCAAATAACTTTTTACGACTAGCTACTTTTTCAGAAAT
This sequence comes from Bacillota bacterium, assembly GCA_015059245.1. The sequence goes on from SVAU01000004.1 coordinate 106,718, forward strand.
CATTCTCCATAAGTTAGTAACTTTATCTACGTCATTTTGTAGTATTACATCACCTACTTGAGGAGCTTTTCTATACATCTTTAATGTTTCAGCACCAAAGTCTAATAAATACATATTTAATTCCATAGGACTATATGTAGTAATACAAGAATATACTAAAGCATTAATCATATCTTCTTTACCACTATCTGCCATACCATAAATAATCCAGTTACCATCTTGACTGATTGGCATAGTAAGTAATCCTTGCTTTTGTAAGTTAGGTGCATCGTATTCACCAATAACAGGATTGATTACACAATCTTCTTTTTTATATGAATACTTTTCTTTTAATGCATCTACAAATATTACAGGTGCCAAAGAATTTAACCATAATTGTTTAATATTAATTTTTTCTTTTCTAGCAATTTCAACTAGATATTTCATTACGTTAGGTAATTCTTCACCTTTAAGTACTCCTGAGAAACTATTTTTACCATCTTCAACAATTTTAAATGGCATACCTAAGTTATCAACAAAAGTAATTGTATTATCAACTTTTTTCTTTCTAACATCAGATTCATAGTATGGAGCACCAGCCCAAGCAGATTGTCCTAAAGCGAAGTATTCATCATAACCAACTTGTAAGTAGAATCTACCAGTTTCTTTTAATGAAGCAGCATCAGGTCTCTTAATCATTTCTTGACTATCTGATCTATCTTGAACTTTTAAACATACTTTAAATTTAGAGTTTGACCAAATTTGATCATTAACTACACCACTTGGTTTTTGTGTAGCAAGAATTAAGTGAACACCAAGCGAACGACCAATACGTGCAGTTGAGATTAACTCACTCATGAATTCAGGTTGTTGAGATTTTAACTCAGCGAACTCATCGGAAATGATAAATAAGTGAGCAATTGGATTTTCAACTTGACCATTTCTATAAAGTCTTTGATATTTATAAATATCAATAGTTGATTCTCCTACTTTATCTCTAGCTTTATTAAATTCAGCTTGACGTCTTTTTAATTCGGATTGTAATGACGCTAATGAACGATTAATTTCAGAAACGTCTAAGTTTGTAATTGTACCAGCTAAGTGCGGTAATTTTAATCCAGTTTCTCTATTTTCGAATGCACCTGCTAATCCTCCACCTTTGTAGTCGATAAGTACGAATTGTACCTCATGTGGATGATAATTAAGTGCAGCACTTAAAATGAATGTAATGATGAATTCTGATTTACCAGAACCTGTCATACCAGCTATTAATCCATGAGGACCATGAGCTTTTTCATGAAGGTCTAATTTGAATAATTCACCATATTCATTTATACCTATTGGAGTAGCAAGTGAATTTATTGGGTCACTTTCCTTCCATCTAGATAAAGCATTTAATTGGTTAACATTAGATACGTTATACATTTCCAAGAATGAATAAGCTGCAGGTAATTGGAACTTACCACCATTAATTGCTATTGGAATATTTGAAAGTATATAAGTGTATTTTTCTAATGAACCATACATAAAGTCAGGTACAAAGTTAACTCTCTTACTATCTGAAATAACTCTTTCAAATACAGTACCCATTCTTTCATCAACACTAATAAAGTGTTCAACTTCATTTGGCAATGAGTTTAATTTATCAGTAATCATAATTAAACTGATACCAACATAGCTTTCAGATTCAACTAAAGAACGAATAACACTAACGTTACGAACTAAGTCAACATCATCAGTGATAATTAAATATCTAGTACTTAACTTAACTTCACCTTTATTACTTCCACCATTACTTCTTTCTTGGTTAGCTTCTTTTAAAGCAGCTAACATTTCTTCAAAGTAAGAACTAATTTGAGTAATTTCATCACCATTAGTACCAAAATATCTTAATGTTCTTTGATCATTCCAGAAATATGGACAATCCTTAATATCTTCCCAGAACTTAGCATTTTCTTTATTTGTGAATACACATACCTTCAATGAATCATATCCATGATATGCAAATATTTGTAATAATAATCCTCTTAAGAATGGATTAGTAACATTCTTTTGACCTATTATTGCAGTAATATATTTCTTAACAAAAGAATAAGTAACAGGAACGTTTTCTAGTAAACTAGTTTCTTTTTCTAGTTCTCTTAAGAATAACATTAAGTTATCTTCTTCTTCCATTGTAAAGTGTTCATCTGGATAATTGATTGTAAAATATGGAGGAATAGAACCAATACCTAATCTCAATGACAAGAAGTCATAATCAGTAGTATTCTTTTCCCATAAGTTACGTTTCTTATATAAAACAACATCTCCAACATCTTTTAATGGAATATATTTATCAACTAAAATTTGTTGTTGCTTTCTCATTTCTGCTAAGAATTCTTCACGTTTTCTATTAACATACATACTATAAGTAGCTTGTCTTTTACGTTCATAAACTCTCTTTTTATGTTTTTGATACATTTTACTAGCAGTTGGTAATACTAACATACATATTAACATACCAGCAGCTGTTAATAATGATGGTAAAGATTCTCCTAATGAAGAAGTCCCATTTAATACGTTTGTTAATGTCATAACACCAGACATAACAGAACTCATACCCATCATCATCATAGAACCCATAGTAAATATAGCAGGCATATCTTCTTGTTTTTGTGGTGCTGGTGGTGGATCGATTACTAATGTCTTTTCCTCAATCTTTTCATCGAATCTAGGTGGTTTTAAGAAATAGTCTTCTTTCTTATACATCTCAACAACAGGATCAACTTCAGTAGATATCTTTGAATAATCTAAAGTAGGAACTTCTCTTAATACAAATATTTGAGAATCAAACTTAACTAATTTATTTGGATTATTAACATAGAATATATCTTTTACAATACTTAATTTAAATCCTAACATGAAAATACTATCACCATATTTTAGTTCAGCACTTTCACAAGGTAAACCATTAACATACATTGGAATAGATGGATTTAAATTTTGTACAGAATACATTCCACCATTATAGTTTATTTTTAATTGGTTACGTGCAACACCAGGTTGTTCATATGAAATAATATTAGGATAATTACTTAAATTATCTTGAGAACCATTATTACCTATATACCATGATGATACATTACCTAAGTTATTATAGTTAATACGTAATTGTAATGCATTAGCATCATATACAGGACACGTATAAATAACATAACTATCTCCAAGTAAAATATTCTTTAAAGTATAGAATTTTTCTTCTTCTAGTAACGCTTCTTCTACAGCAGTACCATTTCTAAATACTTTAACCTCACTATTACTTTTTAATACCCAACTATTATCTATAGCTTGAACACTAACTAAGTTCTCTTTTTTATCATTTACTATCCAATAGTTTCCGAATACTTCTCTAGGAAGTACAAGATTAACTAGTTTAGTTGCGTCCATTAACATTATTTTCATACCGGCCACACTCCCATATTCTATATAAAATTATATCTCAAATAGATATTAATTACAATAAAAAAGGACTTCTTTCTAAAAGAAATCCTTAAATATTTTTTACTTTTCAGTATCTCCAGTTGTTCCACCAATTTCAGTCATTCCATCTCTAGAAGGCTCGTATGGTTGTTCAGAAAATTCATCACTAGATGAAGGAGCAACCTCTACAATTGGTTGACTATCAACTGTTGTAGGTTCAGGTGTTTTTGTTTCTTCAACAACTGTACTTTCTTCTGGTGTAACTTCATCAGTAGCATCAGAAACATTAGTAACTGCTTCCATTGTTACCGTTGCATTGGCCGCTTCTTGAGCTTTTAATGCGGCTAATTCAGCAGCTCTTTTTTCTTTATTCTTTTTCTTTTTAATTCTATATCCAGCATAAACACCAATAGCTATTAAAGCTAATATTATCATTATCCATGGGAATACATTAAATAATGCTAATACCCCTGCTGTCACAGTTGTTGCAGCTGTAACACCAGTAGCTACTTTAATCTCTTTTTCATCTTTAGCATCTAATTCAGCTATAGAAGCATCTCCTAATAATCCTTTCTTAGTTGTATCTTCGTTTTCTCCAGGTTTATTAGGTTTACCATAAGAGTTTTCATCTTTATTATCATTTTTATCTTCTAATGTAGCTCCACCTCTACCAGCATTTGAAGTGTTACTTGGCTTACTAGTAGATGAACCATTACTTAATGATCCTCTATCTGCAGTAGACTCTCCACCAACAGAAGAATTAGTTGTACTAGGAGCAGTAACATTACCAGTTGAAGCAGATGCGCTAGGAGTATTTCCAACAACTAAGCCCATACTTGCAGCGTCACTACCAGTATTTATACCTAATAATTCACCAGCAGCCATTCCGTTAACTTGAGGCATACTTCCACCAGAATTACCACCCATATTAGATAATGCACCAATACCAGCAGCACCAGCTAAAATACCAGCGCCTTTCTTCTCTACAGCATCATCTATCTCTACTGTAGTATCAGAAACTGTTGATGAATCAGTAACAGCAATTTCTTTATAATTATTCTCAATCTTAATAGATTGGATTTCTTGATCAATAGCCATATCTTCTGCAGTAGGTTTAGTATCTTCAATAACCACAGGTTTATTATCTCTAGGATTTTCTACTACATCATTGTTTGCAGGTACACTAGGTTTTCCTGCATCTACAGTTGGTTTAGGAGTTGAACGAATTGGTTCATTCTTAGGAGTTTCCTTAGGAATATCATTCTTAGGCCCTTGATGTCCTCCACCACCAGCTGGTGCTCCACCATTATCTCTTGATGGCCCAGGTTGATTATTTGGAGCAGGTGGTTTAGCAATGGTATTAGTGTTAGAACTAGAATAACTGCCTTGACTTTGGAATGTACCATGGTTTTGTTGTCCAGATGGACCACCTTGATAAGTACCATGATCGCGTCCATGACCTCCATTATCAACATCTAATGTAACATCACTATTAATACCTAATTGACTCTCTAGCTTTTTATGTTCATCCCCATTTTCATGGTTATTCATTAAATTCTCTAATGTACCAATATCAATATCAGGTTTTCCGTCTCCATTAGTATCAATATTTAAATCTTGAGCATCAATTTTATCTCCATTAAGGAAAGCACTACCCAATGCAACTGCAGAATCAATAGTTCCTTCAAGAGTTTTTATATCTATAGCTAAGTTACCATCATAATCTTCAATAACTGGAATGCCAAGTCTAACTAAACTTTCGATTCTTAAGTTATCATCAATAACCATATCTTTAGAATCAGCAATTCCTATCATACTTTCTAAAGCTAGTTTTGCTCTTTCTTGCATTTCTTCTGGATTAACTTCTAAAACATTTTCCATCAATAAACCTTGAACAAGTTCAAATTTTTCTTGATATGATAATCCATTATTTCTTGCTATATCTAACATGCCATCAAATACTTCTAACTTTTCTAAATTAAGAGAAGTTGGTCTTTGACCTAACACACCTAAATGAAGGCTAGTATAAGCATCATCAGCAACAATAGTACCAAATGAATGTGAATAATTTTGTGGTCTTCCCATAGGCCCATAAGCAGCCAAGAAATTGAAATTAAATTGACCAACATCATCTAAACTATTAGACATCTTTAAACTTTGTTCAGACTCATATTCACTTATTAATGCTTTAATTTTATTTAAAGAATTAACAACACTTTCAATAGATTTAGTTGCTTTAGTTTTAGCAGAATTAGATCTATTAAATATATTTCTAACGTGTTTATTAAATAATCTAGCATTAGCAACAAAATCATGTTTTAAATATTTTTCTCTAACAGTTTCTTGTACAACTGTACCATCTTCTTGAGTTACATCTATAGTTTTATTTCTATAAGCATATACCTTAAGTCTTGAATCAGATAAATTTATTTCTTTACCATAAGAATTATTATATACCTTACCAAGACTAGATTCGATATCAGAAGAGATTCTATTTAAGTCTCTAATAAGCGCATCAGCTTTTTCACTATCAAACTTTATTATAGCCATTTATCTCACTCTTCTTTCTACCATTTTTTATTCTTATTAGCATTATTAGCATCTTCTTGCATTGCTTTTATATCTTCATTTAAAGCATCTACTGCTGCTTTTAATTTATCTTTTAAATTACTTATTGCGTCATCATCAGTAGCTAATACTGCTGAACTTAATTCATCAACCTTAGCTGTTAAAGATGCACTTGCAGCTTGTAGTTTTTCTATTTGTCCATTAATGTTAATCATTATGCTGCACCTCCATCACTACTTGGTGTATCTAATGTATATACAGCTTCTGTAGCTTCAACACTCTCTTGCTCAAATTGAGCATTTTGTGTACATATATCAACTGCTGCAGTATGCCATTCATCAAACAATCCTTTAAAGTTTAAGAAACAAGCACAATTATTATCCCAATCATTTAATAATGAATTTGCTAAACTACCTCTAATTGCACCACCATTACCACTTAAAGTAGTTGATACTGTAGTATCTAATTCTTTTAGAGCATTATATAGAGAATCACAACTTGAACTAAAAGAAGACAACTTATCTTCAACAACGCCATAATTTAACTTTTCTGCCATAATAAGTCCCTCCTATTCACTTGCACAAGCACTAGAAATGGCTTTACTTAATTCTTCTGCTTTAGCAGCAGCTTCTGCTACAGTAGCTTCATAAGCTTTTAAATAAGAAATTGCATATTCTAACGCTTCTTTTCTTTCTGTAAATTTTTCACTCAAGATGTTATATACATCACTAACCCAACCATCTTGACCACCCATTGCAGTAACTGCACTTTCCATGGAAGCCAAACTTGATTGAACAACACCTATCTTAGATGAAATTTCACTTTTTAAATTAATTAATGCTTCAGAATCAACATAAAAATCGTATTCACCCATTATAATCCCTCTTTCTCTAAACTAATACTCTCTCATATTATACATATTCATTTTAACATTATTTTTACTATCTTACAACAAACAAATTTAATAACTTAACATATAAAAAAAGCAAGCCTTAGCTTGCTTTAATTATTTATCATATCTTACTTTATTTTGAATATCATTATTTAGTAATTCAATAAATTCTTCTAAAGACACTGTAGTAGTTTCTTCACTACCAGCTCTTCTATAAGATACTAGTTTTTCATCAACTTCTCTTTGTCCTAGTATTAACATATAAGGAACTTTCTTAATAACAGATTCTCTTAGTTTATATCCTAATTTTTCATTTCTAGCATCTAAAGATACTCTAAATCCAGCTTTCTTTAATGCTTCAAATACTTCTTTAGAATATTCTTCATGATATTGAATATTTACAGGTACTACTTCTACTTGTTTAGGAGCTAACCATACTGGTAAATATCCTTTTGTTTCTTCTAAATAATAAGCCATAAATCTATCAATACTTCCGAATATTGCTCTATGTAATACTACTGGAGTTTGTTTATTACCTTCATTATCAATGTATCCTAAATCAAAACGCATTGGTAAGCAGAAGTCTAATTGACAAGTAGATAATGTATATTCAGGTCCTACAGCCGGTTTAACTTGAACATCTAATTTAGGTCCATAGAATGCTGCTTCACCAATCTTTTCTACATAATCTAAATTTAATCCGTCTAATACTTTTCTTAAAGTATTTTCAGCATTATTCCACATATCATCATCTGGATAATATTTAACTTTATCTTCAGGATCTCTTAAAGATAATTCAAATCTAAAATCTTTAATTCCTAATTCATTATAAACTTCTAATATTAAGTTAACTACTTCACTAAATTCAGCTTGAATTTGTTCCGGAGTAACGAATAAGTGAGCATCATTTTGACAGAAAGTTCTAACTCTTTCAATACCTTTTAATGATCCGCTTGATTCAAAACGACAATCTCTAGCTATTTCACCAATCTTAATTGGTAAATCTCTATATGAATGTACATTATTACTATATACAACCATATGATGTGGACAGTTCATAGGACGAAGTACGAATTCTTCTTCTTCTACTTTCATCATAGGGAACATATTTTCTTTATAATGATCCCAGTGTCCTGAAGTTTTATATAATTCAACATTTCCTAGTGGTGGAGTTAATACATGTAAGTAACCTAAATTTCTTTCTTTACCTTTAATATATTGTTCAAGTAAATCCCACATTAAGTATCCATTAGGTAAATACATTGGTAATCCTTTACCTACTAAATCACTAACCATAAATATTTCTAAGTCTTTACCTATTTTTCTATGGTCTCTTAATTTCATTTCTTCTAATTCTTTTAAATGAGCATCTAATTCTTCTTGTGAAGGGAAACATACACCATACACTCTTTGTAACATCTTTTTAGATGCATCACCCTTCCAATAAGCTCCACTAAACTTAGTTAATTTAAAATATTTAACTTCTTTAGTATTTTCCATATGAGGTCCTCTACAAAGGTCTGTAAAGTCTCCTTGAACATAACAAGATATTACATTTTCTTCTTCCATTCTAGAGATTAAATCTATCTTGTATTCATCATCTTTAAACATTTCTAAAGCTTCTTCTTTAGAAATTTCTTTTCTAATAATATTCTTAGCAGATTTAGAACATTTCTTCATTTCTCTTTCAATAACTTCTAAATCTTCTTCTTTTAATACTTCATCCCCAAGATCTATATCATAATAGAATCCTTCTTCTACTACTGGTCCTACCCAAAACTTAGCTTGTGGATATAAATGTTTTACTGCTTGTGCAAGCAAGTGTGCACAACTATGATTTAACTTATTTAATTTTTCATCTTCTTTAAAATTTACCATAATTATTTCTTTCCTTTCTCTTTCTTTACTTTTGTTACATCAATTAATTCAGAAAATGCAAATCCAACTTGACCATTAGATTCTTCTATCTCTTTAACCAATGCATCTATTTTTCTTTGAATCTCCTGAGCTTGTTTAGATATTTCTAAAACTTCATCAGGATTATTCTTATTCATAGCCATTTTAAATTGTAAATTGAACACATTCTTTTTTAAGGTTTCAACTTCCTCGGTTCGATCCATCTAATCAACTCCCCTTATTTTAAATAAAAAAACCACATAACCTGCCAAGGAGCAAAGTTATGCGGTACCATCCTTTATTTTACTTAATTAAGATAACGGTCTTAAATTAAACCGGGTTTTATTAAACCTCTCAGAAGATAGTAATCATTAAGCCTTCTACTAGTTTCCACCAACCACTAGTTCTCTATAAGCAAGTACATTAACAATCGTGTTCTTCCTCATCGAATTACCTAAATACTACACCTATTTTTGAATTTTGTCAAATCAAAAGATGACTATTCGTCATCTTCATCTTTACTTCCTCTATTTTTAAATTGTAGAGTTATTGGAGTTCCAGTAAAATCAAAATTAGTTCTAATAGTATTTTCTAAGTATCTTTCATAACTAAAATGTACTAATCCTTTATTATTACATCTAAATGTAAATTTAGGAGGACAAATACCAGTTTGACTACTGAAATATATTTTTAACTTCTTACCTTTATATCCAGGTGCTTCATGTAATTTAGTAGCATCATTAATAACATTATTTAATAAAGATGTTTTAACTTCTCTTCTATTATTTTCATAAGCACTTATTATTTCAGGCATTAATGTATGTAATCTTTTCTTAGTTAAAGCAGATAAGAAAACAATTTTACTCCATGTCATAAATTGGAATTCTGCTTTTAATAATTCTTTCCATTCTCTAATAGCTTTATCTTTATCTTCAATAACATCCCATTTATTAACAACTAGTACTAAACCTTTACCAGCTTCAATAGCATAACCTGCTATATGTTTATCATGTTCTATAATACCAGTAGATGCATCTATAACAAGTACACATACATCAGATCTATCAATAGCTTTTAAACTTCTAAGTAAACTATATTTCTCTATATTTTCATAGATTCTACCTTTTTTTCTCATACCAGCAGTATCTATAACTATATATTCTTCACCATTATATTTAAACTTAGTATCTATAGAATCTCTAGTAGTACCAGCTACGTTAGATACAATACTTCTTTCTTCACCTAATATTGCATTAGTTAAACTACTCTTACCTACATTAGGTCTACCAATAATGCAAAATTTTAAAGTGTCATCTGGCATATCATCATTATCAGTAAAATCTCTAGTTACTTCATCTAATAAATCATCAAATCCTAAAGCATGTGATGCAGATAGTGGAATAACATATTCAAAACCTAATTCATAATAGTAATATATTCTTTCTTGTTGCATAGCAACATTATCTAATTTATTTAAAGCTACAATAACTTTCTTATTAGTTTTCATTAACATATCACGAATATATAAATCATTACTTGTTAAATCTTCCCTACCATCTACAACAAATACTATTACATCAGATTCTTCTACAGCAATTTCTGCTTGTGCTTTAATATCTTTATTAAAGTCACCTTCACCTAAATCAATACCACCAGTATCAATAAGTAAGAAAGTTTTTTCTCCATATGTAACATCCCCATATATTCTATCTCTAGTTACACCAGGATCATCCATTATAATAGATTTATTTTCTCTAATTAATCTATTAAATATAGTACTTTTTCCTACATTAGGTCTCCCTATTAAACATACAGTCTTCTTCATAAGAACCCCTCCATTCATTAGTATTTTAACATAAAATAAACATTTGTTAAATCACGTATGTGATTATAATGTATAACTAAAAAAAATGCAAATATAACCACTAAAAAAGGTACTATTTAGTACCTAAACTAGACTTTATTATATTATACATTTCTTCTTTACCTTTTTTAGTAACTGAAGAAAATATAACTATATTATCATTTTCTTTTAAAGGAAATGCTTCTTCTAAGAATTTATCGCTCTTAGCTTTCTCTTTTTGATTTAATTTATCTGCTTTAGTAGCAACTATAGTAACATCTAAATTATAATATTTCATAAAATTAAACATTAATAAATCATCTTCACTTGGTTTATGTCTATAATCAACTAATAAAAACACTCTCTTTAAGTCTTTTCTACTAATTAAATATTCTTCTATCATCATCCCAAATTTATGTTGCGTATCTTTATTAACAGATGCAAATCCATAACCAGGAACATCGACTAAATAAAACTCATCATTTACTAAGTAAAAATTTAATGTTTGAGTCTTTCCAGGAGTAGCACTAGTTCTAGCAAAGTTCTTTCTATTTACTAAAGTGTTAATAAATGAACTTTTGCCAACATTACTTCTACCCACAAGTAGAAATTCTGGTTTACCATCTTCAGGATATTGACTAGTTCTAACTGCCATTGTTTTTAACTCTACGTTTTCAATTTTCATATATTTCACCCGTGCTCTAATTATAAACATTATTTAAAACTGTGTCAAATAAGCATTTTTTATAACAAAAAAGTGAAACTAAGTTTCACTTTTTTAATTAAAACATACCATTTCCATTATTGTTATTATTATTATCATTAAATGCATTATTAAATGTACTATTTTGAGGATTATAATTTGCAAATGGATTTTGATTATTAGCCATATTATTTAACATAGCTTGATTATTAGCATCATCTTCTTGATATAAACTTCTAGGATCAAACTTCTCTTGTTCAGGAGCATTCATAGGACTATTTTCAGTATATTGAACAGGTTTATAAATTACATTATCAACAATTTCATCATCGTCATCATCTGGTAATTTATATTTAATAACCTTATCCCATAAGAAGTAACCACCAACTGTAACTAGTAATAATATTATAAATACTATCCAATTAATTACATTAAGTACTTTTAACATTCCGAAGAATAAACCTACTGCTATAGCTATTACTATCGGTAACAATTCTATCTTATCATCGAACATACCTTTCATTAAATCTAATAAGAAAGCCGCTATAGATAAGATTACAAATGTAGCATATACAACAACATAACCTATTGGTGTAACAACTCCACATGAAGCTAAAATAAATGTTAATAACGAAACAAATAATGTAGCTCCGAATCCTATATATTTACCAATCTTTAATCCAGATGTAGCAGTAATTGAAGATATTGCCATCGCAACACCTAATAGAATAATTGCTAATATTGAAGGTTTAGGCATTAATAACGTAATTATGTATCCAATAGATACTAAACCTAAAATACTTGAAGAAACAATAGTTTTTACTAATTTCTTTTCTTCTTTTTCTTCACTAGCAACACCATCTATGGCGTCTTTTCTAGCTTCATTCATTGTAGCAACTGCATCAACACCAGATACTCCTAATCCAACAGCACCTGCTATTGCAGCACCCTTAGCAACGCTTGATTCACCATCACCGATTGCATTATATTTAATCTTACTAATATCTACATCAGAATCACCTGATTGATCATATAATCCACGATAGATAAAGTCTGGATTTTCACCATCAGAACTTGTAGAACCTCCAGGTAAGAATGGGAATGCCCCACCTTCACCGGATCCTTCGCCATTTGCACCAGGACCCCAAATACCACCAGCTCCACCATTAGAACCAGTAGCTCCATTTCCATCTTCAGGTTTTGTATCTTCACCATTAACACCAGCAACTATATTATCAGCAAATCCATCTTCAGTATCATCAGCTTTATCATCATCAAATACATCAGAATCCTTATTTGGTGGTGTTGTAGGAACTCCTTCAGTTTTTCCATCTCCATCTTCTGGTTTTGTATCTTCAGGTTTAGTAGTAGATGTAATTGGGTCTACCTTTCCATCACCATCAGCATCAATATTCTTATCTGCTTTTCCATCGCCATCAGTATCAATATTTAAATCTGCTTTTCCGTCTCCATCAATATCAACATTTAGATCTGGTTTTCCATCACCATCTTTATCGATATTTAAATCAGCAGTACCATTACCATCTAGATCAACATTTAAGTCTGGTTTTCCATCTCCATCAGTATCAACATTTAGATCAGCCTTACCATCACCATTTGTATCAATGTTATAATCAGGTTTTCCATCATTATCAACATCAATATTTAGATCAGCTTTTCCATCACCATTAACGTCAATATTTAAATCTGGTTTTCCGTCATTATCAGTATCAATATTTAAATCTGCTTTTCCGTCACCATCAACATCGATATTTAAATCTGGTTTTCCATCTCCATCAGTATCCTTATTTAACTCAGTTTGTCCTATACCAGTTTTATCTGTAACTTGTGTAGGCGGAACTAACGGAGTAGTTGATGTAACTGTTCCTCCAGCTAAACCATCTATTTCTTGTTTTTCTACTGGTTTCTCTTCATATTCAACAACTAGTTTTTGAATAGCTCTTACTTTATCATCTATGTCAGTAACAGACTTATTAAGACTAGTAACATTACTCTTAGTAGTTGTTATATTAGTCTTCGCTGTTAATAAAGGAGCTCTATAATTATTTTCATAATAACGTTTAGTATCATAATCAATATAATCTTCTGTAGTACCATCTTCATTAGTACGTGTTTTAGTAGACAATTTAATAATTCTATTATCAATTCTATCTCTAGTAGGTAATGCCCCAACTAAACGTTCCAATTCACTACTAACTTCAGATAACAGCGAATTTATACTTTCTAAGTTCGTTGCAACATTTTCGCATGCAACTTCATCATATTTTACACTAGACATTTCTTCAACCTCCAACCTAATATTCAACAATATTAGTATTCACTATTATCTAATATCTTTCATATGTAACAGTACTTCTAGGTGAACCACCCATTCTAGGTGTACTAGAACCACCACTACCACTACTATAGAAACTAACACTAATTCCTAAAGCATCACAGCAACTTTGAATAGTCGCTTTATTTTCTTCAATAATTCTTGAGATAGATGATAATTCATTTCTTATTTCATGTAACTTATCATTCATATCTCTAGTAGAATTAATACTACCATCTATAATTACCATATTAGCAACATCACTAGAGATGTTAGACAACTTAGTAGTAGCAGCTTGTAAATCATTTATAATTCCTGAAATATTCATACTCTATCGCCTCACATTCTCATAGCAACAGTATTAAATTTTCCTGAAGGAGTACTTGTAGTAGTTGTTGTACCAGGTTTATCTACAGATCCTCCATACATTGCCATAACTTCATCTTCTAAAGAAGCATTGTTATTTGAAACTTGTGTAACACCATTTAGTAAAATATCAAATTCTTCTTTAAATGTATGAAATCTATCGGAACAGTTATTCCAAGATTCCAATAAAGATTTAGCAACAACTCCTTGAAGAGCACCCTCTTCACCAACATTAACACTATCATTAAGTTTTAAATTCATTTCATTTAACTTCTTAAAGAAGTCATCAAATACCAAACCTAAAGCACTAAGTTTTGTTTTAACTTGTTCATAATCAAATGATTCCATCTAATTAGCCTCCTATCGAACCTAGACCACAGTCCATCATATAAGCTTCAATATCTGAGAAATCAGACATTTGTCTTAAATCTTTATTTATACTTTGAGCACATTCTACAGCATCATCAACTGTACTTTGTTGTGTCCAACCTACTACAGAGTTACCAGTTAATCCATAACTTGTACAATTGAACAATGCTCCATCACCAAATAATACAGCATCATGAGTAGCATCTGATATTCTTTTTGAAACATCTTGTCTTTTAGATATTTCAGTATTTAAGTAATTCAATACAGCTTCTCTTTGTGCAGCTGGCAAGCTATTAATAGCAGCCATATTGGAATCTCTATACGCAATTAATTGAGCAGTTTCTGAATTAACACTTCCTTCAATTTCTAAAGCCTTAATATATAAATCATCACCAACTTCAGCACATGCCCAGCATTCACTACCAACTTTGGTATCAGCAGGAATAACAAATACATCTGAATAAGTATTTGTATCTGGAATATATGCTCCATTAGCGTCTTTAGCTCGTGTATTAGATTGTACTGTTCTAGTTCCTGCAGAACCATCTTTAATTGTCATATCAGAACAATCTAGTAAAGCCTTAATACTTACTACCATTGTATTAGTATCTCCACCAAGAGCACCTAATTCAACAGCAAAAGCATTTAAAATCTCTGGTAATTGATTTAAACTAACTTTATAAGAATCACATCTTGATTTAAAAGAATTATATGAATCTCCACTCCAAACTGTATTTAAATCATCTACTTTTGTATATATATCTTCAATGAAAGCAGCAATTTCATTTGCAGTATTTACTAAATCATTATTCAGTTCTTCCATCTTTTCAGCATCAGCAACAAACTCATATGCCATAAATTAATCATCTCACAATCATTAACGGTATTTTATAAATACTATCCTATACAAAATGATAAAATAAAAAGTCAATATTGTCAATAAAACTATCAACGTATTATCCGTTTTACCACAACAAAAAAACTACATCAAAATGTAGTTTTTAATAAATTATTGAGCATCAGTTGAATTGAAAAGTTGCATTGCTTCTTCTTCAAGAGTTTTATTAGCATTAGATACAACATTAACATTGTCTAATGTAGCATCAATATACTTTCCAAATTCTTTAATAGCTGTTTCTAATTCATTCCATTTGTTGTTAATAACATTAGATCCACTACCAGTCATAGCAGTTCCACCGCTACCAAAACTTGAATCGATTAATGAAGTACCTTCATTTAATGCTGTTAATGCATCATTTAAGAATCCATTAATAGCAGAACGTTTAGAGCTGATTACATCATAATCAAATTTTTCAGCAGTACCTGCTCCTCCACCTGCTCCACCAGCAGTTGTAGCATAAAAATTTTCTGTAGACATATTCTTTCTCCTCCCTATTGTCCGCCACCAAATAATCCTTGATTATTTTGTGTAGTAGCTTGTGCAGATGATGATAATGATTGTAATTTACTTACCCATCCGCCAATTTCATTTGATAATGGTGTTATTGTGTCTTTTCTATAATTTTCACAATATGTTCTAAATGCTTCATAAGATGCACCAGACCAACTTTCACCCATTGCAGATACTTCACTGAAAATACCTTCAATAGCAGTGTTGAACTTTGTTAAAACACCATTTAAGCTTTCAGCAGTGTTGCCGATTGCATTCCAGTCGTATGACATTCCTGACATACAATTCACCTCCAAATAATTTTTATAAGTAAATATAAGTTAAAAGAATTCATACCCTTCATTACATTATATCCTTACTAATAAAATCATAAAATAAAATCAATTTAAAGTCAATAAAATACGTAAAAAGTGTCAATAAAACATAAACTATTCAACAGTAACACTCTTAGCCAAATTTCTTGGTTTATCGATATCACAACCATTAAATTTTGCAACATAATACGCAAGCAATTGGCACTTAACAATTGCAAGTATAGGACTTACTAACTCATGTACCTTAGGTATAGTAACCATTACATCATAAATATCTTCATCCATTATTGGATCATTAGTAATAACAATACTTAACGCCCCTCTAGCACATACTTCTTTAACATTGCTTAATGTTTTATATTTAATGTCATCATCAGTAATAATACTTATTACAGGAGTTCCCTTTTCTACTAAACTTATAGTTCCATGTTTTAATTCTCCTGCTGCATAAGCTTCACTATGTATATAACTTATTTCTTTTAGTTTTAAAGAAGCTTCCATACATAGAGTATAATCTATCTTTCTACCTAAATAGAATACATGTTTCTTTTTATAAATCTTCTTAGCTATCTTCTCTAATGACTTAGTATCTACTAATACTTCTTCAATTAACTTACCTAAGTTATCATATTCTTCTAAGATACCTTCTCCTAAATTGCCTTTCTTAATACCTAAATACATAGCTATTAAAGACAACATCATTAATTGACAACTATAAGCTTTAGTAGTAGCAACTGCTATTTCTGGTCCTGCTTTAATATATAAAACTTTATCAGCTTCTCTAGCTATAGAAGAACCAACTACATTAACTATAGCTAATGTATCAATACCTTGTTCTTTTGCTTTTCTTAACACCGCTAAAGTATCAGCAGTTTCACCACTTTGACTAATTAAAATAATTAGATGCTTCTTACTATAAATATGTTCTGTATATCTATATTCTGATGCTATATCAACATACACAGGAACTTCTCCATATTTAGTTATTAATGCTTTACCAACTAATCCTACATGATAAGCACTACCACAACCAATTATATCTATAGCATCATATTTTTCTAAACCAGACATTCTCTCTTTCAAAGAATCAAAAGAATGAATATATTCACCAATAGTATCCATTATTACTTTAGGTTGTTCATATATTTCTTTTAACATAAAATGATCATAACCATTTTTCATAGCAGATTCTCTACTAGCTTCAAATGTATTTAAAGTCTTATCAACTACATTACCATCTTTATCATAAATAGTAACATCATCTTTATCTAATACTGCATATTCATCATTTAATAGTAAATAATACATATTAGTATATTCAAGTATTGCAGGTACATCACTTGCTATAAAATTACCATCTTTAGAAACACCTATAATAAGTGGACTATCTTTTCTAATAGTATAGATTTTATCATCACCATCTACTATTATTCCTAAAGCATAACTACCTATTAATTTATTCTTTAATTCTTTAAGAACAACTAACATATCATTTGTTTCTAGATACAATTTATTAATTAATGCAGCTACTACTTCACTATCAGTTTCACTTAAATAATCATAACTGCCTAATTCTTTTCTTAATTCATTATAATTTTCTACAATACCATTATGTACTAATGTAATCTTACCTACTTTATGAGGATGACTATTTTCATCACTTGGTTTACCATGAGTAGCCCATCTAGTATGACCTATACCAATAGTACTAGGTATTTCCATATCTAAATCTTTCTTAAGGTTTTCTATTCTACCTTCTGCTTTTTCAATATTAATTTGTTTATTAGTTACATATGCAATACCTGCACTATCATAACCTCTATATTCTAGTGATTCTAAACCACTAATAATCTTTTGGATACAGTTATCCTTACCTACATATCCAACTATTCCACACATAAAAAATTCCTCCATACAAAAAAATATGGAAGAATATCGTTTGTTATAATTTTGATTTTACTTTTTAGATATCCTTAACGTTTCCATTACTACGTAGTAGCACCCGCCGAATCTTTCGAAAACTACTAACCTCGTCATCCATAATGGACCTGGCGCTAGCCTAATACTACACTCCTCTATTGCATTTGGCTTTAATCCATTATATGCAAATAAAATAAATAAAGTCAAAAAAAAGAAATAAATTAGTGTCAATTTACTTCTTCTTAACTTATTACTAAACTATCTAATATTGTATCTACACTATCAAGAACAATATCATAAACTTCACTATCTGCTTGATAATAAGCAATAATCAACTTATTACCTTTCTTATATACATTAACCAATACTTGTTCCATATCTTTTTCATATAAATAAGAATAAGCTTCATATTTACTATCTACATCATCACTTATATTTATTAGTTTATAATCTTTATTCTGTTCTTCTATAGAATACATAATATCTTGTATTAAATATTTTAATTCAGTATCTACATAATTATCTTCTAATATTTTACTTTGAATACTAATAATACTTCCGGTCTTCTTATGTTTTAATGTAAACTCTCCCTTGCTTACTAATTTCCAAGTACTATCATATTTTACATTAAATACTCCATCTTTACTTTTACTCATATCAACAGAATAAGAAACACCTAAAGCTACTATAAATCCTATAAAGAATAGTATTACCATTATTTTAAATCTCTTATTTTTCATACTATATCTCCATTATTAGAATAATCAAATAATTAAAATTATCTTTTAATATTATTTGATATTCATCGTTCTTATAAATATATTTTTGATCATTATAGAATGTTAATTCATAACCTTTTTTTAGTAATTCTTCTGTAAAATTAGAAGCTAAATAAATAGAATTTAACATACCTTTAGTATCATTATAATATCTTAAAGAAACAATACCATCTTTATAACTAGACTTTACTAATTTCATAGTAATATTCTTATCTAAGTTACCAATACCTTTAATACTATTCCATTTATCTTTACCTAATTCGTTATATACTTTTTCTTCATTTATATCAATATAATAGTTTTCTTTAAACTTATTAATATCAGTATATTTAATATCTTCATAATTAGTATTTATTAATTTATTTTGAATACCTTTTAAGTAATTAGTACTATTTGCATATGATAATTCAGAATATAATTTATCACCTACATTAAATCCTATAACTTCATTATATTCATTAAATAAAGCACTACCTATATCACTAGAACTTAATGCAAACATATTCTTTATTTTACCATTTCTTACTGACATATTAGTTCCATAATTAATACTAAATCCACTATTATACTTACTATTAATAGTAAATACTTTATTACTAGAATATAACTCAGTAGTATCGCCTAAAGTGACTCTCTTACCTGTTTCTTTATTTATCTTAAATATAACTACATCATATGTTGAATCAGCAGCTACAACTCCTAAAACATCATATGTATTACCATTACAATCATTAACATAAATATAATCTCCATCAGTTAAAAATTGTTTAAATAAAGACCAAGTAGTAACTACGATACCTTCTCTTAGATAAAAACCACTACCATAAATATGTTTATCTCCCATAGCAGTAATTTGTAAAACACTATCTTTATTATGATTATATATATCTAATAATTTATCATCACTTACTATAGTATTATTATTACCATCTAAAGATAACTTGTTATAAGAATCACCTATTATTTTACCAGTTTCTTCCTTATATCCTATTTCTTCAAAATAAGTATTTAAATTATCTTTAAAAGATATCCATGGATAAAATACTCTATACTCTCCATTATTATTCTTTAACCAATAACTAAGTACAATATCTTTCTTTTTATCATTAACTAAAGCATCTTTTACATAAACAAAACTCATTACATCATTTTCATTAAAGTTAGATGTTTTAATATCAATAATATCTCCAAGTACTATTTTATTTTTTTCTATTTGATCTAAATAAGTATCAAGAAACATAACACCAGATAATGTTTCAAATCCATCATCATTACTAATATATAAATAATTAGTTATCTCTTTTTTTATTGTTTTTTTATCACTACCATTAAAAGATATATCAACTATCTTTTTAGATAATTGTATAGCTTTCATATCATTAGTTGAAATATTATAAAAACCTTTTAAATCTATTTTATATTTCTTATCTAATTTATCTATTACATTATCACTTTTACCAGTAACATTAACTTTATCCATATCTATACTAAAAGCCTTAACATCACAAATAAATACTAAAGATAGAATTAATGTAAATATAATTTTTTTCATACCACAAACCTCCTATAATTTAGTATTTAATACTTTCATAATCATTCTACTAGCAGGTTTAGCATTATTACCATTTATATAACAATCATGGAATGCTTCTGCAATAGTTTCATCATATATATATGAACCAGTATTATCTTTAGCTACTGCATATTTAGAAATACTTTCTCTAAATCCTAAGAATGTTAAGTTATTACCATAAACTTTTATATATTCTTCATAAGCTTCTTCAAGTAGAATTCTACTAAAATTACCAGTATTAAAATCATCATATACATTATATAACTTAGAAGCTTGTCCAGTAGTAACATAATTTAGTTTACTACTTTGATAATAATTTAACAATGCTACATAAGATAAATAATGACCAAATTCATGAGCTACTGTACTACTTCTAGTCGCATTAGGTGGAAAATACCCACTTTTAGATCCATAGCTTACTGAATTGTTTATCTTAGAAAGATTTAAATAATAGTTTGCATTTAATATAATTTGTGTCTTACTTCCAACCGGATATCCAGAACCAGTATCACTAGTAACAAAAGTGAATATCGGCATAAAAGCAGCCATATAAGAACTACCACTTGCTACATTAGCTAAAGTTATATTAGTTAAATAATTTCTTGCAGTAGGATAATTATTATATATATAGGCTACTACATTTTTAATTTCATTAGCAAATTCTTCATCCATTTCGCATAGATTAACAGCTACTATTCCATAATTATTTATAATTTGATTTTCAATATTAATTATATTAGCAGGACATCCTTGCTTTTGTTTTAAACTATCAGTTCTAATAACTTCATATACATCACCAATACCATGTAATGTAAACATCTTAAAGTATTGATTATCATAAACTATTTTAGTTTTACCTAAAGCACTAGTAGTACCTTCTTGACCAGATTTAGATACACCATCGTATCCTGAATAATCTATTCCACTAGTAGCAGTATTATCACCAACTTGATTACCACTTTCATCAAAATAATAATCTACACCACTAATATTAAATATTAATCCTATAACTAATACCCATATAGTAATAATAATCATATAATAGAAAATATCACCTGTAGAAAAACCATTATTCTTTCTTTTTTCTCTACCAACAAATTCTACTTTAATCAACTTACCATATTTAGAAATACCACCTTTCATTATAGGATTACCATAATGTTTAGTAGTTTTACTTCCAACATGTTTTACTTGTTCATGTCCTTCACTTTTTAATAACGCTAAAGATACTTTTGGTGCTCTTTTAACTCTACCTAATGTATATGTTTTAGCATTAATTTCTTTAGCAGTCTTTTTATGTTGCTCACTTAAATTATTATTTTTTTTGCTATCTTTAACTACAGTAAATAAACCTTTCTTATTAGTATCTTTACTACTAGTTATTGTTTTATTAGTAGTTTGTTTAGTTGTAGTAGTTTTACCTCCATCAACCATACCACCTACATTAAATATATCTTTATTATTAGAAAACTCTTTTTCTAATATATTACTCATATTATTTCTTATTTGTTTATTATTAGTATTCTTCTCTACTTCAGGTATAAACAAAGATTTACAATGAGGGCAAATAGACTTATGGCCTTGTACTTCTTTTTTACATTTACTACAAATCATATCTACACCTCCACTATCTTATTAATTATATCATAATTTACAAGTATCATACATAAAAAAAGAAGAAGATTACTCTTCTTCTCCCCCACCATCTCTACCTAGTAAAACTTCTCTAGGTTTACTTCCATTTTGAGGACCTATAATTCCTCTTTCTTCTAGTAAATCTATTATTCTAGCAGCTCTATTATATCCAAGTCTAAATCTTCTTTGAATTAATGAAGCACTTATTTTACCTGTTTCAACAGCAAATTCATATATTTCATTATATAATGGATCATCAAATGATTCTTTATCTCCAGATACTGGATTATGTTCTTCTTCAATCGCTCTATTTAATGAATCATCGTATTGTGCTCTTTGTTGTCCACAAACATATTCTATTACTCTAGCTATTTCATCATCAGTAATGAAACATCCTTGAATACGTCTTGGACTATTTTCACCCATAGGTAAATATAACATATCACCTTTACCTAATAGTTTTTCTGCACCTGCCATATCTAATATTGTTCTAGAGTCAATTTGTGATGCAACTGCAAATGATATACGTGATGGTATATTAGCTTTAACAACACCTGTAATAACATCTGTACTAGGTCTTTGTGTAGCAACAATTAAATGGATACCAGCAGCACGAGCCATTTGCGTAATTCTCATAATAGAATCTTCAACTTCTTTAGAAGCTACTAACATTAAGTCTGCTAACTCATCAATAATAACAACTAAGTAATACATCTTTTCTTGGTTAAATGTTGGATCTTTTTCTTTTTGTTTATCAACCCATTCATTATAAGAAGCAATATTCTTAACACCAGTTTCACTAAATGTTTCATATCTATCTTCCATCATTGCAACTACTCTTTGTAAAGCAGTATTAGCTTTCTTAGGATCAGTTACAACTGGCCATAATAAATGAGGAACTCCATTATAGTTAGATAATTCAACCTTCTTAGGGTCAACTAATACTAACTTAACTTCATCTGGTCTATATTTCATTAACATAGTAGCAATAAAACTGTTAATACATACTGACTTACCTGAACCAGTAGAACCAGCAACTAATAAGTGTGGCATCTTAGCTATATCAGCAGTTTGTACTCTACCCATTAAGTCTTTACCTAACGATACAAGTATTTTAGCTTTTTCTTGTTCTTTAGGAACATTACCTAATACTTCTCTTATCTTAACGGCAGTAACACCAGGATTTGGTATTTCTATACCAACAGTACTCTTACCTGGTATCGGAGCTTCTATACGTACATCTTTAGCAGCTAATGCTAATGCTATTTCTTTATTAATACTTAAAATTCTACTTACCTTAGTACCACTTGGTATAGCTACTTCATATTGTGTAACAGCAGGTCCAACATGTATTTCTACAACAGTACCCTTAATTTGGAAATCTGCAAGTACTCTTTCAAGTATAATCTTATTACTCTTAGTAAAATCATTATTAATTCTTTGATTTCTAGGAACTTCATCTAATAAATTAATACTAGGTAATGTATAAATTCCCATAGGAGAAGCAAAAGATAATTGAGTAGTATTTTCTAACTTAACTTCTTCTTGTATCTCAGTAGATACTGTAACAGGACTAACCTCTTCTGTTTTATTCTTTTTACCAAGTAAAGGCAACGTAGCAGTCTTAGCTAAATCTTTTAAAGATAAAGGAGCATCTTTTTCATCGTCATAATCTTCTACAACTTCTTCGTCATCATCATCTTCTTGAGCAGCTAATCTTTCTTCACGTTTACGTTCAATACTTTCTCTTATATTACTAAATACATCAGCTAAATTAACTTCAAATAACATTACTAACGCAACAATTGCTAATGTTACTAGAACTATTATAGTACCAGTTGTACCAAACATTTTATCAAGTAATGTAGCACAACCTGCACCAATAATACCTCCACCAATATTTAGTTCTTTATTACCACTAGACATTATAGAAGCACCATCTTTAATAGTACCTATTCTCTCTTGATATGTATTTATAGTTGAATCAATAATTTGATCAGCACCATAGTTCCTTACATATCCAAAATGTGCAGCAACAAATATTACAATAAGTAATATATATAATCCCATAAGTCTTGTTGAAAAGAATGTTGGTAACTTTCTCATTATTAACATGTATCCACCCATATAAATAAGTAAACCAAGTACTAATATCCACCATTCTCCCATTAAGAACATAGCGAATTTTTTAATAAATAAACCAACTGGTCCAAACCCTAACCCGATTATACCAATAAGTATCAATATAATACCGATAATTTCGACACTATATGAAACTTCACTTTTTTCTTGTTTTTTTGATGTCTTTCTCTTTTTAGCCATATTATCTCACCATACTAATTATATCATAAATACTTAGATAAGACCAAAAAGAAAAAGAGGTCTTTCCTCTTATTTAACAGAAAATAAAGTTACAAAGTATAATACTTATAAAAATGTATAAAATAATTACTATAAAAGAATTATTTATTAGTTTACTCTTTTTCTTAAAAAAACTAAATATAAGCCCCTACTATAATAATTAATAATATGAATAGTACTAAGATGATAGCAGGACCTAGATTATTATTATGTCCACAATTGTTCATAAACCATCCTCCTTTACTTGTCTTTTCATTATTATTCTATGGTTTAAGGCCTGTTTTTGTGAATAAAACTTGTCGATTATGCTATCAAGTGCTATAATTATAAATATGTTAAGGAGGAAAACATGAAGAAGAAAATTGCTGTGTTAGCCCTTATCGTATTATTAATGTCAGGGTGTGGAAGTAAAATACCAACATTATCTAACGGTGATGAAGCGGTTGTAACACTAAAGAATGGTTCAATGATTAGTGCAAATGAACTTTATGAATCAGTTAAAGATGATTATGCACTAGAAGCTTTAGTAAATTTGGTTGATAAAAAAGTATTAGAAGATAAGTATAAAGATAAAGTTGAAGAAGCAAAAAAATATGCTGAAGATAATATTGCTCAATTAAAAGAATATTATGGTGATGAATTAACAAATGCTATTCAACAAAATACAAATTTCTCTTCAATTGAAGGATATCAAAATTATATTTATATAACTTATTTACAAAATTTAGCAATTGAAGATTATTGCAAAGATCAAATTACTGATAAACAAATCAAAAAATACTATGATAAAAACATCGTAGGAGATATTAAAGTTAGTCATATTTTAATTACTGCTAAAGTAACTGATGACATGACTGATGAAGAAAAGAAAAATGCTGAAACAGAAGCAAAAGACAAAGTTAATGCTATTATAGCTGAATTAAAGAAAACTGATAAAAAAGAATTAGTTGAAAAATTTGCTGAGTTAGCTAAAGAACAATCAATGGATGAAGGTACAAAAGAAAATGGTGGTTCTCTAGGATTCATCAATAAAGATACATTAAGTGCTGAATATGATGAATTAGTAACAGCTGCTTACAATTTAAAAGATGGTGCATACAGTACTAAAGTTATTACTACTGAATTAGGATACCATGTAATTCTAAGAACAGAAACTAAAGAAAAAGCTTCTTTAGAAGATGTAAAAGAAAAAATAACTGAAACATTAGCATCTGAATACTTACAAGACAACCAAGTTGCATCAGTAAAAGCATTACAAGAAATGAGAAAAGACTATGGTATAGAAATAATCGATAGCGAACTTAAATCTCAATATGCTGCTTACATGCAAAACCTATTAAACTATTACATTGAACTAGATAACCAAGCAGATCAACAAGCTGCACAAAAATAATAAATAATAAAAGAACTCACTAAGAGTTCTTTTTATTTTGCATAAATTCATCAATCTCACTAGAATAAAAACCTTTTTGTAACAATTTCATTCTTATTTGATAATCAATACTACTACCATCAAACTTTCTAGATAATCTCGCATATAACTTATTATATTCTTTTTCTAATATATTACTATCACTACTAAATTCAGTACTATGAATAATATCTTCTATCATCCATTTATAGTAACCCATATTACTTAAATCATAAACTAACTTTTCTTTTAATTTATTACTTCCAAGATTTCTATTAGATTTTATCTTCTTATTAACTATTTTTTGTACTTTATCTAACCATATATCGTTATCAATACTTTCAATAGATTCTTTAATTTCATCTTCATCATAACCTAAACTAACTAAATCTTTCTTAATCTTATTAGGTCCATTTAAAGACATATGTACTTGATCAGATAAATAACTTTTTAAATATAATTCTTTATTTAGATAACCCATTCTTTTTAACTTATCTATAGTTTCTAAAATAATTTCTTTACTATAATCTTTATCTAAGTATTTATAGATTTCTTTTTCAGTTCTTAACTTCTTAGTAATATATTTTAAAGACTTATAATAAGCTTCTAATCTATCATTATATTCTGTTATTTCTTTAAATAATTTATCATCTATTTCTTTTAATCTTAATAATTCATATTTTACAATTACATCATCATATAATTTAACAGTAATATCATCAATTACAACACTATACTTATTACTTTTTAATTTTGTATACTTGCCAATTTTCATCTTATCACCTTGTAATTTATTATATCACTCTACCTAAATCTATATCAA
This sequence comes from Bacillota bacterium, assembly GCA_015059245.1. Next base: position 133,355 of record SVAU01000004.1, read on the forward strand.
GAACATTTGTTCTTGATATACACTAAAAAAGAAAACCTTTTCAAGTTTTCTTTTATTCAACATCATTTATTTCTAATTTATATTTACGACAATCTTCTTCTAATGCTTTAAGTAAATTATCAACAACTTCTCTATCTCTAGTTCTTACACCAGAAGCGAACTTGTGACCTCCACCACCAAAACTAGCAGCAGTTTCGTTTATTACTGGACCTTTACTTCTTATATTTACTTTAAATACTTCATTCTTTTCATCATAAGTAACGAATGTCCATACATATACATCTCTAATATTACTAAAATCATTAATCATATTAGATGGTGTCGCAGGATCTACTCCATATTTCTTTAATATCTCAGGAGTAATATCTATATATCCAAAACCATTTTCACTAACATTTAAATTCTCGGATAAGAAACCATGAAATTTAATTTCTTGAAGTGGTCTTTCATATAAATATGGATATAAATTAGTAAAATCAATTTGACTCTTCTCTATTAGTTTTGCAACTAAACTAAAAGTCTTTGCAGTAGTATAACTTATTAGGAATCTATCACTATCAGATACAACTCCTAAATATAAGTTTTCTGCTATTTTTCTATCAAACTTCATACCTGTACTTAATATTAATTCAATAATCATTTGACAAGTACTAGATGAAGTTTCATCAACCCAATCACAATCACCAAATACTTCATCACTAGGATGATGGTCTATCTTAAATATTTCTTTAAATGCTGATTTATCAACACCATCTATTCTAGAAGCATTAGGTACATCTAATGCAATTAATAATGCATCTTCTTTAAAGTTAGTTTCATCTATTCTATCTAAATTACCATAATATTTAAATTTAGATACACTAGTACCAACTGCATAAACTTCCTTTTTAGGAAAAGTTAATTTAATTGCATCTCTTAAAGATATTTGACTTGCAATTGCATCAGGATCAGGACTGATATGACGAGCTATAACAATAATATTATACTGTTTAATCTTTTTTAATATCCTTCTGAATTCTTGATTTAACATAGCTCTCACCCTTATCTATTCTTTTATCTTTATTACTTAACTAATTCGTAAGTATCTTTAATAATCATTAATTCTTCATTAGTAGGTACTACATAAACTGCCATAGAAGAATCTTCAGCACTAATAACACCTTCATGTTGTTCTTTATATCCAGCGATATTATCATTTGCTTCTGCATCTAATTTAACACCTAATGGAGCTAATTTAGCAACGATATCAGCTCTAGCTTCTCTACCATTTTCTCCAACACCAGCAGTAAATACGATAGCATCAACTTTACCTTCTAATTCAATATAATAGTCAGCAACATATTTAGCAATTCTATTATTATACATAGTAATAGCTAATGCTGCATCTTCATTACCTTCAGCTGCTGCATTTTCAACATCTCTACTATCAGAATATCCAGAAACACCTAATAAACCACTCTTCTTATTTAATTCATTTGTAATTTCAGCAACTGATTTACCAGTTTCACCACAAACATATTCAATAATAGATGGATCAATAGCACCACTACGAGTACCCATCATTAAACCATCAAGTGGAGTAAGACCCATAGTAGTATCATAACATTTACCATTCTTAACAGCACTTATAGAAGCACCACTACCAATATGACAAATAATTAAGTTAACATCTTCTCTTCCTAATTTTTCTTGCATTTGAGTAGTAATATATTTATGACTAGTTCCATGGAATCCATATTTTCTTACACTATATTTAGTGTACCATTCCATTGGTACAGGATATAAATAATTTTCTTTTGGCATAGTTTGATGGAAAGCAGTATCATATACAGCAACCATTGGTACTCCAGGTAATGCTTCTTGCATAGCTTCAATACCAGCTAAGTTACCAGGTAAATGTAAAGGTCCTAACTTAGTTAAGTCTTTAATGCTTTGAACAACTTCTTCATCAATTAAAACTGATTGAGAATATTTTTCTCCACCATGTAGAACTCTATGTCCTACACCTTTAATTTCATCTAAGCTTTCTACAGCCTTATGAGTTAATAACTCATCAACCATAACTTGAATAGCTTCAGTATGATTCTTTAAATATTTAGCGCCTTTAATTTTTTCGCCATTAATTTTTGTAGTCCAGAAACTATCTTCTAAACCGATTTTTTCAATATAACCACTGATAATTACTTTTTCTTCTGGCATTTCAAATAATTGAAATTTTAATGAAGAACTACCAGCGTTTACACATAATAACTTCATATAAAACACCTCTAAACGTATTATACAAAAAAAAAGATAGAATATCTATCTTTTTCACTTATATTTACTTATATTTTAATGACAATCACTATTCTTATGTCTCTTAATTTGCATATCAAAATCAACTACTTGTTTTTTATTACTATCCATATTTACTCCATAATCATTAAGTATTTCATATCTCTTTTTATCTATCGGATTCTTGTTTCCAAATTCAAATGATTTATAAAAATAATCACAACTTCTTCTACGCATACACATCACCTATTACTAGTATGTGTAAATATAATTATTTCATACAAAAAAGAGTTATTAAACTCTTTTTATTTTTTTAATACTGCCATCTTGTTTTCATCTGTTAATAAGAAATAACCATGATCAGCATCATAAGCAGTTAAGTATTGTTTATCACTAGCATAATCACTAATAATCATTAACTCTAAACGTTCAGGCAATAAGAACTTCTTAAATTCTTTTTTAACTTTTTCTAAATATCCTTTTTCATTAGATAATTGATCTTTATTAATATAAATATAATATAAGAATGAATTATTATTACCTTGATAATCTTCATAAGCTAACACAAACTTTTCTTCATCTTCCATAACAATAAAGTCAATTAATTGCTCACATTTAATTTCTACCTTATCTTTAGTATTTTCATTTATAATAACTATCTTATCATCTTCATAAGTATATTTAAATTTAAACTCTTCAGTTTTTGTAGTAGTAACTACATTACCTAATTCATCAGTACTACTTTCTACTATATCTTTCTTATGATCAATACTATATTCTAAATAATTATCTTTAGTTACAGCAAATCTTTCTAATTCAATTTCATCATACTTATATTCTTCGCCAAATTTCATGCCAGCTGTTCCACCTATTAAAGTAAATGCAATATATAAAATAAAACCAATATTAGAATATTTATTTACTTTCTTACGTTCAGGTACAGCATCTATATCTTTTATATGAGGAACAATAACTAATAATTGACTCAATATCATTAATACTGAAAATACAACTCCTACTACTGAGAAACTATTAAATATCTCAGAAGTTTCAGTAACAGGTATTAAATCTCCTAAAAACAAAGAGAAATCCCATAATCCATGTATTATAATAACTGACCATATATTCTTAGTTTTATAATAAATCAATCCAAGTACAATACCAACTGCAGAAGCATTAAGTATTTGAGTAATAGTAGTAACTAAATTTTGTCCACCAAAGAAATTACCTAAATGTATTAATCCAAAAATAATACCACTTACAATAATTGAATACCAAACACCTTTTTTAGTATCTCCATATCTTTCTAAGAACTCATTTAGTAACCAACCTCTACATAAGAACTCTTCACATACACCTACTAATAATGCTCCAACAAAAACATTAAATAACGATTTAATACTAACAGAACCAATAAGCCCTATCCCAAATATTACACTAAAGAATACAATTCCTATAATATAAAATCTACCATAGAATAATCCTACTTTTAATGGTTCTTTTTTTTGTGTAAACACATAAGCATTCTTAAATAATAACATTACTATTAATACCATTGATGCTAATATAGCTTCACCAATAACTAATCTACCTTGAGGATAATTAGTTACTGCATCAAGCATAAAATCAGCTCCATATCCATAAATAATAACTTCTGTTACTACTAAGAATGTAGCTAACATAAGTATAGTAAATAATACTATATTCATTCTTTTCTTCTTAGGTTTTATTTCTTGTTCTTTTTCTTGAACAACTTGTTCTTCTTCTGGAAGAACATTTTCTTTTTCCATCTTTACTTCTCTCCTATTCTAATAACATTATATAAAAGAAAAAAGTAAAAAAAAAGAGTCTAAAGTAAATCTTCAAACTCTTCGCTTTTCTCATTAGCACTAATTCTAATAACTTCATGTCCTTTAATAGCATCATATATCATTTGTTCAAAATCAATAGCCTTTTCATATTCTCTAGCATTTTCAAATGTAGGATTAATAACAGGATGCTCAGGAACAAATATAGTACAACAATCTTCAAATGGTAAAATACTAGTTTCATAAGTATCTATTTTCTTAGCTATATCAATTATTTCTAATTTATCAAAACAAGCTACAGGTCTTATAACAGGTATTTTAACAACTTCATTAATAACATTCATACTATTTAATGTTTGACTTGCTACTTGACCAATACTTTCTCCATTAACAATAATCTTACAATTATTCATTCTAGATATTCTTTCAGCTATTCTATACATCATTCTTCTCATAATAGTAATTAAATATTCATGAGGACAATTTTGATATATAGCAGTTTGTATATCAGTAAACTTAATAACATGTAATTTAACATCATTATTATATACTGCTAACTTACGAGCCAATTCTATAACTTTATTCTTAGCTTCTATACTAGTATGAGGAGGACTTTCATAATATACACATTCTAACTTTACTCCTCTTTTAATAGCTAAATAACCAGCAACAGGTGAATCTATTCCACCAGATAACATAAGTAATCCTTTACCAGCTACTCCAACAGGATATCCACCTATTCCTCTTTCGCCATTAAAATATACGTATACAGCATCTATTCTTATTTCAATATTAACCATTAAATCAGGATTATGTACATCTACATTTTTATTTCCTAAACCTTTAAGAATAACTCCACCCATCTTACGACTAAATTCCATACTATCAAGCGGAAACTTCTTATCACTTCTCTTAGTAACAACTTTAAAAGTATTAAAATTCATATCTTTAACTAATTCTAATACTTTATTTCCAATTTCATCAGGTTCTCTAGTATCTAACTTATAAGCAATATTATATTCATGAATACCAAATACATTCTTTAACTTTTCACTTACTTCATCAAAGTTATCATCATTTAAAGTAATAAACATTCTACCTTTATCAAATTTTATTTCTACATTCATATCTACTAATGCTTTTTCTACATTAACTTTTAATTGTTTTAAAAATAAATTTATATTAGCTTTCTTAGTAGATAATTCTCCGTATTTAACCATGATTAATTTTTCCATGTAATCACCCCAAATTCACATAAAAGTATATCAACAAAGATAAAAAAAAACAACTTTAAAGTTGTTTTATTATTTTTTAGAAGTTTTCTTAGTAGTTTTAACTGTTTTTTTAGCAGGTGCTTTTTTAGCCACAGTTTTCTTTTCTTCTTTTGCTTCAGGTTTTACTTCTGCTTTTTTAGTACATGCACAATCACTCTTTGGTGGAGTAATAACTAAATAACAGAACATTACACATAAGCAAAGCATTACTACGATTGGTGAGAATAACCAAGTAGTACCAACTGGATCACTAGTTGCAATTTCTGCTACAGCATTAAAAGTTTCAAGATCTACACATGCAAAGAATGTATACATTAATAAAGTTAATAATACTGCAGAAACTAGTGTTCTAATAACTAAAGCCCCTATTTTTTGCCAAGCCTTCATACTAACAACTCCCTTCTTTATTCTTTTATAATAGTCATTAATGACTTATTACCACTTTAATAATTTAACTACTTAGAACAATTATTCATTGCTCCTAAGTCATATACATTTTTATAACCTAAATTAATTAATGTATTAGCAGCAGTAGCACTTCTATTACCACTTCTACAATAAACTATTATTTTAGTATTTTTATCACTAACCAATTTTTCAATATTAACCCCAATAGTATCAACAGTTAAATTAATTGAATTATCTAAATGGCCTTCTGCATATTCAGATGCACTTCTAACATCAATTAATACAGCTCCTTCATTCATTAATTCTTCTTTTTGAGTACAATTAATATTTTGAGAAACTACTTTTTCAGTTTCCTTTTCTTCTGTACCACAACTACATAACATCATTGCACACATACATAACATTACTATTTTTTTCATTATTCATTACCTTTCATTAATCTACTAAGTTGTTCATATCTTAATTTAAATATTTTTATAAACTTATTAATTTCTTCATTAGTAGTTACATAACTTAAACTTATTCTTATAGTAGAAGTTGCTCTTGCCTTATCATTATATATTGCCATTACTGAAGTACTTAATTCTCCAGATGAACAAGCAGTATTAGTGCTAACATATATTTCATCTTCTTCTAAAGCATGTATAAATGTTTCAGGTCTAACATTACTTAAACTAATATTTAATACATGTGGAATAGAATACTTCGTACTATTTATAATAATACCATCTATATTACTTAATTCTTCTACTAATCTATCATTTAATCTCTTAACACTAGCTTCTCTTCTTTCTAAGTCTGTTAATGCTATTCTACAAGCCTTAGATAAAGCTACAACTAATGGTAATGGTGGTGTCCCACTTCTTAAATCATTAAACTTACCAGATCCATGTATTAATGGAGTAATATTAACTTTACTATTCTTATATAAGAATCCTATACCCTTAGGTCCAAATATCTTATGTCCACTCATAGATGCCATATCTACATCTTTCATATTAACAGTTATCTTTCCAATAGCCTGTGTCATATCACTATGGAATATAGTATTTGGATTCTCTTTCTTAATTATTTGTCTAATAGTCTTAAGTGGTTGTCTTATCCCAACTTCACTATTAACTGCACATATACTTACTAATATAGTAGTTGGTCTAATCTTTCTTTTTAAATCTTCAAAATCAATTAATCCATCTCTATCATTATTTACATAACTAATTTCATAACCTTGTAATTCCAAAAAATTACATACTGCATATATAGAAGGATGTTCTAATTTAGAAACAATAATATGATTCCCTCTATTTTTATAACTTAACGCTACTCCTTTTAAAGCCATATTATTTGACTCAGTAGCCCCACTTGTATAAACAAGTTCTTCTTCATTTATATCAAACAACTCACATAACTGTTTTGTTGCACTATTTAATAAAACTTTTGATTTAACTCCTAAAGCATGAATTGAATTTGCATTCCCCATATAATCTCTAGTTGCCTTATTATAGCTTTCAAGTACATCATAAGAAACAGGTGTCGTCGCAGAATAATCTAAATATATCATTACAAATCACCTATTCTAATTATAGGTTAAAAATACATATTTATCAAGAAATTTAACCACAAAAAAAGATAGTATAAACTATCTTCTTGCACTTTCTAATAATTTCTTTTGAATACCAGGTTCAATTACATTAATTGCTCTTATAGTATTATCTAAAGCTTTCTTATATTCACCATTATAGAATAAGTCTTCAGCTTTAGTTAATTCATGATCTACCGTTTTATGTATAGGTCTATATCTATTACCATAAACTATTGCTGTTTCAACTAATGCAGCTGTTCTAATTATTTCATTAGAAGTATTATATAATTTAAGAACTAAGTCTCTAGCTGTATCTACTCTAATATTTAATGTTTTAATAGATACAGGTTTCATATTCATTTCCTTAATCATTTCTTTTATAGCAACATTAGCTTCACTAAGTTGTACATAATAATAATTAGGAATTACTGGTAACTTATAACTTTCAATTCTACTCTTAGCTTTTTTAAGTATTGTCTTAATTTCTTCTAATTGATCATGTGCTCTTTGTTCATCTTCTTCTAAACTACCTAAACTTCTTAAAGCTACTTCTAGCTTTTCTTCTGTTTTAGATAATCTAACATTTAATGTCTCCATCTCTTTACCTAATCTAGTAAAAGCAAAAGACTTATTACGATGAGCATCTACTATTTCATTATAATCCTTCTTAATTTGAATTAATTCTTGTCTAATTATTTCTATTACTCTAACATCTTCATCAGTTAAATCATAACTATATTTAATTACATCTAACTTCTTATATAATCCATTATTAATCTTTTCTAACTTATTAGCTTTAACTAATACTTTTCTAATATATTCTTCAAATATTTTCCTAGCTTGTTTTTCTTTATCAAAATCACCATAAATATTATCAAAATAATCAGATATAGTTTTTAATTCTAACAATGAATCTTCAACATTCAATACATTTAATCTTGCAAATATATCTTGTAACTTCTTATTACATTCTTCTATATTATAATCTAAATTTAAATAATCTAAATTATAACCTTCACTTATTAATCTTTCACTAATAGCTTTAATATCCTTAGTCTTATTAGGTATTAAACTACCACCCATTAATATAATAGTAGGAGCTTCTTCTATAACTACACCTAAATTACCAATTAGATCGTCAATACCTTTAACTATTCTACCAACTTCTTCATAAGCATTTTGTTCCATAGCAACTTCAAAAGCCGCAAATAACTTATCTACATTTTCAAATTGTAATTCTAATGGAGCACATACTTCTTTAAAGTCATTCTTATTCTTGTTATATTTAGTAATGATTTCTCTATATTTAACTTTTAATTTAGTAATAGTTTCTCTATTTCTTTCTTCAGATAAAGTAATTTCTTTAATCTCATCTAATAAAAAGTTGGCTTTTGTTTTAACATAAAAAATATCTAATTCTACTTTAGCAATCTTTTCATTCAGTTCTTTATACTTCTTATCATTAAAGCAATCTTCTATTTCAATTAATGCATCAGTAATCTTAGGTACTTCTACATCTTTAATATCTTTAAATCTTTCTTGCCAATCTTCAAAAGTTTCTTGCATCTTTTCATTATTAACTAATGCTTCTACTTTATTTAATTCACTTAATATAGAAGATGATATTATTAGATTCTTATCTCTTTCTAATGCATTTATCTCTTCTTGATATTTCTTTTTCTCTTTATTATTTATTAGATTAAGAACTATAACTATGATTATTACACTTACTACATAATAACTTATACCCAATAATATATATGCAGTTTGACTCATACTTAGACCTCCTATTCTAATATTACATAATAATAATATCATAAACAAAGTTCAAAATATAGATTAAAAACAAAAATTATGTATTTTAATATATTTCTTCTTGTAAATTAACAAATTCTTTATATTTACCTAAAATAGCCCTTTTAAGCCCTATTTTATTTGACATTTTCAAGATTTATTGTATAATTAATCTTGCGATGTATTTGGCAGCGCTATATTAAAGTTATAAAGTGTTTATTACCTAAGGGTGTATTAGTATCTAAGGCTGCCTTAGAAAAAATACCTAAATAAACTCCCTATAATATTTAAATAGCATTCCTATATATCAAATATAATGAAAGGAGAAATTTATAATGGCAAGATATACTGGTCCTGTTTACAAGAAATCTCGTCGTTTAGGATTCTCAATTCTTGAAAATGGAAAAGAATTAGCTAAACGTCCATATGCTCCTGGAGCTCATGGAAATGATAAGAGAAGAAAATCAAGTGAATACGGTGTTCAATTAGCTGAAAAACAAAAAATCAGATTAATGTATGGATTAAATGAAAAACAATTCCATAAATTATATGATAGAGCTGCTAAAATGGAAGGTAAAGCTGGTTTCAACTTACTTTGCTTACTAGAATCTAGATTAGATAACGTTGTTTATCGTTTAGGATTAGCTAAAACTAGAAGAGCTGCTCGTCAAGTTGTTAATCATGGACATATCACTGTAAACGGAGTTAAAGTT
>SVAU01000005.1 GCA_015059245.1 Bacillota bacterium
TCTTCTGTAAGAATAGCAATTTGAACTTCTGTAGCTCCAGTGTCTTTTTCATTTTTACCGAATTGTTTAACTAATTCAGCTTTTCTTTCTTTTGAAATAGCCATGTGTAATTCCTCCTTCTTTTATTTAGCCGTTTAATCTGAGAATAGATTCGGAGATTTCTAATCCAAGAATAAACTTTCTTGATTAATATAACAAAAAACTTGTGATATATCAAGTGTTTTTGTTAATTTATGAACATTTTAAATGGTTTAGCTTTACTACTATCTTTGTGATATGTTTGATAGATTGCTACTATATTACCTTTGTAGTTTAAGCATGCTATATCATTTTTAAATGTTTTATCTATTATAGAACCATTTTTTACTTGGTTATATAATTCTTCATTTATAGTAATTTGTTCTAGATTAGTTAGTGCTTCTTCTATAGATAATAGTTTGTAATTACCTGATTGTATATCTTCTATAGTGTAGGAATCTTCTATACTAAAATTACCTTGTTTTGTTCTTTGGAGGTTAGACATTGTACCTACTGTATTTAATTTTGTACATATATCATCTATTAATGCCCTTATGTATGTTCCTTTTGATACAGTTGTTTTGAAGATGATTTCATCATCTTTGTATGATAATAATTCTATATTAGTAATGTTTATTTCTCTTTTTGGTAGTTCTACTTGAATACCTTCTCTTGCATATTCATATAGTTTTTTACCATTAACTTTTACTGCTGAATATATAGGTGTTGTTTGAATACTAGTTCCTAGAAAAGTATTTAGTACTTCTTTTATTTGATTTTCTGATACATTATAATCTTTTGTTTCTATTATGGTACCTGTTGTATCTAATGTATCTGTTTTTATACCTAATTTTATTGTTGCTATGTATTCTTTGTATTCACTAGTTAGTAGTTCACAAAGCTTAGTAGTGTTTCCAATGCATACTACTAGAACACCAGTAGCTATGGGATCTAATGTACCAGTGTGGCCTATTTTTTTTGTTTTTAGTATTCCACCTATTTTGTTTACCACATCTCTTGATGTGTAATTATCAGGTTTATTAACTACTAATATTCCGTTCATATTATCATTTCTTTCTATTATATAGAATAGGATAATCTATAGCATAGTTATCATCTAGTCTTTCTATTACTAGTTCTCCATTATCGTATTCTTTTAGTAATTGTTGTGTTTTTCTTATTACGTAGTCTTGGTACATCTCTGATGATACATACATTCCCCATGGAATATAATCGAAGTGTGTACATCCACACATTGCTACATAGAAATCTTTTTGATTACGACAAGCTTGTTCTATTATTAGTTCAGTTGCTTCACAAGGCATGATACCTGTAATAAGGTCAAACTCTTTGATATGAGTATTGCTTGTGAATTCTTCTTTATGTAATGTCATATTTCTATGTTTTGGTTTTGTTTCGATAAGTAATGGTTCGTATAATGTAATTGTACCTTTTCCTATACGTAATTGTTCTTGAGCAAGTGTGTTAGCAAATGCTGGTATTTTTCCAGCCCCTATATCTAATACACTACATCCTATATCAAATCTCTCTTGTACTCTTTTGGCATGTTCTTTGTAAAAGTTTCCATCGGGAGATTCAATACCTAGTTCAGTATATATTTGCATTAGAATATCTGGGCATACATTTGAATATACATATGTCCAAAAGTTTTCTTCAATGAATTCCCATGATGTATCACTATATTCATGACGATATTTTTTGGCAAACTTTTTAAATAAGCGTGCTATTTCTCTTTCGTTTTTGCCTTTTAGTGCAAACATATAAAATCCCCCTTTTCTAGGGGATTATCTTATTATAAATAGAGTTTTTAGTCAAATTTTATATGGTTTATTCCGTTACTTCTTATTTCATAATATATATTATTTTCATCTAATATATCACTTAATTTCTTTTCTAATGATGTATCTATTAAATTTGAACCAAATGATATATTAAGTACATCTTTGTTAGATGATATTCCACATCTTATTCTTTCGCACCAATCTGGTATTAATTTGAATGATATATTTTCAATGTATTTATTGTATTCATCTTTAATATCAAATATACCTAGATTTGAATATGTAATAGTAAATTGTTTTTTTACAAAGTATGAACCTAGTATTACTATTGGTCTTTTTATAAATAATGGAATGTAATTTAATAATTTATTATTTATTGATTTTCCATTTGATTCAAATGTATCTTTTATTTTTTGTTCATCTATTTTATTTGTATATTCTTCTTTTACTAAATTTATTATATTATCTAATGAGTTTATTTGATTAGGAATTATACTTAACATAGAATGAGATACAAAGTTAGATATTGTTTTTGTTTTAAAGAATTGTCTTAAATTAATTGGAATACATACATTAATAGGTTTTGTTCCATTATATTTTTTATAATTTGTTTCATATAAAGAATAAACTATTAGTGAAATAATAAGTACTGATAAACTGCATTCTTTTTCTTTTGATAAGTTTTTTAAATCTTCTAAATTAATATAGAAATCATTAAATGATATATTTTTATTTGGAATGTATTCTCCTTTTAGTTGATAACTATTAGGAGGAGTATAAGCTTTGTTATGTTTATTTGTATAATTTTTTGTATAAGCATTTTCACTTGTAATATTTAGTTTTTCTTGTGGTTTTAGTTTGTGATCTAGTAAACGCAAATAATTGTAGATTAGTTCTTGAACAAATAGTTTTGCTCCTAATCCATCTGTTAAGAGATGGAAAAAATCTATTACTAATTGTTTTCCTTCATAAGATACTTTTAGTAAGTGTTCATTATTTTCTTTTGTATTTAAATTATTAAAATTATAATCTATTTTATTATGGATTGGTAGTTTTTCTTTATTTTCTTCTAATTCGTTCCAAAATAAATTTCTTGTTAATTTTACTTTGAAATCTTTAAATGTTTTTAGTGTTCTTTCTACTGCTTGGTTAAGATATTTTTCTTCGATATTATTTATAAAAGTTATAGATATTCTAAATATTGATGTATCTTTTTTATTGTAAGATAATGAAAATATTTTAGCTTGGTCATCTAAGTTACGTTTCATACTATCACCTTGTATTTAATATACCATAAATACATTAAAAAAAGATGACTATTCGCCATCTTTTTCATGTATTTCGTTTAATAATCTTTCGATTTTATTACCATACTCTATTGATTTATCATATTGGAATCTTATTTTAGGAGTATGTCTTATTTCGATACGATCAGCTATTTTAGTTCTTAGGTAACCGGCAGTATCATCGTTAAGTTGTTTTTCTAGGATACTTGGTTCAGTATCATCAAGAGTCGTAAAGAATACTCTTGCAAGACCTAAGTCATTTGTTACTTCAACGTTTGTTATTGTTATAGCTTTTAATAGTGAATCATGAGCTTCTTGAGCACAAATTGTACTTAGTTCTTGAGCTATTTGAGAACCAATTCTTTTTAGTTTGATTTGATTCATCTTTTAACCTCTACTGTTTCATAAACTTCTAAAGTATCGCCTACTTTAATGTCTGAGTAGTTTTCTAATGTTAAACCACATTCATAACCTTTTTTAACTTCTCTAGCTTGATCTTTTTCTCTTTGTAATGTAGCAATTTTAGTATCTACTATTACAATACCATCACGGATTAATCTAGCTTTAGCATCTTTCTTAACGATACCATCAGTTACATATGAACCAGCGATGTTTCCAACTTTTGAGAATTTGAATAATTTTCTAATTTCAACACTACCAATAATTTTTTCTTCGAATTCAGGGTCAAGCATACCTTTCATGGCAGCTTCCATTTCTTCTACTAATTTATAAATTATTGTATATAATCTTATATCTACACCATATTCTTTAGCTATTTCTTTAGTACTATTTGATGGTGATACACAGAATCCTAAGATAAGTGCATTTGAAGCGTTAGCAAGTACTACATCACTTTCTGTGATTGTTCCGATACCACTTCTAATTACTTTAACTTTAACTCCGTCTACATCAATTTTTTCTAAAGCATTTTTTACTGCTTCTTCAGAACCTTTAACGTCTGCTTTTAATACTACGTTAATTTCTTTTGTTTCTGAATCGATTGAAGCGAATAAGTTATCTAATGTTAATGATGTTTTTTGGAATTTACTTTCTCTAGCTTGGATAGAACGTTTATCAGCAACTTCTTTAGCTTGGGCTTCTGTTTCGAAAGCCATGAATTTATCTCCAGCTGATGGAGTTTCTGATAGACCAGTAATTTCTACTGGAGTTGATGGACCTGCTTCAACGATTGAGTTTCCTAGGTCATCTTTCATTGTTCTAACTTTACCATATGATGTTCCAACTACGATAGGATCTCCTAAACGTAAAGTACCATTTTGGATTAATAATGATGCTACACCACCAATATTTTTATCCATTTTAGATTCAATTACTGTACCCATTGCATAACGAGCTGGGTTTGCTTTTAGTTCTTGCATTTCTGAAATTGCAAGTAATGTTTCAAGTAATAAATCTATTCCTAAACCAGATTTAGCTGAGATATCAACAAATGGAATTGTTCCTCCCCATTCTTCTGGAGTTATGTTTCTTTCAGCCATTTCAGTTCTGATTCTGTCAGGACGAGCATCTGGTTTATCTATTTTATTAACTGCTACTACTATAGGTACGTTTGCTGCTAATGCGTGGTCGATAGCTTCTTCTGTTTGAGGCATTACACCATCATCAGCTGCTACTATAATAATAACGATATCTGTGATACTTGCTCCACGAGCACGCATTTCTGTGAATGCAGCGTGACCTGGAGTATCGATAAATGATAATTTATGTCCTTGATGTTCTACTTGGTATGCACCGATAGCTTGAGTGATTCCACCATATTCAGTATCTACTACTTTACTCTTTCTAATAGTATCTAGTAATGTAGTTTTACCATGGTCAACGTGTCCCATAATTGTTATTACAGGAGGACGTTCTTGTAAATCTTCTGCTCTATCATTTGCTTCGAACTCTTCAAAGTTAGAAACGTCTTGTGTTTCTTCTTTTTTAAGAGTCTTGTTATAGTCTAATACGATAACGCTTGCAGTTTCATAATCAATTGCATTACTTAAGCTTAACATTAATCCAAGACCCATTATTTTCTTGATTAATTCAGTTCCACTTACTCCTAGAGCATCTGCTAAACTTTGAACTGACATACCTTCTTTATAAAGTACGACATTATCTTCTGCAGCATTAGTCATAAGTTTTTCTTTATGTTTATACATATCTTTTCTTTTTGACATGTATTCATCTTTTGAACTTTGTAATTGACTCTTTTTCTTTAATTTTTGTTTTTTGTTATCTGGAGTAAATGTTTTGTCTAAGTTATTAGATTCTACTAAATCTTCAACAGATTCATCTAGTGCATCTTCATCTTCATAATCAGTTTCTACATCTGTACTGATTAAGTTAATAGTGTTATCAAGAATAATGATATCGTCTTCTGATAAGTCATCATCACCACTTTTTACTTTTATTCCTAATTCATTACATTTCTTTAGGATTTCTGCAATAGAATGACCTGTATCTTGTGCATATTCTTTAACTGTCATCATATTAACTCACCTCTCTCTTTCTTTTTATTTGTTTTTATTAATCTACTAGGTTAAGCATTTCTTCATATATAGAATCTGGAATAGTTACTTCTAATATACGTTCTAGTGCTTTAGTAGTTTTTGCTTTATTTATTACTTCTTTATCTCTTTTTAAGTAAGCTCCACGTCCGTTTGCTTTACCAGTTGTATCTACAGATACGTTACCAGTATTGTCACGAACTACACGAAGTAAGTCTTTTTTTAGTGTTTTTTCTTTTGTAATAACACATGTTCTTTCAGGCATTTTTTTCATTTAAATACCTTCTTTCTAGTTATTTCCTTCTTCATTAACTTGGTTTAATGTTTTAACTTCGATTTTATATCTTGTTAATTTAGAAGCTAGTTTGATGTTTGCTCCTTTTTTACCAATTGCTAATGATAAGTTTTCATCATTAACGATAGCTAATGCTTCTTTCTTCATTGGATCTGTGATATTTACGATAGCATCTTTAGCTGGTGATAATGCATTCTTAATATATTCAGCTGGATCAGCATTATATAAAACGATATCAACTTTTTCACCATTAAGTTCTTTAAGTATTGAACCTATACGTGAACCTCTTTCACCAATACATGCTCCGATTGCATCTACTCTTTCATCAGTTGATTCAACAGCAATTTTACTTCTTACACCAGCTTCACGAGCTACTGCATGTAAAATAATTGTTCCATCAGCTAATTCAGGAATTTCAGATTCGAATAATCTTTTTACGAATCCATAATGTTTTCTTGATAGAAGAATTAGAGGTCCTTTTGTGTTAGCTTCTACTTTAGTTACGTATACTCTAACGTTAGATCCCATTTTTAATTCTTCACCTGGAATTAATTCTGATTTAGGTAAGATACCTCTTGTACGTCCTAATTCTACATAGTAGTTACGAGCATCTTCCATAGCAAGGCTACCAACTAACATTTCGTCTTGTTTATCAGCAAATTCATCAATAATAGAGTTCTTTTCAGCTTCTCTAATTTTTTGCATGATAACTTGTTTAGCTGTACCAGCTGCAACACGTCCAAAGTCATGTGGAGTAACTTCTTTTTCGATTCTTTCTCCTACTTGGATAGTTGGATCAATTTCTCTAGCTTCTTCAATTAATAATTGAGCATCTAAATTGATTTCTGGTGGTACATCTACTTCGTTACCTTCTTCATCGATAATAGTATCTCCTTCATCGATTTCGTCTACTACGATGTAGTATGACATTACTTTAATTTCACCAGTAGTTCTATTAATGTCTACTCTAACATTAGTTTTAGAACCAAAGTTTTTCTTGTAAGCTGTAGCTAAAGCTAATTCCATTGCTTCGAATACTACGTCTTCAGAAATTTCTTTTTCAGCAACAATACCTTTTACGGCTTTGATGAATGCTACTGGATCCATTTGGCCAGTTTCTTCAACAACATTTTTCTTCTTTGCCATATTATTCATCTCCCTTTTCTTTGCTTGTAATATCTAAGATGTATGAATCATCGATTAAGTCTAACTTATCAATAATTGGATTAATTACTTCAGTAGCAGCTACGATTGTATCAAGATCGATACCGTTTACCTTGTCTAATTCAATTTTTAAGAAGTTATAATTTCCTTCTGTTTCATACTTTACTGAGTCTACTATGATATTCATTTCATTCATTGGACCAGTAATTGCATCTTGGATTGCTTCTAGTATTTTGTTCATGATTCACCTCTTCAAAATAATAATAAAAGTGGGATATTACGCCCACTTAAATCTGATACTTAGATTATAGCATAAATCTTGAAATATGCAACTTTTTTGATTGAGAAAAGGCCTAAAATGTAGTATATTTTTAATAGTAGGATGTCATAAAGGATGATAATTATGAAAAATAGGTATAAATTTATATTAGTTTTATCTGTTATGTGTACTATTTTAAGTCTATGTTTGGCTTCTTTTAGTTTTAGTGTAGCTGTTAATTCTAACAATAAGGAAGAAGTTCCTACTCTTGATTCTGGTGATTTTGATAAATTATTTTATGAAGAAAATTTTCATTATTTTGAGGTTAGTGATTTTGCAGAGAAAGATATTAATAAAATAAATATTGCTGCTAAGAAATATAAAACTAATACTATTACTGTTACTGATTCTGATTTTAAGATTAGTGAAAAATTAAGTAATGATATTTATAAAACTATAAAAGATTATGGAAAGAAGAATTCTTTCTATATGGTTAGTTTAGATGATGGTATGACAGTTGGATATAATGTTGATTCAGTTTATGAAACTGCTAGCTCTATTAAAGCTCCATATGCTCTTTATGTTTATAAGGAAATAGCTAAAGGTAATATAGATAGAAATCATTTAATAACTTATAAGGAAAAACATGAAAATAAAGGTACTGGTTCTGTTAAGAATAATGAATTTGGTACTCAGTTGACTGTAGAAGATTTGATTTATCATTCATTACACGAATCTGATAATGTAGCTCATATTATGTTACATGATGAATTTGGTGTTAAAGGTTATAATAAGATGTTAAAGGGATTAGGTACTAAACAACTATACTTATCATCTAGTAATCCTTGGGGATTTACTTCTCCTCGTAGTGCTGCTCTATTATGGCAAGATATTTATAACTTCTCTATTACTAATGAAGAAGGTATAGAATTTTTAAATATATTAAGTAATGTTATGTATAATTATTATGATGAAGTTGTTCCTAATATACCTAGTGCTTCTAAAGCTGGATTTGCTAAGAAGAGTGTTGTTGTTACTGGTATAATATTTGATGAACATCCATATATCGCTATATCAGTTGCTAATACTGGTGGTAATATAAGTACTAATAAACAAGTTATTAAGTTAATATCTCATATGAACGATATTATGACTGAATATGAAAACTATTTGAATACAAAACAAAAGACTTCTTAATGAAGTCTTTTTTATTTTTTTATAAAACCATTTTGAACTATTTTAGATTCGTTTACTACTACGAATGCATTACGATCTATATGCCTTAAGATACGTTTTAGTTCTTCTAGATGTTTACTATTTAAAGTAATAATCAACATCTTTTTATCTACATCATCGTCATTGTCTAGTATGTCTATTACTGATACACCGAATCCTTCTAATCTAATTTTTTCAACATTATCCGGAGTGGCTTTAGTAGTTATTACTTCTACTTTTATTAGAGAGTTTACGAATGTTTTAGATACGAATGTACCTAGTACTGAACCAGCCGCAAATCCTCCAGCATATGACATTACTATAAATGGACTTTGAATATCTGTATTTAATGCTTCTTTAACTACGATAAACCATATAGTTGCTTCTATGAATCCGATAATTCCAGCTAAGAGAGTTTTTCCTTTTACTGAGTAAACTGTTCTTAGTGTTGCTAATGTTACGTCGATGATTCTAGCAAAAAATATTTTTAAACACAAAAATAATAATTGCATTATTAGTTTCACGCTCCTTTTAATACTATAAATAGTAGAATTATTAAAACAATAAGAATTATTACTATTACGCCAACATTCTTTTTGCCTGCCCTACTATCATTATTTGATTCACTTTTATAAAATGCAGTATCTTGACTACGGAAATCATTCCATCTTGGATCTATCATTTCTCTCATTTGTCTTTGTTGGTCCATTGGTATCATTTTTCCGCATCCTGGGCATTTTCCACCACTACTTGGTAAACCATGACCACAATATCTACAATTCATATTATCACCCACTATATAGATTTTATCACAAAAAAAAGATTAGTTAATACTAATCTTCATAATCTTCGATAAAAGTTTCACTTTTATGTGGTTCGTTTCTTAGTAGTTCATTATAATTTTGTTGACGTAATGCTTCGTAAGTCATTATTGCTACTGTATTAGATAGGTTTAATGATCGTACTTTATCAGTCATTGGCATTCTCATACATGTATCTAAATGTGGTTTTAAGATATCTCTTGGAATACCTGTTGATTCTTTACCAAATACAAAGAAAATGTTTTCATCACTATTGCTATAATCAAATGAAGTATGTGGTTTATGACCATATCTTGTTAAGAAATAAAACTTTCCTTCATCTTTATATTTACTATAGAAGTCTTCCCAGTTTTTATATACAGTATATTCACAATTATCTATATAGTTTACTCCACTTCTTCTTATATATTTTTCATCTAGTGAAAAACCTAGCGGTTCTATTAAGTGTAATTTAGAATTTGTTGCTACACATGTTCTCATAATGTTACCAGTGTTTCCTGGTATTTCTGGTTCAAATAATACTATATTTATCATAATAATCCTCCTAAAGAAAAAGACCTTATTGGTCTTATTGTGTTACGTAATAGATATCTAGTAACTTTTGGAAATCGCCAACGTTCATCATATTATCGTCATTTCTTTCAATGATGTCAACAACTTTTCCTTCTTTAACATAAACGATTGTTGGTACTTGTTTTATTTCGGCATCTAGATTTAAAGATTTATTTATATCTTCTATATGTGTTTCTTTGTCTTTTATAGAAGTAACATTTAAGTAATAGAATTGATCATTTAATTCATATTTATTAATTACTTTCTTTAAATCCTTTTCCATATTATATATTTCTTCTGAACCAGTGTAACTTATATAAATAAAATATTCATCTGGTACTTCAGCAAATATTGCTTCTACTTCTTCTAAACTTTGTATTTCGCTTGAAATAACCTTTTCTTTAACTAAATATGATTGAGCTACTTTACCTTCTTTAAGTACATTGTACCATGCAAAACCATATAAAGTTAATAGGACTGCTGCTACTACTAAACCAATTGCAATAAAATAATTTTTAATTGGTATAAAGCGTTCATTTTCTTTAACTTTACTCATAGTATCATAACCTTTCTACATAAATATTTTAACATATATTACCATTTTATGCAAAAGAAGATTAGGTTATTTACCTATATCAAACACTTTGATTTACATATTATATTTTAGGAGGATGAAAGATGTTTTTTGATGATATTATTTTTAATATAAAAGATAATGATAATAAAGTTTTATTTGACCATGAAGATGGTTTTATGTATGGAAATATGTTTAGAAATGAGTATGACTCATATAAGAATTATAGAGTAGCTAAATTAGATAGTAATACTGAAATAGGTAAGTTACTTTTAAAGATATATCAGTATGATTTTGCTCTTAATGATTTATCTCTATATTTAGATTTACATCCTGAAGATATGGATGTATATAAAGTATTTAAAAAATATACTGAGGAGTTAAGAGAATATGTTGATTTATACGAAAAGAAGAATGGTCCTATGGAATTAGATGAGTCTAATTATAATAATTACTTATGGTATGAAGGTCCATGGCCTTTTATAGGAGGTGGATTTAATGTATAAGTATTTTAAGAAGTTAAATTATCCTGTTAATGTAAGGAAGAAAGACTTGAGAATGGCTAAGTATTTAATTACACAGTTAGGTGGTCCTGCGGGAGAATTAGGTGCTGCTTTAAGATATTTTAGTCAAAAATTTGCTATGCCGGATGAGAAAGGACAAGCATTGTTAAATGATATTGCTTGTGAAGAATTAGGACATTGTGAAATGATTGGTACTATGTTTAGACAGTTGATTAAGGATGCTTCTTTAGATGAGTTGGAAGCTGCTGGGTTAGGAAGATATTTTACTGATCATGGTAAAGGAGTTTATCCAATAGATGCTTCTGGTAATCCTTTTAGCGCGTTAACTTTTAATTCTACTGGTGATGTACTTGCGGATTTAAGTGAAGATATGGCAGCTGAAGAGAAAGCACGTGCTACATATGAAAATCTAATTGATTTAACTGATGATGAGTCTTTAAGAGGTCCCCTACTTTTCTTAAGACAAAGAGAAGTAGTTCATTTTAATCGTTTTAAAGAATTATATGATTATTATAAGAAGACATTAAAAAAATAGCATTATTGCTATTTTTTTGATTTGTTTTGTCTTAATGTACTAGTTAAATCATAGTATTCTTTTTCATCTAAGATAGAGTTTGATACTAGTGAGAATATTAAGTAATTTGGATTAGCTTGTACCGATTCGAAATTACGTAAGAATTTAGGTCTAGATATGATAGTACCACCTATTATATAAGTGTTATCAACTCTATAAGTTGTATCTAGATATTTTACTAAATCATTATTTACTATAGTACTTATTGTAGTTCCATTTACTATATTTAATCCATTTTGTTCTACTATATTAGGAATATATTCATCTAGTGACGAATCATCACAAATGAATTTAGATTCACTTGATACTTCTTTTTTTAAGAAGTTTGTTGGAGTAGCATATTGTTCTCCAATATTTTTAAATATTATTATTCTTTTTATAGTATTAAGTGGATTTTCTGTTTTACATATACTTATAAATAATTCTTCTTCGATATCTTGTTCTAATAATAAATCATATAAACTTAAATATTCATAATTACATAATAAGAATATGTAGTTATTTAATGATAGTTTATATTCTTTTAATACTGATAGTATACCTTTTATTTCTTTAATATCTTTTAAAAGAATTGTATCTTTATAGAATACATTATTAAAATCTATTATATTTTTTAGTATTTCGTAATTATCTATTATTCTTTGGTAATTACTTACTATAACATTTAAATTATCTCTTAATGTTGATCTTGATAGTACATTAGATGTAATTAAGAACTTTAACATACTTATTTGTTCTTCTGTTATATTAAGTAATGTTTCATAGTGGATAGTTAATGAGTTATTAACAGGTATTCCTACATATTTAAAGAATTCTATTTTAGATATTATGTCTGGTGTTGATTCTAATGTAGATAGTTTTTCTTCTGGTAATGAGTATGGATCTAAATTATTATCATATAAATATGTTGTTAATGAAGATCTATCTCTTTTACTTATAAGTTCTTGCTCTTCTTTATCTAATGATAGTTTCTTTCTTACTAAGTTAGCTTGAATAATATCATAGATTGGTTCAAGAACTCTTGGATCTAAATATTGATGCCATGTAGCAGGTATTTCACATAGTGAATCGAATGTTTCATCTTCTACTGCTGCTAGTACTTCTTCTGTCACTTTTATTCTTTTACTTGATACGTCTTGTCTAAATTCATGATCTTTTTCATTATTTTCTAATACTTCTTTAGCAAATTGAACGAATGTACTGAAATTATTATTTTTATATACACCTTTCATCCATTGCATTCTTTGAGGTATAGAAAGTTTTTTTAACATATCATTTTGACTTAATAAATCTTTTTTTAATTTTAAGAAATGATACATAGCTATGTATACTAGTTTCATGTTGTAGTTAACAAATATAGGTGTTAATCCTAGTTCTGTCATAGTGTTTACAGCAGTCCAGTCATTTAATGAACCATCTTCGTTTGTTTTACTGTCCATTATGTCTAGTCTTCTACTGTCTTTATCAAATGTCCAAGCACTTACTGTTTTTTTTGTTTCTTCGCAATAATTCATTGTTTCTTCATATGAGAAGTTATCACTATTTAATAAATATACAAAAGTAGTAAATATTTCATATGTAGACATACGAGCTAGTTCTTGTTTATCAGCTTTAGCAGCTTTCTTAAGTAGCTTATCGACCATTTTCTTTAATTCTACTGGGCCACGTTCTGATTTAATCATTTTTGCTTCAGTTAATGTACTTGTAGCTTCGTCACGTATTCTTCCGATTAATGGCATTACTCATCACCTACTTTCTTAGATAATGTAGTTCCTTCTAATACTTGGAATAATTCTCCTATTAGTTCTGCTTGTTCAATGTGGAAGTCTGGATTATTGAAGTTTTCTATTATATAATCTCTAACTTTATAATATCTAGTTATTGCTTCATCATATTCATTTGCTATTCTAGAACTCTTTTGTTTATCTTTCATAAATAATGAACAAATTATGATTATATTTCCTTCTACTACGTATAAAACTCTTATTCCGTTAGGATGTTTATATTCATATAGATTTTCTTGATATCCTTCAATACCTTTTGTGTCTTTTGTTTTTAAGAAATATCCATCGATAAGTTTATCTAATATAAGTTTTATTTCTTTATTTTTATCTGGGAATTCGTAAACATCATCATAGAAGTATGTACTTCTGTGTCCATTTGGAGCAAAGACAACGTTTGAATATTCTTTTTCTTCTTGTTCTACTATTTCTTCTTTTTTTTCTAGTTCAGAGATAGTATCTACTATTAATGTATAAGTGTCTAAATTAGATTGTAGTTCTCTAATATCTTCTTGTGGATTATATAGTACTGCTTCTCTAATAGCTTTTTTGGTTTCTATTATCATTTTATAAAAATGTAATTTTATTCTTACTATATCTTCATGAGATTGTGTTTCTAGGATACGCATTGTTTCTTCATCTAGATAACTGTATGTTATTAAATCTATTAGTTCTTGAATATTTTTATATTCTTTTCTAGGAGTTTTTTCTTTTTTTGATGGTAAAGATGGTTCTACTATAGATTGAGTTATAGGTGCAACCGTTGCCATTGTTTGTCTTAATTTATCTATAGAACTTTCCCTTTTATCTAAGTATTCTAAGTTAGAATATACTATTGCTCTTGTACATTCGATTATTTCTTGAGTATCTGGATCTTCAATATGATCATATAAAAAACTAGTAGCTCCTTGGATAAAACCATCTACTTTACTTATCATCTTTTCGAATTTCTCTACTCTTTCCATTTCGTTTGCCATAATAAAACCCCTTTTTCTTGGAGTTTATTATACTTATATAGTTTTTTTTGTCAATTTTAGCAATAAAAAAAGACCCGAAGGTCTTTTATTAAACTCTATATAATTTAGTATTTTTCTTAGCTAATGCGATAGCTGCTATAGCAATTAATGCTCCTGCAACTAATAATGCATAAGAAGCGAATGTTCCAGTATCAGGGTTTACTCCACCTCTATAGTGAACTTCTCTACATAAGTATTGAGCATTAGTTTGAGAAGCAGTTACATCTGAACAACTTCCTCCTGTAGCTGTTTTACCATCAGTTTGGCAACTTTCAGCATGTGCATAATCATTTTCTCCAGGTATTACCCAAGCTTTAACACATAATTCACCACAAGCTTCTCCTTCTGCTTGAGTAGAAAGGCTTACTTGATATGAACCAATAACACCATATGTAGTATCTCCATTAGGAACTGTGTTTCTATCGTTACCTGTTGTGATTGATGCTGGTGTAAATGCTGCAGATTGTCCTTTAATTGTATAGAAAATAGCACATCCGAAATCTAGTCCACCAGGAATATCTTTATCATATTCACATAAAACACCATTCATACCTGCTGGCATATTACCAGTAGCTGTTAATCCACCAGTAGCTGATGTTGCATCCATGAAATGTGCATCAGTATTTGGAATATTTTTATTAGCTTTTGCTCCATTAAGTTCTAGATACTCTGTTGTATATGCATATGTTAAATAACCGTGAACTGCATCTCCGTTAGCTGGATTTGGTTTTCCTACTAAATAACAGTCTGTACCTTCACCCACTGTAATTGTATCTGGTTCGCAGATTAATGTTGCAGTACTTCCAATTTGAAATGGCACTGCATAAACTTTATCTATTCCAACTATTGCAACAGCACAAATAGTTAGAAGAGACATTAATAACATGTTTTTGAATTTTTTCATAATAAATACTCTCCTCTATTTATTTTTCACTTATTATACATTTATTATAACATGAATTTATTACTTGTGTTATTTTTTTTATAAAAAATGTATATTTTATGTTATTATATATAATATAGAGAATAATAGTGGTGAGCGTATGAAGAAGATAACAGTTATAATCAAAGATGACACTATTCTTTTTAAATATCGAAAGAATAAATTAACAGAACCTAACCTATTAAATACTAACGTAATTAGTAATAACGAATTGGTATTTAGTGACGAGTATTTAAAAGAAAACACTAAGATAGTTAGTTTGTTCATAAAAGAATTGATAAGCGAAAAGAATATAACAAAAATAGTTATTAGTAATAATGAATTAGCTTGTATAGTATTAGACTTATTAAAAAATGTACAAACTATTGAAGAATTAAGTATTACAGATAATGATAATTTAACATATGCTCTATGTGAAAAAGTAATAAAATATAAAAATATAAAAAAATTAAACTGTTATAACATACCACAATTTATGATTGAAGAATTAGATAAGCATAAAATACTTGCCGAATCTAGAAATGAAGTATTATTTACAAGTAATTTTATGGCTGATAATGAATTGAATTCATTCTCTAAAATATATTATAAAACTATTATAAAAATAGACGATAATTTAAGTGATAATGAAAAAGAAGATATTAGGACTTTCTTCTTAATTAATAAATACGTTAAAGTCATACATATTGATAATTATAATCTTAATTTAATTAATGAATTGATTTCTATTTTAGAAGAATGTAAAGAAAAGAATATATTAATTGAAATACATGAAGATATAGATGACATAGATGATGTTGTTGCTCTTAAAGCTTTAAATAAGAAATTAAAGAAAAAGAGAATAAAAATTTCTCTTGTTTATTCAGAAGATTATTTAGAAGCCAACTATTTACAACAAATAATATTTACTACATTAAAGATATGTGCATTAATAATATTCACTATAGTAGCATCAGTATTAGGCTATGTTGGTTATAATAATTATCAAGCCGAATTAAAAGATGAGGAATTAAAAAGTAAATTAGATAAAATAGTACAAAAAGAATCTTCTTTAAATGCTGGAACTAATAATAATGGAGTTACGTTTAGTGATGATGAAGTTACTTTAAACTCATATAAAATATTAAAAGATGTTAACTCTGATATGGTTGGTTGGTTAACTGTTAAAGGTACTAAGATAGATTATCCAGTTGTTAGAGGAAAAGATAATTCTTACTACTTAACTACTAACTTCTATAAAGAAGCTGACTATAATGGTTGGGTATTTATGGATTATAGAAATAATGCAACTGATTTAGATGCTAATACTATAATATATGCTCATAATAGATATTCTAGTGGAATTATGTTTGGTACATTACCTAACGTAAGAAAGAGTTCTTGGTTAGAAAATAAAGATAACTACTACATTACATTTAATACAATGGATAAAGTTCAAAAATGGAAAATATTCTCATACTATAATATAAAAGTAACTAGTGATTATTTAGAAACTAATTTTGAAAATAAAAAGGATCATGAGAAGTTTATAAAACTTATTACTAAGAGAAGTAAGAAGAACTTTAAAACAACTGTTACTACTGATGATAAGATTCTTACTCTGTCCACTTGTTATAATACTGATGCTAGATTTGTAGTTCATGCAGTATTAGTTAAAGATGAACAAACTCAAGAAACAGTAGAAAAATAATAATAAAAAGACTTAAAAACATTAAGTCTTTTTTTAGATATATGATATAATTATTTATAGATAATATGGAGGGGTTACGATGAATATAAGTGACTTTAAAAAAATATTAGAAGAATTAATACATACTAAATTATATAAGACTTCTATTATTACAAAATCTCAAAAAAAAGAATATAAAGAAATAAAGAAATATATGCGTAGTACTGATAACTTTATTGATGATTTAAAAACTATAATTAGTACTAGAAATAATGAAAATTATTACGCTTATGATAAATATATTATTGAATTTATTACTGATACATCTTTAGATAATAAATTATTGTTTTTAAATAATCCAGATAAGTATGAAGATATAATAAGAAATAATGATATATATGTAGAATTATGGGAATCCTTAACTTTAAAAGAAAAAATATCATATCTAAAGAATAAAAAGAAATTTAACGAAATAGATATTATGTTAATTAATCATTCTGTTAAAGATGCTGGTAATTTCAAACATAATACTGTATTAAATGAAATACTAACTAATGAAGAAGTTAGAAATAAAATAGATCCATTCTCTATTGAATTAATATATTCTTATAAGTTATTATCTTCTATTAATTTATATGATTATGATATGTGTCATATATTAACAAAAGAATCTTATACTAAGTTATTAACTAAGAAATGTAAGAAATTTGAAGAATTTGAAAACTTATATAATACAAATAAAGATATATATAATTTAATACAAAATAATAGTTTGTTATTTAAGAGTACTGATAATGAAAAGATATATCAATTTATATTAAATAATCCTAATTTTATTGGTAAATTTAATGAAAAATATTTAGAGTTATTTAACATAATGGAGATTACTAAAATAAGTAAAAATAAATCGTTAGATAGCGATGCATTTAGTACTGTAATTCAACGTTTATATAAGTTTGATCCTGATAATGCAGAAAAATACTTTTCAATAGATAATCTTAAAAAATGTAGTAAACATAGTATTAGTGTGTATCCTTTTGAATACATAAATAGAGATATGCAAGATGAAATATTCAATACTTATACCCTATTCAATAGATTTGTAGATACTATAATGATAGAAGCTATTAATCATAGATTCTTTGAAGAAGATATTGTATCTATATTAAGAAATGATACTTTTGTAAACGATATGAGTTCTTATGGGATTGAATTATTACTTAATAAATTAAGTTTTAAATCTACATTTAATATGTTACAAAGAAAGATAATATTTAATAAGATTAAAAATTTACATGTTAAAGTAGATATTAAAGATGCTATATTCTTTAAAGGATTCTTAGATAGCCCAATACTTATACATAAATCAGAACATAATATGATATATGAAATGTTATGTTTATTAAATAAAGAAGATGTATTATATTACCTTACTCTTCCATATATAAATAATAAATTAAGTAATTATGAAATTATTAATCTATCTTTAAATAAAGAAATTAAAGTAAATGAACTTATAGAAATAAGTGGTTTACAATATAAACTAAATACTACTGATTTAATTGATTTCATTAATAAATCATTTGAAAAAGAAATAGATTTAGAAATATTTAAAAATAGTAAGATTACTACTAAATTATTTAATTTAACTGAAGAACAAATAGATAATATTAATTTTGATGAAGTTAATTACTTATTCGAAACTGTTAGAATGAAATCTATTTTATCTAAACAAGAATCTAAAGTTACTATTTTAAGTTATAAGAGTGTTTTAACTAGTTATTTAATCTTAGGATTAGATGAAACATTAAGAATAGTTAATGATGGTAATAAAGATGTTACTTTAAAACATGTTAAAGATTTAAAAGATGAAATAATTGGTGAAAAGATATTATTATTTAAAGAGAATAATTCTTCTATATTCCAAAATATGGCTAAGAAGATTATTGCTAATTTAAATGAAGTTGGTTATTGTGATGACTTAAGTGACTTTGCTAGAAAAGTTAGAAAGAATTCTTATTTAGATAATATTATTTATTTAATGTTAGATAATGATTTTGATACTTATAATAATATAGTTGATAAATTATATGGTTATTTAAAATATAATAGTTACGATGAATATGAATCTAAAAAGGAAATATATGAATATAGTAAAGCATTTACTGAACAATATATTAATAATAAAGTAGCAGAATATAATGCTGAATTTGAAAAAATAATACTATTAAACTTTAAACCTAAAGAAAATGTTATATATGCTAAGAGAAAAGAAATAGGAAAAGAATTCTTAGATAATTTAAAATTCAAATTATTTGTTAGAGCTTTAACTGATCCTAATAAAGATATTTATTATAATTATTTTAGAGAAGGATATCCTGTAGAACAAGTTAAAGATAAATACTTAAAATTCTTAGCTAATGATGAAGTTGAATTTGATAATCTATTACAACATGTACTACATCCTATCGTTAATGATAGATTTGATAGAGAAAATTGTTTAAATAAACTTGGTATTAAGAAACCTAAAGATGCTGATGAATATATAAGATATTTAAATGATTTAAAGATAATAACTGAATTAAATATTAAGATTGATAATTATAAAAAGAAATATAATCAAACTGAAGTATTATCTATAATGAATTATATTTGTTATGGTACTAAGTTAGGTTTTAAAGCTAAGAAAAAAGATATTACAGGATTTGATAAATTAAGTGGTTTAATAGATGAAGTATTTGGTGAAATATATATAGATAAGAGTGTATTAAAATATATTTATAAAGATAATTTAGATATTTATAATCTTGATGAAATAATAGAATATACTAATTACTTAGAGATATTAGATAATATTGTTTCAAAAACATATAATTATGTTAATAGAAATATGGATAATGAAAAAGTTAGATCGCACTTTGCTCATGACTATTTTAAAGCTATTAATATAGATGATTGTACTTTCCCTATTACATCTAAGTATTATGAGCCAAAGAAACGTGTATTAGCTTTAAATGACTTTGAAGATGTGTTTAACGGATATGATTTAAGTACCTATAAAAAGATTGAAGGTTCATTAAAAGAATTCTTATTTGATAAAAATAATTTTATTATGGTAGCTGATGGATACTATAAAGGTATTGTAGATAATTTAGGTATGATTATATCTAGATGGGAAAAGATAGAAGAATTTGTTAATGAGTCTGGATTAAATATAAATGAATTAAGCTTAGTAAGTATTGAAAATGTATTATCTATTATGAACTTTGAAGGAAGTATATTAAGTAAGTCTTTAGATAAGAATATAATGAATACAGTATGTGAAGATGGTTATTATGAAGTTAATGATTTAAATGCTAGAATAGATTTATTAACTACATTATATAAGAATTCATTTAAGAGAATTACAAGTACTGTTCCATATCTATGTTATAAAGATGATATTTATAGAATAGAAGTTCTTGATAATTATAAACAAGATATACTAGATACTGTAAAAGATTCTATTTATAAAGTAGGAGCTTCTGGTAATGATTTCTTACACTACTCTATTCTTAATAAGAATGGTATTCAAATAGGTATATATAAAGAAGATAAATTAGTTGCTAAGATACTTGGAGTAAGAAATGGTAATACTATTTATTTAGATACATTAGAAGGTATTCCAGATAGTAATTATAATGATTTATTAAGAGTATTTGCTAATGAATTAATTAGAATTACTAAGGATGATACTGAACCTATTCAATTTGTTACTATTGTTAATAATGATGTATTTGTTAGTAGAAATGGATTAAAGATAGATACTACTTTATGTCCTATAATTAGTGATCCTATTAATAGAGATTATTATGATTACGAAGAATTTATTTCATATAAAGGATTATTAAGAAGATTTATAGATACTAATTATGAAGATAGTATAAGTACTTTACTTGCTAGTGATGCTATAGTAGATAAGAATAATTTCAAATGTTATGATGCGGATGCTAAGTATTATAGAAAAAGAAATAATGTTACTAGATTAAGTAATAATATTGGTGAAGAATATTTAACTAAGATAGATACAATATTATATTTA
Source organism: Bacillota bacterium (assembly GCA_015059245.1). The sequence continues at coordinate 21,088 of SVAU01000005.1, forward strand.
TGTAAGTTAGAAGATCCTAGTATAGATATAAATAATATTACATTAAGTATGATAGATACAATTTATTTAGGAGATGATTATGTACTATTTGTTACTAATAGAGATAATGTACTTAAGTTTGTTTTACCATACGATGATAGAGCTCATAAAGAAATAGAAATGATACTTAACCAAATAGAAAAGGACTATGAATAGTCCTTTTTTTTATGATATAATTATAGATAGTAAAGGTATGGTGATACTCTTGAAGAAAAAGTTAAAAAGATTATTTAAGTCTGAAAAATTCAAAAAGATGAAAGTTCTTTGTCTTATTGGACTATCAGTTATATTATTAGTTGCTGGTGGAGTTATGCTAGCTAATTCAATAGTTCAGTTATTCTCTAATAAAGCACAAGAAATTAAGTATATTGAAGAAAATGGAATGAAATATATAAGTATCAAAGATGGTTTTATAGCTGAAGAATTAAAGGTACAAGCTGGGGAATTACTTCCTAATTTAGAAGAATACTTTAATGAAAGTTATAAGCTTGATAGTAATGCATCAGTAACTTATTATGATGGTGAAGAAAGCTTGGATGTAGCTGATTTTACTTATGTAAAAGATGATAATACTTATGTTAGAGGAATTAAGAATTTAACTGCTTTAATTACTAATAATGATGAAAAATATGAATCTAAGTTAGTTATTGAAGATACTGAAAAACCAATTGTATTATTGCAAGACGTTACTATTACTGAAGGTGAAGCTATAGATGCTACTAAGTTTGTTGCGATATTTGTTGATAATAGTCAAATATTAGATTTTAATGCAACTATTGTTGGTACTGATGAATATGTAAAGATTGGTGTTTATAATTTAAAAGTTAATGTATGTGATATGGCAAATAACTGTGTTATGAATGGAACTACATTAACTATTCAAGAAAAAGAAGAAGTATTAGAAGAAGATATTAGTAGTTTCGAAACTGCTTCTGGAGAAGAAGATGGTTCTAGTGAAGAACCTGGCGGTGAGACACCTACTCCTGATCCACAACAACCTGAAGTGGTTCCTGCTCCTTCTCTTACTAAATTAACAATAAGTAAAGGAACACTATCACCTACATTTAAAAGTAGTGTAACATCTTATAAAGCTACAGTTGCTAACAGTGTTTCTTCTATTAAAGTTACTGCTACTGCAGCTAAAGGTTCTACTTTTATTTCAGGATATGGAACAAGAACCGTTAAGTTAAAGGTTGGTTCTAATACTATATATGTTAAAGTTAAAAACAAAGATAATAAAACTGTTGCTTATAAATTAGTTATTACAAGAAAAGCGGCATCTTCTAGTTCTGGTGGTGGAGGTACTACTGATCCGGGTTCTGGATCTGGAGATTCTGGAACGCCTTCTACTCCTGAGACTGAGAGAGTATTTATTGAAAAAAGAACTAGTGCGAATTTCCCATTTAAAATGATAAATCACTACGGGGCTAAAGAATATTATATGGCTAGTTCAGTTACATATAATTTATATACAGGTAATTATGTTGAAGTATTATCATTTGATGGTTCTGTATGGACAGAATGGGATTTCTCTGGATATAAAACAGATGTTAAAGCAATGAAGAAAGAAGCTGAAGAAGTATTAGCAGCTAATGCTAGTACAAGGGAGTACTTCTTACAAAAAACTAATGAAACTAGAAAAGCTAATGGAGTCGCTCCTGTTACATTAGATTACGATTTATCAATTGTTGCTACAATGCGTACTTTTGAATTAACTTATGGTAATACATTATCCCATACTAGACCAGATGGTCAAAGATTCTATACAATATTAAAAGAATATGGATTTAAAGCCGGATATTTAAATGGTACTAAGCATTATGGTGAAAATATGGCTTATTGGCAAAATACTGATGCTTCTGCGTATACTGCATTAATTTCATCTAGTGGCCACAAACAAAATATTTTAGATACTAGATGGAAGAAAATGGGTGTTGGTACATTTACCTTCTATGGTAGAAGATATTGGATCCAATTATTTACTACATAATAAAAGCATTCGATTGAATGCTTTTTTGTGTATAAAAAAAGAAAAGTAATAATTACTTTTCTTTATAACCTTGTTCTGCAAAGTATCTTTGAATGTCATCTAATTTAGAATAGTTACTTCCTACAGTATTAACTGTTTCTGTAAACTTAATTTGTTTTTCATGATCTAGACATTCATAGTTTGGTTCACCGTTATATGTTTTTCTTGCAGCTTGATATTTTTCTTCATCTTCATATGTAAATATCTTTATATGTTTGCCATTAAATAACATCGAGTAATTAGCATATTCAGCAAAGTTTAGTTGATATTCGTCAGTTATTGAATATCCAGTATTAAAATCGAAACCTGTTTCTTTTACATACGTTTTAATTAAGCCTTTAGCTTCTATAAATAGATTGGCTTTTTTATTAACAAAGTTTCCAAATGCATCCGTTGCAGTTATATAAACGATATACGAACCTGGTGATGTATATTTTAGTTCAGTTTCGCTATCTTGGAAAGAATAGTTGCATCCACTATGATCTTGACAAGAATCAACAAAGTGACTTGGTTTATAAGTATCTCCTTCAGTAATTGTTACATCTTGTGTTTTAAGTGTTGGTGCTACTGTATCTTTTATTACTACTTTTCCATATTTGGTAATGCCTTTATATTTAATACTAAATTGATATTCCCCAACTTCTTCTAGTTTTACTTGTGATGTATCTTTTATATATAATAATTCATCAACATCTTTACCTACACCAGGAGTTACATATGCACTTGTTCTAATTGGAAGTGGATCTCCAAGTTCAACAGTAACTGTCAAAGGAACAAAATCTTCTTCTCCAGGTGCTTTTACATATAAGAAATAAAACGCTACTAGGAAACCAATTATTAGTACGGCTGCTAGTGACATTATATTTTGTTGTTGTTTTGCAGCTTTGCTTGGTTTTACTTTTTCTTTTTTCTTCTTTTTTTGTGTTTCTTTAACTTGTTGTTCTTTTCTTAGTTTTATATCTATCTGTTCAGGAAGTTGATAGTTAGCTTTGTATGTTACTTCTCCTAAGTCATCAATAGTTGCTAAAACTTCAGAGCCATCTGATTTAAGTAGAACTTCTCTACTTGTTAGTTCTTGCCCTTCTTTGTTTTCTATTGATTCATATTTAGGAATTATTGATGATAAATCTCTTTTTATTTCTTTATCATCAATACTATCATCTATCATAGTAGGCATTATTGTAGCTACTTCATGAATATGTTCCAGACCGGAATTTTCTAAAAACTTTTCTTCTTGATTTTTAACTTTTTGTTCTTCCATAAATTCCGCTCCTTTCTATCCTTTTTACAATTCCCCTACTATAATAAATATACACTTTTTTATTACTTTTTTCAATATAAAAAGCACCGTTTGGTGCTTTCTAATTTTTATTTTGTTCTACCATGTAGCTCGTCAGAAATATTATTTAAATCAAACGAATATAGTAAGTCACTACGTTTCTTTTCGTCATCGATAAGTCTTACTTCAAGTTTATAATCTTCAATATTGAAGTTTTCTTTAGGAGTTTTAAATGCTAAGTCTTGTGCTGTTTCGTCTCCTTGGAATTTTATATCTTTTCTACTACGATAGTTGCTCTTATTTACTAAGCTTATTTTAGCATTTAATGCTTTTAATTGATCTCTTAGATTTTCGTTATATCTTATTCTTAAACCTTGTTTAATTAATGATACTGTTAGAGAATCTGCATTTTTAATAATTAAGTTCTTAGCTCTATCGATTACTTGACGACGATTAGTTGCTAATTGTAAAGTTCTATTTGTAACTTTAACATTGCTTTGTTCTCCATTACCAAATGTAATTTCCGCTGTATTTTCATCATCTTTTTTAGGTGGTTGTACAACAGGTTTTTCTTCTGGTTCTTCAGGAGTCATATCTTTACTAGCTCTATAAGCTTTGTATTTTGCTTGACTCATTATTACGTGTTCGAATTCTTGAGGAACTATTTTATATGATCCTGAACTAAATTCGTATTGTGTAGACATATAATTAATTGTTACTATGTTATGTTCGAAGTCTACTTTATAAGTAAAGTCTTTTAATACTTTATATTTTTCTTTCATTGCTTCAAATATAGCAGTTACGTTTTGTTCAAAGTTTTCGTCCATTTCAACTTTTTCAACTTTTGCTATTAATTCAGCAAATTCGTTTGATAAGTTTTCAATTACGCCACTTTGTTGTCTTTTCTTGATACTTCTATATTTCTTTTCTTGATCAGCAATGTATTCTTTGATTAAATCTTCAGTATTTGGTATTAATCCTTTATATTCTGGTTCATTTGCTAAATGGATTAATTCAGCATATTCAATTTCTTTTAACCACTCATTGTAATCAATACCAGGTTTAACTGTTTCTTCAATAGTTCCACTTTGGAATATTAATGTTATTCTTGTTGTTACTTTTTCACGGAATTTATTTAACGCAACACGTTTTTCTTTTATTAATTGTCCTCTTGCTCTATTGAATTCTTCGCTAGCAGTCATTATTGTTTTTAATTTAGTTTCATCATGTGAATTAGCAATTAGTAATGTCATTTCATCGGCATATACTTTTTCATCTATTAATAGATTTCCTTTTCTATCAATAGGAGCTGTTCTAATTGCTTTTAACCATTTTTCGCTTAGAGCAACTATTCTTTCTTGGAATACTTCTAATTCAGTTTTTCCTTCTTCTACTACTGGTTCTAATGTACCTATTTCAGTTTCAGATACCATTGCTTTTCTTTTTGCTAAGCGAGCTTTATATAACTCAGTTATATTCTTATGGTTAACTTTACTATATTGAACTATTCTCTTATCTATTAATGAATTAATTGCTAATAAGAATTTATATAGTAGTACTATACTTTGATTTATTTTTTCAATGTCTTCTTTTTTAGCGTTTGTTTTAGATAATTCTAGTTCTTTTATTTTTTGAATTACTGCGATAGCTTTTCTATCTAGTGCTTCAATATATGCTTCGAAGTTCATTTTGTATTGAACTTTTTCTACTTTTTTATTTTGAATGCATGTTAATTTAGCTATATCAATCTTATGTTGATCTTTGCCTTCTTTACGCATTGTTGCTAATGATAACTTTGAGTGTTCAATCTTAGCAATGCATTCTTTTATTGTTTCATCTAATTGAATATATTCTGCAATAATTTCTGGAGTTAGTTCTGCAATATTATTTAGTTCTTCTACTCTTGCAATACTTGCATTCATAGTTATTATAATTGCATTTATGTTATCTAATTCATTTTCATAAGCATCAACAGTATCTTGGTAAGATGGTTTTGTTGGTGCTGGTGGAGTTACTACAGGTTCTTCTGGTTCATTCTTTTTAGCTGCTGCAGCTAATTCTTTATCCACTTCAGTTCTAATTGCTGCATATACTTCAGGAGATGGCGCGAATTTAACTAGATCATCAGCAAATTTTTCTAATAAAGTTATATTTTGTTTAACTTCGTATTTTTCTTCTGATGATTCTTTTAGTTCATCTTTAAATTCTTCTATCTTCTTAGCAATTAGTTTATAAACTACTTTTAGTTTACTGAATTCTATTTTTGGATATTCTTCAGTTCCACCTTTTGTTTTATATGCTTGAACACTTTGTTCATATAGTGATACTTGTTCATTGATAGTTTCTATTTCTACCTTAACTGCTTCAAAGTCATCTTTAACTAGCACGAAAGGTAGTTTCTTTAAACTTTTTAGAACTCTTTCACTTTGCATTTTTATATTACTTAGAATTGTTTTTAATTCATGTTCATTTTTATTTGGTTTACGTTGAGGTTTTGGAGTTGGTTGTTTTTTTCTTATCTTTTCTACTTCCGCTTGGAATTTTGAAAGATATTCAGTTGCCCAATCTAATTTTGCTTGTAAAGCTGCATCTTTTTTTACTGCTAGTTGTGTATTTAAATCGTCAATTGTTGCTTTAAGAGATGCGATTATTAGGTTATCGGTATTTTTATCAACAGCACCTTGTGCTATTTCTACTATATCTGCACCAGCTTGTATTTTTACTGGTTCATTAGAAGCAAAAGATAGATTTCTCCCTTTTCTGCCACTAAAGAATTTTTTAATACCTTCTCCTCTTACACCATTAAACATAATGATTCACCATCCTTAAAATTAAGCAACTAAACTTTTTATAAAATTAGAAATTTTTTCTTTATCAATTGGGTTTGTGATATCTACTAATTGATCAAAGCCTTCAGCATCTTTTACTACATAAGATGCTAAGATATCAACTGTACCGTTTTTATTATCTAATGAATATACAGCATATTCTTTACCATCAATTTCTACAACTGATAATAATTCTGCATCCATTATTTCTCCAGTTTCTACTTCAACTTGGAATTTTTGATTTGTATCTCCCATAAAATTCCCTCCATATTCTTATCTATTTTTTATTATATCATATTTTTGTTATTTTTTTATTTTTTCTTTGTTATATACTACTCTTACTTTTGATAAGTGTTTGTATTTGATTATCTCTTCTTTTAAATCATCTTCATCAAATAGAACAAGACTTCCACATTCCCATACACCTAACCATGTTAATATATTTAATATTTCAAATATAGGGGTAAAGAATTCGATATCTTTTATTAATAGTGATACACCTAACATAATTATACCGGCCATTAATAAGTATCCACTTTTTTGTCTTAATCTTCTTAATTCTGACTCTTTATTTATAGAAATAAATGTAAAATGGTTTTTTATTAGTTTTCTTACTATTATTTTTTCTTCTGATGTAAATGTATTATTATGTATTTCTAGTACTAATGGATAATCTAATGGAATGATAGATGCTCTATTTTCTATTACATTAATGAATTCTGGTTTTAGTACTGGGTTATCTTCTAAAGAGTATTCAGAAATAATACTATTGTAATCTTTTACTTTTATTTCTATGTATGCTTCATTATCATTTACTTTTAAGTTATTTATTTTTTTATAACTTTCAAATTTTTCTTTTTGATATTTTTTTAATTTTTCAGGGGAAGCCATAAAAAACTCACTTTCTAGTATTTTGATAATATTGGTTTTCAGCTATTTGTTCAGCCAACATAGTAAGTTCGTCATCATCATCAGTATCATCTATTTGATCGATCATGTATAGTAATTCTGATGTACTACCACATTTAGAAGCATCAATGTTATATTTGCCTAATGTACTTACTTGATTATCTGTTAGTGTTAAGCCGTTTTTTCTTGTTTTTAGTAAATTTGCTTCGATATCTTCTAGTCCTAGTAGACCTTCGATTTCATCATTTGTCATTTCGTTAATCATATTATCACCTACTCTTTTACCATTCTAATTTAGTATATCATATTTTAGGTTAATAACTCTATAGTTTTAGGTTATTTTATTTAATTTTTTGTAGATAATAAAAAAGTACCTATTGGTACTTTTATTTTTTTAATTCTTCTATTGCTCTTGCAACACCTAGGAATCCATATTCGTATGTTAGTCCACCTTGTTGATAAGCTATGTATGGTGGTCTTATTGGGGCATCACAACTTAGTTCTATTGATGAGCCTTGTGTGAAAGCGCCAGATGCCATTATTACTTGGTCTTCGTAACCAGGCATATCCCAAGGTATTGGTATTGAAGCTGAATCTACTGGAGAACCCATTTGGATTCCTTGAACGTATTTTATTAATTTTTCTTCATCGTTGAAGATAATGTTTTGTACTATGTCTGCACGTGGTTCGTTGTATTTAGGTTCTACATTGTAGTTTAAGTCTTCTAGTGCTTTGCTGGTTAAGATTGCTGTTTTAAGAGAACTAGCTACTACTTTAGGAGCTAGATATAGTCCTTGTAGTATTTGTTTGTTTATACCTAAAGTAGGACCAACTTCTCTACCTTCTCCAGGACATGTTAATCTTTCTCCAGCAAGTTCTACTAGGTCATGTCTACCTGCTATATATGCACCATTAGGAGCTATTCCTCCACCTAAATTTTTTATTAATGATCCTACTATTATATCTGCTCCTACTGTACAAGGTGTTATTGTTTCTACGAATTCACAGTAGCAGTTGTCTACCATTATAATTACTTCTTTGTCTACTGAACGAATAGTTTCTATTACTTTTTGTACTTTATCGATAGTTAGACTTTTTCTTGTAGAGTATCCTTTACTACGTTGTATTTCTATTAGTTTAACTTTATTGTTAGTTAGATAGTCTTTTATAGCTTGATGATTAAAGTCATTGTCTACTAAATCTATTTGATCGTATTTTACTCCGAATGAACTTAAACTGCTGTTATTTGGTACTATTCCTATTACTTCATGTAATGTATCGTATGGTAATCCTGTTATAGATAACATTGTATCGTTTGGTCTAAGGAATGCAAATAGTGCTACTGTAAGAGCGTGAGTTCCTGATATGAATTGGCTTCTTACTATAGCATCTTCTGCGTCTAGTACATCAGCAAATATTTGCTCTATATTGTCTCTACCATAGTCGTTATATCCATAACCAGTTGTACTATTAAAGTAACTATCTGATACGTTATGTTTATGGAATGCACTTAATACTTTAGTAGAGTTATATAAACAGTTTTGATCTATTGTATTAAATATGTCTTTTACTTTTAGTTCTTCTTCATGAAGGAAGTTTATTGTTTCTTCACTAATACCTAGTTCTTGTAACATATTAACATCTACCTCCATCTATTTTTATTACTGAATCATTTAAGTATGTAGATTCTACTGCTACATGGTATATTTCTTTAGCCATTTCTTCTGGTTCAGAGAATCTACCTAGTAGAATGTGTTCACATTCTTCTTTTATATATTCTTCATCTAGTTCTTTATTCATTTCTGTATATACCCATCCTGGAGCTATACAATTGACTCTTATAGTTGGTGCATAACATATAGCGAAGTTATGAGATAAAGAGATAACTCCTGCTTTAGATGCGTCATAATCCATACTATATGGGTAGAATGAATCTATACCATTTGTGGAAGATATATTAACTATTGAACCAAATCCTTGTTCTTTCATATATGTACCAATATGTTTACAAGTTAGGAATGTTCCTATTAAATTTACATCTAATGTTTTATGGAAGTTATCTACAGTTTTATCTTCTAATGTAGTATCTATTGCTATACCGGCGTTGTTTATTAGTACATCTACTCTACCAAATCTTTCTTTAGTTAGTTGTAACATATTAATTACTTCTGATTCATTACTAACATCTGCTTTTATAACTAGCGTGTCAACAGGATATTTTTCATTTATTTCTCTTGATAAATTGTCTGCCGCTTCCTTATTTGACACATAGTTGATTACTATATTGAAACCTTTTTCTGCAAAATATAAAGCAGTTGCTGCGCCTATTCCACGGCTTGAACCAGTGATAATTACTGTTTTTTTGTCATAAGTATTATTCATATTAAGACCTCGTTTCTTCGAAAATTATTATAGCACGGAATACCTTTTAATGTTATAATAACTTTGGTGATTGCGATGGACGTTATTAATAATACAGAAGTACAACCGAGAGATGAAATCTTTGAAATGGGTAAAGAATTTGCATTTGAAGGATTAACAGAAGAATATTTTAAAGCTAATAATGAAGATGAATTAGCTCGTTTTAGAAAAGGATATCAAGCTGGTTTGGCTATGCAACCTGAAGCTAGTATTCCTACAGAAGAATTTAAGGGTATGAGTAGATAGTAATCTACTTTTTTATTTGGATTACTCCTTTATATTTTTTTATTTCTTTTATAAATATAGATTCATTTTTATAAGGACTTATTATATAAGTCTTATTTTTTGTTCTAGTAAGTGCTACATAAAATAATCTTCTTTCTTCTTCGTATAGGTAGTAGTCTTTTGTATTATTGACATACTTTAGTATTTTTTCGTCTTTTATTTTAGTAGGTAATCCTAGTAAGTTATCTTCGACATTTATTAGTATTACATATTCACTTTCTAACCCTTTTGATTTATGAATAGTTAAATATCTAAATGATTTGTTTTGATATGTGTATATGTCATTATCTTGTTTATATGTATTGTCTATATACTTTAAGATATCTTTATTATTACGACCTAGTACCATTATATTGTTAGATTCTATTAATTTAAGTATTTCTTTTAATATAGATACTTTATTGTTGCTGTAATAGATTATTACTGGGTTAGATAGATGTTTACTAGATATAAGATTTTTCTTTTGTTGATATTTATTTTTCATAACGAATTTACCTGCTATATTAATTAGTTCTTGGGGATTACGATATGTATTTATAATAGGCATTATTTTAGAATAATTAAAATACTTTGTGAAATTTAAAAATATATGTAAGTTACAACCAGTGAATCTATAAATAGATTGAAAGTCATCTCCTACTGCAAGAAATTTAGCATTGCATATATCTATTATACTTTTTATTAAATTAAACTTAGTCATTGATGTGTCTTGGTATTCATCGACTATAATGTATTTCCATTTTTTTATTAGACCTTTATTACTTATAATATCAATAGTTTTATTTATCATATCGTTAAAATCTAGGGATTTATCTTTATTAAGTTCTTCTTGATACATTATGTGTATATTAAATATTAATAGTATTAAATATTTATTTTTTATATATTCTTTTATGTTTAGAGTATATTTTATTTTCTTTAATATTAATAAATAGTATGTAATTGGATAGTTATTTGATTTATAAAGATTTATAAATGTCGTAATTAGTCGTTTTAAGTTAACTATTTCTTTTTCGGTTGGTGTTTTACCTAATATATATTTTAGTGCTTTTTGATATATTTTATTATTTGGTATTATTTCGTTAAAGAATAATTCTATTATATCTAGTAATAAGTCTTCTTTAGCTATTGCATACTTTATATTATGGGATTTTAAAATACTTAAAGATAGTTTATGGAATGTATAGATGTCTATGTCAAAGTTATAGTTCTTTTTTATATTGTTTTTTAGATTAATTGTTGCGTCGTTAGTAAAAGATATACATAGTATGTCATTAGGGTTTATATTACATATTTTTACTAGATATACTATTTTTCCTATTATAGTTAATGATTTACCAGAACCTGCTCCTGCTACTACTAGTGTTGCTTTTTCATTAGATAGAACTACTCTACTTTGATAGTCATCTAATGGGTAACCATTTATATTATTAAGTATATTTAATTTTTTTCTTAGATTATCTATGTATGTGGTGTTATGTTGATCTATTAATTTAGATAATCTTTTTACTTTAGGATTTTCTTTTAGTAATTGTTCTTTTTCTTGTAAGTTTATGTATTTAAGTTCTATGATAATTATCCTCCTTTGGATAACTATGTTCATATAAAATAACTAGTGTTTATTATATCAAAAAAGACAATAAAAAAAAGGACTTATGTCCTTTATTCTGAGAAATGTTGTACCCAGTATGTTTTTCCGTTAAAGCTATATTTACCGATACCTACTTTTTTGAAATTTTGTTCCATCATTATTGAATTATGGGATTTAGAATTATGCCATTCTGTTACAACTTCTACATCTGTATCATATTCACCAGCTACATTTTCAGCCATTCTTGCTTCTTGTTCTTTTCCAGTATAGTCTGTAACTATAGTAATCCATTCTTCTTTGTTTGGTCTTGTGTGAGACATTACTCCTGAATATGCTATTTCCATAGCTCTTAGAGTGGCTATTTTACTTAGTTCTTCGTCTAGTACAAGAGCTGGTACTCCTTTTTCTTTACGATATTCATTTGTTTTATTTAATATTGTAGTTCTTGAAGATGCGTAACTATTGAAGTTGGCTTCCATTTCTTCTTTCATTGTTTTTGGCGTACCGTTAAAACCACTTTGGTCAACTCTTACTTCTTCACTTCCACGTCTTAGTTCTTCTGTTGAACCATCTTTATAAATATTATATGTTACATTTACATATGTTACCTTTTTTAGTCCATATTTCATTTCTTCAGTTTTAATGATTATTTCTTTTTCTTTAGTACCAAGTAATGCGTTACTCTTATCACCAACAATTACTGTTGCTCTTTGATCAGTACAATTATCTGATGTATCACATACTTCTATCATTACTGAATGTTGACCACTCTTATTAAATGATTTTTGAGATTCATCTTTTAATTTAACTGTGAATGCATATTCTCTACTATTATCATCATATTGATTAACAAAATCTTTTGGATTATATTCTTCAGCAAAGTTAACATTTATAGTTTTTAATACAACTGCTGGTTTTTGAGTATCTATTACTTCTAAACTAGTAGTTAAAGTTTCATTTTCACTAACTAATTCTATCTTATATGTATCTGTTCCTTTTAGGTATCTAACTTCATTATCTACTATAGAAACATCATCTAATGTAAGTTGTTGATCTTTAAGGAAGTATCTTATTTCATAGTTTTCTGCTACTTCTTCGCTAAAGAACATATCATATGTAGGCATTTTACTACCTGATTCTAGTTTTAAAACACTAATTAATAGATTCTTATTAGAGTTTGTTTCTATATTTTTACCAGAGTTTGGGTCTGGTATTGATAAGTTTTGTAATCTTGGAATAAATACTGCTCCTAGTACTGCAAGAGTTAATGCTCCTGCTGTTATTCCACCTATTAATGCTTTATGCTTTTTAAAGAAAGATTCTTTCTTAGGAACTTGTTTAATAGGTTCTACAGGACGTGCAGCTTCTGTACATACAAATTCCGGTTTTGATTCTATTGGTTCGGGAGTTTGTACTGATACTGGTTCTGCTACTGGAGAAGTCTCAACTACTTCAGTTGTTTCTGTTACTGGTTGTTCTACTTGTGTAGTAGTTTCTGTTACGTTATTTTCAGTTGGTTCCATATTATCATACTCCCTATCATATTAAGTATATCATAAAGTAGTTAATTACTTGATAATTAATTCGTTTTTTTGCACTAGTTTTACTTATTTAGTTGATTTACTTTAAATATATGTCATGATATAATAATTAGTGTAAGATAAAAGGAGAATGGTTATGAGTGAATTTGATACTAAAGAATATTTATCTAAGTTAAATAAGTATTGGAATGCATCTAATTATTTATCTGCAGGTCAATTATATTTACTAGATAATCCATTATTAAAAAGAGGTTTAAGAAAAGAAGATGTTAAAAGAAAGATTGTTGGACACTGGGGAACTATTCCTGGACAAACTTTCGTATATACTCATTTAAATAGAATTATTAATAAATATGACTTAAATATGTTCTATATTTCTGGTCCTGGTCATGGAGGAAATGCTATTGTAAGTCATGTATACTTAGAAGGAAGTTATAGTGATATATATCCTCATGTTTCATTAGATGAAAGAGGAATGAAAAATTTATTTAAGCAATTTTCATTCCCAGGAGGAATTTCTAGTCACGTTGCTCCTGAAACACCTGGTTCAATTAATGAAGGTGGAGAATTAGGTTATAGTTTAGCACATGGATTTGGTGCTGTATTTGATAATCCTGATTTAATTGCTGCTGTAGTAGTTGGTGATGGTGAAGCTGAAACTGGTACACTTGCCACTTCATGGCAATCTAATAAATTCTTAAATCCTAAATTTGATGGTGCTGTATTACCTATTCTACACTTAAATGGATATAAAATAAGTAACCCTACTATTCTATCTAGAATTAGCGAAGAAGAATTAGTTAATTACTTTACTGGTATGGGTTGGGATCCGATTATTGTAGCTGGTGATGAAGCTGAAGTAATGCATAAAGAAATGGCTAAAGCATTAGATAAATGTGTAGAAAAAATTAAAAAGATACAAACTGATGCTAGAGAAAATGATAAAGTTAAACGTCCAATGTGGCCTATGGTTATATTAAGAACTCCTAAAGGATGGACAGGACCAGATTGGGTTGATGGTAATGAAATAGAAGGAACATTTAGAGCACATCAAGTTCCTATCGATATGAGCGGTGAAGATCATTTAGAATTATTAGAAAAATGGTTAAGAAGTTATCATCCAGAAGAATTATTTGATGATGAAGGTAAACTATTACCTGAATTACAAGAATTAGCTCCTAAAGGAGATAGAAGAATGGGTTCTAACCCACATACTAATGGTGGTAAATTACTTAAAGATTTAATATTACCAGATCCAAAACTATATAAAGTAGATGTTGAACCTGGTGTTACTCAAAAACAAGATATGATTGAATTAGGGAAATACATAAGAGATGTATTTAGACTTAATGCACATAATAAGAATTTTAGAATCTTTGGGCCAGATGAAACAATGTCTAATAGATTAAAACATACATTTGAGACTGAAAGAAGAACTTGGATGGCTGATATGAAAGATAACGATGAGTTCTTAGCACATAATGGACGTGTTATGGATAGTATGTTATCTGAAAATATGTGTCAAGGTTGGTTAGAAGGATATCTACTTACTGGTAGACATGGATTCTTCTCTACTTATGAAGCATTCTCAAGAGTTATTGATTCTATGACAAGTCAACATAGTAAATGGTTAAAGATTGTTGGAGATTTACCTTGGAGAGAAGACATTGCTTCACTTAACTATATTTTAACTAGTTATGTATGGCAACAAGACCATAATGGTTATACTCATCAAGAACCTGGTTTCTTAAACCATTTAGCTACTAAAAAGAGTGATATAGCAAGAATTTACTTACCTGCTGATACAAATACATTATTATGTACAATGCATCATTGTTTAGGTACTAAAAATAGAATTAATGCTATTGTTGCTTCTAAACATCCTAGATATCAATTCTTAAATTGGGATCAAGCTAAGAAACACTTTAAACAAGGTGTTAGTATTTGGAACTTCGCAAGTAATGATCAAGAACAAGATCCAGATTTAGTAATTGCTTGTGCAGGTTGTGAACCTACTATTGAAGCATTAGCTGCTGTAAGTATCTTAAGAGAATACTTGCCTAAATTAAAAATTAGATTTATCAATGTAGTTGATTTATTCAAATTACAATCTGATAAGAGACATCCACATGGATTAAGTGATGAAGAATTTGATTCATTATTTACTAAGAAAACTCCAGTATTAATGAACTTCCATGGATATCCTGGATTAATTAGAGAGTTTACTTATGATAGATATAATAAGAATATAGTTGTTAAAGGCTATATGGAAGAAGGTTCTATTACTACTCCATTTGATATGAGAGTTCAAAATGAAATCGATAGATATCATTTAGTAATTGAAGCTTGTAAGATGGTTCCTAACTTAGGTAGCAAAGGTATTTATTTAACACAATTAATGAATGAAAAACTTATTGAACATAAAGAATACATTCATGAATATGGTGTAGATATGCCAGAAGTTGCTGAATGGAAATGGGAAAATAAATAAGACAAATAAAAAAAGGATTTCATAATCCTTTTTTTTAATGATTTTGATATCCGTTATATGGTGTATTAGTAATATTTGTATTTGGATTGTAATTTACATTACCTAAGTTTTCTAAAGCTGCATTACTATTAGAAATACTCTTATTGTGTTTTAAAACTTTAGCTATAATAATTAATGCTATTGCAATTACTAATGATATAGCACCAACTTTATAGAATGGAGATGTTAGTATACTAATGAAGTCTGCTGGTAATTCTGCTCCACCATTTATTTCTGTTGAATTTAATAAAGATTGGAAACCAAATGATAGTAATAATATACAAATACCATTTACCATGAATGGTGTTTTTACTTTTAATAATGTAAGTGAAATATCTTTTAATAGAATAAACATTAATATTACACATAATACTATTCCAGCTATTAAAGTAATTAATACTTTATTAGAATATACTGCTTCAAATAGAACTGCTATTCCTTCTAATTCTGGATCATCGAAGAATACATCTCTTCTAAATTCTTCCATATCACCTAGTTTTGCTTTTAGTTGTTCTTCAAAGTCTTCAGGAAGTTCTTCACCTATTTCTTCAGCGTATTCTTCAGTTGCTTTAACTACGTAATCAACCAGTTCTTCCGTATCAACTATATATTCGGCGTCTGGATCACCTAAGTTTTCTATTGCTTCTGAAAACAATTTTGCTATTAATTTTTCTACTTCTTCTTCATCAAAGCAATCAGCATATCTTGGATCATATTCTTCTATTTCTTCTAAAAGTCCTTCTGCAAGACCTTCACCTGCAAATTCATCTCCGAATACTTCTGGAACAGTTTCAATCAACTTTCCTATTGTTTTTTCATCAGACATATCTCTTGCTATCAAGATTGTACTTGTTGGCAATAGCAAGAAAAATATCACTACACCTAATAACGATGCTAAAAATCTTTTCATCATATCACCTTCTATTTTTCTTAAACTAATCTTATCATAATATTCTTAGATTGTTAAGAAAGATTTGATATAATTTAATTGGTGATAATATGACTGATATAGAAAAATTACAAGGTATGATAGATGAATCTAATAATATAGTCTTTTTTGGTGGAGCTGGTGTTAGTACTGAGTCTGGTATTAAAGATTTTAGAAGTATTGATGGTTTGTATAATGAAAAATATGATTATCCACCTGAAGTAATGCTAAGTAGAAGTTTCTTTAATGAACATAAGCAAGAATTCTATAAGTTTTATAAAGATAAATTAAATTGTTTAGATATTGAACCTAATGTAACTCATAAATATTTAAAGATGTTAGAGGATAAAGGTAAGTTAAGTGCTATTGTTACACAGAACATAGATGGATTGCATGAGAAAGCTGGTAATAAGAATATATACTTATTACATGGTACTATTTATAAGAATCATTGTATGATGTGTGGTAAGGAATATGATGCAAGTTATGTATTTAATTCTAAAGATATAGTACCTAGATGTAAGTGTAAAGGTATTATTAAACCAGATGTTGTTCTATATGAAGAAGGTTTAGATGAAGATACGGTTAATGGTACTATTAATGCTATAAGTAATGCAGATATGCTTATTATAGGTGGTACTTCTTTGGTAGTTTATCCAGCAGCTTCTTTTGTTAGATATTTTAGAGGTAAGTATTTAGTTATTATTAATAAAGATGCTACTGATTATGATAGAAATGCTAATTTAGTTATTCATGAAAGTCTAGGGAATATATTTAGTAAGTTAAAATAAAAAAAGGTACTTTATAGTACCTTATTTTTCTTGGAATAATTTTTCTACACTAGCACGTGGAGCTAGAATATTCATTTTTTTATTGGCTTTAATATGGAAAGTATCTCCGCTATATTCATATTTTTCACCATCGATACACCATTTTTTTGAAGGTTTATCTATTAGTTTTATATTAATATCTTTTGCAGTCATTGATACAATACCATCTGATTGTTTACCTAAGAATCTTAGTAAGAAATTTTTTATAAATTGAGTTTTTGTTTTAGCAGTACATAGTAATACTTCTAATTCACCATCATCTATGCATACATTTCTATGAAATCTATCTACACCAGCTACATGGTCTGAATTAGATATCATGATAAGTGAGTAATCACCGTCATATTTTTTACCATCTATTGTTATTTCTGCTTTATATCTTCTTAATTTATCAAAAGCTTCTTTTAAACCATCTTTTAAATATGCAAAGTAACCCGCTCTTCTTTTATCAGAAGATTTAGTTTCATATGGTATGTTCATGAATTTACCCATACCTACTACATATACAAATGGTGTATCATTAATAGTACCAATATCCATAGAGTGTTCTACTCCATCTAGTACTAATTCTATATTTTTATATGGATCAGCACTATAGCCTAACATAGTGGCAACATCGTTACATGTACCACTAGGTAATGGACATACAGTCATTTTTTTAGAACGCATAAAGTTACCACGAACTACTTCATTTAGTGTACCGTCTCCACCTACTGAGAATACAATATCATGATATTCAGCTTCTACAACTGCTTCTGTAGCGAAACCTACACCTTTTGTAGCAACTATATCTACTTCGTAGTTATTTTCTAGTAATAGTTTTTCATAGATATCTATTCTTTCTTTTACTTTACCTTTACCACTTCGTGGATTATATATTATTAAACATGTTTTCTTTTTCATGTAAATTTTCACTTCCCTTTGATAAAAACCAAATACATCTTTATTTTACTACTTTTTTGTAATAAATGAAGTAATAATTCATTAAATTATATTAATTTACATAAAAAAGAGTTTTTATGTAACTCTTTTATTTAGTATTTTCTAGTTCTTCTTTCCATGATTCGTCAAATGATTCATCCATACACATGCAACTTGATAGATAGTTTATACTTCTAAATAGTGTATCTGTTCCTTTTTTTGATTTTGAATAGTTGGATATATTTTTTCTTGGAATACCTATAGATGTACCTTCACCGTATGAGTCGATATCAGCTCCAATATAGATAAATTCCCAATTAGAGTGTTGTTCTATTAAGCTCTTTATTTTGTCTTTGTTATATTCCCTTGAGGCGTTTTCTAAGCCATCTGTAGTTATTACAAATAGTACTTTATTATCTTTTACCTTTTTATCTAAATTATTTATTGTTTTACCTATTGCATCCAATAGAGCTGTACATCCTCTTACGAAATATTCTTTTTCTGTTAAGTTATTAACATCTTGTATTGATTTTCTATTATGTAATATTTCATATTGATCGTCAAATAGTACTGTAGTTATTTTAGTATTGAATTTATTTTTTCTTTGTTGTTCTAAATAACTATTATATCCACCTATTGTATCTGTTTCACTGCCTTGCATTGAACCACTTCTATCTAGTAAAAATACTACATCTAATTCTTTTTTCTTTGTCATATTATTTTTCTCCTTTTATTGTTTCTATTAGTTTTTTTGCTTTATCATATAGACCTTCTTTGTTGTTAATAAATCCTACATTGTTATGTATATTAAATGTATGATTGTTATAGTTACCACTTACATTAAATGATGCGTCGAAGATATGTTGTGATGTAAATGTCTTACCTACTATTTCGTTTTCAATGAAGTTTATTACTTTTTCGTATTCTTCATTTGTTAATAGTTTTCCGTCTGATATGTATTCTAGTGGTATATTATTCTTTTCTAAGAATGGTGTTAATCTATAATAGAAAGTATAACTATATAGATATTTATCTTGAGTAATAATTATTCCTCCTTTACCTGCTTCTCTTAGTCCCCACCATTGTGATACTTCTAGAAGACTATTATTCTTTAAATTATTTAACTTTTCTTGCATATTATCTCCCTCTTTCGGTATAATGGTACTACATTAATGAGAGCGATTGGTCGCTTTGAAGGGGACATTTTTATGATAGAAAAATTAAAATTATTTATAGAAAAGAATTTAGAAAGTGATACTTTTATTAAGTTTAATAAATTTAAGTATGGTCAAGAGAATGCTTCTTGTTCTGTTATGTTAGAAGATGATAACTTAGATAAAAGAATAGATAAAACCTATTTAGATGAAGCATTTGATTTTGAAGAAGTTGAAGTAGCTAAACAAATAGATATTCCAATTACAGCTAAAAGATGTAAATCTAGTAATTTAGATGATTTTATTAATAGTAATCAAGATACTAATAAGTTTCAAAAGTTATTATTTAATTTTATTGATTCTAAGGATTTAAAAGATAGTGATGTATATAATAAAGTACATATTGATAGAAGATTGTTTTCTAAAATAAGAAGTGATTCTTCTTATCATCCTAGTAAAGAAACAGTTATATTATTAGGTTTAGCTTTAGAACTAAATGAAAATGAAATAGAAGATTTACTTAATAGTGCTGCTTATTCATTACCTAAAAATAATGTTTATGATTTGATTATTAGATTTTGTTTTATTGAAGGTATTTATGACTTAACTGAAGTAAATAGTTTACTTGATAGTTATGAATGTAAATTATTTTCATATTAAAAAGAGAAGATTTGGTCTTCTCTTTTATACTGGTAATCTTAATATTTTATTGTCTTCTAGTTCTTCTAATAGTTGATTAGTATTTACTAGATTAAATAATGTTTCTAGATGAATTGAACAATGAAAGTATGAATTTTCACTATCATTTAGGAATATTCTAAGTAATGGATTAGCAAAGAATCTATTTATAGATACTGTTCCTTGTTCAAATGATAACGCTAAGTGTTCTATTAGATTTTTATTGTAGATACTTGGTGAATGTTCTAATTCATATATTTCTAGCATTGTTCTTAGTTTGTCTTTATCTACATTAAGTAGTGCTTGTTCTGTAAGAGTTAGTTGGTGTGATTTTATGTGTTCATCATGTACTTCTCTTTCTTGATCATATTCTAGTTGTTGTTGATATCTTAATAATGATACTAATTCTCTTTTTAGACGATTAAGTTCTGGATTACTATATGTTGTTTTTCTAATACCTATTTTATTTTGATCTATAGTAAGTACTTCGTATGGTACTTTTCTTTTTCCATTTAAGTAAGTTGTAAATGGATATAGTTGAAGATATGATGCTATTACTTTTAGATATTTGATACTATAATCATCTAAACTATTTGTTAGTGCTTTATGAACTACATCGTTTACTAAAGCTATAAAGTTATCTTTAGTTTCTTTTATATATCTTCTTGTTTTAGGATTTATCTTTGATGTTATTTCATATTCTCTTTCTCTATCTACGTGTGTATAGTATGTAGTTGCTTTAGTATCATCAAAAGGTATTACTCTTAATTTGGCTCCAGTTGTATATTGATGTGATCTTATGCGTAATTCTTTTGTTGATATATCATGAAGATAGATTACTCTTCCTTTTTGTAAAGTACTTATTTGACTATCTAGTTCTAAAACTAAATGTTTTAGATATGTTATAGATACTTCGTGTTCACCTATTACTACTTTATTATCAGATATATAGAAATTATGTCTATTTATTAATTCATTTATTAGATATCTATCTTGTTCTGGTAGTATATTTAATGCACTTTTATTTAATCTTAGATAGTAAATTATTAATTCTAATAGTATGTTGTCATCTATATATATTTGTTCTTGTTTTAATGCATCACAAAAAGCATTATTACTAGAAATAAAGTTTCTTAATGTATTATGTACTTTTTGTGTCATAAAGATTCCTTCTTTTATAGATGATAATTCTTTTTGAATTCTTCTATTTGATTTATTATTTCTCTTTGTTCTTTTTTAGAAATATTAATATTTAACTTATTGATGCTATTTATTATATTAGCTTTTTCTTCTGAATCAATATCTAGTTTATATATTTCTTTTTTTAATAATTCATAATCGTTATCTCTTATTGGATCATCTATTTCTACATCAAAAAATGTTGCTATGTCATCATTGAATCTATAAGTTGTTGGATTATCTACTTTTAAAGCCATGTTTATCACCTGTATGTATATTCTAACAAATTATTTAAAATAAAAAAAGATGAGTTTTAACTCATCTTAAATGGTGCGTCTAGTTCTTCTAAACCAAAATTAAAGTTTTCCATAAATGTTATTAGATTAGCAGTGCTGATAGATACTTTAAATATTGTTTTACCAAGTTCATCGTTATATAGTTCTATTACTAAATGGTTTGTTCCTGGTTTAAAGTATACTCTACCTCTTTTTACTGCTTCTATAATTAATGCTATTATTAGGTCATTATCAAAAGCTAGGTCTTCGATTGAATTTTGTTGAGCTAATCTTATTTTGTCTTGTAATTGATTTCTTTTTTGACCACAAGCTATTTCGATTGCTTCTTGAAGTTTTAACATTTCTGTTAGAGAAGAATTTTCTACCTTTTTTTCTGCTATGATATCTTCATCTTCTACTTGATCTAAAGGTCTTACTACATCATGTGTTTCAGCTAAATCTTGTCTTATATGAGCTTGTGATATACGAGATGTATTTACTCTTTTAATTATATCTTCTAATGCTTTTATGTTATCTTGAGTTTCTAAACTTATATATTCTTCTATTTTAAAGTCTTGTAGAGATACTAGTTCATAGTTTCTACCTATTCCTTTCATAATAGTTATATATAAATTAAATAAACCTACTATTACTTGTTTTTTATCAAAGTTCTTTGGATCATAGTTAGTATTCTTTTTTGTTGTAGCTAGTAATATGAATTTTTGTGTTTCTATTTTAGCTTGTTCATTACTATGAATGAATTCTAACATCCATTTATTTATATATTTTTGTTGTACTTCTAGTGGTTCTGTATAGAATTCTCTACCCATTTTTTCTGCTTTACTTATTAAGAAGAATGCATCTGATAATTTGTATTTTCTTATTGTAGTTTGGAATTCTGGAGATACATTTGATTTGAATATTTCCATTACATCTGCTACTTTTACTTCTCTATTACCATCTACTTGTTGATTTGTTTTTGCTTCTGCAGATAAGAATTCTACTTGGCAATCATTTGCTGGATTGCCTGATGATAGTTCTACCACAAATGTCTTTGTATGACGTAGATAATCTAGTAATTCATTTTTATCTTTTATATTATTTTCTTTATTCTTGTTATAGAAATACATTCTTTCGAATTTACTTCTCTTTGTAGCTTGCGCTAATCGATATAACCATATTTGTGGTATTACTGTTTCTAATTTACCGCTAGATACAAATACATTGTTGTTTTCATCAAACACATAATTTTCATCTCTTAATGCTTCTAGTAAATCTTTATAGAAACTTAAATAGTTTTTAAAGTATTTAGAATCTATTTGAGGTATTTGTGTTTTATCTTCAAACATTCCTGGTACTATTCCTGTATGTAGAAATAATTCTAATGAGAATGGTTGAATATGATTAAAGTTAGATAATAAGTCATCTATTGATATAAGATTAAATAAGTTGTTTTTTGTTCCTTCAAATGTTGATATTCTATCAAATTCAGAAAGGGCTTCTCTATCAAGGTCTGTTTTATTAACTAGAGAACGAATTAATACTTCTATACATTTTAATTCATTTACTTGCATAAATTTAACGCCTACCTTTCTATCTTATTATCAATATATATTATAGCATATATTTTTAGTTTGTGATTATATTTTCATATATTGAATTTATTATTGTTTTTATTATTCTTTCATCTTCTATTTTATTTATTATAAATGTTTTTGTACCAGCATTATTTAATGATGTACCTAGATGGTACATGTTATTTTTATCTAAAATAATAAATCTATCGTGGAATGTATCGTTATATATTATAGTAAGATTGTTGTATTCTTGAGTATATTTGGAAATATCTAATTTGCTAAGTCTACTTTTAGTACTTAATACTAGTGTTACCAAAACTTTTGTTTTACTAATCATATCTAGAACATATTTGTCAGCATAGCTATCTATAATGATTATTTGTTCTTTGGCAAGCAATAATATGTCTAGTATCCTGGAGTAAGCATCGTATGTTTGACCGGATAAGTAAATGTTATTAGTTGAATTTGTTTTATCAAAATATTTAAATATTTCATTTAGTTGGTCATCATGTTTTATTACTAGATTATTAATGTATTTTTGTTCTATTAAATTAGTTGATATGTATTTTCTCATTGATACGAATGCATCCATAATTTGTATGCTTACTTTTTCAGCTACTGAAGTACGAAGCACTGTCGCTAACATTGCTACTCCTTGTTCAGTAAAAACATAAGGTAATGATCTAATCATATTACTTGCGGTCCCAAGTTGGGACCACAAATTATTATATTCAGATTCTGTTAGTTGAAACATAAACCTTTCTGGAAATCTATTAACATGTCTTTTTACCGCTTGATTAATTGTTTTAGTTCCGTTGCTACATTGATATAATTTTGCTAAATCACTATCTATCATTACTTGTTTACCTCGTATTTCATATATCATATTTTCTATATTTGTAGTTGGTATTATATTATTCATAATTATCCCCTCTACTTATATTATTATAGATAGAAGTCTTATTTCCTTTTTATATCATAAAAAAACAAAACTTTTATTTATGTTTTGTCTTTTGTTTGCATTCTTCTATTAATACATACGCTGCCATTCCTAAAAAAAGATTAACTGTTGGGAGTTAATCTTATTGTAGGTGTGTCTTCGAAGGAAGAGTCTTCGTCTATAGTAGTTATACTACCTAGAAGGGAATCTAAGTCGATTTTTATACCCTCTGGTAAACCATATATATGAACGAAACCTTCTACTCTTTTACCATATCTTTTTATATCGTCATAGTCTTTAGCGAATGAACCTTGTACTTTTACAAGTGTTGAAGGTTTCATTGTTTCTTCTGTACTATAAGATACTTTAGTAGAATCTTTTTCTTCAGGAATTCTTTCTATATTAGTATGTGTTAAGTCTTCTGATACACTAAATACTGAGTTATATAGATATCTACCAGAAGCTTCAATAGGATTACATTCTAATACATCATACATATGTTGATAAGAGAATACGTCTAATACAAATGACTTAGGGAAGTTTTGAGGAATTCTTGTTAATAATTCTTCTACATATTCTATTAAATCTTCTGGAATAGTATGATATACAGTATCAGTTATTCTAGAGATATTCATTATTCTTCCTTGATAGATAAAGATACGATATTCTTCTTGACCTATTTCATCTTCATTTACTTCTACTTTTTCTGATAAGATAAATTCTTCATCTTCATGTAGTTTAATTGCTTTTCGTAAGTCGCTTTCTTCTTCATAAAGTTCTGTTAAGTCAATAATACCATTGTAATCTTTCTTAGCTGTTTTTAAGAATACTTCTGGGTTTTGACCAAATACTTCATATATATATGTTAATAGTTCTGGATCATTTAACATATTACCGGTAAAAGATATCATGTTTCTGTTTGTTACTATATGGTTGTACCATTCTTCTACCATATGTATTTGGTCTTGGGTATTTGGTATTATTGCACCATTATCAGTTAGAGCTTTAATAAGTGCTGGTAACTGAAAGATGAATGATACTGGGAAGACTTTTTTATTAGTTACATCTACCTCGTTATCATTCTCATCTTTAAATACATTAGCTTCTTCATCGTAATAGATGAATACTTTCTTACTTATTGCATATTCTATTTCTTTGTTAGTTCGTTCGTTGTCGTTGAAATGCTTTGCATTAAAACAATATAACATTTAAAATCACCAATGAACATAATAACATTTTTTTCTACATATATCTACTCTTAATTTTTTTAGTTAATGATAATGAGTTTTCTGGTATAAAGATGTTACCATTTCTACCGGTTCCTAATTCAACATCTGGTTTTACATCTATACCATGATAGTCGGTACCTCCACTTTCAAGTAAATCTAATTCTTTACAGAATTTGTGATATACATATCTTTCTTCTTGAGATAGATTAATGTGTTGTGTCTCTAGTCCTTGTAAACCAATTGATTTAAGATAGATAATATAATCTTTTAATTCTTGGTATGCCATTTTTAAACTATTAGGATGAGCTATTATAGGTGCTCCTCCAGCATTAGTTATTAGTTCTATACCTTGTTCTGCTGTTATACCTTTTTTTACTTTACGTACTTTTTCGAATGCGTAAATAAGATATTTTTGGAAGCATTCGTCTATATTATGACAATATCCTAATTTAATAAGTAATAATGCTAATTGTGGTCTTCCTACGTTACCAGGAACATTTATTAATTTATCTATTTCAGTTTCTGGTATATAAAGACCAAAGTCTTTCTTTAAAACATCTATATATAATAATAGATTATAGATTGATGTTTCTTTTATTTCTCTTAGTTCTTTATTTAGATTTTCATTATCTAGATCAATATTATAACCTAACATATGGAATCTACCTTTAGGTGCCATAATAGATAATTCAACACCACTATAGATGTTTAATCTTCCATTATTAAGTCTTATTATTTCTTTTGATCCTTCGATATTATCATGATCTGTTAGTGCAAAAGTTGTGATATTATTGGCGATGGCTAATTCAATTAGTTCTTTTGGTGTATTACTTCCATCAGAGTAAATACTGTGTGTGTGCATGTCTTCTTTTTTTAGTATCATACCAATTACCTCCTTTGGTAATTGAATTATAGAATAGATTCTATTATAATAAAAATACTTATTTGTCATATTTATGATAACAGGAGGTTATGATAATGAATATTAATTTTGAACTATATAGAATTTTTTACGTAGTTGCTACTGTAGGTAATATTACTAAGGCTAGTCAATTACTAAATATTAGTCAGCCAGCTGTAACTAAGCAAATTAAAAACTTAGAATCCCAACTTGGTGGAGATTTGTTTATACGTACTAAACGTGGAGTTATATTAACCGAGAATGGTAAAGAAATATATAACTATATTAAACAAGGTATGAATTGTTTTAATCGTGCTGAGATGCAATTTTCTAATTTAAAACAACTTGAAACAGGTGTTATAAAGGTCGGTGTTTCTACTACTTTAGCAAGATTATTCTTGATGGATTATTTAGATAAGTTTCATAAAGAGTATCCTAATATTGCTATACAAGTATTTACTGATCCTAGTAGAATAATGAGAAATATGTTAAAAGATGGTACTATTGATTTATTAGTTGCTAAAGAAGAAATATGTGAAGATGATGATTTAGAGGTTCAAAGAATTGGTAAGTTACATCAAGGGTTTGTTGCATCTAATTACTTTAGAGAATTAAAGAATAAAACTATTAAATTACAAGATTTAGAAAATTATCCGATTCTTTTGCCAAAAAGTCCTTCTACTACTAGAGAATCTTTTGATAATTTTTGTAAACAAAATAATATTGAAATAACTACTAAATTAGAGATTGCTAGTGCTTCATTACTTGAAGACTTTGCAAGAATTGGTTTAGGAGTTGGGCTTGTTACAACAGAGTTTGCTACTAAAGACATTGAAGAAGGTAAACTATTTGAAGTTAAGACGGAACCACAATTGCCTTCGAAGTATTTTTCTTTAATTACTTTAAAGGGTTCTTATCATAGTTTTGGTGCTAATAGATTAATGGAAATGATATTAAATGATGTAAATAAAAAAGATCTACAATAAGTAGATCTTTTATTTGTATGAGTATGTTAATTTTTTAGTTCTTATTTCTTCTTTTGGATGTAATTCTATAATAGTACAATTTATTCCATATAGTTTACTTACTAGTGGAAATTCTACGAAGCTACTTATAGCACCATTGACTAAGAATATAGTATCTCCTACTTCTTTTATTCCATATGCTATTTCTGGAAAGAAGGTATAATCTGGAGAAAGAATTCCTTTACCATGCATTAATCCTTGAATACAATTAGGTGTTAATCCATTATGCATGTGACCACTAACTACTAAGTCTGTATTAGGTACAAAGCAGGTTCCTTTATCTTGGCTTAATCTATATATTGATTTTGGATCATGTGTAAGTAAGATACTGAAAGCATCTTTTGTAAACGACATCTTTGGTTGTCTTAACTTATATTCTTGTTCAAAGAATTCTTTTTTTTCTTTATATTGTAGATAATAATATACGCTATTATTTATAGCACTGAATTCTATTTCATCTTCTATTACTTTATCGTTTATATCTAATATGTGTGTATTAGGTAGTTTATTATATGTAGATATTGCTGATTCTTGGCAGTATGCGGCCCAATTTTCAAAACCAAATCTTTCAAATTGATCATGATTACCAATACTTATGAATGTTTTAGTATCACCAGTAAGTCTACTTAGTTTATCTAGTACTCTTTTTTGCATTTCTGGATTTTCTAATATTTTACCTGAGTGAACTATATCACCAGGTATTAATATATAATCATAAAGTGATGGAGATAATTCTGGAATAGAAAAGACTTCTTTTATATTACTTCTATCTTTAAAACCAAGATGAAGGTCTGAATATGTAAGAATCTTTTTAGATTTAGTTATTTTATCAGAATATATAATTAATCTTCTAATATGTCCCATATAAATTACCTCTTCTTAGGACTATATTTTAATTTGTTTTTTATTATTGTCAATAAAAAAAGATATTACTTAAATATCTTAATCTAGAAAGAAGAATGTTCCTGTTACTGTTGAGATAAGTGTTTCTTCTTCGTTATATATACTTGCTCTATATACAGCAGTTGATTTACCTACTTTTAGAGGTTCTGCTATACAAGTTATTTTATTACCTTTACCTGGTTTTAAATAATCTATTTGAGCATTTATTGTTACTATGTTTCTACCTGTTGTTCTTGCTAATACGCCCATAGTTGTATCTGCTAAACCAAATATTAAACCACCATGAGCTGTTCCATTAGGATTTATTGCATTTTCAGTTAGTTCTACTGACATCTTACAATATTCGTTAGTTACTTCTTCTACTTTATAATTATTATGTTTTATAAAACCTGGAGTTTCATTTATAGTATTCTTTGCTAATTCTAACATTTGTTCATTTGTCATAGTTATTTTCCTTTCGTACTTTTTAAGTTTATAATACTTTGGATTAAAAATCTAGTTTTTAATTATTAAGAATTATTATATAATATGGGTATCAAGAGGTGGTTTTATGGAATTTATTAAAGAGAATATATTAAAAATAGTTATTATATTTTTTGCAATATTGTTTGGTATAGCTTTAGTTGCTTGGATTAAATCAAATGATAAAGATAAAGATTTAGATAATGAAGAATTACCTATTGTAGATGTAAGTGATGTTAATAATGTAGATGTTGTTGAAGCTAGATTAGATTATAAAATGAAAATAAGTCAAAGTTATTTACTGACTTATACTACTAATAAAAGTGGTATATGGTATATGAGTAGTGCTATTGTTAGTAAGATTAAATATGATGGAACTACTGCTTATATTACTGTAAATAATAAAGAGAAAACTCATAGTAAAGTATTAGAAATAGAAAGTAATAAAGTTAATGTTAAAAAAGGTGATACTATTAACTTTGTTGGAACTGTAGATTTAGAAACTGGTAATCTTGAATTAGCTAAGTTAAGTAAAGATACTATAAATTATAGTAATGTTACTGAAATGGAGTTTACTAAATTAGTGGATAATATTAAATCAGTTAAGAATAATGTATTTGTAATTAGTGGTTATATGATTACTGATAAAGATAGATATAAATTGTTTGAAAGTAAGACTGATTATGAAGAAGATTCTAGTGTAGGAAAATATTTTACTATTACTTGGAAAGATAAATTTAAATATACTGGTAATGCTCAAGTTACATTGGAATGTAAGATTAATGGTACTTATAAATTAAAAGAATGTAGTTTAGTGGAATAAAAAAGAAATCCTTGTGGATTTCTTTTTATAGTTTTGGTCCAGGTGGATTATTAGTACCACGGCCTTCTAAATTGCTAATTTGCTCAAGTGTTTCTCTTGTAATATCCTCATCCATGTTAGGATTAGATGAGTCCTTGTTGAATTCTGCTAGTCCTTGAGAGAATAATTTACTACCAGTTTTTCCTTCTATTTCTCGAATTGTTTGAGCCATTCTTAGTATGATATATTGTCTTAAATCTTCTTTTTTATTATTAGACAACGTTGCATTATTTGCTACAAGACTTTCATATATTTTCCATATAGATACTCTATATACACTGCTTTTTTGATTTAGTTTTTTTATAAAGTCAGTTCTTTTTTCACTTATTTTAAGAACTTTTTCCATATCACCTAAATCTTGTTCAAAATAGTATCCGCCGTGTAGTTCATATTTATATTTTAGAGATTCGACCTCACTTTTGAAAGTATCAATTACTACTTCAATTAAAGATTCTACTGAACAATTATCTTCGTATGTTTTAGCGAAATAATTTCTTGTTTTTGATTCGTGATTAGCTTTTATATTTTCTCTGTCTTCTTCAAAGTAATATTGATCAATTAATTCTTTAGCATCAAATACAAATTGACTAGACAGTGATTTTATCATAGTTATAAAACCATGTATTTTTGATGAGATAAATTTTGGTTTATCTACTTCTTTTAAAGAAGGATCATTTACTATTTCTTGTATTTCTTGTTTTAATTCATTTCTTTTTGAATCAATTAGATTTCTCAATCTGGCATTATTTTGTTTTACTTCAATATCATGTTTTAATTCAAATGTAGTTTGGCTTGTCTTAGAATTTCTTACTTGTATTATTGATGATAGTTCTTTATCAGCCATTTCCATATATTTATCTTTATCTTCACCAGCATTTGGGAAAATACTATCTATTTTGCGAGATAGAGCCTGTAAACATCCTTGTTTTAATGGAAGCATTTCTCTATCAAAAATTTCTACTGATTTGTTTTTATTATTAGGATTAACTACTTCTGGGACTGCAGTTTGTCCTCTTTTTGCTCCAGTTTGATATAGGTAGATAGTATAATGTTTTTCATGTTCTTTTTCTAAGAATTCTTTTTTATCCTCTATAAATAGTTTAAAACAATGTTTTTTTATTTTTTCAGATAATTCATTAGATCCTTTTTTCTTTGCAATGATTGCTAAGTATTCTAATATAACACTGTGTTCTCTTTTGAAGTTACTTTTATTATTATCAAAATATTTTTCTATATCTTCTATGGTATTAAAACAAATATCGTTACCATTTGCGTCCTTTTTAGTGATTACCTCTTGGTTTATTCTCATTATTTCTTGTAATCTTGTTTTTTCATTTGTAAGTATATTATTTGCTTCAGAATTTTCTTGAAGTCTTTTGTCAATTGCCTTTATTATATTATCTATATTTTTTTGCTTAAGCACACATTGGATGAATGCTAAATTTTCGTCAGAGATGTCTTCTATACCTATAAATTTTTGAGCTTCTTCTTTGGACATATTTTCTATCATTAGATCGGCATTTGAATAACCAATTAAACTTAATTCATAAGTTTCTGCAGGTAGTAAGATACGTTTACGGTTTAGCAATTTTTGAATGAAATCCGAATGTTTTTTTCGTTGATCCTGTTCGTAATCAGCCTCTACGCTTAATGATGTGGCTAATCTAAGTCTTATTTCTCCGTTACATAGTTTTTCAATAAAATCATCTATTGATTCAATATTCTTTTTTGCATAACTATAATTTTGAGTAATTATTTGATCTTTTCCTGGGTTATCAAATGCTAAAATCGTTGTATATTCTTTTCCTTTAAAGTCAATAATATTTCCAAAATTACTTTTTCGAAAACTTTTCATAAAAACTTCTTCAGTATTTTGTACAGAGTAAAAACAAGCAACACCGTTTTTATTTACCCCATTAAAATACGCCATTAATGTTTCATTTAAAGCATTCATTTCACATATTATATGATTTTGTTGTTCATTTGTAGAATCGATTATAAATATTCGTTTTATATCGGTAATATAATTGAAGTTAGATAAATAATAAGCTTTATCACAAACCTTTAATATATTGAATAGTGTGTTTTCTATATCAGTTCCATTAACTAAATTTGTTTCATATTCATGTATTTCATCTTCTATTAGTAATTGAGCAATTCCATATGGTCCTAGTTTAGTGTTATCTAATTTTCCGTCACCTACTACTCCTGATTCGGGTACTAAAGATACGTTATGCTTTTTTGAAAAATATTCTATCCATTTAGATGGATCATCGATGTATTTTATTATAGCTCTACTGATGTCTTTATATTTATAATTCAAGAATTTTTGTATTTTAAGTAACTCTTCGTACTGTTTTTTTAATTTTTTCTTTTTAGATAATGACATTGAATTAATAGTTTCATTTATCCTATTATAGAACTCTTCGTCAGTCATATATTTTTGATAAAATTCATTCCCTAAAAAATAAATCTTCTCTTCCATTACTTTTGTTATTGCATTTTTGGGTGTTCCATTTTTATTGTTTTCAAAACTTATATTTTCAACTGTATCGATATTTTTTAATGATAATAAATATACTAGTCTTTCTATTTGACTATGTTCTCGTTGATCAATCATCTTTTCTGTAATATTGTTTTGAATCACATTAATTGTTTTTATTTGTTTTTGTATTTCTTCCTCAGTAGTCGGTGTTTCATCAAATTTTCTAGGTAATATTTTAGCATAAATTAGAGTTGGTGCTTCCTGTAAGAGTCTTGGACCTATAAATGTTATAACATTATTCCCAAAATTTAATGGATTTTTTTGTTTTGAGGCATCTATCCTACTATCCATATCTTGAATTCTTGTTTTTATTTCATCTTTATGTTTCGTTAAAAATTGTAAAAAATTATCTGTATTTTCAATACCAAGTATATGTGTATCATCTATATGCAAAATATATTTTCTATAGAATTCATCTAGAAATTCTGTTTCGCTACTTGTTAAATATATATTTATGTTTTCAAATGCACTAGGTAAAATGGTTGTTTTTAATTTATTTATAACTTCACTTATCAATGATATTGGTATAACTATGTCGTTTATAAATACTGTTTTTTTGCTTTGAGATATAGTTACTTGTATTTTACCTTTTGCTTTTTGATATATTATATAATCTATTATATTTTCTACTAATTCATTTTTTATTTGATTTTTTTCTATCTCGGTAACTGGAGTTACTACTATTTCTTCATTTTTTAAGAATTTCTTTTTTGCTTGTTCCAAACTACGAGGATATCCTGCAGGATCTGGATTAAACTTTATTTTTAAAATTTGATTGCTAATACTTTCTGCTATATCATTTAATTCAAAATTTTCTAGTATACGTTTACTTGGGTTAGTAAATTGATTTTTGCTTGCGCTAATTATAATTTTTTTTATTTTTTCTAGTATCTTATCATATTTTTGATATAGGTTGTCTCCATTTGAATTAGTACGCATCTTTTTTAATTCAGTAATAATTGATTGTATTATATGGTTTTTATTGCCGCTAATAAGTTCATATTGATTAGTAAAAAAGTTTTCAAGTAGTATTCCTATTTGAGATTCTGTATCACTTTCTATGATGCAAATAAATTTTGAACTTTCTTTTAGAAGATTTTGTAATTCTACAAAACTATCATTACTTAAGCCAAATTTAGCTTGTATGTCGTTGTTAGAAAAAGGATAGCAATTGGAGTTTTGACTGAAATAAGCTTCTAATTCTCTAGTTTCTACATATCTATTTTTCAAAATTTCACTTAAGCTTATTGTTTCATATAGTTGTTCCTCTTCAAATGAGATACTTTTTAATAGTTCTTTAATTCTATTTTCATATTTCTTTTGTATTTCCATACTTAGCACATCCTATCATCTTAATTATAGCATAGCATAAAAAAATAAAGAACTTAGTTCTTTATTTTAGTTTTATATTCCCTTTTATAATAGGCATTTGTTTGTTGATATCTTCTAAAGTATCTAGTTGATTATCAGGTACTTCTTCTGTCGAATAAATAATTACTGCTTTTTTATCTCCTTTAGAATGTGCTACTTCAAATTCTAAATCTTCAGTATTTTTTAATGTTTCGTATTCTGCTTTTGTTACTGCTAATACTTTAAATATCTCTATCTTTTCTCCATCATTATCTAGATATACTGCATAGCCATTTTCTATTTTGTTTACTATTACATCTTTGATAATACTTGTTGGAATTGTCATAGAGAACGTTCCATTATTAAATGTATTTACATAAGATAATATGTCATTAATGTCGTTGGCACTAAATAAATAGTTGTATGTAGAATCACCATTATTTTTTATTACACCTGTTATTGTAATATCTGTATCTGTTTTTAGATCTTTATCATAATCTAGTTCTATTTTACGTACTAAATCTCCATCTATTACAATTGGTTCATCTAAAGTTAGAACACTTATCATTTTTATAACATTGTTTTCTGTTACTTCTTGATGAGTTATTCTTCCTTTTAGTGTAACTTCTTCATTTAAAGATAGTTTTTCTTTTCCACAGTTAGTTAGTATTAGTGTCATTAGCATTAATGCTATTATTCTTTTAAATTTCTTCATTTTATGATTCTCCTAGTTAAATTATAACATTTAAAAACATTCACAAATTTAAAATCTGTGAATGTTTACAATTATTTTTTATCTATTTACATTTATCTTAGCTTCAGTAATTATTTTTTCATATTCTTTTATGTGAGAATTAACGTTTTCCACGTATTTTTCGCATATTTGATTATAAATAAATGTGTTGTCAACTAGTGTAAATGGTTTGTACTCATCTTTAGTATAACTACATACATATTCATCATCTTTTAATGTAAGAGATGGTGATGTATTACCAATGTTTACATAGTAAAAATCAGTATCTACATAGTATGTTAAATCTTCATAATTAAATGTATATATTTTATTATTTTCATCTTTAGTACATGTTTGTTTATTACATGTATATCCATTTGACTCTAAATACTTTTTAGCCTTATTTGATGGATTTAATAATGAAGATATAAATAGTACTAGTATAAGTATTGCTACTATAATAATTGTTGGTAATATTATTTTTTTAATATTAGTTTGTTTCTTTTCTACTGGTACTAACTTTTTTTCTTCATATGGAACTAATGCATTTTTCTTTTTCATACTATCACCTACTAAACTATTGCCCCATTGTTTTCTTTTTTTATTCTTTTAATTCTTTCGTTTTCTTCATTAGGATGTGCTTTTAAATACTTTATATAATATATGATATTTAATATATTCATTACTATTATAATGGCATATTCTATTATAAATATTAATTGTTTTGAATCATATATAGTTATTATTAAATATAATGTAAGTATACATAATGGAATACTTATTATATTTAGAGTTAATCCTAATTTATGGAATAAATTTTTTACTTGAGCAAAACCTGTTATTAATAATACGAAATATGGTAATGCCCATCCAATGATAAGTGTCATAACAAATAAGTATACTGTTTTTTCACTTAGTTTAAATACTAGTAATAACATAAACATTATTATTGGTAGTATTATATTTAATAATTTTAATTTATTTAATAATTTCATAAGTCCCCCTACGCTAGTTTTGGTAAATCATTTTGATCTAATATACCATTTATAAATGACATACTACTTATTTTTAGCAATTCTTTAAATGACACTTCTAGATAAAATGAGTTATCTGTTTTTTCATAATCTTCGAATATTATTATATTACTTAATACTGATGTAGTATTACTTGTTTTTAAATAATAACTGCAACCTATTATAGAATTACATATATGTTTTATAGTAGATCTATTATAGTTATATAAGTCTAGATTACGATATTTATCTATTTGTTCTTTTTTTAGTTCTTCATATTGTCTTGATAATGAAGATATGTTAGAGTTAAGTCTTGCTATTACTATACTTTCTCTGTTAATGCTACTTACGCATCTTTCTAATTCTTTTTGATACTTATCTACACCTAGTTCATCTTTGTTTAGATTAGCTCTTTCTTCTTTACAAGAATCTAATTTACTTTTAGCTGTAGATAGTTCCATTTCGTAGCTTCTTAATTTAGCTTTTATTTCTTGTTCTTGAGCACAGCAGATACTATTCATATATTTGGGTTTTATATTATGTAAGTCAATTAAACTATAATCTATTTCATCTGTCTTTGTATGATAAGTTAATAGAAATTGATTTACAATTAAAACTAATAATATATTGATATCATTTATACTATGTTCTTTCTTAACTTTACTATAAGAATTTCTTCTTTCTAATTTTAGTATAGTTATTAAATCTATTAAGGAATCTAGTGATGTATTTAAATGTTCTAATAATGTTAAATCATTACTAGATTGCCATACTATATTTTCT
Organism: Bacillota bacterium; assembly: GCA_015059245.1. The sequence continues at coordinate 56,828 of SVAU01000005.1, forward strand.
ATAATATGTACCTGTTTACTTAATGGTTGATTGTAGAAGTCTTCTTCTAAGTAATCTTTTATTTTAGATAGTTCTTTTTCTGGAATGTCCATTAAGTTCATTTCTTCTTCTTTTAGTTCGAATCCTTCTTTACGACATTCGTTTATTAATAGATTATGGAATAGTTTATATGATTCTTCATTTTCTAAACCATGTTTATATTGTTTTAAATGTTTTAGATAGTTTATTGCTGCATTTTTTACTATTAATATATTATTTTCTCTTACTTGTTTTGTTTTATCTGTTCTTTCTACTTTTATATTGTAGTAGACAAATTCTTGTAAGAAGTCATCTAGTTCATCTTTATTTGTTATACGTGATATATGTCTGTTTGGTATTGTATAACAAATATTTATTTCTTTTGTATCATCATTTTTTGTATTATCTAATAACATTGTCATTATAGATAAGAACCATTTTGAATCTACATATTCTTTTTCGTTAAAGTAGATTTTTTTATCTTCATCATTATAGTAATAGTTTAGGTATTTTACTTTTTCTTTTATTGTAAGAAGTAAGTCTAGTTCACTAGATGCATCTATATTACTTATATAATATAAATTATATGGATTTTCTTTTTTAAATCTTCTTATGTACCTATTATATTTATGTTCTAAGTAGTCATCTGTATTAATTAATAATTTAAATATATATAAATATATTAGAAATGTATTCTTTTCTATTTGGCGATAAAAGTATGCAGTACTATTAACTATTAGATCAGGATTTTTCATCATATCTATTAATGAATTAATAATTAAAGATACTTTTTCTTTATTCTTTTTTACTAATGGATTAGTATGCATACTTTCACCTCCTTATTATAGTTTTTCTATTGTTTCACCTATTACTGAATATAAGTAAATATTAATTTCTTTATTACTTATTTTAGATATGTAATCTTTATAACCATTTAATTGTTTTAAATAGTTTTCATCTTTTATATTATTTAGTTTGTAATCTATGATATCTATTTTGTCTTCATATTCTATCATTAAGTCAATTATACCATGATATTCTGCTTTATCGTCATTATAGATAAATTCATATTCTTTATATATGTTAGCATTTTCTAAATTACTTAGTAAAGGATGAGATAGAAATTTTTCTATTTTTCCTTTTATAAAATTATCGTCGATTAAATCTAGATTAGGATTTTTGAAATCTATATATTCTAGTGTTTCATGAACTTTAAGTCCAAATTTCATATTTTTAGATATTTCTTTTGTTATTAGTTCATGCGTATTTTTAGAGAAGTGTTCTTGTGTTATTGTAGGTGTTTCTTCTACTTTAATTGGAACTACTTCAAATTCTTCAGTACTTGATGTTTCTAATTTATTTAGAGATTTATTATTATATAGATATTGTTTTGATAAGTTTATTTCATCTTTGTTTATATCTTTATAATACTTAATTAAGTTATGTTTTACTGAATTCATTATGTCACTAAATGAACGATATTTTCTTCTAATAGTTATGTCTATTGTGTTGTTTTCATCTAAGTCATTAATTTCTTCTTCAATTTTTGGTGTTAATAAAATCATTGTTTCTTTAGCTCTAGTAAGTGCTACATAGAATAGTCTTATCTTTTCTGATACTTCTTCTTCTAAGTAATGATATCTTACTATATGTTTTATGAATGACTCATTAATACCTTCCTTAAAGTATGGTGTTATGATTCCATATTTATTATCAAATAAGAATCTATCTTTTAGATCACTTATATTAAATCCTTTATATAGACCACTATAGTAACATACATGATATTCTAAACCTTTTGATTTATGGATAGTCATTATTTTTACTGAGTTAGAACCAGTTGATGTAGCACTATATTTCATATCATAATCAGTAGCTAGTAATTCATTTAAGTAGTTACTGAATGTGTATATGTCATAACCTAGACTACTTAGGTTGGCTGCTATATCAAATAATTTTGATATACGTATTATTGAAGCATCCATGTTACCTACTTTTATTAGTTTTTCATACATATTAGTTTTCTCTATTATACGTTCTAATAATGTAGTAATACTTGTTGATGTTATTTCATTACTTAAGTCTTTAAATGTTTCATAAATAATATTATCTGTAAATTTATTATCTTTAAATGTATTGAATATTTCTTGATCACTTAGTTCAAATAAGTAACTACGAGCTATACTTGTAAAGTCATATTTGAATGCAGTATCAAACTCTTTTTTGTTTATTTTTACTATGTAATCTATTATGTTTTTTATTATATAGATATCGTCTGAGTTATTTAGTTTATCATCTTTATATAATGTTAATGGTATACCTACATATTCAAATATCTTTTTATATAGGTCGAAGTCTGTAGTACGATCCATTAATATTACAAAGTCATTATATGTTATGTCTCTTAGAACTTTATCATCTTTGTTGAATACTTGATATTTAGATTCTATTTTATCTTTTATATCTTTTGCTATAGTAAATATTTCTATTTCTGCATTAGTATATTTTTTGTCTTCATCTTCTTCGTATTCTAAGATTTGGAAATCATAATTGTAATCTGTCATACCTTCTTCTATGTATGTGGTATTACCATATACCATTTGGTGTGATTCATGATATTCTGCTCCACCTATTATGTCATCCATTACTAAGTTAAATACTTCATTTATGTTAGCTAGTACTTCTCTTCTAGAACGGAAATTTTTTACTAGGTCTATTTTGAAGCCACCATTTTCTACTGCATAGTTATCGTATTTATTTTTAAATATATATGGGTTGGCATTACGGAATCTATAGATACTTTGTTTTATATCTCCTACACAGTATACGTTGTTATTTTCTATCATACCGATGAATGTTTCTTGAATATCGTTTGTATCTTGGTATTCATCAATCATTATTTCTTTGAATGTATCTCTTAGTTCATTACGTACTGATTCATTTTCTTTTAATACTTTAATAGATAGTAATGCTATATCTTGGAAGTCATAGATACCATTTTGTTCTTTGTATGTATGAAATGCATTTAAGTAATCTTTTATAATATCTACTATTACTTTAGAGTATTCTTTTATTGTAGTTATAGATTCTAGAATAGTTTCTCTTGTACCATATTCATTTACAGTTTCTTTTAGTTCGTCTATAGATGTTTTTAGATTAGCACGTACTTTTTTAGTATCGTCATCACTACCTCTTGGTAGTATTGGCATTCTACCTAGTAGATTTACTGTACTTATTATTTCTTCTAAGTTTTTACAATTTAGTAGAGATGATAAGTAATCTGTTAGTTTTTCATTAAATGAGCCATCTGTATATGTAGATAACTTATAAGATAGTTTATCTATTTCTTTTATTTTAGTTTTAAGTAATGATTCGTATTCTGTTATACATTCATTTATGTAACTTTGACTAAAATATTTATCCATGTAATTACTTAGATATTCTTCTCTATCTGGGAAGGCATCTATTTTAGTAGCTATTTTTAGAATGTAATCTTTTAAGTCTTTATCGTCTTTTACACAAAAATCATATATAAGTTTATTAAATGATTCATTAGGATTTTCATAGTACTTATCGAAAACTTCATCCATAATTTTTATTTTTTGCATATCTATGATAGAGGCATCTGATATACCTATATCATTAGATATATTTAGTAAGTAATGATATTTTTTTACTACTGATAATGCAAATGAATCGAATGTAGTTATATATGCTTGATCTATTAGTTCTAGTTCTTTAGCTAGTGATGGATTATCAGGTATTCCTTTTTTAATAGATTTTCTAATACGTTCTTTCATTTCACCAGCAGCAGCTTTTGTAAATGTTAAAATAAGTAGTTCATTTACGTGTGTACCTGAATTTAGAATACGCATTGTACGAGCTGTAAGTACGGCAGTTTTTCCTGAACCTGCTCCTGCTGATACGATTATGTTTGTTCCTGTTTTATCAATTGCTAGTTGTTGTTCTGGTGTCCATGCCATTACTCATCACCTCTTTCTTCTGCTTTTTTAGGTCTTTCTAGGATGTCATCTAAGTCAAGAGGATTTAACTCTACTACATCATCATTAGTATGGAAACATATGTCTTTAAATTGACATAATGTACATCCATAGTTTACTTTTCCTATCTTCTTTGGTGCGATATCAAACTTGGCGTTTGTTATTAAGTCTGCACCTTCATTTATTTTATTCTCAGTTATTTCAGTTAACTTATCCATTTCTTTGGTAGATAATACTTTAGTATAGTGAGAATATGAGAAATCTTTTGTTAGTTTCATACCTTTTATGATATTACTATCAGCGTATGATGTATCAAATTCAGATAATATAGATTGATCTTCGTTTGAATATCCTTGTAATAATAAGTTTCTCTTTTTTAGTTGTTCATAAGTCTTAGTCTTATCCACAGATACTTCATTATTTAATATTTTTTGAAGATAGAAACCAGCTACTTTTATATTTTTTAATCTTTTAGAATTTTTGGCTAAATATAAATATACTGGTAATTGCATACCTATACCATATGGTACTGTAGTTAAATCTAGATTAGGATTTCCTGTTTTATAATCTATTATAGCTACAATAGTATCTTCTTCACGTTCTTGGTATTTTATTTTATCTACAAAACCAATAAATTTAATAGAGATATCTCCTTTTAAATATACTTCTATTTGTTCTTCATGAAGTTCATCATGTAAGTTGGTAAAGTTTTCTTGATTTTGAATTACTTCTATTATAAATTTTAATTCTTCTTTTAATTTAGTTAGGAAGAATTTTTCTTTACTATTCCATTCATGTTCTAAACTATTTAATTCTTGATTCCATAATGTTTCATAATCGAAATCTTGATTAAGACATTTTTCTAAAATAGCATGGAATAATGTACCTACTAATTGATAGAATGTTTCTTCATATATATTAAGTCTTAATACATTTCCTATGTAATAACTAAATGGACATTTATAGTACTTGTCTAAACTTGAATAAGATAATGTTAATTTATTCTTTAAGAATTCATGTAAAGTATCTTTACTGATACCTGTAAATACATGTGAATAAGTATTGTAAGGTAGTTCTGTATAGTGTTTGTTTAATGTACTTAGTAGTTCTCCTTTAGTACCATATTTATAGTATTCATCAAGTAATGAAGTTAGTCTTATCTTATTGTATAATTCTGAGTTAGTAAGATCTTGTTTAGTAATTGTTACAACTTCATAGTTTAATACTTCATTTAAACTAGATATATTGAATTCTTCACCATTAGCTATATGTTTAAATGTTATAGTAAGATTCTTAATTGAATTAAGTTTATCTTCAATGATTTTCTTTTCTAAGTTATTTTTATCTACTGTTAAAGATAATGGTAATGCTTCTTTGTCTTTATCAGTTAAATATGATTCATCTTTATGAATGCTAGGTAGTACTCCTTGATTGAATGATACTGTAAATACATATTCATCGTCCTCAAAAATAGTATCTTTTAGACTTACTTCATGTACTGATGAAGGAATATCTTTTTTAGATAACTTAGTATTTTTTAAATCATATTTTATTAAATCTATTACTTTAGTTTTATCTTCTTCAAATGTATATTTATTTATTACATTAATTATTTTATTGTAGATATCTTCTGACTCTTTTGAGTCTACGTATTCTTTTAATTGTTCCATAGTAGTAGATAAATCTTCGTTATATAATTCAAAGAATTTAGTGCATATAAAAGTACTATATACTGATTCAGATGAATCTAGAGTATATGGTATTCCAAACATAGGAAATATTCTTTTTATAAGTTTTTTGTATTCATCATTTAAATTAGTTAGATATATCTTAGAGATACTTATACCATCTTTAACTAGTTTACAAATACTATTAGCTATGTACTCTACTTCATCTTCAATGGTATTTAATTCATAAATAGTATGTGTGTATTTAGTTAAGTCATCTTGTTTAATAGATACATTGTTAGATATAGATAGTTTATCTATTAAATATTGTATTTCTTTAGATATAGGTAGATTATAAAATACTATATCTTTATTAGTTAAAGTAGATATAAACAACTTATTTATTTTTAATAAATTATTATCTATTAGGTCTTGTTTAAGTTTAGATAAGAAAGATAGTTTATCGTTACTATATTCTTTATTGTCTATATAAGTTATATTGTCTAAATATATTTTGGCTATTTCATATTTAACATTATATTTATTCATAATGTAATATGATGTTTCTTCTTCATAGTCAAAGAAATATAATTTGTTAAATTCATTTATTGAATATATTTTTATATTAAGTAATTCATTATTTAATTTTTTTAATAAGTTCTTTTTATTAACACTAGATGTAATAATTATTTGTCCATTTTTAAACATAGTACCACCCTATTTAATTTTATCATAATAAATAAAATAAGAGTAGGAATTATCTACTCTTATTGGATAGTATATCTTTTAATTTGTACGTTATTTCGGCCTGATTCTTTTGCTTTGTATAATTGTAAATCTGCTGTATGTTGTAGTTGTGATCTTAACATATCTATCTTTTCTGGATTTTTAGGTACTAGTTTGATTTCTTTGCTTGGTACGTGTACTACTCCAAAACTACATGTGATGTTGATTGGTTGTCCTTCAAATACAATACTTGAATTAGCAATACTTTCTCTTATTTGATTCATTCTTTGTAGAGTTACTGTTGCTGGAATATTTTTTAATACTACTAAGAATTCTTCTCCACCTATTCTGCCTACTAAATCTTTAGGTCTTGACTCAGAATGACGTGTTTGTTGTTTTAAAGTATCTGCTATATATCTTAATACGTAGTCTCCTGCTAAATGACCATACGTATCATTTACTCTTTTAAAGAAATCAGCATCTACTAAGACAGTTGAGAATTCTTCACCATTAGAAATACATTCACTTATGTATTCATTAAACTCTTTATAAGCAGCTTTCTTAATAATAAGTCCAGTTGTTTCGTCTGTTTGTAATTCTCTTTCTCTCTTTTTATAATCAGTAATTTCAACATATCTTGTTATGTAGTATGTATTAAATCCTTCATGATATGAAGTATTTAATATTTGATAAACTCTTTTTGAATCTGGATGAACTAATTCATTGTGTTTTTTTGATTTTATTGGTTTTAAATCATCTACATATTTTAATACTTGTGGATCTGTTGGATATATAACATTTCCAAATTCATCTCTAATAATAATTAGTAAATCTGAGAATAGATTCATTATTATATCTAATGGCATAAAATCACCTCTTTTTTTTAATTAAAAAAGATATTATAACTTTTTTTCATACATGTCAATTTTTTTATACTTTATCATAAATATTTTTTATAGCAAAAATATAATAAATTAATTTACATTGATAATAATTTGTGTTACAAGTAAAAGTAGGAGGGGATGAGATGCAGTATGGGGCAGAAAAAAATATTTATGATTTAAAAGATGAATTGATGGCTTATTTAGACAATCCAAGTCAAAAATATAAGAAGTATAAGTTTAATCAATTAAGGGCAAAAATGTGTGGTGAAAAAGGCTATCGAGTTGATATGCTTAGAGAAGCACTTAGAGAATTAGAATTAGAAGGATTAATTGAAGTTGATCAATCCCGTGGTTTATTTCGCTCTTTTCCACATGATTTAGGTTATGTGCATGGAAAGATTAGTATCAATAAACATGATGAAGGTTTTATCATGGGACGTGATGGAAAAAAATATAAAATTAGAACCGAAGATTTAAATGACGCACTTGATGGTGATACAGTAATTGTTAAACCTACTAAAAAAATGAGTGAAGGTCATGTTGTTTGTAAAGTAGATAGAATAGTAAAAAGAAAAGATGGTTTAGTAGTTGTAGAAGTTACTAAAGGTGAAGATGGTGAATATTATTTAAGACCATTTAATGCAAGACTTAATCATCCAATAAAAATAAATGCAATGTCGATGAGACCTTTGGTTGAAGGTGATCGAATAGTCGTTAAAATTAGCGAACTTACTGATAACAAATGTTATTATGCAGGATTTGTAAAAAATATAGGACATAAAGATGATCCTGATGCAGATTTAAAAATAATAGCAATTGAAAACAAAATCGTGATTGATTTTTCGGAAGCAGCGTTAGCAGAAGCTGATGCAATACCGACGGAAGTCACGGAAGAAGAAAAAGTTGGCCGTTTGGATTTAACGAACGAGTTAATCTTCTCTATTGATGGTGCTAGTACTAAAGATAGAGATGATGCAGTTAGTATTAAAATTAATGAACGAGGTAATTATGTTGTAGGTGTTCATATCTCGGATGTAACTCATTATGTTCATCCTGGTATGCAACTATGGGAAGAAGCGTTACAACGTGGTACAAGTGTCTATATGGCTGACACTGTTATTCCTATGCTACCGCATAAGTTATCTAATGGAATTTGTTCTTTAAATCCAGATGTTGATAGATTGACGTTTAGTTGTATTATGGAAGTTACTCCACAAGGTGAAGTACTTAACTACGACTTCGTTGATACTGTCATTAATTCAAGAAAAGCAATGACTTATGAAGAAGTTAATCAAATATTTGAAGATGGTGAATTGCCTCCTGGTTATGAGGAATTCTATGATGCACTAGATTTAATGCGTCAACTATCTGAAAGAATGGAAAAAGTAAAAGAAAAACGTGGATATGTTAATTTCGGTTCTAATGATTTAGAAATAAAAATGGACGAAAATGGAAATCCTGTTGAATTTAAAAAGAAACAACAAAGAACTGCAGAAAAGATTATAGAAAACCTAATGTTACTTGCTGGAGAAAGTTATGCAAATTATATGATTATCCCTTCTCCACTTCGTGTTCATGAAGCTCCAGATGAAGAAAGAGTTGAAGAAGCTTTTGAAACATTAGAAAAATCTGGTATAAGAGTAAAATCTACTCATGATATTGTTAATGGTAAAGTTATTCAACAATTACTTTCTCAAATAGAAGATATGGATGAAAGAACTGTTGCTGCTCAAATAATCTTAAGATCAATGAGTCGTGCTAGATATGATGTTGAAAATGTTGGACACTTTGGATTAGGTTTACCTACTTATGGTCATTGGACAAGTCCTATTAGACGTGCTGCTGACTTAAGAGGTCATTATAACTTAAGACTACAAAGAGATAATAAATTTGTAATTAAAGATGCTGATGCATTCTATGATATGATGGATGAATTCTGTCAACATATTTCTAGAAAAGAAAGAAATGCTGATCAAGCGGAAAGAGATGCAGATGAATTTGAAATGATTAAATATATGAAAAATCATTTAGGAGAAAAATTCAATGCTCATATTACATATGTTAATAGTAAAGTTATGTTTGTAAAAACTGAAGAAGGAATTACTGGAAGGCTATATCCTGAAGATATTCAAGGTGATAGATTTAATTATAATGATAATACATTGTCATTTAATGGTAAAAAATCTAAGAAGAAATTAAGAATTGGTACTAAATTAGTTCTTACTGCTTTAGAAGCTGATAGAGATTTTGGTTCTATAAGTTTTGGTATAGATCAAGAAGACTTTGCATTAATTAAATCAAGAAAAAAAGGAGCTTAGCTCCTTTTTATTTGTTATCTATTTATTATTTTTAAACAAATAATCATAACTAGTATTGCACCTACACCTATTACAAGCATTAGAGCAATATCAGGTCCTACTAACTTTTCTAAGTTTCCATATGTTAAATCTTTTAACATTTCAAACAGCTCACCAAAATCTCGAAGTAATTCATTTACTTCCTCTTTTGCTTGCTCCCAAAAAGATTTCTTTACTAAAAAATATGTCAATGGATTCATAATATTCCTCCTGTATGTTATTTAATTATAAATTAATTATAATATATACTTGCATTTTCTTCAATTATTTGTTATTCTATGTATGCGCATGGCGGTATTGGTGAAGTGGTTAACACACCAGATTGTGGCTCTGGCACGCGTGGGTTCGATCCCCACATATCGCCCCATTGTGTAAATTAACAGGTTATTTAGTAACCTGTTTTTTTGTGTTATAATGTAAATAATAAGAGGTGTTTTTTATGGAAAACGTTTGTAATGTAAGAGAATATGGTATTCCTGATGGAAAAATAATTGGTAGCTTTGGTTTAGATAAATTAAAAGATGTAATAAGAGAAATATACGAACATAGAGATATAATACTAAAGGGTGCAGAAACTGGTGAAGTTTTAACTTTTGAAGATTTTGTTCCCTATCATGTTACAGGTGTTGTTCAATTATATGAGAATGGTTTATTAATAAAATTTGAAGAACATAATGATAAAAACGCTAAACATGAAGATGCTGGTAAAGCTGAATTATATATACTTGATGAAAGAGTTACTTACATAGTTACTGAAGTTGATCCTAGAGTTAATAAAGATTATAAAATTAATACTGAGAAATCTATAAGATATCAAGGAAGACTTGGTGAATTAGTTACAATACCTAAAGAAGTTAAGGAAGCCAATACTATAGGAGAAAAAATTAGTCACTTTTTTACCCAAGGTAAAAGAAAGAAACAAAAGGAAGAAAGAGACTATTGTTTATCAAGAATAGAAAATTATGTTGATAGATTAATTAATATAGATATTGAATTGATTAAATAAAAAAAACTAACAGTCAGTATAGTAATAATGCGCTGTTAGTTTTTTTATTTGTCCATTGTCTAATTCTGTTTTATACCCTACTCCATTACGATACATAGGTGCACTTGGATCTTCTTCATCATGAATTACTATTTCTCCTTTAGTTCTTTCTGATGGTTCTCCAAATATCATTTTCATTATCTTGCTTATTTCTTCATTAGTTTCTTTTTTAGGAGGATTACTTATGTAATTTATAAAATACTCTTTTACTTGTTTAGCTGTTACTCTACCCTTTACTGTTATTTCGAATATTCTATTGTAGTATTTCTTTTCACATAGTATTTGTAAACATGGGTCAAAAACATATTCTTTTCCTTTGTATGTAAAAATTATCCACGAATGATAATATGGTTTGTTATTAGAAAATTTTAGGTTTCCTCTTTCGATATAGGTATTATCTGGAAGGAATAGACTTGCAGTTTCTGTTGTTTGCCAACACCAGCCTTCAAGTACTCCTTTTTCCATTAAATCCATTAAGTTACCTTCATATCTACCTACTATTTCAATATGAAGATTGTCGAAGAATGATTTTAAGTACTCATATATTTCTTGTGGAACTTTATGCATTCTAATTTCAGCAAATCTCTCCATTTCACTTAGATTACTATAGTCTTTTGGTTTAAATATATTTCTTAACATATTTATTGTTTCTTTTATATTCATAATATCACCTGAAAATTGGTGTTATTGTAACATATATAGAGATAAATAGTAAATAAATATGGTAAAATACTTATGATTATTGAGGTGATATTATGGATGAACTATTAAGTATAGATAATAAAATACATAATTGTTCTTTATGTACTGGGTTAGTTGATAAGTTTCCTAATTCTCCTACTCTATATTTGGGGAAAGATAATGATATATTACTAATTGGTGAAGCTCCTGCTAATAATGGATGGAGAAAAAGTGGTTTGTTATGGAGAGATACTACAGGTAAGATGTTACCTAGCGGAGTTGTATTACAAAAATTATTTGATGTTATTGATAGACAAGTATTAGATACATCATTTTTAGAGGCTGTTAAGTGTTATCCTTTAGAAAGAAAGAATCTTAAGATTTGTTCTAACAATTGTAAACAATATATGTTAGAACAAATAGAGATTATTAATCCTAAGATTATTATTACATTAGGAGAGTTTCCTACTAGAACATTATTAAATTTTAAATTTAAAAAGTTTAGTGATGTTGTTGGTACTATACATGAGATTAATAATTTTAAAATATTACCTATATATCATCCTAGTCCTATATCTCCTCAAAGTTATAAAGGTAATTTACCTATATTTGAGAATTTAAAAAGATACTTATAAAGTATCTTTTTTATGTTATTGAAATAATTGTTAATACTACTAATGTTAATAATATAGTTAGTATTATACCTAAAATAATATATTCTGCTACAAAACCACTGTTTGGTATTTTTGGTGGTTTTAAAGATAATGTTTTAGGTTTATCTTTTTGTTCTTGTAATTCAGCTACAGGAGTTTCTTCTTCAGGTACTGGTGGTTCTTCTGATGGTTTAGTTGGTTCCTCTTGAGTAGGTTCTATAGTAGTTAATACTTTTGGTTCATCTACACCTGTTCCTAAAGCACCTGCATATAAAGTATCTACTAATAAGCCTTCCTCTTCTAATTCAGTTATTGATTTATCTGGATGTTCATCTAATATAGATTTATTTGTTCTAACTAGATTATGATCTACAGTATCGTGAATAGACCAGTACGTTATTCTGTCTACGTTAATTCCACTTTCTTGAATTGCTTCTGATAGTTTAAGCATCCAATTTCTTTTTAAAAGTATTATATCATCTAGCGTTAGTTCTTTACTTTCTAACATAGGAATTACTTTACTTAAGTAAGTATCTTTAGCTATATGAATATCAAATTCTGTTATTTCTGTTCTTACTTTTTTACTAGTTCCATCTGGTAATTGGAATGTTGCATCTTCAATTGCTTTCATTAAAGATAAACTGCTTTTAACTGATTCTATACTATCATTAGGATCATGTGATACTTCTTCAGCATGTGTATGTTGTAAGTGCATTTGATTACCAAATACATCTATTAAATCAGGTCTTTTTTTCATTATTTCAGCAAATACTTCACTTACTTTTCTTCTTCTATCTGGGTGTTCTTCTAATAGAGTTTCATTATACATGAACTCTACTCCTTCTGGTTTTTTTATACCTTCAAAACATCCTAGAATATCATCTATTGTAATGCCAAAATATTTTTCCCAAGCCATTTCATATGGTAGACCATCTGTTTTATTATACTCTACTAGTTCATTAAATATTTCTACTACATTAATTGTTGGTTTATCAGTACCCTTTACTGATTCGTTATACTTTTCTATGTAAGCAAGAGATGCTTTGACATAGTTTTTCATATCTCTTAATATTTCTTCTTTATCTTCAGGACCTTTACCTTCATTAACCAATTTCATTAAATGTGCATAATCAAATAAAGCATGGAATCTCATATGTTTTCCAGTCATTTTACAATATGTTAATCCTTTAGCTGTAAGATATGGATCATAATATGATGTTTCTCCATCACTGAATACAGCATTATCATATTTACTTGTTGCAATAATAATTGTATCTATTTTACCATCTGACTTAATTCGTTCATGTAATGCTTGCATATCTTCATAAGATATACTTTTTATATTTTCAAAATCATCTTTCATTAAACGATTAAACTTTTGAATGAATTCTTTACCATACAAGTTAGTTAGGTGTTTTAAACCTGCGTCTACTCCGTCTTTTGCTATAATACGCAATACATCTTGTTTTACTTCTTCTGGTATAGGAGTTCCTTCTGGTGTACGCATCATACTCAATTTGTATTCTGCTTGTTCTTGTGGTGACATACGATGATTCTCTTTATATCCAATTAAAACATCTTTATATTTTTGAAATAAAGCTCTTTTAGATTGTTCTAAATCTAAATCTTCGTAATTAGGTATTACTTCATTGATATTTTGATATGGAAATTGACCACATAATCTATAGAAGTATTCCTCTAATTGTTCTTTACTTTCACAACTAATTATAAATAATAAGTCTATTTGTTGTTGGCTTAAATATAATCCTTGCTTAGTTGCTTGGGTATCTAAAAAGAATTCTTGTTCCATAGTATCACCTCTACTATAGTTATTATATCACATTATTTTTTATTATAATTTGCTAATGTAGTATGAAGAGCCAATAGGATTATTAAAAGAATAGTTATAATAATTAAATAATTTAACATATATCACTTCCTATAATAATTTATTTTTTATGAAGAAGAATTATGTTAAAATAACTTAATGAAATGGGTGATTCTATGGTAAAAGATTTATGTTTTGAAATAATACAAACTTGTCCTAATAATTGTTTATTTTGTTCTTCTTGTGCTGGTATGGATAAAACTTCTATAATAGAATTTGATGTTTTTAAAAGAACTATAGATCACTTTATGAACTTAGGTGGTATTGAAGAAATATCATTTTCTGGAGGTGAACCATTTCTTCATCCAGATTTATTTAAAATGATTAAATATTGTAAAGATCTAGGAATAAGAGTTGTACTTTTTACTAGTGGTGTAAAAAGAAATAAACAACTTAGTGAAGAAGAAATGAATAGATTACGACAAGTAACTTATGATTATTATTCTAAAGTAAAGGATTTACCTAGTGAATTAATAAAGAAATATACAGATAATCAAATGAGTATTTATGAACATTATAATAATCAAGTCTTTAGTTCTATATCTAGAGAAGAAATGGAATACTTATTTAGTTTGGGTTTAGATAAAATAGTATTTGATTTCCAAGGTGCTGAAAGAGAAACATACGATTATCTAATGGGTAGTAATCATTTTATGTTAGTAGAACAATCTATAATAAGAGCTACTACTGTAGGATTAGATACTGATATACACTTTGTTCCAATGAAGGTTAATTATAAAGAATTACCTAGTTTGATTGAAATACTTAATATTGCAGAAATTAAAAATTTAAGTTTACTAAATTTTGTTCCACAAGGGCGTGGAGAAACAAATAAAGAATTACTTATGATGAGTGAAGATGAAGTAAAAGAGTTCGCTTCAATATATGAAAGTTGTAAGGAAAGTTTTAATGGAACTATAAGAGTTGGTATACCACTTATTAATGATGATAAACATAAATGTACTGCTGGTTTAGATAAGTTAGTTATAAAATATGATGGTACTCTATTACCATGTCCTGCTTTTAAAGAATTTGATACTAGTATATTAAATAAAATGGGAATAAAGACACCTAATATACATACTGATATTGAAAGTATTCAAGTGCATAATGGTACTAGAGCTTATCCACTATGTAAAAAGTTGTATGATTTTAATGGAACTATAAAATAGTATTTACGTAAATGATAAAAAAAAGATTTAGTAATTAACTTTACTAATCTTTTTTAATATATAATTAAAGTGGTGATAATATGGAACTATTAATTGCTCTTGCACTATTACCTTCTATAATACTAGGATGGATAATATGGCAAAATGATAAAGTAGAAAAAGAACCTGCTGGATTACTTGTAAAATTATTTATTTGTGGAATACTATCAATTATAGTTACAGTAATAATAAGTTTGGGTGTATATATGATTCCGATGTGTAACCCTGAAACTGCGAGTACTATAATAGAACATTTTATGAGTGCAGTTATTGGCGTTGCTTTAGTTGAAGAATTTAGTAAATGGATATTTGTAAAATCTAATACTTGGAAGAATAAAGAGTTTACTCATTTATATGATGCGGTTGTTTATGCAGTATTTGTTTCTTTAGGATTTGCTACTGCAGAAAACTTAATGTATGTATTGATGGCTGAAGATGGGCTTTGGGTTGCTATATCAAGAGCGTTATTAGCTGTACCATTACATGTATTTTGTGGTGTATTTATGGGTTACTATTATGGACTTGCTAAACAAAGTGAAATTAATAACAATAAGAGGTTAGTTAAAAAGAATTTATTCTTATCAGTGATAATTCCAACATTGACTCATGGTTTTTATGACTTTTGCTTATTTACGCAAAATATGTACTTCTTCGTATTATTCTTAATATTTGTTGTTTGTATTTATGTAATAGCATTTAATAAAATAAATAAGTTAGCTAAAATACAAGTTCCTTTGCGTCCAGTTAAACCTGCTTTTTGTTCAAAGTGTGGTACTCCAGCAGTCGGAAATTATTGTGCTCATTGTGGAAATAAATTATAAAAGACTTATGATTGTTCATAAGTCTTTTTTTTAGTTAGGTACTCTTTTTCCTTTGATTTAGCATAATCTTCACTACTCTTTTTATTTAATGTATAGTTATCACCAAATTGCATAAATAATTCATAAGCATGAGCATACTCATGGATGTTTACTAATAGTGTTAGTTCATCTATAATCTCTGGTACTAATATTTTTATGTCTGTTACTTTTCCTGATTCATCTTTTGAAAAAAACGTTCCCCATATTCCACTTTCTATTGGAGCACTTATTCTTTTTGTTCTAGTTCTCATATATTCCCAGAATTCATCATGACATATTTCTAAATCTAATAATTGTTGTTTTAAATTAAGTATTGAATAGAAAGATGTTATTATTCTTTTGTAATTATTTGGTAAATAAGTTAGGGCTTTTTCTTCTATTTCTTTTGGAATTCCATAAAAACTCTCAGCTATAGAACACGATATTGCTGCAATAGTGTCAGTGTCTCCACCAATAGATATTGATTTTCTTAAGCAATCTTCAAAGCTTGTTGATTCAAGAAAACAATAAATGGCTTGTGGAACACTTTCTGATGTTCGTGATGAAAATCTATAATTTTGTTGTAATTCTTCTAGGTTAAAGTTTAAATCTAGGTTAAAGCGTCTTTCTAGTTCTTTTTTTATTTCTTCTTTAGAATAATTATTTCTTGATAAGTATATTGCTGTATTTACTGCTTGTGCTCCAAGTATGGCTTCTTCATGGTTGTGTGAAGGTATAGTAGCTTCTTTAGTCTTAGATAGAATAACGTCTAAATCATCATAGAAGTATGCTATTGGTGAAATACGCATAGAAGCACCATTTCCATATGAATCCCCTACTTTTTCTTTTTTTAACCATGATACAAATCCTTTACCAAATCTACTTCTACCATATTTGTCTTTTCCTAGTTCTATTTCTTTTAATCCATACTCTCTTAATGATTCTTCAAAAGATTTCTTACCTAATAAAGAACTTGCTATAGCAGTAGTAAGAACTGTATCATCAGTATAAGAGCAATCTGATATAAATAATGGAGTACTATTATTTAAAATAGTTATTCTTTCTTCATAACTTCTTTTTTTATCTGGATGAGTATTAATTGCTTTAATTTCTTCAACCTCATATATTGATCCAACTATGTCACCAATTATAGCTCCTAACATAGTATCACCTCTTGTAGTTATTATTATAACTTATTTTTATCTTGAAATATATGTGAAAATCCCCCTTTTTGCTTGTAATTATAGTGATTTCCCTGTAAAATTATGTTAGGGAGGTATAGAATATGACAAAGAAAAAAGTAGAGGAAGAAAAAGTTGAAAAAGTAGAGATAATCGAAAAAGATAATGATTATGATTATGAAGAAGAAAATTTTACTGTAGAAGAAAGAATAATTAATATCGAAAAGAAAGTTAAAGCTTCTTTTTGGTTAAATATTATTACTACTGTATTAATTGTATTCTTATTAATTTTATTATTAGGTGGAGGAAATGCAAGTAGTACTGGAACTGGTGAATCAACTGGTACAGATACTCAAGGTCAATCAGGTTATGATACAAGCTCATTTAATGCTATTTATCCTGAGGATATTGCTTCTTTATCTAAGAAGAAAACTATTGTAGTATGGATTGGTTACCAAGGCTGTGGTTACTGTCAAGCTTATGCTCCATTATTAGCACAAGTTACTAAAGAATATGGAATTACTGCTAACTATATTGACATTAGTACTATTACTGAAGAACAAATGAATAGCGTAATGTCTCTTACTGGAAAAGGTGAATGGGCTAATTTTGCTGCTACATTTACAGGTACTCCATTTACTTTAATTATTAAAGATAATAAAGTAGTTGGTGGTATTGGTGGTTATACAGAAGCCGCTAATATTGCTAAAGCATTTGATGCTGCTGGAATCAAGAAAAAATAAGACTTTTGAAAAGTCTTTTTCTTTTGCGTGTAAAGTACACTTCTACTCTACTTCTAACCATGTTATAATAAATATAATAAGAGGTGGAAATAATGGTAGAGATGAATGGTAAGGATCTTAGAGACAAGAAACTTACTGAATTAAAAGAAAAAATAGGAACTTTAGAATGTCAATTAGGACTAGCTGTTATACAAGTTGGTCAAGACGAAGCTAGTAAGGTTTATGTTAAACAAAAAGAAAAATTAGCATTAGAATTAGGTTATAAATTTATACATAAAGTATTTGATGAAAATATAGAACAAGAAAAACTAATTAGATATATTAAGAAGTTGAATAAAGATGATAGTATTGATGGTATTTTAGTACAAATGCCACTACCTAATCATTTAGATTCTTCATTAATACAAAATACTATAGATTCATATAAAGATGTTGATGGTTTAACATTTATTAATGCAGGTAGATTAGTACAAGGTATGCCTTCGTTAGTACCATGTACTCCTAAGGGTATTATAGATCTACTTGATGAATACAAAATAAAATTAGAAGGTAGTCAAGTAGTAGTAATTGGTAGAAGTGTTTTAGTTGGTAAACCAATGGCTAACCTACTTACTAATAGAAATGCTTCTGTTACAATATGTCATTCTAAGACTAAAGATATTAAGTTATATACTAAGAATGCTGATATAATTATAGTAGCTGTTGGTAAGCAAGGATTCTTAAAAGAAGATATGGTTAAAGATGGTGCTGTAGTTATAGATGTTGGTATTAATAGAATAAATGGTAAGTTAAAGGGAGATGTTGATTATGATAATGTCTCTAAAGTAGCCGGATATATCACTCCTGTTCCAGGTGGTGTTGGTCCTATGACTGTTTATGAATTAATGCACAATGTATTAGTTGCACATAATTTAAGATTAAAATATTGTAAAAAGACAAGTAAGTAATTACTTGTTTTTTTCTTCTCCTACTCTACTTTTATAAATTGTGGTATTATATAAAAGAAATTGTGAGGTGAAACATCATGAATATTAAAAATTTAACTATGTCTTTTGGTGTGCAAGAAATATTTGATGATGTTAACTTGCAAATTAAAGATAATGAAAAAGTTGGTATCATTGGAATGAATGGTGCGGGTAAGAGTACTTTTTTTAAGCTAGTTATGGGCAAGTTAGAACCTGATAGTGGTCGTATTATACTTAAACCTGGTACTAGAATTGGTTTCTTACCACAAGTTATTAGTGATGAAATACCTAGTATGGAAATATCAGTATTTGATTATTTACTTGATGGTAGACCTATTAAAAAATTAGAACAAGAACTAAGTGAAGCTTATACAGAAGCTAGTGTTGAAACTGATGAAAAAAAATTAAAATTCATCATGAAAAGAATTGGCAAATTACAAGAAAAGTTAGAATACTATGAAGTTTATAATGCTGAAAATATACTACTAAAAATAGTTACTGGTATGAATATAGATAGTGATTTACTAGATATGCAATTATGTAATTTATCTGGTGGACAAAAAAGTAAGATTGCATTTGCTAGATTACTCTACTCTAATCCTGAAATACTGTTACTAGATGAACCTACTAATCATTTAGATGTAGATACTAAAGAATATATAATTAATTATTTAAGAAATTATAATGGAACAATACTTGTTATATCACATGATATAGATTTCTTAGATCAAGTTACTACTCAAACATTATATGTAGATAAGGCGACTCATAAGATGGAACTATATCCTGGTAATTATGAGAAATATATGAAGATACGTAATGAGAGATTAAAGACATTAGAAAGAATACATGATAAACAAGAAAAAGAAGAAGAAAAATTAAAAAAGATTATTGCTAAGTATATCGGTGGCAATGAAAAGAAAGCTAGAATAGCAAAAGATAGACAAAAGAAGTTAGCTAGATTAGAAGAAAATAAAGTTGTACTAGAACAAAAGCAAAAAGTTGCTCACTTTAAAATAAAAATTAATCAGCCTTCTGGAGTTGTTCCTATAAAGTGTGAGAATGTTAAGTTTGGATATAAGGAAGATCATATACTGATAGATAATTTAACATTTGATTTAGGTCGTGGAGAAAAATTCCTAATCGTTGGAGAGAATGGCGTTGGGAAGTCTACTCTACTTAAATTAATTGTAGGACAATTAAAACCTATGTTAGGTGAGATTGTATTAAATCAAAAGACTGAAATAGGATACTATGCTCAAGAACATGAGCTTCTTGATAATGAAAAGATAATACTTGAAAACTTCGAAGGCACTGGATTAAGTACTAAAGAACTTAGAAGTTTCTTAGGTAATTTCTTGTTTCATGGTGATGATGTTTATAAAAAAGTATCAGTACTTTCACCTGGAGAAAGAAGCCGTGTTGCGTTAGCAAAACTTGCTTTAACTGGTGCTAACCTACTAATCTTAGATGAACCTACTAACCACTTGGATCCGCAAACACAAGAAATGATAGCTCAAACATTTAAAGACTATGAAGGTACTATGTTAGTAGTATCACATAATGTAGATTTTGTGGATAATCTTGGTGTAGAAAGAATGCTTATGTTACCTAGTGGTGAAATAAGATATTATGATAAAGATACTGTTTTATACTATCAAGAATTAAATAATCAAAGTAAATATAAAAAGAATCCTAAAAATAACTAGGATTCTTTTTTTAATGATTTAACTATGTAATATACTCCTACTATTATAGGAAGCGCTGATACCAATAAAGCAGTTAATTCTATAGATAAAACGTTATATATAATTATTCCACCTACTATTATATACAATGCTTTATATTTCTTTTTCCAGTATAATACTAATTCTAAAAATAATGCTATTACATTAAACTTAACAAAATTGAATGATACTATTTTAATTGATTCTAAAGTTACACTTAACGCTTCTTTATCTTCTATTCTATTAATTAATATTCTAGATGTATCATTATAATAAAATAAAGCTGCTACTATAAGAGCAATTACTATTCCTAATGTAGGAAAAATACTTACTTTATTGTCTTCTACTTTAATAGTTGATACTTTAGTTTTTGATTCTTTCTTTGATACTTTAGCCATATAAACACCTCTTTACTATAATTAAATTATAACATAATTATATAAGAATAATAGTTAAATATGGTATAATATATGTATGAATTGGTAAAGGAGAATGAATATGAAAGTATACAACAAATTAGTTAGAGATAAGATTCCAGAAATAATCTTAAAGGATAATGAATTACCTACTACAAGAATTTTAGATGATGAAGAATATATCAAAGAATTAAATAGAAAATTACAAGAAGAAGTTAATGAATATCTAGAAGCTGAAAACATTGAAGAAATGGTAGATATTTTAGAAGTTATTAGAGCTATTTTAGAACATAAAGGTGTTACTTATGACGAAATAGAAGAAAAAAGAATTAAGAAAGCTAATAAACGTGGTGGTTTTAAAGAAAAGATTTTCTTAGAAAAAGTACTACAAAATGGGGACTAGACACTAAATAGTCCTTTTTTATTTGGAAAATATGGGATTTTACTATATAATTAAGATAGTAAGGTAAAGGTAGAAATGGGTGATTATATGTATACTAAGGTAGAAGAAGCTATTCACTTCATGGTGAAAGCTAACAAAGGACAAAAAAGAAGAAATGAAAATATCGATAAATCATTTCATCCTATGGTTATTTATTCAATGCTGAGAGAATTTACTACAACCGAAGACGTACTTATTGCTGCCCTACTTCATGATGCTATTAATGATACAGAATATGGCTATGAAGAATTAGAAGAAAAATTTGGTAGTTTAGTGGCTGATATGGTATCAGAATTATCTGAAGATATGGGAATTGCTAAATGGTTTGATCGTAAGAAAGATTATATAAAAAGAATGAAAGCTAATTACGATGTTAATGTAATAAATATAATGTTAGCTGATAAATTACATAATCTAATATCTAATTATGATAATTACTTAAAACTTGGAGATAAGTTATGGAAAAATACTGGTGGTACTAAAGACGAAAATAGATATATGTATAGAGAGATATATAATATAGCAAAGAAAAAGAATGCTAATGAAGGATTATTAAAAAGATATAAAGAAATTGTTACTCTATACTTTGGAGAACTAGAAGATGAATAAAAAATACTTTAAAAGATTTAGTAAAACATCATTATTTATACTTATTAGTAGTTTAATTGTATTTACTATTGTTGCGGTATTAGTTGCTACTAATAATATTTCTTGGTTAGATAATGGAATATATTCAGTTTTATCTAAGATAATATGTGACCCGGTTACTTCAATATTTAAAGTTATAACATTATTTTGTGAAACTGAAGTAATACTAATTATACTAGCTTTATTATTAATATTCTTAAAGAAGAAAAAGATAGCTACTTATATAGTTATTAATAGTGGATTATGTGTATTATTAAATCAAGTAGTAAAACGTATATTTGTAAGACCAAGACCTAGTGGTGTTGCTCTTATTACTCAAGGAGGATACAGTTTCCCTTCTGGTCATTCAATGATGGCTTTAGCATTTTATGGATATATAATATATTTAATTAATAAGTCTAATATGGCAAGAAAGAAAAAAATACTATTTACTTGTTTACTTACTACTATAATTATTTTAGTTGGAATAAGTAGAATATACTTAGGTGTACATTATGCAAGTGATGTAATTGGGGCCTTCTCTTTGGGACTTGTTTATCTAGTATTATTTATAAATTATGTTTACAAAAAAAAGGAAAGTTAATCTTTCCTTTTTTAAATGATTTGATAAAATTATATTATAAGGTAGTGGTGATATGAATAAAAAGTTTATTCCTTTGTTATTAATACTTATTCTTTTAGTTTGTATAACTACTGGTATTATTGTTTCTAATAAATATTTAGATGATAATAAAGATATAATTGAAGATGTAATTGATCATGATGTTCCTAAACTGGAAATAGATACTGATGAAGATACTATTATAGAAGAAGATATAGTCGAAAATGAAGAGATAGAAAATAATGAGCAGACTGATATTGTTGTTGATGATAGTGAAAAAAATGATACTACTGATAATTCAAATAATAATAGCACTTCAAATAATACGACAAATAATAATAGTACTTCAAATAATACGACAAATAATAATAAACCTACTAAACCAAGCAATACTAATACTAATAAAGATAAGGAAACTGATAAAGAGGAAGTTGTACCTACTCCACCTACTCAAGAACAATTAAATAACGAATATAGAAATACTATTTATAATACCTATGGTGTAAAGGTGACTTATGGAGAAGAAATGGGAAATTATATGGTTGGTTATTATACTCCCACTAAGATGAATGATGATAATACTATTAATGAATACTTGGGTAAAATTGAAACAGAACTAAAGAAATATCCCACTGGTTTCTTTAAAGAGATGAAAGATTATGGAATGCCTCTTACTTTATATTTAGTTAAAGATATACCTAGTAGTAGTATATCTGGTTTTACTGATAGTCAAATATATTCAAATATTATTATTACATTAAAAGAAGATTTTTCCTTCGAAACTACATTCAATCATGAAATGATGCATTATATAGATGCTTATCTTAATGCAAAGTTATATCCTAACAGCGTAGATGTTGCTTGGAATCTATTGAATCCTGAAGGATATACATATGGTAGTTTTGATAGCAGTTACGATTATTTCCCTAACGGAAACAATAACTCTTATTTTTTAACTAATTATGCACAAACTAATTATAAGGAAGATAGAGCTACTCTATTTGGAGATTTGATGACTAGGCCTTATAAAAGACCTTGTTATAACAGTGGATATCCTATGTATAATAAGATAAAACTATTAGCAGAACAAATAGATGAAGGGTTTGTTACTGTTACTAGTAGTAATACTGAACAGTGGGAAAAATTTTTATAATTAAAAAAGAGATGTTATCATCTCTTTTATTTATCTATAAAATCTATTTTGGCTTTATTTTTCTTTATAATAAATGCGCCAACTACTAATATAATTATTGCTATTCCTAAATATATATTAGAAGAAGTATTAGGATTATCTACTATAAATGATGCTTCTATTATAACGTCTGCTGAAGGCATTATAAATTCATTATCTTTTATTTCAATTGATCTTCCATTAGCATCTATAATAGTAATCTTTTCTACTTTATATCCTTCTTTTGGAGTTACTTTATACTTTATTGTTTCTCCTGATTTTGATTTTTCTATAGCTTCAATAGTACCATTGCCGTCTGTCTTTTTTTCTATATCATATATTGGTGTGTATTGTTGAAGAACTATATCTCCGTTTGCATAACATTTTGTTGGAATATTTATTGTATTTGATCTTGGGCATGCTCTATATCCTGCTTGAAAGAATACATTTAAACCTTCTTTCTCAGCAAATATTTCTACTTCATTTATACCTAATCCATTTAATTCTTCGTTATTTAAATTGTAATTATGTATGTCATGAATTAGGTCTTTAGTAGTATATACTAATGATACTATGCCGCCTTCATTAGCTATTACAGTAAAATAATTATTTTCATATTCTACTGCATAGTCTATAACTAAATCATATGGACTTAATGATAAATTGTCGAATAAGTATTTCATAAACTTATTATATTCAGTATCGTTTAATCTATCAGTATGTTTTGGTAATTCATAATCATCATAAAAATATGTGTCATCTACTATAGAATGACTATCTAGTGATGAAGAAATACAATAAATATTTGGGTCACTAGTATCAATTACTATCCCCTTGTCATTATAATATAAATTATTAATATAACTGTATCCTGCAGTATAAGTATCTACAAAACTATAAGCCTTTTTTTGTTCACCCGTTTGTAGATTTACTTCTTCTATATAAAATGTATTAATATAACTTTTGTCTTCCTGTCTTTCTGCATTTCTTGATATTATAAATAGTCTATCCCCTGTATATAGTAATAGATCATTATCTATAGAACTATATTTTTTATTTCCGTATTTATCTATTGCAAAGAATGTATTATGGCTTACGCCACCACCTGAATTATCATAAAATCCAATGTAGAAATCTTGATATCTAAACATTTCAATACTTCCTTGATTACCATCGAGTTTTACTCCATAGTTCTTTTGGAATTCTAATTCCAAATCAATAACTTCTGCACTTACCATAATAGGTAATACTAAAATAATGGTAAATAATAATTTAAATATTTTTTTCATACTACTCTCCTCTACTATTATTATTTATCTTATTAAAAAAATTATATCAATATTTTTTTTAATTGAAAATAATTTTTTAATATAAAAGAGATACTAGTAAATAGTATCTCTTTTATTATGAACCTGTACTTAAATAATTTTTTGAACCTTTATTAAATATTAAGAAACATGGAATTAAATATATAAGTACTATTAAAGGTAAGAACGCATATAAAGTATTATTTGATTTACCTATAAAGTACATTAATGGATAATAATTAACACAAGCATATGGAATAATATAAGTAAATATTTTTACAAAATACTTATTAAATATTCCAATAGGATATTGAGCTATGTTTTTACCGCCGTCTGTAAATACATTTCTAACTTCTAGACC
Source organism: Bacillota bacterium (assembly GCA_015059245.1). The sequence goes on from SVAU01000005.1 coordinate 82,360, forward strand.
TTGAACTGTTAAGAAACAATAAGATGCCGCAAGTAGGAATATACCAAAGAATATTGCTATACTACTTAATAACATTAATATAAGAGTTATAACCTTTAATATAGACCAATCTATATTAAGTTTAATTAATGATATTATCATAATAACAATACTTTGAATTACTCTAGCTAGTTTAGTGTAATCAATTTGATAACCTATTACTTGTAATAATATATTTCTCGGTCTTAATAGAAGACGATCAAAAGAACCATCTACTATTAATGAATCAAATTGATCTATACCTCTTGCAAATGTTTCATTCATTGAAAAACCAAAGTGAATGATACTAAATGTAAGAAGTATTTCATATAAATTATAACCTTGGAGATTAGAAAATTTTTGAAACATTGCGATTATTAAAAAATAATAAGTAAAGAATACAAGGATTTGAGAACATAAAGATAAAATGAAGGAAAGTTTATATTCTAAAATTGATTTTAGGTGTAGTTTAAGATAATCAGTATATATTTTCATTATCCACCTTGTACTGATACTTTCTTTAATATTTTGTTAGAAGATATCATACCTAAAACAATTATAATAATTAACCAAGTTATTTGAATAATTAATCCTTGTATAATTTGTGGACCAACTATATTACCTGAATATATTCTAAATGAGAAATCACTTATGTATGCAAACGGTAATAGTACTGCAATGCTTCTTAAGAAAGTTGGGAATAATGGTATGGCTATTACTTGACCAGATAGTATTTCTGCTATACCACAATACATTCCCATTACACCTTTACTATCAACACTATAGAATATTAATAAATACATTAAAGTAACTAATGCTGTTACTAATAGAGTTGCTATTATTAAAGTAATAATAAAGAATATTAAAGCAGAAAAAGATACTGGTAATGTTAAGTTATATGGATAAGGTAATAGAAATGCTATTATAAGTAATGGGACACATCTTAATAATACTGCTGATAATTTAGATGCTAGAATTCTTATGTACCACATCCAATATAGATTTTGTGGACGACATAATTCATAGGCAACGTTACCATTTTTTATCATGTTAAGTATTTCATTGTCTTTATGCCATATCCAAATTAAAGATAAGAAAGCTTGGCTTAACCATTGATATGGAATTATCTCTGATAGAGATATATCTACATTAGCATCTCCACTACCATAAAATGCCATATATACCATTATAAATACTAATCCAAAGAATATTTGAGTTGCTAATCCTGCTAGAGCAGCTGCTTTATATTGTAATCCTACGGCAAATTTTAACTTAAAGAATGATAGATACTGACGCATTAGATATTTTGATATAGATTGATAATTATGTTATCTAGTGATTCGTTATCTATTTCAAGATCTTTTATATCTACCTTAGTAGATAGATAATTTAAGAAGTTAGATACCTCTATTTGTTTAGAATCGATGGTAAAGTTATAACCATCACTTGTTTTTTCTTGTGTAATAATTCCTTTTTTTCTTAGTTTGTTTAATTTAGTTCCTGTTGTTACTGATATGTGTTTATGATGATCATATTTTTGTTTTAAATTTTTTAATGTACCATCATATATGACCTCTCCGTTACCAATCATTATTATTCGTTTGGCAAGAGCTTCGATGTCACTCATATCGTGAGTGGTTAGTATAACTGTCACTTTTTGTTCTTTGTTAATCTTTTTGATAAAGTCTCTTACTATTTGTTTAGATAAAGCATCTAAGCCGATAGTAGGTTCATCAAGAAACAATATCTTTGGTTCATGTAATAGTGATGCAGCTATTTCACAGCGCATTCTTTGTCCAAGACTTAATTGTCTTACTGGAACGTGAATGATATCTTCAATGTTTAATAATTTTACTAGGTAATTCTTTTTTTCTTCGAACTTGGCTTCATCTATTTTATAGATATCCTTTAGAAGACTGAATGTATCGTCTGCTGGAATATCCCACCATAGTTGAGAACGTTGACCGAATACTACTCCTATTTTAGATACGTATTCTTTACGATCCTTCCATGGAGTTAATCCGTCAATTGTGACTTCGCCAGAGTCTGGAATAAGAATTCCTGATAAAATTTTGATAGTTGTAGATTTTCCCGCACCGTTTTGTCCTATGTAACCTACTATACTACCTTCTTCAATATTAAAAGAGATATCTTTAATCGCATCTATATATTTATATTCTCTTTTAATAAAGTTTTTTAAAGTAGCTTTAAATCCTGATTGTTTTTTTGCTACTTTAAATGTTTTACTTATGTGCGCAACATTGATGAAAGACATTTTTTTACACTCCTTTCCTAACCTTTTTACAATGCAAAAAATCCAGATATTTCTATCTAGTACCCTTGTTGTAATAATACAAATGTAAATTTTCTTGCAAAAAAGTCCCTTTCATTATAAGGTGGTAAATAAAAAAATGCAATAGGTTTATTGCATTTTTATGTATTTTTATTGTAATTTATAACCTTCTGATTGAATAATTTTGTTTTTTAGAGTACTTGTTGCATAGTTTATATCTACTGGACCACTTATTCCATCTATATGACCATTTTGAGAATATTGCCACATTGCTTTTTCGCTATTAGTCTTGTAAATTACTGAGAATGAGTCTTGTTTAAATTTATCAAAGTCTGTTTCTCTATTATATGATTCACTAGATGTCATCCATAATGGATAGCCACAGCCTTTAACCATTTCATAATTTCCGCTATTAATATATACACCAAATGTATAACCATGGTTTTCTATTACTTTTGCTGCTGCATCAATTATTTCTCTAATAGCTGTTGATCCTAAATTAACTTGTTTACTCCACTCTATGTCAATAAATACTGGATATTCTAATTTGAAATCAAATTCTTGTTTATAACTATCTAAGATATCCACAACTCTTTGTGCTTCTTGTTCTGCTTCTGCTGGAGTTAGTGCATAACTAAACCAATAACATCCTGCTGATAAGTTATTAGCTTCACACCCTTTTAAATTAGCTCTACCGTAATCATCTTCTCCTGCTGATGCTTCTAATACTCTTACTATTGCAAAGTCTGCATCTTGAGATACTTTAGACCAATTAATTTTACCTTGCCATGAAGATACATCGATACCTTTAACTAGTTTAGATCTACTTTGATCTATTTCAATTCCTTCTTCCATAGAAGATATTAAAGTACTAACATCTGTAAATTGGTTTGGTATTTTAATAGCTTGACCTACTCTTATAAGATTAGCATCTTCAATATTATTATATGCTACTAAGTCACTTATCTTGATATTGTGTGATTCAGCAATAGATGTTATTGAGTCTCCACTTTGTACTATGTATTCATAATCGTTAACAAAATTTTCTGCAGAGTTTAATTCATTTGCTTCTATTACATCGGACATATCGAATCTAGAAAATATTAAACCATCTTCATACTCTGCTGAATGGTATACACCATCGTAATCTATTGTTTTTTCTTTATCATCTACTCTAATTAATTTATCAAATAAATCTATTGAGTGAGATTCTACATACTTAGGGAATGCTTCTGTATATCTTTCTAAGTTAGCATCACTACCATAGAAACCACAATATACACCATTAGCTGTAAGTTTTAAACAAAACATTTCTCCTAATAGAACATTGGCTCTAATAGTATTATCATCCATATATTTATCTATATCATAATAAACACCTAAGTCGATGTCATAATCCATTATGATTTTTTTAACCATATCTATTGTTTTATAAATTGATTCATAAGTATAGTTAGATGGAGTTACTATAATACCTATTTCTTGACCTGTCTTTATTGCTTTATTTAATTCTTTTTCTGGGAAATAGTCACCATCTATTTTTATGTATACTCCTTCTGCTGATTTTTGATATTTTTTTGATGTTTCTGTTTTTTCTTCAGTAGTAGTGTCATAAATATATGAGTGACTTTCTGTATCAAAGTTCATTTCTTCTAGTTGTACTAGTGATGAGTGTGGTAAAGATTTCGCTGCTGTTTTAGCACAACCTGTCATACTAAACATTAATGATGCTGCTAATAAAACACTTGCTACTCTTTTAGCTATTTTTGCTCCTGTATTTTTCATTTTTGTTTCCCCCTTCTTCTTATGTTTAAGAATTATAAGGAGATATGTTATTTTTGTCAAATTTTGCTATAAAAAACTACCAATTGTTTTTGGTAGTTTTTATATTAATTTAAGTATTCTTCTAAACTTTTTACTCTATAAGTTGGTTCTGGCATTTGACTAGTTGGTACGAAACCAGGTCTTGCATTGATTACATCTGGTATTCTATTTACTATGTCTGCACAAGTAAGTTCTACAGTAGCAGGTCTTTGTACTGTAACTGTTGTTTCTGGTTCACCAATTACTGTCCATTCATTCTTATCGAATTCATCTTCAGCATATACTTTACCAATACATTCAGCTTCTAATACAATTCCTTCTTCTGTTTCAGCTGTTACTACTGCACTCATTCCTGTAGCATTTCCTGCTGGAATATTCATACCTAATGTAGATGATTCTAGATCATGATCACAAATTTGTGGTACACATTCTTGTTTCATACTAGTTATATGTAAATTAAGTTTATCTGCTAGCCATCCAACTGTATTCCACATATATGATGGAGCGAATGTTCCTGAATCAATAATCGCTTGTCTTTCTTCTGGACTCATTCTGTCTGCAGCTGCTACTTCTTTATCAAATTCATCTAATGTTAATCCTGCTCCATGAGCTTGTGCTAATGCTATACCATAGTCTTCTACATTATATGAAGATGATCCTTTTATTTTAGCAATTTTATGAGTAGTTCCTGCAATAACTGCAATTAAATTACCCCAGAATATGTCTTGATATCCACAGCCTGTGATTGTACATTTATTTGCTTTAGCTAGTACATCTAATTCTTTCCATGCTACTGGATTTGAATTTTCTGCGAAGAAGGCTTCTTCACATGTTGTAATTGCATTTACACCTAAAGATGCACAAATACGTAATACTTCTTTTACGTCAGCTAGTAAACTCATTGTAGTTACTATAGCAATATCAGGTTTAGTTCTTTTTAATGCTTCTTCTAATGCTTCTACTGGTTCTACTAAGACATATTTTTTTTCTGAACCAATAATATCTCCGACATCATTTCCTATAACATCTGGATTGATATCTACTGCTCCTACTATTTTTGCTCCGTGCTCAAATACATAACGCATTGTGTATACGCTCATTTTTCCACAGCCGATTTGAAATACTTTAATTTTTTCCATTTATTCACCATTCCTATCTTTAATTTTATTATACCAAAGTTATTATAGAGATATTATTAAATATTATTAATATTTACACAAAAAAATAAGGAATTAATTTCCTTATTCTGTTTCATTTAAATCTACGTTTTCTTCTAGTATTAAATCAGCGAAGTCTTCTTTGAATTTTTCTATCGCTTTTTTCTTAGCATCTTCGTAAATATTTCTTGCATTGCATACCGCTTTGTATACATGTTTTATACGACAAACGTTTTCATCATCAAATAAAGCGTATGTAAAGGCATTTGATACTATTGTTAAACAAATGTCTGGATAGCGTGAAGATATTTCGTATACTCTTTTGTATTCATCAGTCATATCTACAATGAATCTCATTATTCTTTCGATTACGAAATCTGTATATTCAAATTTTACTCCTGTTTTTGCTTCTATTTTAGGATATGTTCCCATTAAGATTTTAACACATGTTTCTTGATCTGCTTCTACTACATCTATTTTTTGGAAACGTCTTAAGAATGCTCTATCTTTTAAGATATATTGTTCATATTCTTCATCAGTAGTCGCACCTATCATTTTTATTTCACCACGGTCTAGTCCTGCTTTAAACATGTTGGCGAAGTCGATTCCACCTTCTCCACCAGCTTTGTTTACTAATACGTGTGTTTCATCTAAGAATAGTATTGTTTTGGGACGAGCAGCTAGTTCTTTTACAAGTAAGTCTACTCTACTTTCTATTTGACCATTAGATTCAGTTTTACCAAGTAATGATGTTACATTTAGTTTATATATTTTATATCCACGTAATGCTGCTGGTACTGTATTGTTTTGAATACGATAAGCAACACCTTCTACTATAGATGTTTTACCTACACCAGCTTTACCTACTAATAAGGCACTTTTTTCTGGAGTAAGTAATGTCATAATTACTTGTTTTATTTCTTCATCTCTACCTATAGATGGATCTGTTATATATTTTCTACTTGTTAATTCTTGAGCATATCTATCTAGGATACTTACGAAGCCTCCATATACACCAGGTGTTTCATCTAATGTTTCTATTACTTCTTGTTGTACTGGTTGTACTGGACGTGGTTGTGGTACTGGAGTTGGTTGTACTGGTTGTACAGGTTCTACTCTTTGTACAGGAGTTGGTTGTGGTTCTTGTTTTGCTCTGGTTGGTTCTAATCCACCTACTCTGTATGTTATTGGTTTTCCATATTCTCCATTATTTCCATTCATATTTATCCCACTTTCTATACTTTATCGAAGTATGTTATCTTTCTTTCCATTACATCTGCTTCGATGCTATCTCTTAATAGTTTTCTTACTTTTTCTGCTTCTTGGACATTTCTTAATACTACTTTTTGTCCTGCTCTTGCACTACCGCTATGAGTATCTATTAAAGCAGTTATTGTTCCTACACCAATAATTCTTTGATATAAGTTTACTGTTAAATCTGGATCTTTAAGTAAATATAATTCTGTTGTATTAGTTACTTGTTTAAAGAAACCTGTTTTTATTATAAGTTCATCTTTTGTTATTTCATAGTCAGTAAAATTTAGATGTATCTTAGTTAGTAGTCTTTCTAATAAACCATGTGGTTTACCGTGCCATCTAATTTCGAATTGCACATCTTCTAATTTATTTTCTGCTTTTGCCATACTATCACCTTTATTAATTATAACATAAAAAAAAGAACTATGGAGTTCTTTGTGATAGTTTATTTCCCTAAATATTGATGCATGAAATATAGTTGATCTTGTTTATGTGGGAAGATCATGTTAGATAGTTTTAATGCTTTATCTTTCTTTTCTAATTCATAACCTTCTAATAAATATATTTTATAGAATGAATCTATGTATGCATCTATTTCTTTTTTAGGATATTTATGGCTAGTAGCAAATTTTAATAAGTAATAGAATGCTGTTATGTAGTTTTGCATAAGTATAGGGTTGCTAGTCATGTTAGGTGTTCTAAACTCTATTAAATCTTGTTTACTTTTAAATACTAGGCCATATCTTTTGTTATCTGAAAACAAATCTATTGCATACTCATCATCATATTGTAATGCTCCTTTTAAAGCTAATATGATTGGTGGTGCGTACATATCTAGTGTTTCTCTATATTCAGAATCTTCTCCTTTTGAGAAACGGTATATTATATCTTCATACATAGCATATAGTTTTAGGAAACGTATTTTATCTTCGTTTGATGGAAGTAAACTTCCGTCGAAGTTTATTTGAAAACTACATCTACTATAGTCAGGTTTTATTCTTGTTAATAACTCTCCCATCTTTTGAAGAAGTTGCCATGTATGTTTTTTATTTTGTAATACTGGTGATACTATTTCTGCGTTATGACCTTTAGTAAGAGATTTATCTTCTTTAACTATCCAACTAGTACCAATTTCTTTTCTTACTAGTTTAAATACTTCGTTGTGATTAACTTGATCTAATTCTAGTTCTAAACCAAAGTTGGTTTTTTCTGGTATAGTTAGTTTACTTCTATACGATAATGGATTGTTACGTAACTGAATATTTAAATTTTCTAAAGTCATATGTATCACCTCACTTGGGTAGTATTTTACTCATTTTTTATAGATAGTCAAATACATAAAAAAACAGACTTTCATAAGTCTGTTATTTTAACAATGGCGCCTGATGCAGGACTCGAACCTGCGACCTAACGGTTAACAGCCGTGCGCTCTACCGACTGAGCTAATCAGGCATTGCTCTTTAATTATAGCATTTTGAAAAAGAATGTCAACAAAAAAATTAATTTTTTTTATAAAAAAACCAAAGAAATTAATCATTCTTTGGTATATCAGTAGTTTTTACAATATATTCATTAGTTATTGGGTCTTTTACTATATTAAAAATTAATGATATTACTTTATATTTGTCTCTACTTAATTCTTTATTTTCAATATTAGGGAAGTTAGCATTTATGTTACTTATCTTAATATGAGTTGTATATGAATAATAATTGTTTGCTATTTTTCTATTATAAGAAATGCTCATTATGTCATATGCTTTCCATTCTCTAATAGATTCTGATGTAAGTATTTGGTCTATCTTTTTTTCATCTATAATATCTAATAAATACTGGTTAATTATATCTTTTTTATTTAAATCTTTTAACTCTTGTGGTTCTTCTTCTATTACTATTTCTTTTTCATAAGTTATTAAATCTTTTAGACTATAACTTTGACTATCTAAATATGAATAACCACTATATCCTATTAATACTAGTGCTAGTATTAAACATATATATATTGTGAAGTCATATTTTATTTTTTTACTTATTCGTTTCATACTATCACCTATTTAATTATATAATATTTTTTATTATAAATAAAATGGATATCATCTAACGATGGTATCCACTTTCGTATTGGCTCTCTTTTTCTTTCATGTTTAATGTTGGGTTTACTATTCTATCGCTTTCGTAAACTATTGCTCTTTCAGTTTGTGGTTTACTTTCTTTTTTCATCATCAATTCATTTAAGTCTCCACTCTTTGTTGGTGTACTTCTATTTAAACTTGTTAATGAATTTATTTCTGGTTCTTCTTCTTCGAATACTTCGTAATTTAATTCATATGAAGATGATTTAGGAGCATCAAATATTTTATAACTTTGAATTAATCCTAACATTTTTACTAAGTAAGTCATTGGGAAGCCTCCGGCTTTTTCATTATATCTAAAAGCATTTGCATTATATTCTCTTCTTGCAATAGATATACCATCTTTTTCAGCATCTACATCTTCTTCATTAAAAGTACCTAGTTCATTTAGTTTTTCTATCTTAGGGTATTTTTCTAAATCTATTTTTTTAGGTGCTTTGTATTTATTAATAGTATTACTTGTTTCTACTTTTTCATTGATTGTTCCTGTTATACCTTTTTCAATAATAGTTAGAAGTCTAGTCATTTCTGTTTCTATTTCTTTATTAGAACCATATTCTTCTTTTATTTCTTCAGCTAAAGTCTTAGCTTCATTTATTTTCTTCTCTAAGTATGGATTTAATGTTTTAGTAAATAAATCTTTTATTTTTACTGTTTTAGCTTTTAGATCTGTATATTGGTTGTATATGTACCAACCTAGTATTACTCCTACTACTAGTAAAAAGTTATCAAATATAAAATTAAATATTGTTTGCATATTATCACCTATTTTATAGATAGATTATATCATAAAAAAAGAATTTACTAAACATTCTTGAATAGTTTAGTAAACTCTTTTGGATACTTAGTTTCGAAGTGATATGTTTTACCTTTTTCTTGGTATTCAATAAGACTTGCATGAAGACCTAATCTTTTTATAGGATTTGATGTACTATGATACTTTTTATCTCCTATTATAGGGTTTCCTATGTCACTTAGTTGAACTCTTATTTGGTTACGTCTTCCTGTTTTAATGTTTATTTTTAATAGTGAATACTTATTGTTACTTTGTAATACTTCGTATTCTGTTATAGCTAGTTTTCCTTTTTTAGGATCTTTAGTACTGTATACTTCTAGAGTTTTTGATTCTGCAAGATATGATTTTAATGTATCTTTTTGTTTAGGCATTTTACCTTCTACAATACATAAATATTCTCTTTTTACGTTAGACCAATTGTTTTGTAAAGATATTTTTTTATCTTGGTTTTTAGCAAATATTACGATACCTGATGTATCTTTGTCTAGTCTATGTACTATGAATACTTTATTTTTAGGATATTGTTTTTTTACATATGTACTAGCTTCACTATATAATGTATTATTTTCTCTTTTTTCTGTTGCTATTGTTAGTTGATGTGATTCTTTTTCTACTACTAGTAGTTCTTTGTCTTCGTAGATAATATTCAATTTTTTCATATATATCCTCCTTATCATATTTTAAGATAATAGTTGTTATTATTGATGATACTGGAATAATTAAGAATGATGATATACCACTTAATATTATTCTAGTAAATTCACTTGCGAATACTTGTGAATTTATTATACCAGCAAGACTATATTGAAAGTCTTGGAAGAATATAAATAATGGCATTGATGATCCTAAGAAGGCAAAGAATAATGTATTAGCAGTTGTTCCTAGGATATCTCTTCCAATGTTCATACCTGATATAAATAGTTCTTTTGGTTTTAGTTTTTTATTATTTTCATGTAATTCGTATAATGCTGAAGATATAGCTATAGATGTATCGTTTATGGTACCTATAAGTCCTATTATAATTATAGAGTTTGATAAAGGTAGCATATTTATACCTACATTATAGTTTATAAAACCTATTGATTCTATTGTTTCTTCTGAGTATCCTGCAATATATATGTTATTTCCTAGTATGATTGTGATACTAGTAAATACTAATAATATTAGTATTACTGATATAAATGAAGATACTGTTTTTTTGTTTGTTCCATTTAAGAAGAATTGTATTATTATACTTATTATTATTGATATTACAAGGGTTGGTATTGTAGGGTTGAAGCCCCAACTAGTTATTATTACTAGTATAAATAATAATGCTAGATTAAAGTATATACTTAAGAAGGTTTTTATACCTCTTTTACCACCTATTAGTATTAGTAATACTAGGAGGATTATTGTTAGTAGTTTTATCATTTATTAGTCCTCCTTTTATATATTAATACTGTTATATATATAGATATTGGAATAGTTAGTGTTATTCCTATTGCTCCTATTAGGGCTCTTGTCATTTCTAGTGTTATATAACTGTATATTAGAGAACTTAGATTAATACCGTTTCTAAGTAATATTGTTAGGTTAGGTATTACAGCACATATATATGTAAAGAATAGTACATTTATCATTGTACTCATTATATCTCTACCTATATTATATCCTGATTTTATTAGTTGTTTTGAAGTTATTTTAGGGTCTTTTTCAAGGAGTTCATTTAAAGATGAGGAAATACTAATAGATATATCCATAATGGCTCCTAGACCACCTAGAATTAACTCAGAAATAAATATTCCTTCGTATGGTCTTGTTAGTAGTTCCATGTTTTCGAATCTTAATCCACTATAGTTTGTTATGTGGATAACTATTAGGGTTATCAACATGGTAACTGTTACTCCACTAATACTTGATATTATTGCAGATAGTGTTTTTTTGTTTTTACCAGATACTAATGTTAGACATATAGTAGAAAATATTATTGTACCTATGAAAGATAATAAAGGTAATGATATGTCTTTTACATTTAGGTATACCATTGTATTAAAAATTACTATATTAATTATTAAACTTATTATAGATAAGAAGCCTTTTATTTGACCTACTAGTACTATAATAAGTATAAAAGATACTAGCAATATAACTATGTATTTATCTCTTTTATATCCTTCTATATGAGTATTTCTTATTGTATCTTTATTTGTATCTAGTGATATAAATATTTCATCATTTTTATGATATTTTTGACTATAAGTTTGTCCTTTGTAGTATTCATTTTCTATTGTAATAGTTTTTCCTTTGTGTTTTCCATTAAGGATTGTTGCTTGGATAGTTTGATTATGGATATCTTCTTTATATCCATAATCCATTATTTCTGTAGATACATATTTATCTTGTATGTTTGTTATTTTAGCTATTGTATCTTTATAGAAGTAATGATTATTGTATGTAAATATAATTAAGGTAAGTGATATTACAATAAGTATTGAATACCAAATGCAAAATTTTTTGTGTTCTTTAAAATATTTCATTTAATCACATCCGATTAAGATTATAACATAAAAAAAGTAGGAATATTCCTACTTTTCAAATGTATGTTTAACTCTGTCGCGTTCTTCAGCTCTTTTACCATCGTTGAATCTCTCTACTGTTCCAACTAGATAGCCTGTGATTCTTCTGATTCTTTCGAAGCCTACTCCTTCTCCAACCATTTTTTTGCTTTCAACTTTTGTTTCAGCAGTTTTTTCAATTTTTTCTGTTTTCATACCTTTTACCTCTTTCTACTTCTATTTATTAAAATTTAAATTTTTTAGTAATTCTGCTGGAATTGGATCTCCTTCACGACGTCCACATCCTGGACATACGTCTTTGATAACTCCAACATATCCACAAACAGGGTCTCTGTCTACTGGATGGTTAATTGCTCCGTAACCAATTTCTGCTTCTTTCATCATTCTTACAACTGATTCGAATGCTTCTACGTTTTCTGTAACGTCACCATCTAATTCAATGTAACTAATGTGTCCTGCATTTGTTAATGCATGATATGGAGCTTCTGTTTTGATTTTCTTAGCAATTGAGATATTGTATGCAACTGGTACGTGGAATGAGTTTGTGTAGTAGTCTTTGTCAGTTACACCTTTAATTTTTCCATAGATTGCTCTATCGATTCTTGTAAATCTTCCACTTAGTCCTTCAGCTGGAGTAGCTAGACAAGTGAAGTTTAACTTATATTCTTGGCTATATGCATCCATTACTTCTCTCATATGGCCAATTATTTCTAATCCTAGTTTTTGAGCTTTAGCAGATTCTCCATGGTGTTCACCAATTAGAGCAGTTAATGCTTCTGCTAAACCAATGAATCCGATTGATAATGTACCATGTCTAAGTACTTTCTTTAACTTATCATTTGGTTTTAATCTTTCTGAATCCATCCAGTTACCTTGTCCCATTAGGAATGGGAAGTTGTAAACTCTCTTCTTACATTGGATTTCGAATCTTTCTAGTAATTGATCTCTACATAGTTCTAGTTTTTGATCTAGTTCTTCATAGAAACCTTTCATATCAGCTTTTTTAGCTTCTGCATTAGGTCCAACTATCCCGTGTTTAATAGCTATTCTTGGTAAGTTGATTGTAGTAAATGATAAATTACCACGTCCTGGTGATACAGCTTTTTCTGGATCAACTACGTTACCCATAACTCTTGTACGGCAACCCATAGTAGCAACTTCTGTTTCAGGTCTTCCTGGAACATAGTATTGAAGGTTGTATGGTGAATCTAAGAATTCGAAGTTAGGGAATAATCTTTTTGCAGATACCTTACATGATAGTTTGAATAAATCATAGTTAGGATCTTCTGGATTATAGTTAACTCCTTCTTTTACTTTGAAGATTGAGATTGGGAATATAGGTGTTTCACTATGTCCTAATCCTGCATCTACAGCAAGTAAGTAGTTCTTAACTATCATTCTACCTTCTGGAGATACGTCTGTACCAAAGTTAACACTTGAGAATGGTACTTGTGCTCCTGCTCTTGAATGCATTGTATTTAAATTATGGATAAATGCTTCCATAGCTTGATATGTAATTTTATCAGTTTTTGCTACAGCTTTTTCTAATGCCATAGTAAATAGTCTTTTTAATGACTCATTTTCTTTGTAGAATTTTTCGAATGTTTCTACTGGAGTATTTATTGTAGTAAGTTTACTGATTACATCTTCAATAGTTTTCATATTAACAAATGATGCGAAATCTGAGTAATCAAGTAAATCTTGAATAGTCATTTTTAATTGTTTTCTAAATGTTTTTACAACACCTGGAGCTAGATAGTAATCGAATAATGGAATACTTTGTCCACCGTGTTGATCATTTTGGTTTGATTGAATTGCTATTGCTGCTAATGCAGAATAACTCATGATATCATTTGGTTCTCTTAGGTAACCATGTCCTGTAGAGAAACCACCTTTAAATAATTTTTCTAAATCTATTTGTAAGCATGTTGTTGTACCCATTGCTTCGAAGTCCATATCGTGGATATGAATTTCACCTTCATCATGAGCATCAGCAAATGCTTTTTTCATTAAATATGTTTTTGCGAATTCTTTAGATACGTTTGAACCGAATTGTAACATTGTACCCATTGCTGAGTTACCATCGATGTTACCATTTTCTCTTTTTGTATCATCTTCAGAAGCACTCTTAAGAGCTAGACCTTCTAAAGTTTTTAAGAATTTGTGGAATCTTTTGTCATCTGTGAATGCTGCTCTTGATTGAGCTCTTTTTTCTCTATAGTTAACAAATGATTCATATACTTCATCATATTTTTTTGCTTTTAGAGATGTTTCAATTAAGTCTTGAATTTCTTCTATCTTAATTTTATCTTTGTCTGCATATTCTTTTTCGATTCTTGAAAGAACGTCTTGGAATATTTTTTGCATATCCTTTTCAGAATATTTAGCAACGCCTGTGTCTTCATCCATTGTTGATTCGATTACATCATCAAATCCTTTTTTTATTGCGATTGCTATTTTTGTTTTGTTAAAATCAACTTTTTTGCCATTTCTTTTTACTACTTGTAAGTTAGCAAAAACGTCTTCTTTTTCTTTTGCCATAAGTCAAAAACTCTCCTTCTACCTTTTCCTAATTTCATTATACGTTATATCTTGTCTAATAGGAAGATTTATTTTTGAAAAAAATTCAAAAATTCGTTTTTTTGAAAAAATCAAAAATCGTGATTTTGCCGATTTTTAAGCATTTTGTCTTAATTCACTTTTGATATTATCAATTGAGTTAAAATCGTTTGAGCCCTCTATTTATAGGGCTTTGAAGCACTTTTTCACTTTTTATTGTTCGATTTACGCATTTTTTACTTTTTTACATTTTTTTGATTTTCACGATTTTTACATTTTTTCATTTTTTGAATTTTTCAAACTTTTTTCCATTTTAAAAGAACTTGAAAAAGTCAAGTTCTTTTGGCTTGTTTTGATATAGTTTTTAGTTATCATAACAGTGTATAAATACTGATGTGTATAACTACTAATTATTACTCTGAAATACCAGTAAATGATAGTGATAAATTCGCTATGCAAGCACCACTATGATCTACTTGTCCATATTCACTAGAAGTGAACACTACTATGAATGGTAAATCTCCTGCTGCATTCTTAATTGCAACGAAATCTTCATCTATTCTTTCACCAATATAGTTCTTTCTTGCATCTGAATGAACTAATAGAAGGCATGCTGGTTTGAAGTTACTCTTTAGATCCATTATGCTTTCTACTGCTCCACCAATAAGGCCATCTTCATCTGTTTGCATTAACATTACTGCTGTGTTTGCAGCCATATTAGCTCCTACTGTTAGTGAGTAATCTGTATTTCCTACTTTTGGATGACGTATTAAAACTGTTTCTCCATGTAATGTAGTTGTACCGAGTGGCATTGATGCTGATGCAGCCATTAAACTTTGGCTAGTAATTTCTTCAACATTGAAGCCAGTCCATTCTGCATATCTATTTAATGCTGGTTTATTATCAATTTCTAGAATACGGCGATTATCATCAATAGCAGTAATAACTCCTATATGATTAGTTTCTTGATATGAACTAGATAGTATGTTCTTTATTTCCTTTGTTGTATAGAATAACGCTATTGCACATCCATCTTCTATTTGTTCATTTCCACATAATACTTTCCAATCTCCTAGGAAGTTGTTGTCTGATGCAGAACCACCAAACATAGGTATTTCGCCTATAACATCTTGAATACCTTTTAAGTACTCTTCTTCTTCTTTTGGAGTAGCAAACATTGCAAATGCTACTGGTGGATGATCTTTTTTAGCATCTTCCATTGCTGCTTCAGCAATTTTTCTTCCTGTTGTTCTTGGATCTATACCTCTTGGTGCTGAAGAAATGCCCACTTTTAATTCGTTATCTTCGATAACTAGCATTCCAGCAAATCCATCTTCATTAGATATAATTCCATCTGGAGTCATTACTGCTCCTGATGATGTACAACCTATTATTTTTAAATCAGGATTTATAGCATGAATACCTCTTATTAATTCGTTTTGATTATATTTTGTAGATGAAAATAGTAACCCTAATTTAGGAGTTTTTAATCCTTTAGTAGAATTTTGTGCTAATTCTTCTCCCGCTTCATAACTATTATTTAATATAGTTGAACCAACCATTGCTTTCATGTTGTTCCTCCTCTTATTCTTTATCAGTAGTCTTCTCTATTATATATTTTATAACTATTTGTACTTTAAATCAATATATGTGAATGTATTTGAAGTTAATTTTTGGGACAAAAAAAAGGAAACAATAATCGTTTCCTATTTTGCATTTGTTCGTTTTAAAAATTAACTTCCATATAGTCAAATGAGTTTATACACTATTTTGATAGTTTTCATAAATACTACGATTATTCATCTAGTATTTCAAGTAAATTACTACATTTACGTTTCTATACTTTCGTATTGGAGTTCTCCAATTCATCACTAAATTCTCTTTATACGTGCACCAATGATATAGTTTATTGTGCCTCAAAATCGTTTGACGAATTCTATCACTCAACATTTGGATTCCTTGATTCTCTTGCAAGACAAGTTTAAGACTCCTAAATTTTTTAAACGCTGACATTCTGGTATAATGATCTTTCCTTTAAATCCCAGAGCCTCTTATGCGCATTGTATATACTATTTCACCATGTAGTTGTATGTTTATGTATCCATGTTTTCTCTCTATTTCACCATATTGTTATGTTTATGTATCCAAGGTACTTACACTATTTCACCATACTATTGTATATTATGTATCCAAGCTTTTTATCCTGTTTCTTATGTGTCAGGACTTTTTACTCTATTTCACTATACTGATATGTTATGTGTCCAAGCTTTTTATTCTGTTTCTTATGTGTCAGAACTTTTTACTCTATTTCATCATATCTATTATGTATGTTTATGTGTCCGCATTTGTGTACTATTTCACCGTGCATATTAATCGTGCGCGTTATGTGTCCATACTTATATGCTATTTCACCATACATTATTGTATGTTTATGTGTCCATGTTTTCTCTCTATTTCACCATATTACTATGTTTATGTATCCAAGGTACTTACACTATTTCACCATACTATTTGTATATTATGTATCCAAGCTTTTTATCCTGTTTCTTATGTGTCAGGACTTTTTACTCTGTTTCACTATACGTTATGTGTTTATGTATCCATGTTTTTGTTCTATTTCACCATATATATTAATCATATATGTTATGTATCCAAACTACTCACACTATTTCACCACATAAATTTTTACATGTTTATGTATCCATATATACATGTTTTCGCATATGAACACTAATTCATTAAAGATAGTTTCTATTATACTTTAACAAATGTTCATATAATGCATAACATACTTGTGAATTTATTACTCATAAATTCAGGACTAGTATGAAAGCTCTCATCATTTTGATTAAATTATTATTATCCATATTGGCAAATAGAAAATGCTAACTATTAATAATAACATAATGATAATTTAGTACTTCTTTCGAATAGTGGTTGAATGGTGATGAGTTTTAAACCATTCAACGACTAACGGTCAGCAAATAAACACATGGTAATACGTGTTTCTTCAGTATTTCATAATCATACTGGAAATAACTTGTTGGCTTAGTAAACTATTACTAATATACAAATATATTTATCATATACATGTTTCAAGTTGAAAATATCTCGACCTAAGTTTTTTGAATATGTTCTTTCACAAACGAAATATAAATTTCTTTATATTTTCACTGTCTTTCAAGTTTATGCCCTAGAAATATCCATCAAGGTACATAGATTGCCTTCCGTATACCTCCTTACTATATTAAGTATACGCTTTTTGCGAATTTTAGTCAATGACTTTTTTATGTATAATTGAACTTTATAAAGGTATGTGTTATCATAAATCATTAATTAGGGGGATTATTATGGAGTGTACTTGGGGAAGAAAAGAGTTTGCTGAACAATTAACTAAACTACAAACATTAATTGAACAAGAAACAGATATAAAAAGACGTTTATATTTAGAAAAAGTATTAGACATGTCTAATAAGCTTTATTATGAAACTTTTATCGATTTCCCTAGACCTAAAGTTACTGCTAAACAAAGATTAACTAGTATACTTGATTCTAATTTTATGTATGGAAGATATTATTCTATAGTAAGAAGTTTTTTTAACAGTATAAGTGATCATATTGATACTATAGATGCTATATCTGATAAATTAGAAGATATTAATCCTGATGGAAACTTTGATTTTATGAATACTGGTGCTACTGTAGTATTTGAAGATACTATAAATCTAGTAAGAAAGTTCTATAAGAGATTTGATTCTGAGTTATATCAATATTTCTTAGAAGTATATAATGATAGAGAACATAGTTTAAGAAGTATGCCATTACCTGAAGGTGAGACAAAGACTGATGGTACTACTCTATTTATAGACGGTGTTAGAAAGAATTTCATATCTGTTTATGAAACAAATCCTTTAAATACTTATATATGTACCGTTCATGAATATGGACATGCTATAGCTAACTTAATTAATCCAGAAGTATCTTATACTGATAGAGAAGATTTATTTGTAGAAGTTGCTTCTATATTTCCTGAGTTGGTTGCGTTATATGAAAATGGTTTTAATTTTGATACTATACAAGTTTTATATTCTATGTACACTACTTTAGTTACTTATGTTAATAAAGCAGAATATCTATGTTTACATACTCCTATAATAAATACTTGGGCTGACAATAAACATGTTATGAGCAAGAAGTTCTTTGAAGAATTAGAAGAATCTTATGATATGGATGATGATTGCTTTGAAGAAGCGTTAGCTACTACTATAGAAGATGAAGGAATTTATGTAATTAGTTATATTGTTGCTTTAGAATTGTTAAATATGTATAAAAAGGATAAAAAAGAAGCTTTAGAATTATTTAAAAGATTCTTAAAATATCCTGCTAAAGAAGATATATTAACTTTTGTTGTAGAAAATATACCTATTAACGAACATGCTAGTGAAGAAGCACAAATTATACTAACTAAATTTAGTAAAGAACTAAAGAAAAGAAGGTATTAGTATGCAAAGATGGAATATAGATTATTTAAAAAAATTGCACGCAAAATACGAAAAACTCTCTATCACTACTGATGATCCTACTCTATCTTTAGAATATGAAAGTACTGCTAATTCTATATTAGATATTATCGATAGATATGATGAGATGGTACATAAAAGAGTTAATTTAACTGGTGGATATGAAGTTAGTAATCATAAGAGTATTGTAAGTAGCGATTTTAAAGTAATAAGTGATTATGGTTATTATTGTCCTTATGTAAGAATGTTAAGTGATTATAATGATTTATTAGTTATTAATCCTAATACTGATTTACCTATTATAGATTGTGGTGCTAGTAGAATTATTACTGTTAGTAATAGTTTTTACAAACAATTTAATGGAGTATTTAGTGATACTTATAAAACTATGTCTAAAAGTTTTAAAGATACAATACATATGAGGAGAATAACTGGTAGCACAATTACTGCTGGACAAACTTATTCAGTTTATAATACACCTATTACATTCTTTGAATTAGGATATAATAATACGATACAAGATTATGTATCTGCTATACATGAATTTGGGCATGGTATATCGTGTAGTTTAAATCCACAAGCTATGTGGGATTTTGGTAAATATTGTTTTATAGAAGTTGACTCTTTATTCTTTGAAATGTTGGGCACTGATTATATTGGTGATAAACTAGGAAGAAAAAAAGATGCCTTTGATATAAATATGCATGTATTAAAAGATTATATATATAGTGCTATGTTAATAAGTACTAAATTAGATATGTATAGTGAATGTGATAGATTTGATTTAAATAATAAAAGGTTTGTTAAACAATATTTAAGTAAAGAAATTGGTCTTAATAAGTTAGGTGTTAATGATGTAATGAATACTTGGGTTAGGGATTATATGCATTATATTATTTCTTATTTGACTGCTATAGAACTTTATTTAATGTATCAAGATAATCCTCAAAAAGCATTAGATTTACTATTTAGTATTATTAGTATTAGAAAAGATAATAGTAAAGAATATTTAGATTACGTAATAGCATTAGGTTTAGAACCTGGTAAGAATTTTGATAAATATGTATCTTTATTATTTGAGAAAGCTAAGGAAGTTAAAGATGGAAAAAGTTTACGATATAACAATTAAAGATTTAGAAACTATTCTTAGTATGCTTAAAGATAATATGTATGATACTACTGTAATGATGGATGCTATTAGATTAGAAGAATATATTAAAAGAATAAGGAATAATTTTAAAGGTACTGATCAAGTTAGTACATCAGAACAAATACAAGATGATTTAGAATACTATCCTTTTTATAAACCACTATATCCTATTATAGAAAGATTTATATGGAATGGTATGGGTGTTGATGAATTAGATAGTTCTCCTAGATATAAATCTATATTGTTTAGTGATGAGCAAGTAGTTAGTGATGTTATAGAATTTTATGGACATCAAGGAGAATTATTTTATTCGCAAATATTAGATTTTAGTGAAGAAGCTAAAGACCATTTAAAGTTTATTAAAGATACAACAAATACTGATGGCGAAACATTATTCTTAAAGAGTATTGGTGAAGCTTTTGTATTTAGTCCTAGTGTTTCTAATATAACTAAATTTACTATATTAGTTCATGAGTTACAACATGTAATAGATTTTTATATTAATCCTAATTTTACAGAAGAATATGTGATAAGAGAAACTATTGCTATGTTTATGGAAATGATAGCTGCTGATTATATAGCACAAAAATATATATTATATGATGAAGGATTTAAAAGACAACAATATATACATGCTATAGTTAAATATCAATCTCATAATGTAATTTATAAAATGGATACATTAGAAATAGCAGATGATCACAAGGAACTTGAGCCAGATAAATTATTAGAATTACTTAATAATGAAGGTTATGATAAGGAAGATTTAGACTTTTATTTTGAACAAGGTATTACTACTGATATGGCTTATCAAATTGCTTATTTAATAGCTATAGAATTATATATGCTTTATTATAAAGATAAAGATTTAGTATTAAGTATATGTGAAGATATTATTAAGAATGGTACTTCTGATAATATATTTAGTTTATTAGATAAGTATGGTATTAAGTTAAATAATAGTGTTGTTGATTATGAAAATAAGATATATAAAAAGAGATTCTAATGAATCTCTTTTTTTAATTGTTTTCTATTAAATAGTTTTTATATTCTTCTATTATATTGAACATTTCTTCACTTGTTTTACTTTGGCAAATAAGATTTTTAATTTCTTTACTTTTAGGCATTCCTTTTAGATACCATATTATGAAACTTCTTATTTCTAGTAATGCTGCTTTTTCACATTTATCTTCTAATAGAAGTTTATAATGTCTTTTCATCATATCTACTTTTTCTAAGAATGATACTGGTTCTATTTTTTTACCTGTTTCTAAGTATTCTACACACTCTTTTATTAACCAAGGATTACCAAGTACTCCTCTTCCTATCATTACGGCATCGCAACCAGTTGTATCTAACATTTCTTTTGCCAATTCTGGTGTTGTTACATCTCCATTACCAATAACTGGTATTGATACGGCTTCTTTAACTTGTTTAATTATATTCCAGTCTGCTTTACCGCTATAGCCTTGAGCTCTTGTTCTTGCATGAATAGCAATTGCTTTGGCACCTGCACGTTCACATACTTTAGCTACTTCTACTGCATTAATGTGTTTTTCATCCCAGCCACTTCTTATTTTTACTGTTACTGGTACTGATACTGCTTGAACTACAGCGGAAACTATTTCATATATTTTTTCAGGATCTTTTAATAAAGCACTACCCGCTTGAGCTCTTACTGCTACTTTAGGTACTGGGCATCCCATATTAATGTCTATTATGTCTGGATGCATTTTTTCTTCAATTATCTTAGCTGCTGTTACAAATGATTCGATATCACTACCAAATATTTGTTGAGTAATTGGTCTTTCTGATTCATCCATCTTTAGTAAGTCAAAAGTCTTTTCGTTAGAATACATTATAGCTTTATCGCTTACCATTTCAGCATAGATAAGACCTGCACCCATTTCTTTAATAATCTTACGATATGAAGTATTTGAAATACCAGCCATAGGAGCTAGTACTACTCTATTTTTTATTTCTACATTACCTATTTTCCACATAGACAACTCCCCAATCGATAGTATTATAGCAAAAATGTATAAATATGTAAAAAGTGTGCACAATAATTATTAAGAATTATTATAATTAGCACTCTCTATTGACAAGTGCTAATTATTTGTTTTATAATATAGACATAGAAAGAAGGAAGGAATATGAGTTTAATTCCAAGAAGTTTTTATTTAGATGACATTTTTGAGGATATGCCTAGAATGCCTAAGGTACATGAATTACATACTATGAAATGTGATGTTTATGAAAAAGATGGAAATTATAACATCGAAATGGATATTCCAGGTTATGATAAGAAAGACATTTCTATAGAATGTGAAGATGGTATCTTAAATATCGTTGCTGAAAAAAGTAATGAAGTAAACGAAGAAGATTCTGAAAAAAAATATATTCGTAGAGAAAGAGTTTATGGTAAAATAACTCGTTCATTTACTTTTGCAGATATCGATGAAGAAAATATTACTGCTGATTTCACAAACGGAATATTAACAGTAGTTATTCCTAAATCTCAAAAACAAGAATCTAAAAGAATAATTGAAATAAATTAAAAAAGTAGGATTAACTCCTACTTTTCTTTTGCAGATTTTTTTGTTGTTTTTTTAGTTGTAGTCTTTTTTGTTGTTTTCTTAGTTTCTTTTTTTGGTTTTTCTACTACTTCTTCAACTTCTTCTACTACTGGTTCTTCAATCATTTCTTCTTCTACTTCATTAGCATATACTAATTCTTCTTCTTTTGGATCAAGAACTAAGCGATAGAATAATGCTGCTAGGATTCCACCTACTAGTGGACCAACAATGAATACCCATAATTGAGACATTGCAGTTTCACCAGTTAATAATGCTGGACCAATACTTCTTGCTGGGTTTACACTTGTACCAGTGAATACCATACCCATTAGATGTACTAATGTTAAAGTTAAACCAATAACTAACCCTGAATTGCAGTTTTCTTTTTTAGTTACAGCTAACACTGTTAACACGAATGTGAAAGTTAAAATTATTTCAATCATTAATGCTTTTTGTGCTGTAACCATAGCACCTAAACTAATTGCTTGGCTAGCTTCAAAGAAGTTAGCGCCAAGACTAGCTGTGCTGCCCATAATCATAGCTAATAGAGCTGCACCTGCGATTCCTCCAACTATTTGTGCTACAACGTAATATACACAATCGAATAGACTCATTCTACCAGTAATAACGTGAGCTATAGAAACAGCTGGGTTAACATGGCATCCTGATACTTTTCCGATCATTGCTATTAACGCAATTAAAATTAATCCGAATGCTAGTGATACAGCTATTAAACTATATGGTATTACAGCAGTACTTGAGAATACTGGTTGTAAATATGATGTAACAGCTACTGCTGTTCCACAACCAAAGAATACTAATAACATTGTACCTACTAGTTCAGAAATAAATTTTCTTATCATAACAAAATCCTCCTTATTGATATTATAGCACTTATTTACCTTATTTTGTTAAATATATGCTATAATTTTATATATAGAATATGGTATATGAGGTGCGATTTATGGCGAAATTATTGAAAAAATTATTATTTTGGTTATTTATTATACTAGTAGTTATTGCTATTGGTTATTTAGTTATTATGGCTTATACTGATGCTAATTGTACTAGAGGTATTAATTATATTACTAGTAAATACGAAATTAAATCTAATGATATTCGTTGTAAAAAGTTTCAAGAATATGTATATGAAGATATAGCTAAGTGTGACTCTTTATGGTTAAAGAAATGTACTAGTGATGAGAATTTAGTTTATGAGTATACTCTTGAAGATAATAATGGTGTTGTTATTGTTATAAAAGAATATAAAGATGGTACTTTCTCTGATAATTATGAGAAAGGAAAATTAAAGAAGGAATATTTAGATAAACAAAACCAAAATAATAATAACGATACTGATACAAAGAATGAAGTAAATTAAAAAGTTCACAATGTGAACTTTTTTAAATACCTTCGTATCCAGAAGGAATAACTACATTAGTAATATGTTCTATTAATTTTTCTTTGTTATTCTTTAGTTTTCCTTCTAATATTTGATTATGTATTTTATCTAGTACTGCTCCAATTTTTTCTTGAGCAACTCCTAGATTTAATAATTCTTTTCCATTTATTTTAATTTCATTACGTTTTACGAATGATGCTTTTCTAGCTATACTCTTTAACATTGCATAATCGTTTTCTATTTTAGTTAGTTCGTTAACATACGCAGGATTTTTAGCATAGAAGTTAGCTTTCTTTATTTTAAATAAATCATCTATATTTTCTGGTCCTAAATTAGTTAAGAAACTCTTTATTCTCATTTCATTATCAGTTACATGGAAGTCATGATATTCAATTAACTTAGTAACTCTTTGAATCGTTTTTTTATTAAAATGTAGACGATTCATTATTTCTCTTGCCATATCTGCACTCTTTTTAGCATGATTTGGATAGCTTGATGTACCATCTGCATTCTTAGAGAATGTAAATGGCTTACCTATATCATGGAATAATGTTGCTAATCTTAGTTCTAATTTTGGTTCTACTACTTTAAGAGCAACTAATGTATGTTCTAATGCATCATAAATATGCTTAGGATCATTTTGATTGAATCTTTCTAATAGAGCAAGTTCTGGTAGAACTTCTACAAATATATCAAAATATTTTTTTATATAGAAATCCGCACGAGGTATAACTAATAATTTACATAGTTCATCTCTTACTCTTTCAGTTGCTACATCTTGTAATAAATCTCTATCGTCATTCATGTATTCTTGAGTATCTGGATCAATACGCATTGCATATTCTGCAGATAATCTTATTGCTCTTATTATTCTTAATGGATCATTAACAAATATTTCATCGTCTTCACCATTTACTTTAATAATCTTATTCTTGATATCCATTACACCAGTATTGTAATCTATTAACCCATCTTCATCTGAATAAGCTAATGCATTCATAGTGAAGTCTCTCATAGCTAGATCTGATTCTAATGTATTATCGGCAGATCTATACTTAGCTACTTCCATTGGAAATTTAGTATTTACTATTCCTAAATGAGAATCATTTTCTCCACAGTAGAATGTTTGATATCCTTTAAGAGCTTTTTTGATTTCTTCTAAAGAGGCATTTGTACTAATATTATAATTAGATGGTTTTAAATCCATAACCCAGTTACGAACTGCTCCACCTACTAAATATGCTTCATAGCCTTTTTCATTTATGATATTTAAAACTTCATTTACTGGTTTTGGTATAACTATGTTCATAAATGTAGCCTCCTTATTTTTCTACTCTCTATATTATTATATCAAATTTGTCAAAATTGTATATAGATTTTTCTATAAAAAAAGATAATATAGTAAACCTATATTATCTAAAACTCATTGCTGGTTCTTCTATTATTTGGTCTTTATTCATCCACTCAACGATTTCTGTGCTGTGTTCTAAATAGTATGCGAAATATGCTTCTGTTTGGTTGTCTCCAAAAGCTAAGCTAGGTGTATTTGAATTTTTTTCAATATTTAAAACTCCAAATACATCAATATTTTTTTCCCTTACATATTCTTTTATTTGTGCTAACGTTGGTTCCATTTTACCTCCTATTTGTTATCAGCGTTTGTTTTTATGTTTATTTACTGAAGTTGCTTTGTTAGACTTTTTAGCTCCAGTTTGTTTGATTTTTTGTTCTTCTATTTTAATAGAATTTTCAATTGATGTATCTTCTACTATTTGTAATTTGATACTTGGTTTTTGTTCTACTACTTTAGTTTCTTCTACTACTGGTTCTGTTTCAACTACAG
Organism: Bacillota bacterium; assembly: GCA_015059245.1. The sequence continues at coordinate 108,445 of SVAU01000005.1, forward strand.
TTTGTTCAACTACTGGAGTAGTTATTACTTGTGTTTCTATCTTAGTTTCCTCTAATACTTGTTCTATAGGTATTTGTTTTTCGCCTTGTTCTTTCTCTGTTTGTTTACGTTTTTCGTCGTACATAGCAAATGAGATTAGAGCTAAACCAATTACTAAGATATAAACATACCATGGTAATTCTTTCCAATATTCAGCAGTTAATACTATTACTCCAAATATCATACTTATTATACTACTATATAAATATGTTTTCCATTCTTTTGTATAAGATAGAATTGATACTACTAATAGAATTCCTAGATACGCAACACCATCTATTGGTTCTTCAATAATGAATGATCCAAATAATGTTAGACATCCTATTACTCCACATTCTATTAGTCCTAAGAATTCTTTATCTAATTTCTTTAATACACCTTTTGTCATACAAATAGATAATAAGATTATTCCTAATGCATAATTAGCATATAGCTTAGAATCTACATCTATTAATGCTTTTGTATATAAACCAAATATACTTAATACTATTGCAGATACATATATTTCGTTATTATCTTTAGGTTTACAAATATAATGGATTACACCCCATATTAAGATAAGGATCCATAATACATATGCACTTATTTCTAAATCTATCCATAGACATATTAATGTAATTAATGAGAATAATGAATATCTATTGAATTCTTCTTTCGATATAGATGCGAAGATATAGATTATTGCTAAGATACCTAATATAACATCTACTACTACTCTATTATCAAGACTTGTAATTAAGAATGAAGCTATCATAGGTATTAGTAGTAAGTTGTTTTTCTTTTCTAATAATAAGTATAGTGTCATTAATACTAGAGGTATTAACATTGTATATTCTCCAATAAGTGATACTGTTGCTATACAGAAGCTTCCTAATATAAATATAAAACTTGTTTTATCTTTTAGTTTTTCAAATACTAATTCTATTGCATATACTAATATAGCAGTTACCATAATGATATATTCTTCTACTCCATTAGTATTTGTTATATAGAATAATGCAAAGAATATTAAGTTAAATGATATATAAGACCATAGTTTATATATACTTCCTTTTGTCATAATATAAACTATCATAGAAATAATAAATGCTATTATATATGTTAATAAATAATATATAGTTTGTTCTGAATTAAATAATGATATGACAGTTATCGCCATAGTAAGTATTCCTACTACAACTAAAATATTATTCTTTGTTTTCTCTGAATTTATTACTTTTGTTAAACCTATTATAGGTAGTAAAGCTAATAAATATAAGAAATAAGGTAATATATCAAAGTCTTCTATTATTCTAATTGATAATAAATATGATATTAAGAAATAAATTAATATAGTTGTTTTATCCGATTCATCTTTACAATCAAGACATCTTATAAAGAATCCTAATGATAATATGATTAAACTAGCAAATGATATTATATTTGCTGTTGATAATGTAGGTATTCCTATAGCAAATATTAAGAATATCGAATATACATAGTTTATACCATCATATGCTTTATTATCTAGGTATCCACCTTGTAATAATATGTATACTATTATAGTGTGAATAGCTAATGCTAGAGCTTCTATATATAATATATCTATTTTATTTACTATAAATACTATAGCTAATGCTTCTAATACTAAACTTGATCTTTTTACAAAGATTTCGTTTTTTACTTTACCATAGTATTTAAATATAAAGTCTGATGCTAATAATGAGAAACCAATGTAATATACGAATCCTTCTCCACCAATTGATAGATATTCACCTACTAATTCGAAGAATGATAAAGACATTATTACAATAGGTACAAATGCTAAAGTAAGATAATTAAACATTCTACCTATTTTAGGAATATTAAGTTTTTCATTTGAAATATATCCAAATCCATAGAATATGAATTGAATACCAACTAGTATTAATGTTTTTAAGAAACCATGCATTGTTTCCCAACCAGTTGCTAAGAAAATTATAGATGCTATAACTATTAAGATTGCTCCTGCTACTATTAGTATTGAGTTTGATATTCTATTTTTTTCTTCTTCTGTTAATGGTCGTTTTTCTTCTATTGGTTTAGGTATTTCATCACCTTCAAATACTGGTTCTCCTGTATTAGGGTTGTAACCTATAATAGGTTTTTTATATTCAAATAAAGGTTGACCTGTACGTGGATCATGACCTGTTATGTTAACATACTTTTTTAATATTGGTCTTCCCGTGGTTGTATTATAGCCTACTATTTTATTTTCTTCTGCTTCTATTTCATCTTTTTCATTCTTATCAAGACATAATATAACTACGATAATAATGATTGCTAGTAATAACATCATAACCTACCACTCCTATTGTAATTATTATAACATATAAATATCATATGAAGTACTACTCTTTTTCATGTTATAATTGTTTTTAGGTGGTAGAGATGTTATTTGGTAAAAGGAAAGAAAATAAAAAACAAGAAGAAAATAAAATAGTAAAAAAACATTATAGTATTGGAGATATGTACTTAGAATGTGCAAGTACTTACATTAATTATCATGGTAAATTAAGAGGCATTGAAAATCCAGTAGATAATAAAGAATTTTATCAAGAAATGGCTGGTCCTTTCTATAATTCAGCAATGCATTTTGTTAATTACTTAGAAAATACATATACTGATGAAATATTAAGTCAAGAACAAGTTATTAATCTTGATTTAAATAAAATGCTAGAGGGTGCTAATGATACTACATTAGATTTATTTAATAAACCTGTTTTTCCTAGTTTAATATATATAAACGATAGTCAGTATTCAACGCATTTTCATACTGATGGTAATGTAGTTTATGAAGCCGAAGGTATTGAAGTATTACCTGGGTTAAGCTATGCTTTAGCTAATCAAAAAATAAATAAATTATTTAACGGATTAACTCCTATTGAAGTAAGAGAATTACTAAAACAAATGAATATATATCCTAAAAATACTGAATTAGATAAAGTTATAGATAGTTATAAAGAAAGATTAAGAGTTCAAGAAAGTTTTTTAAGAAGTATTATATGTTTACTGCTTATTAGAAGAAGTACTTATGGGGTTAAGAGAGCTAGATTATTTGCTGATAGTTTAGGTATCTTATTTGATTTTGAACCTTTTGAAAAAAAGGAAGAATATACATTAAAGCACTAGTGTGCTTTTTTTATTTTTATGGTAGAATATCAATCTTAAAGGAGGAGTGTCTATGAAACTTAATGATTCTAGTGAAATTATACAATTTGATGCTACTCCTGTATCTATTGCTGAACAAGTATATATGGGATTTCCTAAGAAGATGAGAGATTATGCTAATAATGTTGTTAAGATAGATGGTAAATACTATTATGTTAAGAAATGTTCTACTTCTACTTTAATTAATGAATTACTAGGATCTTATTTTTCTAAACTAGTGGGATTAGATAGTGTAGATTATATGATTGGTAAAAGTAATACTCAACTTAGTTACTTATATGCATTATCAGAAATATTCTATAAAGAAGACTATAATTATACTACTGTTGAAGATGTAGTTGCTGGTTTAAGACCTGATGATACTAAAGCATTTACTAGAGGATTAGGTTCAATATATGTATGTGATACTTCAGTACTTAGTTTGTTTAATTCTCCTCAACTAATTGATGGTGCACTTAAAATGACCGCAGTTGACTTAAAGATGGGTCAAGTAGATAGATATAATTATAATGTTGTAATAAGAGATGATGGAATAGAAAAACAACTTGAGAAAGTATTTGATTTTGGTTGGTCATATGCCGTTGGTGTAGATGATAAAAAGTCTTGCTACTATAATCCTTTCTTAGTAGTAAAAAGAAATACAATAAGTATTTGGGGATTATCTAGAAGATATCCACAATTAAAAGAAAGTGCTGCTGTACTTAGTACTACTCCACTATATGATGTATTGAAAGAGATAGAAAAAAGATTTAATATAAAAATTGAAGATAGAGATATTCCTAGATATTTAGAGATGGATAAAGAATATTCTAAAATACTTGGAAAGGTAAGATAATATGTCGGCATTTGAATATAATGATTTATTTCTACTTGCTCAAGAAACTGGTAAATATCATGTATTTAGTTTTGATATTGAAGGATCAAAAAAAATGGATAGTAAAACTAGATATGATGCACAATTAAAACTCATAAGATTAATGAAAAGTATTTATGCTGTAATAGAAGAAATACAAGAAAAGACAGGTAGAAAAATACTAGTGTTTGAAGAAGGATTTAATACATATGATGAAGGATTACCATTGTATGAATTTGGTATGAAACAAGAACCTTATTTTTTTGGTGATACATTTGGATTTACTATATATAGAGATAGTTTAGATAAAGATACTATACTATGGATATATGAATACTTTAGAAATAGTTTAAATATAGATTTTAATATGCATTTAGCTGATGGTTATTATGAAACTAATGATTATACTGAAGGTGGTACTAAATACTTTAGAGGCTATTGTATAGAGTTATTATCTGATATGCATAAGGAACATGTTATACAAGATTTAAATAGACTTCGTAAAGAACTTAAAATACCTAATTGTGATTAGGTATTTTTTATGTTAGAATAAATTTTACTTATGGAGGTTTTGTATATGGGAATTAATATTAAAGATTTAATTGCTAGTTTTACTGGTAAAAAGAAAAATAGTAACTTAGTTACTATAGGAAGATATAACTATGATTGTCCTGAAGTTAGAATCAATGATACTGAACTTACTATTACTTTAGGTCAATGGATGGGAACTTTACCTGATGCTGTTAAAAGTGGTGGTAATGGTATGTTTGTAATATCACATTTAGATGCTAATGAATTAGTAGCTAGAAATGGATTATCTAAAATAGATTTTGCTAAAATATTAAGAAAATTCTCTAATATATTAGCTATGGCTGGTTTTGGTAGTGGTAATACTTGTATACTAGATTGCTTTGATAGTGATAATTTAACTTTTAGATGTACTTTTGAAGAAACTGGTGAAGTTGCTAATATGAGAATACGTTTTGGTAGTTGGTTAGATGAAGGTCCTGCTTTCATAGTTGAATTTGACGGAATAAAATCTACATACGATTATTGGCATGAAGATAAAAAGAATCCAGATAGATTACATTTAAGTCATGTAGTAAAAAAATTAGATGAAAAAACTAATAAAGAATTCTATCATTATGTAAGTGAATTTAGATATATCGGTAATGTTCATGATGATGAAAACAAAGTTGAAGTAGAAATAAAATATCCTGAATCATTAGATTATGGTCATACTACTAATCCTTATGTTAATAAAGAATTACTTGAAGAAATTATTTCTTCTATAAGTTTTCCAGTAGATATAGAATCTATTGTATCTAGAATACCTGAAGGATTAATTGGTGATGTTAATACATTCCCTACTATATCTGTTAAGATTAGTAAATTAGGAGAAAAAGATTTTGTTACTACAGATGAAGCTATATTTACTAATGGAGAATTTACTAAATTAACTGTTACTAAGAATGGTAAAAGAGTTACTGTAGATAATTTTGATACTTGGTCTTATAGTACTGATATTGCTAATGTATCACAAACTATGACACCTAAAAATGATAGAGCTATATCTTATGGGTATAAATCTATTCCAGTAGATGAATTTGAACACTTAGAGTCACCTCAAGTATTAGTCAATGAAGCTAAGGAATATGTTGAAGAAGTTAAGACATTAGGTAAAACAATGTTACAAAAAAGAACTCGTTAAGAGTTCTTTTATTCTGTTATAAATCTTTTCCCATTTACTAAGGGATTAATATATCTTCTTTTTAATTTAGGTAATTCTTTTATACTTATTTCTTCTATAGTTACTGTTTTAAATAAATTCAATAATATTTTTAATGCAGTGTCTTCTATAGAATATAAAAGTTTAATTAGTTTTTCTTCGTTATATTCATATAAATTATCATATGTTATATATTCTTTATCTATAGCATACTTAGTTATTTCTGCTAATAATTCCATCATATAATTATCTTCGTTAGAATGACAAATGACATCTATTTCTCTATTTAAATCACATAACTTATTGGCTATTTCATTAGTTGTTACACCTAATTCTTTTTCATTGTCTTCATTTGTCATTACTTGGATAGAATCTAAGATAATAGGGACTTCTTCCATTGTTAATGTTTTTGTCCAGCCTAGAGATGTTAAGATAATACCATCTATTCTATCAGCACATAGTTTAGGGCGATGATTATCTACAATAGTATATTTTTTGAAATCTAGAACATCATCAATAGTAAGTTTATCTTCTTTTAATAACTCTTTTAATTTCTTACTGTTTCTTAATATAGATTCAGTCTTTTCTTCTGTTGATTCTTGGTTTTCATAATCTTTATTCATATAATCAATTACATGAGAGAAACATGGAGTTGAAACATCATGGAATAATGCTGCTAATGTTTGTTTTTTACTTTTGGTATGTTTCCATGTTAATAATGCTGTTGTTAATGAATGTTCATATCTACTAATTTTATATTCAAATAAGTATACATGATGTGAAGCATAGTCCATGCCACAAAAGTATCCTACTTTTTTTAATCTAGTTAAGATTCTTAAAGATAAATATTTTTCTAGGAATTTAGGTATTGGACCTAACATATTTATATATTCTTGAATACTTTGATTTCTTGTCATAATGAAAACCTCCTACTCGCTTTATTTTAACATAATTGTATGTTTCATAAAACCCATTGTGTAAAGAAAAAGAGAAACTTTTTGGTTTCTCTTTGTTTATTAGAATTTTGGTCCGCTTCCAGGATTTTGGCCTTTAGCTTTGTTACACATTGCATGCCATTTAGCATTTAATTCTGGATCAAGTATTTCTTCACCATTTGATAGTGGTACATATAATGAGCCTTCTTGGTATCCACCTTGTTCTAGTAATGCTCTTACTTCTGGACAGAATGGTGTTACATATGTTTTTCCACAATCATCTACGAATACTACTCTACCATTATTTTGACAATATAGTCCAAGTGCTTCTTCTAATTTATAATCACTTACTGGAGTTGCAATACCAGCTTGTCCCATAAATGAAGTTGGTATTCCTGTTTCTGGAATTTCTAGAGACATTTCATATACTTCTTGAGGTAATGCACCAATATTTTTTCTTTCTGCTATATCAGCACATCTTCTTAATCTTTCTTTTGTTACTCTTTCATTGAATAACTCTCTAGCTTTTTCACACATCTTTTGCCAGTATGCTGCTACTTCTGGATTAACTGGTACTTCACCATTAGATAATGGTACGTATAATGAACCTTCTTTATATCCAGCTGCTTTAAGAGTTTCTCTAGCTTCAAAACAGAATGGTGTTACATATGTTTTTCCATCTGCAGTAACAAAAGATACTCTACCATTATTTTGTGTATATGTTCCCATAGCTTCTTCTACAGCATAGTCACCACTTACTGGGAATGTACGTTCTGGTTTTTGACCCATCCATGATGTTTCTAATCCTTCACTTGGTATTTCTAATGAAATTTCAAGTAGAGCTTTAGGTAATTCAACTAAACCTTTTTCTTTAGCTAATTTTTCTAATCTTTCTTTTCTTTCTTGTTCACGTCTTGCTTCAAATTTTTCTCTTGAATCAGTACTCATTGCATCCCATTTTTTCTTAATGTGGAAATCTACTGGTGTTTCACCATTAGATAGTGGAACGAATAATGAACCTTCTCTATATCCAGCGCTTGTTAAAGCTGCTCTTATTTCTTCACAATATGGAGTAACATACATTTCACCTTTTGCATCGATGAATACTACTCTACCATTATTTTGAGTATATGTTCCTAAATGTTCTTTCATATAATAATCATCTAATGGATATATAGTTGATACTTCATCTCCCCAACGAGTTGTTTGTAATCCTGATTGAGGAATATGTAAACACATTTCATATACTTCAGGTGATAATTCACTTAAACCTTTTTGTCTTGCTAATAGGTTGTTTCTAGCAATTTTTTCTTCATTACGTCTTTCTTCAAATGCTTGTCTTGCTGTAGTTGTTAAATTCTTCCATTTAGCATTTAATGATGGATCTAATAATTCTTCTCCATTTGATAATGGAACATAAATAGATCCTTCTCTATAACGTGATGCTGATAACGCATCTCTTATTTCTTCACAGAATGGTGTTACATAAGTATTACCTTTATCGTCTACAAATACTACTCTACCATTATTTTGACAATATGTACCTAGAACATCTTTTAAACGATAATCTTCTACAGGATAGCATCTTCCTTCTTCTCCCCAGAAAGAATATACTAAACCTTCTTTTGGTACTTGAATACACATATCATATGCTTCACTTGGTAAAGGTTCTAAACCTTTTTGTCTAGCAAGTTCTGCACACTTATTAGCTCTTTCTTGTGCTTCTCTTTCTGCATGTAATGCTCTAGCACCTTCTACTAATGTTTTCCAATGCGCTTTTAAATTTTCATCTTCTGGTACTTCACCATTAGAAAATGGTACAAATACAGAACCTTCTACATAGCCGTTTGCTCTTAAATAATCAGCTACATCAAAACAGTATGGTGTTACATAATATGATCCATCTCTTGTAACAAAAGCTACTCTACCATTGTTCCAGCAGAATTTACCGATACAACTAGGGTCTCCTTGTAAACCTCTTTCTGAAGTTACTTCAAAAATTGGATGGTATGTTTTTACACCATTAACTTTCATACATAATTTTAAAATATTTTGATCTATCATATAATACCTCCAATTATATAATAACATATTTTTAGATAATTGATTTAATTTTTTTATACAATATGATAATATTAAATTATGATAATTAGAGGTGATTAATATGGGTTTATTTGACTTTTTTAAACCAAAAGATAAAATGACTATTTTAGGAGTAGAATTCCCTATGTATAAAGGTAGAAAATACTGGAGTGATACTAGAAATACTGATAAATATAATAGAAAGAATTTCTACTATAAATTAGATACTACTGCTATGCAAAATTATTTAATGGATATTGAAATGAATGGATTTCATAAAGCTAGTCCTGTTAGATATGAAAAAGAAAATGCGTATATAATTGTGGAAGAATTAAATAGACAATTACATATCGCATTCCATGTTAAGAAATAAATAATATTCATGTACTAAAGACTTGTAACCAAGTCTTTTTAGTTTGACATATGGAACTAATTTATAGTTCTTTTTATTATGTTTTCCACTATATATGTATCTTATATATTGTTGTAGATATTCATCTACTATCTTTAATGATTCTGAAGTATTTATTACTGGGAAATACCAGTATTTCCATGATAATTCTGAGTTTTTACTAGAATAAAATTTAGTATTATACTTTCTTATCATTACTCTTAATGCTTTTGATGGTTCTACATTTTTACGTAACATCCATCTTCTTATACTTCTAGCACTTCTTCTTATTTTACCTTTTATTTTATGAAGAGAGTTTGCTGATAAGTCTATCTTATTATCTTTATAAGAGAAACCTAGAAATTCCCATGTATCATGAGGTTCATAATAGTTTTCTTTTTCTGGATTTATAGTTAAATTATAAGACTTTAATAGTTCTTTTAATTTTGTTGAATACTTTATTTGATCTTCTTTAGTATTAGTAAATATTATTATGTCATCTGAATAACGGAGATATAATACTTTTTCTTTTTTAAAGTATTCATCTATATCTTTTATAAAGTAATTAGCTAAGAAAGCTGATAAAGGTATTCCTGCCATTATACCTTTATCTTCTTCAATAATTGTATTATCTATTGATACTTTCTTATTAGTTAATATAGAGATTATTATATTTAATAATTCTTGATCTTTTATATCTTCTTTTAAATTGTTAATAATTATAGAGATATCAACACTATTAAAATAGTTTTTTATATCTACTTTATATCCATACATGTTCTTAAGATTTCTTTTTCTACTTAGTTTATCTAAGGCTTGTTTAACCGATATATTTTTTCTAAATGAATATAGGTTTGATTGAAATAAATAGTCATACTTATATAAGTTATATGCTATATATTTTAAGATAATCATTTCATTAAATTTATATGAATATACTACTCTTTTCTTATTAGTATGGTTCTTATTTATTTCTTTTTTTCTTGGAATAGAAAAAGTATAGTTATTATCTTTTAATTTAGTAGTTATTTCTTTATACTTTTTACTTTCTATGAATTCTTTTAGAACTTCTTTTTCTAATTTAGTATCATAGTTTGTATCTAACCTACTTTGTAAAAATTCTAACCATACATTATCATCATCTATATAATCTTTGAACATAGTTATCACCTAAAAATAGAGAGAAGAGTTAATTGATAATATGATGAAATTATATAATAATTTCATCATATAGACGAGTCTATATATATTAAGGTTATCTGCACTACCATACATATAATATACTGAGACTCATTGCAGATACATTCCAGTATCTTCTCTCTTGGTTTATTATATCATATTTGGTATATTATATATGATAGAAGGTGTTTATTATGTTAGAAAAATGGCAGTTTTGGACCGCTTTATACTTAGCTAGTGCAGTACTTTTTTCACAATGTTTTAAGAAAGCTAATAGAAATATGAAGAATGCTACTTATTTAACATTATTACTTGAAGGATTTACTGCATTATTTTCCTTAGCATTTATACCATTCTTTAATATGGAATTTAGTATTAATCCACTTACCTATTTAATACTAGGTATAGTATGTGTTATATATGCAGTTACTGATAGATTAAATATAGAAGCAAGATATGGATTAGAACCATCTACATTTAGTATGTTAAAACAATTATCTACTGTATTTATTATTATATTTGGAATTGTATTTATGAAACATGAATTAGTAATACATAGATTAGTTGGAGCTGGAATAATTATTATAGCTAATTTATTACTTGCATTTAATAAAGGTAAATTTAGATTTAATAAATACTTTATAATGTGTGTAATATCAAACTTACTATTTGCTATAGCTATGTTAATAAATATGAATATATCAAGTGAGTTTAATGTAGCAATATATACATTCTTTACTGTGGGAATTCCATTTTGTGTAATAGCACTATTTAATAGAGTTAAGTTTAAAGACTTAAAGAAAGAATTTAAAAGATATGATAGAAAATTATTTATGTTTTCTGCATTAATGTGGTGTTTAATGTTAATTAGTTCTGTTAAAACTTATGAATTAGGTAATGTTGTTATTGTTGCTAGTTTCTTAGCATTAACTTCTATACTAAATTCTATTGTAGAATTAGTACTTAATAGAGATAGAAAGAAATTCTTAAAGAAATTAATTATAGGTATTCTTATTGTTATAGGAGTTATACTTGTTAAGATGTAAAAAAGACTTAATTAAATAAGTCTTTTTTTAATAGTTCAATAAATTTTATTGTAGCAAATGATGGGATGCTATTTGATTTAGTAGCGTATACTAATGATCTAGTTGGTATTTCGACATTTGTTTTTATTTCAAATAAAGTATTGTTTAGTTTATTAGATATAAATTCTTTAGTAAGTAATCCTATACCAAAACCATTTTCTACTAAACTAGTTAGTAATGAATGACTTACTACTTCCATTTTAGGTGTACAGGATAAGTCTTGTGACTTTAAATAGTTATTGAAGTTTGCTCTAGTTACTGATGGATACTTTTGTAGTAATAAATCTTCATTAAATATATTCTTTATTTGTTTATCTTTATATTTTATATTACCTACAAATATGTCGTGTAATTCAGTAATAGGAATTATATCTAAGTCTTTTGTATTATCATCTTTATTTATAGCCATGATTAGTATATCTATATCTCCGTTACGTAGTTTTTTTGTTAAGTTATCAGTTAGGTCGTTTACTATATTAATAGATATATTAGGATATAGAGTGTTAAATTCTTTTAGATAAGGCATTAGGTATTGTTCTGAAATGATAGTAGTTGCTCCTATGCTTATTGTTCCACTACTTAGTTCTTTTAGCGAAGTAAACTTATTAGTACCATTTAAGAAGTATCTCATACCTTCGCTTATGTAGTTATATAGTATTTGTCCTTCATTAGTTAGCACTACTCCTTTAGGTGTTCTTATAAATAATTGACCACCTAGTTCAGATTCTAAGGTTTTAATAGATTGAGTTACTGCAGGTTGACTTATTAGTAACTTTTCTGCTCCTTTAGATATACTTCTTTCATTAGCTACTTCGTAGAATACTTTATATAATTCAAAATTAATATTCATATAATCGCTCCTTATATTTAACATAAGCAATATATATTTTTATTATATTCATATCTTTCTTATAATACAAGTGAAAGGAAGGAAATAATATGGAAAATAAAAGAATTTTGATTACAGCTGGACCAACTAATGAATATATAGATGAAGTTATGAAAATAACTAATATGTCTACTGGAAGACTTGGCATTGAACTAAGTAAGCATTTTTTAGAGGAAGGAGCTCAAGTTACATTAATTGCTACTAGAAGTGTATTTAGAAGTGGTTTATATGAGAGATATGGATTAGCTAATAATCCTAATTTAAAAGGTGTACCTATTGAAACTACAGAAGATATGTATAATGCTTTAGAGAATGAATCTAGAGATACATATAATATGGTAATACACTCTTCTGCTGTAGGAGATTATAAACCGGAGTTTTCATTTAGAATGGAAGATTTAGCTACTGAGTTAGCACAAGCTATTCATGATGGTAAAACTACTAGAGAGGAAATATTAAGTATATTAACTGATCCTAATTGTAAGGTTAATGATGATACTAAGATAAGTAGTTATGAACCTAATTTAACAGTTAAACTTACATTAACTACTAAGTTGATATCTCATTTAAGAGAATGGTATAAAGATGCTATATTAATTGGATTTAAGTTATTAGAGAATGTTCCTAAAGAACATTTAATGGAAGTAGCTAGAAAGTTATGTATTAAGAATAATATGGATTATATTATTGCCAATGACTTACATGATTTAAGACAAGGACAACATTTATCTTTCTTAGTAAATAAAGATGGTTATCAAGATGTAGAGTTCCACTCTCCTACTGATATTTATGAAACAGCAAGAAGTTTAGTATTAAAAAAAGATTAATTATAAAAGTTCATCATTGATGAACTTTTATTATTTTTATTCGTAAAAAAAAGGAAATAGAAAAGTTATGGAGAATATATAAGGTAGAGGGAGATGAAAAAAATGAATAAAAAAAGTAATATATTAATAGAAAATGATTTTGAGGTAAATGAGTTGTTTTCTGATATAAAAGAACTAGTTATTAACAGTAGAAATAAAGTTTATAGAACTGTTAACCAGGAGATGTTAAACCTACATTGGAATATAGGAAAGATGATTTCTAATATACAGGGAGGTTCTAAGAGAGCTGCTTATGGAGAACAAGTTCTCGCTAGTGTTTCTAAGTTGTTGACAGAAGAATTTGGAAGAGGATTTTCAAAGAAAAATCTTGAAATGATGAGAAAATTTTATTTTTACTTTCCAATTACGCAGACACTGTCTACGCAATTAAGTTGGTCTCATTATGTTGAAATTATTAGAATTGATGATGAGTTAAAAAGAAATTTCTATATACAAGAATGTATTAACTCTAATTGGAGTGTTAGAGAGTTAGAAAGACAAATAGATTCTTTATTATACGAAAGACTTGCCCTATCTTCTGATAAAGATAAAGTATTAGAATTATCTAAGAAAGGTCAAGTAATAACTAATCCTAAGGACATAATAAAAGATCCTTTTGTATTAGAATTCTTGGATATAAAGGAAGAAACTAATTATTTAGAAAATGATTTGGAAAAGAATATATTAAAACATATAAGAGAGTTCTTACTTGAACTTGGTAAAGGTTTTAGTTTTGTTGGTAATCAAGTTAGGATTACTCTAGATAATGAACACTATTATCCTGATTTAGTTTTCTATAATAGAATATTAAGATGCTTTGTTATTATCGATTTAAAGATTGGTAAAGTGTCTCACCAAGATATAGGTCAAATGCAGATGTATGTTAATTACTATGATAGGAATATTAAACAGGATAATGAAAATGCTACTATAGGTATTTTATTATCTACAAATAAGAATGAAACTATAGTTAAGTATACTTTACCTAAAGATAATAGGACTATCTTTTCTTCTGAGTTTAAGTTACACATGCCAACTGAACAAGAATTGATTGATGCTGTAGAAGAAGAAAAAATGAATTATATATTACATAAATAAAAGACTCATTATTGAGTCTTTTATTTATATGAAAATATACTCATATTTAATTATTGTCTCCTAAGATAATATTATTTACATCAATTATTCGTATTATGTTTATTAGCGTGCCTACTTTTACAACCATTCTAGCTCTAATAGATTTTTTTTTGCTATTTTGCATTATGATATATTTTTCATCATTTGCATCTTTCTTTAGTGTATACTCTCCATGCGCCAAGCTATTTCTTATATAGTAAAAAACTTGAAAATACTTATTTGATTCTTGAACTTTAGTAAATACTCCTCTTTCTTCAGCTAAGTCAAAAAGATTTTTATCGTTAAGATTATAGTTAATCAAATCTTCAAAATGAAGTGAGTCCGTCTCTAAAATGTCAAAAGTTCCTTTATCAATTTTTATATATTTTGATAATTGTTTTTCTATGTCTGTAATTCTTTTTATTCCATATTCCTTTAAGGTTCTTTTTCTCTTGCTTTGATTATTGCATAAAGAGTGTGTTACAAAAAAATTATATAAAATATAATATTCATTTTTTGTTAATTCTACATCATTATTACATATGATAGTACTAGGTACATTATTTTTATTCTTCATTTTCTCCACCTGTAGTATATTTTAACATATGACAGTTAATTATTAATATTATTTTATTATATGTAATTCTTTTGTTATATATCTTTAGTACCTATATATTCTAAAGCGAAATCTAACAAAATATATTTTTTTGTAACTAATAACTTAAATTAAGACACAAAAAAACTCAGATTACTCTGAGTTATTTTTTAATGGAGCGGGTGATGGGAATCGAACCCACGTTATCAGCTTGGAAGGCTGAAGCTCTACCATTAAACTACACCCGCAAAATCAGTAGGCATCTTTAATTATACTCACTTTTACCTAAATTGCAAGTGTTTTTGCCTACTTTTTTTACTTTTTTTATGATTTTTCGTGTGTTAAACGATATTATTTATGTTCTTCGATGTATTTTCTTACTTCTTCTGCATCATCTAAATGTATTTTGTCGTGTCCGATTATTTGATAATCTTCATGTCCTTTACCTAAAATAAGTACTACATCATCTTTATTTATCATATCTAGAGCTTTTTTTATAGCTTCTCTTCTATCTAATTCTACTTCATAGTTACTTGTTGTTACACCAGCTAGAATATCATTCATTATAGCTTGTGGATCTTCTGTACGAGGATTATCTGAAGTAAATACTACATAGTCAGATTTCTCTGCTGCTATTCTACCCATTATAGGTCTTTTCTTAGGATCTCTATCTCCACCACAACCTACTATAGTAATTACTCTACCCTTTTTATTTTCAGTAAAGGCATTTACTATTTTTTCTACTGCATCTGGAGTATGTGCATAATCTACTACTGCTTCTCCATCTTTTACTTTTATTTGTTCACATCTTCCTTTTGGAGGATAGATAGAATCTGTTATATTAATTATTTCTTCTACTGTATAACCTAAGTTATTACAAAATGCTAGTGCAGTAAGATAATTGTATACATTAAAAGTACTACGTAGATTTGTTTCTACTTTGTAGTCTACTCCATCTACTTTAAAGTTAATTAATGTACCTTTATGACTGTCTTCGTAAGATACTATATTATAATTATTAGCATTCTTACCTAAAGATTTACAATTATCATATTTATCTAACCATTTATTACCACATGGATCATCGATATTAACTATCATAGGTCCAGTTAATTGTTTTAAGATTAATTGTTTAGCTGCTAGATAGTTATCCATTGTTTCATGATAATCTAAATGATCTTGAGTAAGATTAGTAAATCCTGCTACTTTATACTCTATTCCTTTTACTCTTTCTTGATGTAATGCATGTGAACTAACTTCCATAATTACATTCTTGCATCCTTTTTCTTTTGCTGTTAAGAATAATTCATATAAATCTAATATATTAGGTGTTGTGTTAGGTAGTTCAATAAAGTCTTCATCTGGTAGATAGAAACCTATTGTACCTATATATGCTGTTTTACTTCCTAATTTATTTAACATTTGATAAGTAAGATATGCAGTTGTTGTTTTACCATTAGTACCAGTAATACCTATTATATTCATTTCATTAATAGTACTAGAATAGTTTTCTGCTATATGATTGGTTAACCAATCATTAGTGTTATCAACTAATAACTTATCAACAGAACATTCTACATCTTTTTCTACTACTACTTTAGTTGCACCTGCTTCAATAGCTTTATTAATATAATCATGACCATCTACTGTAGCTCCAGGGATTGCTACAAATGTATCACCAGGTTTAACCTTTCTTGAATCTATTTTAATATTAATCATAAAATTCACCTCTAATAATATCTTATTAATTTAATTATAAACTTACAATTAATAATATTCCACAAGATACATAATTATTTACATAAAAATCCACATAAAAGTATCTTGATTTTTTATTCTACTTGTATTATTCTTTTATAAAGGGTGTAGGAATATGGTTAAAGATATGATGAACAACCGAGTACATAAACCAACAAATAGCATTGCTATTAGTACTGGGGTAGTTTTTCCTACTTTATCATTAATTATTTTTTCAAGTTAGAAGATATTTTATTTTTAAATATCTTCTTTTTTTTGTATAAAAATATATACACCTTAAAGGAGGAGTTTTATGGAAAAGAAAAAGATGTTGTATGACATCGATGAATGTCCACCCGTTGGGAAATGGATAGTACTTGCAATACAACACGTATTTGCAATGTTTGGGGCTACTATATTAGTTCCTATATTAGTTAACTCTGCTGCTGGTGAAACAGTACTTACTATACCAGTTGCATTAGTTACATCAGGTATTGGTACATTAATATATCTATTATGTACTAAAGGTAGATCACCTGTTTATTTAGGTAGTTCATTTGCCTTTATAGCACCTATTGCTGCTGGAGCTGTTAAAGCAGGAGTTGGTGGTGCTATGACTGGAATTATGGTTGTTGGTTTAGTATATGTTCTAGTTGCACTTATTATAAAAATTGCTGGAAAGGCTTGGTTAGATAAGCTATTACCTCCAGTAGTTATTGGACCTATGATAATGATTATAGGTTTAGGATTAGCACCTTCTGCTATTGGACAAATAGGTCTAAGTGCAGGAACTGCATTTGAATGGAAAGTTGTACTTGTTGCTTTTGTTTCATTCTTAGTAACTGCTATTGTTATGACAAGAGCAAAAGGTTTCTTAAAAGTTATTCCTTTCTTAATAGGAATATTATCAGGTTATGTATTAGCTGTAATACTTGGTATGGTAGACTTTACTGCTGTTAAAGAAGCTAGTTTCTTCGCTATGCCAGAGTTTGTATTACCATTTATAGATTATAAAATTAGTTTAGCCGCAGTACTTACTATTGCACCTATTGCACTAGTTACTATATGTGAACATATTGGAGATCATAAATCTTTAAGTAATATTATTGGTAAAGATTTAATTAATGATCCTGGATTAGATAGAACACTTATGGGTGATGGTATTGCTACTTTTGTAGCTGGTATGTTAGGTGGACCTGCAAATACTACTTATGGAGAAAATACTTCAGTAGTTGGTATGACTAAGGTTGCATCTATTAAAGTAATTGGACTTGCTGCTATTATAGCTATTGCTATAGCATTCTTAGGTAAGTTTACTGCTTTAGTATCTACTATACCTAATGCTGTTTTAGGTGGTGTATCTTTACTACTATATGGATTTATAGCAGTTAATGGATTAAAAGTATTAATTAATAATAGAGTTAATTTTGAAGAATCTAAGAATGTTATTGTAGCTTCTTCAATGTTAGTATTAGGTTTAGGTGGAGCTGCTATAGCAATTACTAGTGGAGACCTATCAGTTACTATATCTGGTATGAGTTTAGCTTCTATAGCTGGTATTTTACTTAACCTATTCATTCCTAGTGAAAATGAAGAATGTACTTGTGGATGTGGTTGTGATGAATCTTGTGAATGCGGATGCCAAGAAGGAAAAGAATGTCATTGCCATGATGAAGTTGAAGTAGATGATGAAGAAGTTGAAGATACTTTAGAAAAATTAAAAGATGATATTAAAAATGAATTAACTGTTTCTTTAAAGAAAGAGATAATTGATGAAATAAAGAAAGAATTAGAAAAAGATAATAAAAAGAATACTAAGTCAAAAAAATAGTTAGGAGTTATTTATGAAAGCAATTGAATTAGATCATCCATTAATAGAACATAAATTATCTATTTTAAGGGATAAAAAGACTGGTACTAAAGAGTTTAGAGAATTAATAAAGGAAATAGCTATGTTTCTATGTTATGAGGCTATGAAGGATGTTAAATTAGTTAATACGACTATTGAAACACCTATACAAAAGATGAAGACTCATAAGTTAGATGAAGATAAGTATGCATTTGTACCAATATTAAGAGCTGGTATGGGAATGCTTGAAGGAGTTATTACTGTTGTACCTAATGCTAAGATTGGTCATATAGGTATGTATAGAGATGAAGAAACTTTTATACCTGTTAATTATTTCTTTAAGGTACCTAAAGATATTGAGAAACGTGAAGTATTCTTACTTGATCCTATGCTAGCTACTGGTGGTTCTGCTATAGATGCTATTGATTTATTAAAAAGTAAAGGTGTTAAAAAGATTAAGTTCTTATGTATTATTGCAGCACCTGAAGGAATTGAAGCAGTAGAAAAGAAACACCCAGATGTAGAAATATATTGTGGTAGTATAGATGATCATTTAAATGAAAATAAGTATATTGTTCCAGGACTTGGAGATGCTGGAGATAGAATATACGGAACTAAATAAAAATAAAAACGACTTATTAAAGTCGTTTTTTTTAGTTAAAATATTCCTTATACCATACTAGGAATGTGTAAATAGTCCATACTTTTTTATAACAATCTTTTTTACCTGATTTATGATTTTCTAATAGTTTGTTGATTCTTTTTACATCAAAGAATTTATCTGCTGTAGCAGTATTAAATTCTTTTTTTATTTCGTTATATAGTTCATCTTGTCTAATCCATTCTCTTAGTGGTACTGGGAAGCCAAGTTTTTTCTTTTTATATGATTCGTTAGGTATTTCTTTTTGAGCTGCTTTTCTTAGTGCTACTTTAGTTGTTTGAAGATTAATCTTAGAAGATACTGGTAACTTTCTTGCTACATTATATACTCTTTCATCTAAGAATGGTGTTCTTGCTTCTATACCAAACATAGAACCACTTCTATCTACTGCATGTAGGAAGTCTCTTACTAACCAAAAATAGAAATCTATTACTTGTCTTTGTACCATTGTAGAATTATTTTTATATTCTTCGTAGAATGGTGCTACTATATCTTTAGTATGTATTTGGTTCTTTGGTTTTACTATTTTCATAGCTTCTTCATCTCTGAATACTCTACCTAAACCAATATTATAATCTTTAAGATGTTTTCCTCTTCTATATATGAAATTGAATCCTCTAACTTCTGGAAATATACCTGCGATAGCTGATGCTAATCTACGAATCGGAAATGGTATTTTCATGTACCAAGATTGATTTACTTCTTCTTGATATGTATTGTATCCACCAAATAATTCATCGGCACCTTCTCCTGATGTAATTACTTTTACATGATGTGATGCTAATTCTGAAATTGAGTGTAATGCTATTATAGATGGATCCGCTAATGGTTCATCCATATGATACATTAATTTAGGAAAGTTCTTTATATACTCTTCTTGAGTCATTTTTTTAGATATATTTTGAATTCCTAATTTTTCAGTCAAGTCTTCAGCATAGTTTATTTCATTATATTTAGGATCATCGTAACCTACTGTAAATGTTTTATTTGGTTTACCTATAGATACAATGTATGATGAATCTACTCCACTTGATAGTAGTGATCCTACTTCTACATCAGCATGGAAATGTCTTTTTACTGAGTCTTTCATAGCTTCATTTATTTCTTCTGCTGATTTTTCTATGTCTGTATTTTGTTCATCAAACTCAAGTTTAAAGAATCTTTCTATTTCCAGTTTATTATCTTTGTATATTAATTGATGTCCTGGTTCTACTCTTTTTACTCCTTTAAAGAATGTTTCTTCTGTTGGAACTGAGTTGAAACATAAATAAGCTGATAGTATTTCATCATTAAACTCTTTTTTAAAATCAGGATGATCTAAGAATGCTTTTATTTCTGATGCAAACATTAATGTTTTACCATTTTGATAATAGTATAATGGTTTGATTCCCCATCCATCTCTTGCAATATATAGTTCTTTTTCGTTTTTATTCCATATTGCGAATGCGTACATACCTCTTAATTTTTTTGTTAATTCATGTCCCCATTCTTCATAGCCATGTACTAATACTTCTGTATCAGTCTTTGTTGAGAATTTATGTTTTTTCTTTTTTAATTCATCTCTTAATTCTTGATAGTTATATATTTCTCCATTTAGTATAACTACTATATCTTTATCTTCATTGTAGATTGGTTGATCTCCAGTTTCTAAATCTAGGATAGCCAATCTTCTATGTCCTAAAGCAATGTTATCATCTAAATAGAATCCTTCTCCATCAGGTCCACGATGAGCTATTCTATCTGTCATTGCTTTTATTATTTTCTTTGTTGGTTTCTTTTCAGATATATAACCTGCTATTCCGCACATTTATATCACTCACTTCCTAATATATAATCGTAATAGTCGTTATCCATTATTAATTTACTTATACTGTAATAATTAGATACTCTATTATTTATAGCTTTTACGTATTCAGTTTGGTTTTCTAAAGTTACTCCTTCTTTTGGTACAAATTTCTTTTTATTAGCATAGTATGTACCATAATCACTTACCCAACTATAGTTAGAGAAGATAGCTAGACATTCTCCGTTACTTAATATGTCTTTACCTATTATTAATCTTGAATCATATTCAATACCGAATAAGTTTAATAATGTTGGTAATACATCTATTTGACTACCTAGTTTATCTACTACTATAGGTTCTTCCATTTGATTATTCCAAATGATAAAGTTACTTTTATTTACTCCTACTACTCCATCTTTTGTATAAGTAGATACTTCATTTACTTCATCTGTTGATAATGTATATGGATAGTGATCTCCTACTAGTGCTATTACTGTATTATCTAGTTCACCTGAAGCTTCTAGGTTTTTTATTAATTGTTCTACTGCTCTATCTAGTTCCATTTGGGATGCAAGATAGTATTTAACTGCGTATGAATAATCTCCAGTAACTTCTTTAAAATATCTTCTTGCAGGACGAGATCCTGAGTTATATGGAGAGTGTCCACTAACTGTTATGTAGTATGTCATGAAGTTACCTTCTTGTCCTAAATATTTAGGTGTTGTTACGTTTATCATGTCTGTATCGTAAGGTAACCAACCACAGTTCATTTCTTTTTCTAGACCATTACCACAACCTATATAGTTGTTAAAACCAAGTGTTTTCATTGTAACTTGTCTTTTATAATATGTATGTGTCCAGTTATGATATGCTTGAGTACGATATCCAATATTATTAAAGGCATTACCTAATGCATATCTTACTGTAGGTTTTTCTTTTTTCCATAGAGTTAGAGATTCTTGTGTAGGAATAAGTCCTGTTACTGCTTGGAATTCTCCACCTGTTGTACTTAGATGTACTGGTGAATAGAAGTTGTTAAATACAAATCCTTCATTAATCATTTTATATAGTGTAGGTGTTCTTACTTCATCTACTGCTATTTCATTAAAACCTTCTGCTAAGATAAATATTAAGTTTTTACCTTTAAACATTCCAGTATATTCATGTTTACTTGTAGGTTTTTGAGCACTTACAAAGTTATTTATTTGTTGAATAGCTTTTTTGTTTGATTTTTTTGCTTCGAAATCTATTTCTATTACATTATCTCCATATACTATTTCTTCTGGTTCTTGAACTTCTGGTGTAGTTGGATATTCTATATCTAGAAGTATTTCTGCTTCATAACCAAATAGTTGTCTTTTTACATCTATCTTAGTATAAGTTAACATACCAAATCTATCTATTATAGCTATTGGATTATCGATATTGAAATATAGTTGTTTACTGCTTTGTTCATTTGGTATTAGTACTGTTAAAGATCCTAGATATAATAGAATGAAACTAGCAAAGTTTACTAGTGCTCTTTTCTTTGTAGTTCTTTCATAATTAATCTTCTTTTGGAATATACAGAATATTATGAATGGACCTATTATAGCTAGTATATAATACCAATATTTTATTAATGTATCTTTTATAATAGTTATAAAATCTAGTGCTTGATCAGCCATTCCTATACTTGAGAATGAGAATGGTACTGAGAATAATGTGAAGTAAACGAATTGTACTCCAAAGAATATTGTTATTATAAGCATTAATAGTATAGATAGTATTCTATTTACTTTAGGTTTAAAACTTTTAGTTAATACTGTTAATAATAGTATTATTGGTATAGTAAATATTACTAAGTATAAAGTACCTAAATTGAATACTTGTTTGGTCATTACTACTTTAAGTAGTATTTCTAAGTACATTATTATTACTGTATAGAAAATACATGGATGTATTGTTTTTTTCATAATTACACTTCTTTCGTTTTTACGTTATTATTATACCACAAAATGGAATTTCTATTATGAATATGAAATGAAAAAAAGATATTTTGGAAATATCTTTTTTATTGATTTTTAAGTAATGTTAATTGTACTTTTTGTTTTACTAAATCTATACTATCTACATAGCAAGTTATTATATCTCCTACATGTACTATGTCGTTAGGATTTTTAACGAATGATTTACTCATTTTAGATATGTGTACTAGACCATCATCATGTAGACCGATATCTACGAAGGCACCAAATGATGCTACGTTTCTTACTGTACCTTGCAGTTCCATACCTACTTTAAGGTCTTCAATATGAAGTATATCACTTTTTAGGATAGGTGCTTCTAATTCATCACGAGGGTCTAATCCTGGATTTAATAGTTCTTTTATAATATCTTCTACTGTATAGATATCACTATTAAGTTCTTCTGCTAACTTAATTGCATTTTGTTTTTTTAGTGTATCTTTGAAGTTATCAGTGTTGATATCTTTTATATCTAGAGATAATTTTTTAAGTAAGTTATTTGTTACTTCGTAGCTTTCTGGGTGGATACCTGTTTTATCTAGAGGATTTATTCCATCTGGGATACGTAGGAATCCGATTGATTGTTCATATACTTTTTCAGACATACCTTTTATTTTTTTGATTTCTTCACGTGATGTGAATTTCTTTTCTTCTTTAGCTTTATATATGTTTTCTATTACTGATTTAGTAAGTCCTGATACATATTTTAAGATACTTTTAGATGCAGTGTTTATGTTTACACCTACTTCGTTAACTACTTTAGATGTTGTGAAGTCAAGAGCATCTGTTAAGTCATGTTGATTTACATCGTATTGATATTCTCCTACTCCAATAGATTTAGGATCTATTTTAACTAGTTCTGATAGTGGATCTTGGATACGTCTTCCGATAGATACTGCACTACGTTTTTCTACTGCTAAATCAGGGAATTCTTCGATAGCAAGTTTTGATGCACTATAGATAGATGCTCCTGCTTCTGAAGTTATTGCATACTTACATTTTAAGTTATGTTCTTTAATAAGTTCTGCACAGAATTTTTCTGATTCACGAGACGCTGTTCCGTTACCGATTGCGATTATGTCAACATTGTATTTTTCAATTAAGTTTTTTACTATTACTTTACTTTGTTCAATATACTTGTCTTGATTAGAACCATTTAGGAATGGTTTAACTACAGTTGAATCTAGGTATTTACCATTTTTATCTACTACTGCTAGTTTGCATCCATTAACGTAACCAGGGTCGAATCCTAATACTACCATACCTTTCATAGGTCTTGTTAATAATAGATGTTCTAGGTTAGTACTAAATGTTTCTATAGCTTGTTTATCTGCTGATTCAGTTAGTTCACTACGTATTTCTCTTTCAATACTAGGTAGGATTAATCTTTTTAGAGAGTCTTTGATAGCATCTTTTACTAAATCTACTACGTATGAATCTTTATTCTTTATAAGTTTAGATTCTAAGTAAGATTGTATTGCATCATTATCCATATCTATAGATACGTTAAGTATCTTTTCTTTTTCTCCTCTATTTAGTGCTAATACTCTATAGTGTTTAATGTATTTAACTCTATCTGTGAATTCATAATACATTTCATATAGTTTGTTTTCATCTTCAGCATTCTTTTTTACTTTAGATGTTATTGTTCCATTACTAAATACGTTGTAACGTATCCATTTACGATATGCAGCATTATCACTTATCCATTCAGCAATAATATATCCTGCCCCTTCTAGGGCTGCTGCTGTATCTTTAACGTTTTCATTAATAAACTTTTTAGCCATGTCTTCAAGTGAACCAGTTGTTGGGAATGACATTATCATTTTAGCTAGTGGTTCTAAACCATTTTTAATAGCTTCACTTGCTTTAGTTTTTTTCTTTTCTTTATAAGGTCTATAGATATCTTCTACTTCTGTTAGTTTAGTACATTTTAGTACTGCTTCTTGTATTTCAGGAGTAAGCATTCCTTTTTCATCAATTAATCTTATTACGTCATTTTTTCTATTTAGTAAGTTTTCTTGATATTTATATTGTTCTTCGATAACTCTTATTTGATCTTCATTTAAGTTACCTGTTTTATCTTTACGATATCTAGCTATGAAAGGAATAGTGGCTCCTTCTGCTAACATCGATAGTACTTCTTTAATTTGTGTTTCTTTCAAGTCTAGTGAAGTGACTAGATACTTAATTACTTCTTCCATTCTTATCACCAATGTTTATTATAACAAATTATTCTTTATTAGGCATTTAAAAAGAGCCAAAGTTTACTCTTCTTGGCTCTTTTTAGTTTCTTCTAATATTTCTACTTCTTTAGTTTTTTTATCTTTTTTCTTTTTCTTATTATTCTTTTCTTCTTCTGGTAATACTGGTGCACTATTAGCTGATGCTTCAATTAGTTCACTAATTTCTATAATACCAGTTTTTTCTAAGTCTTGGTGATAGTTCATCGCCATACCAATAACGAATGCATATGATAGTAAATATACCCAGATCATTAATACTACTATGTTTGCTAAACTGCCATAGAATAATGAATAGTTTGCAAAGTTATTAATATAGAATGAATATAAACCAGTTATACCTATCCATGCTAATGTAGTGAATATTGCTCCACCAGTAACATGTCTACTTACTAGACGTTTATCTGGTGCCATAGCATATATTGTTCTTATAAATAAGAATATGATTAACCATGAGAATGGTCCACTTAAGAAGTTAAATACACTTATTATTGTTGTAGTTGTTGTAGTATCTAAGTTGAAATAATGTAATAGTTTTATAATACTATCTCCTAGTACTGGAACTACTAATATGAATAAGAATAGGAATACTATTACTAATTCCATTATTATGGCTTTTAATCTTCTTTTGAAGAAGCCTGAGTCTTTAATACCATAGATTGTATTAGATGCAACTATTATTGATGACATACCATTACTTGCTAAGAAGTAACCAACACCTAATGAAATAAAGAATGCTGGTGTTATTTTTGTAGCTGTAATGATTGGTGTTACTAGATTAGATATATCGTTACCGAAGGCATTTGATATTAGTTGTTGTACTAAATCATTCGATATATTTAAGTAAGTACACGCATAACCTATTAGTGTTATAGTTGGAACTAAGGATAGAAATAGGAAGAATGCTATTTGTCCTGGTAGAACAAGCATTTCTGGGCGCCAGAAGGCATCCCAGAATCTTTGAAAGAAGTTTTTCTTATTTCTACTTTTCATCTTTTTCTTCTTCTACTTCTTCTTTTTTTGTACGCATATCTTCTACTGATTCATTGATAGAGTCTTCAATAGTTTTCATATCATTTGTTATCATACTATATCCTATTGCTGCTCCATGTTCATATGGAAGATTTTTAAATTCTTTGTACAATTTTCTTATGTAACTTACTACTTGTTTTTCTTGGTATCCAACTAAATAAATTAGGTATTCATTTCCGTCAGTTCTCATTATGTCTGTATTATCTAGTTGTGTTTTGATTAGAACGTTAGCAGCTGCTTTTATTTGAGCATCTCCTTGTTCATAACCTAATGTATCGTTAATATTTCTAACTTGATTTAAATCGATAATGATTGTTGCTTGTGGATATATTGTATTTTTATTCCAGTTAGCAATATTTTCATTTAAGTAATTTCTATTTTTTAATGAAGTAAGTTGATCTATATATTTCATCTTATCTTCTTTTTTGATTTTCTTAGTAATCTTTATTTGTTTTGTTGAACGATATACTAAGTATAGAATTATTATAAATGCAGTAATTACTATTAATGAATATTTTGCAACTTGTCCTAATATAGTACCTGATTGCATTGTATATGTATGATTGTAATTACCTTTTATTTTTATTTCATTTGGATCTAATGTTTGAATATATTTTTCAAATAATAGATTAAATGTATCATTACCTTTTATATAGAAGTTATATGTTTCTGATAATGTATTACTATATCTAACACTGTAGTTATTTAAGAAAGATTTTTTATAGTAGTTAAATACTTCTTTATCTAGTACTATTATTTCTTCTTTACGTACTACTTTTTTTAGTTCTTTTTCGTTAGCATATGTCTTAATATTTATACCACCTAATGATGTTAAATATTTTTCTATGATACTATTCTTTTGAACATATATAGTGTTTTGACTTAATGTAGCTACTGAGTTAATTACTAGTGAATTAGCTTCAGGTGCTACTACTACGAAAGATATATTCATTAATGAATCTACTTCTTGATATGTAGTGTCTAGATTATAGTAGTTAAAGTATAAGTTTACTTGACTATTAGCTAGAGCTTCAGTAAATTTAGAGAAGTTTTTATATTTTATTGTTTTAAATTCTGTATCACTAAAGTTACTAAATCTAGTAATGTATTCACTTATAATACCACCATATGTACCACCTATTAGTACTTCATATGGGCTATGATTTATGAAACCATATTCATATTCTTTTGATTGAATGTTATCTATTTCTTTATCTGAGATAGATAATGCATCTATGAATAGTTTTAATTCATTTTCATTTAAGCAATCTTTTAAGTTTTCTTTTGACCATTTAGCGAAGTATTTTTTTACTATACTACTGAATGTATCATCTTTCTTTACTTCAAATACCATATATTTATTTAAATCACTTATATGATAATCGATATAATAGTTTGAAGTTAAGATAGAAGTTAGATTTTCTTCTAATGGTATTATTGCGAATTCTATGTCTGTATTAGTTTCTAATGCTTGGAATAATGTTGTTGATGTTTCATATGATGTTAACATTGCATTACTTACATCACTTAGGTATTTAGATATGTTTTTTTCATCTGTTGATAGAACACCTATCTTTTTACCATTTAATTGTGATAATGAACTAACATTAACTTTTGATTTACTTATTAATACGTAGTGTTCTTTATGGAATACTACATGATTTTCTTCTATATCTTCTACTATTTTGAATGAACCTGATTCTACTTGTTCTCCAATACTATATGTATTTTCATTTACTTTTAAATTATATTCAGTTTCTAGGTCTGTTATGAAGTCAAAGAATACACCGCTACCATTTTTACCAAATATATCTAAGTTATTTGGAACTTTTACTGTTTGTAATACGTCGATATTTTCTGTAATCCATTCTTTTTCTTCTACAGTTAATTTATTTTCATCGTTTAATATTTGGTATGTACCAAATGCTATTCCTACTATTGCTAATATTACTATTATAGATATTATTATTACTTTTTTACTTAATTTTACTTTTTTCATATACTATACCTTTATTATATTACTCAGAAGTTTCTTCTTTTTCTACAGGAGTATTATTATTCCATTTTAATTGAGTTCCACTAGCGTTTTTAGCTCCTTCAATTGTATATCCTGGATCTTTATCAGTTGCTTCTTGTTTTAGAGTAAATATGAAATCATAGAATGCTTTTTCTTCTTCTGTAAATTCATCTAAACTTTTTAAAGCTATTCCTTTTGCTTCTTCTAGTAATACACCAGATTCTACTATCATAGTAATATGTATTCTATTACTTTTATCACTTATACTGATAGATACTGATTTTATTTTTTCATTGTTAGTAATATTGTTTTTTATATCGCTTTGTTTCTTTTCAGTTATTTCTACTTGGTCTCTACCTTCAAGTCTGTAACCATTGTCACCGTTGAAGCCTCCAAATACGTTAATTAATACTGTCATAATAAGTACAAAACAAACTATTACGATAGCCATTAGCATTGTAAAAATACGATGTTCTTTAAAAAATTTCCCTATTTTTTTCATTCTTTCCCACCCTTTCACAGGTACTTAAATTATACTACAATATATGCTCTTTATCAATTGTTTACACTTTTTAGAAGTGATACTTGGAGATGAATTTGACTAATATTTAATCATTGTTTATTATAATAAACTAATTAGGGGGAATAATTATGGAAAGTGTGAATAGAGAGAATAATGTTATATTATCTTCATTATCAAAAAAAGAATTAATAGACTTATTTACTAGAATTAATGATATGCCATTAACTTTTAGACGTAAATTAAATATACCTAATAATATTTCTTTTGGTAATGAAATTGAGATTAATGGTATACCTTTAGATAAAGCAGTTTTAATTACTGAGTTATTTAATGATGTAGCTGCTTTATATGATGAAGATAGATATGCTGTTCATCAAGAAGAAACTGCTGAAGCAGAAATAGTAACTCCAGTATTAACTAATGAAGTATGGCATTGGGCTACATTTAAAGAGATGTATGATACTTTATATGAAACTGGTGCTACTATAGGACAAAATACTTCTAGTCATATACATATTGGTTCTAATTTAATTAATACTCCTGAGAAATTATCATTACTTTTAAAAACTTTAGTAGTATTTGAACCTATTATATTTAAGTTTGGTTATGGTTATTTAGATAAACCAAGAGATTTCTTAACATCAAGAATTGAGCACTCTATTTTCTCACCTATGATGACACCTAAAAGAGTTAGTTTATTTACTGATGAGTTAGATCATTATAATCACGGTGCTCAAGGTGTTATGAGAGCTAAGTTTTTGGATTTTGTTAAACCTGATTTAAGATTTAGACCTGTATTTAATTTTAAAGATTTTGATTTTTCTAAGATACATTATGGTATTGAAATGGATGAACCTAATACTAGTGATCATTTTGAAGTAAGATGTTTTAATGGTACTTTAAGACCAGAGATTGCACAAAATAATATTAATTTAATTACAAGTATTGTTGCTGCTGTTTTAAATGGTAAGATTGATGAAGAATATATTAAGAAAGAATACGATAGATATAAGAAGAAAAGATATAATTTTGATACTTTCTGTGCAATTTTATATGATGAAGATAAGGTTGCTCAATATAATAGATTGTTAAATGGTTTTGGTAAGATTAAGTTAGAGAAAGCTCTTAAGTTAGCTGATATGATTTTTGATACTGAAACAGATAAGTATTATTTCTTAAAACAATATTTAAAATTATTTAGAGCTGAACCTGAATATATTAGTAGTTTAGTTAAATAAAAGACCACTAGTTGAACTAGTGGTCTTTTTATTAATATTGTAAACGGATATATTTTAATAGTTATTCATCCAATGGAATAGTACCTTTATCTAAAGTTTTTAAGTTTTTTTCAATAACCTTTTTTTGGTGTTTGTAAGCTAATTCTCCGAATCCGTCATTATAATTACCAATATATACATTTTTTTCATTTGTATTGATAAGTATCGGCATTAGAACAACTGAATCAGGATTTATTAAATTGTAACTTACCAATTCTTCTGCAATTTTAGTATTTTTAGTTATTTCAGCAATGAAGTAAATATGTAAGTGTATCCAGCCATTTATTATTTTATCTTCGTTATCTGCTAAGTAATCCTGCAATTCTATTAGATGTTTTTTGTAGTCTTTTACTATATCTTGAGTTATTCTATTAGATTTTAGAAAGGTATATATATGAACATCATCATTTTTATCTCTCTTTATATAATAGTCCAAGTTCATAGTTGTTAGACTACAACTCCCCTTTTTATACTTATTGTTTTTTAGATAAGTTAATAGTCTTTCTGTTATATCTGATTTATAAGATATTTTAGTTGGTATTCTATATTCACTTGAGTATCTTATTGGTCCGTATTTTTTATTACCACATAATTCTACAATAAGGAATATAGTACCGAATATTATCATAAAATGGAATGCTAATGAGTCTAGACTAGAGATTAATCCTTGAGCTCCCCAAAATATTGCCACATAATGCAAAATCCGTCCACCTACTGCAATTATCAGTCCCATTATACAAATTGTTAAACTTATTGTTGCTCTGATTCTATTAACTTTCTCTTTTTTCATTTATTATCTTCCTAACTGTAAACTAAAGAAACTACTTGACCATGGTGTATTAAACAAAGATGTTCGTTGTATAAATATATGATATGGTAACGGAGTTTTGTTTTGTTTATACGGCTTATATGTACAAATGTTTTGTTTCTCTTCTTTTTTATTATACACACTTGATATAGTATTAGCTATTTGATTTATAACATTATCTCTAGTTGTGGTTTTTATTGCTTTTATTCCTCGCTTACTATTTGTTTTATTTGAAACTACGCCTCTTATATTTTCTCCGTCATCTATTCCCCATTTATCGTCAACAAAGAAAAGAGTTGTATTTACTATTGAATCAACTATTACACCTTGATAGTCTAGTTGGTTGCTTTCAGTGTCAAAATTACTAATAAAAGCGCTTCCTATACCTGATGCTATTGATAGTATCTTTTTAGTTTTTTTACTAAATATTTTTAGTGGAGTAACTGCTATAAAACCTGAGGTAAATCCATCATAGAAAGCTGTGATTAAGCTTCCTTTTCTATATTCTCCACTAACAATATTACTTAGTGCTTGTAATCCCGCATTAATGAGCCCACTTATTATTCCTACTTTAACCGATAAAGCAAACCACGCATTTCCTTCTTCGTCTTTTCTATCTATCGGATTGTTTCCACAATATAGGTATAGATTATTACTTATAATACCTTGTCCACTGACAATTTCATCTGGATTTATAAATCTTCTTAGATTACTACTATAATATCTACTATTTAAATAGTAAAGTTGTGTTTCTTCGTCATAGTAGTATGAACGATATCTAAACGGGTTTATTGTACCAAGATTTATTCCGCTATTGTCTACAATACTAGAGATTGCTCCCCA
>SVAU01000015.1 GCA_015059245.1 Bacillota bacterium
TAAGCGGTGATCCACGTCCATCTTTGTGCAAGCACTCAGACTTCAGTGGGCCGCTTCGTACGACTTGCATGTCTTAGGCATGCCGCCAGCGTTCATCCTGAGCCAGGATCAAACTCTCATTAAAAAAGATTTATAATTAAATCTAATAATTTAAGTTATGATCACAAAGCTACTCAATTTGACTTTTTTACTTAGTTTTCAAAGATCATTCTGCAATCAATTACTTTCGTTTTTTGGTTGCATTAGTAATATATCAAATCGCTATCTTAAAGTCAACAATAAATTTAACTTTTTTTTAACTTTTTTTGATATATTTTTTTACCTCTTTTTCGGTAACGGTGAATAATATAACACTCGAAATTGTTGTTGTCAACTTTTTCTTTGAAAATTTTTAAATTTTCTTTTTTGGCTTATTTTTCACTGCTTTTTTCCTCAAAAGTAACCTCATTATATCACATAAAAAGGCTTTGTCAAATTCTTCTTTAACATTTTTGAATAATATTTATTTATACCCCTTATAAAGCTATTTTATGTATATATATTATTGTACGTTATTTGACAAAAAAAATGACCATTTTGGTCATTTTATCTTGGTAATCTTATCATTTCAAATAAGAATAACACATATATTCCAGCATATAGTGGAGATTTAAATCTTAGCATCTCATATGTACTTACGGCTTTATCTATTCCGGATACTAACCATGATTCTTTATATTTTGGAATATCAAAGTTACATGGGAACATATGAGTTTTAATAATATCTGCTTGCATATTGGAAATTTTGAAATACTTTTTGCTATTTTCTAATGCTACTGTTGGATGTTCTCCTAATTTTGAAGAACCTCTTTCTGATACAAGATCTTCATTAATATAGAAGTCATGTAATAAGGCAGCTCTTGTTACATCATTTTTGTTTTTCATTTTTAAGAAGTTACAAACTTTATATGTCCATCTTGCTACACGCATTGAATGTTCATATCTAGTTATTCCATGATGTAATTCTGTATTTAATTTATTAAATCTTTTATTATCTACTATATCTTGAACTAAGGAGTTGAATTCTTCCTTTTGTTTTTTACTCATCCTATTTTCACCTCGGACTTCGTCATTATAGCATAGATGTCCTACTAAATGCAAATCCCCTACTCTTATATTCATTTTATTATATTTTATGAAAAAGATAAATGGTTTATTTTTTTAAATTGTAAATAAAAAAGATATTACTCTGTAATACCTTCTTCTTCTAATGTTAGTTTTCTTTGTTTTAGATAACTAATTGCTTCAAATATAACTGTTGCTATGAATAGTACTAAGTAACTATTCATGAATGTAGACATTTTAAATATTTTAGCTTCATTCTTGTATAGTACTTTTACTAAACTGTTTTCATTTATATATCCTATATTTAATACATAATTCTTTATTTGTTCTGGTGTATAGTCTGCTATATGATTATCATCTATCATTTTATTTATATCGAATTCATAATAATATAGCATGTCTTCTTTACCTTTTTGGAACATTGCTTCTGTAGTTGTATTTTCTATCATACCTAGTTGTTCCATATTCTCTATCTTTACTATAGGACCTAATTCTAGATATGTTAAATCATATCCTTTATATTCTCCATCTACTTTAGTTGCATTCCATGCATGTACACTATTAAATAATTGATATGTATCTAAACCAACTTTATTACTTAGAGCTTGGAACATACATGAATAGTTTATACAAATACCTAAATCTCCTTCTAATGAAGTTGTTAATGGGTTACAGTTATATATTTCTACTCTATCATCTGTTTCATCTGGTGCTTCTATTGCATCATGATCGTAATTTAGTTTTTCTAATAGATATAAAGTTATTTTATTTATTTTTTCTTTTTCTGATATAGATTTATCTGGTATTAATGTATTAGCTATACTATCTAATTTGGATATTATATCTCCTACAATTAGTTTATCTTCTTCAGGTAATGGTAGAGAGTTTAATGTATCAATATCTAACCATATAGCAGCATATTCATCTATGTATATAGATTCTAGAGATGATAATTCTTTTAATACATGAGCATTTTTTATATTAGATGACATAAATATAGTTAATTCTTTTAGATTAGTACAATCTCTTAAATTATTCATATCAAACATTACATCACTAGTTATATATAGTTTTTCTAAGATAGCAGGATTTTTAAATCTAATATTATTGGCTACTGATTTTCTGAAATAAACATTTGTAGCATAATAAGGGATTATCGTTTCTTTATCTTTTATTGTTGAATCATCAACAAATAATGTTTCTATACTATTAGGTAAGTATTGTGTATTTGATAAAGTACAATGATTAAAAGTAATAAGCATTAGGTCTTGATTATATTTTAAATCTTCTATGTTTACTTCATTATCATATATATCTAATGAATTTAAATTAGGTAGGTATTTTAAATCACTAAAGTCGTTGTTACTTAATGTATTTAGAATATCTAAAGATCTTATTGATAATAATCCTTCTCTTGTTATTTGACCACCAAGTTGATTTTTTATTATTGATTCTAACTCTGGATTACTAAAAATTACTTTTTGTTGCATTATAGATGATAATTCTTCATTAAATCTTATGTTTTGTACTTGATCTACTTGAGTATAAGGGATTTGTTCTTCTGGATATTTGATACTTGTTCCTATATGAGAAATCCCTGTAGCTAGAGTTGTGATTACTAAAAATTCACACGTAGTACGTATAAGTCTATATTTTGTTCCTTTTTTCATAATAACCAATCCCCTTTGATTGGTTGATATTATATAAAAAAAGGGTTTTTTAGTCAAAAATAAGTAGCATTTCTGCTACTTAATATTTGAGATTCTATCGTTAATTCTATCTTTTCCTAATAATTTAAGAATAATATATAGATCTGGAGTTTGTGCTTTAGATGTAACACCTACTCTTATTATATTAGAAATATCAGCTACACTACCTTTGTAGTTATCTGGATTTTCTTTATATTCTTTCATATTAGAGCAATATCCTAACTTATCAGTTAGTTCTTTTACTTTATTGAACCAAGTATCTTTATCATCATTTTCATCAAAGAATTCATTTAAGTAAGTAGTTAATACTTCATTAATATCTTCTTTTGAGAATTTAGGGTCAAATTCATATTCTACGTCAGTGAATAGTTCATCAAACATATACCAAATTTGTCCTTTAATTTCTGATAATGATGCATAGTCTTTTCTAGGTTTCTTTTGTTCTCTTTCGATATTTAATACTTCGATAGTATAATCTTTGTATTTATTTATTAAATCATTGAAGTCTTTATCATATTCTTTTGACCAAGTATCTAACATATCAAATACTTCTACTGCTTTTAATTTAGAAATATAGTTTTTAGATATATTATCTAGTTTATCTAGGTCGAATAGTGCGCCTGATGCTGACATTTTCTTAGGTGAGAATTCGAATTCAGTAAATTCTGCATCTGGGTGTGCTTCTCTCCATGCTTCGTAGTTAGAGTTTGCAATAGTCATGATTGCTTCTATAACTGAATATACTGGATATCCTTTTTCTTCATAGTATGTCATTCTAGCTTCTGGATCTAGACGTTTAGAAATCTTTCTAATCTTGTCTCCATCTTTCTTTAATATTAATGGAGTATGAACATATTTAGGTAATTTGAATCCAAATGTTTTGAATAATTCATGATGGATTGGAACTGAACTTACCCATTCTTGTCCTCTAATAACATGAGTAGTACGCATTAAATGATCGTCTACTAAATGTGCAAAGTGGTATGTTGGTAATAAGTTACTTGATTTCATAATAGGAATATCGATATCATTTTCAGGGAATTCCATTTCACCGAATGCTAAGTCATTGAATTTGAACTTTTTATTAAAGTCTCCACTACTTTTTAAACGAATTGTATATTTTTCTCCGTTATTGATTTTTTCAGCAGCTTCATCTGGTGAAAGATTACGATATTTAGCATATCTACCATAGATACCTATTCTTTTTTTATCTCTAGTTTGTGATTCTCTAATAGAATCCATTTCTTCTTGTGTTAAGAAACATGGATATGCTTTTCCTTCTATTATTAAATGTTTAATAAACGCATGGTATATATCTTTTCTTTCTGATTGGATATATGGACCATAAATACCTTGTGTAACACCTGTATCTCTGTACTCATATTCATCTGGGTTCATATTGTAGTGTTCTAGTACGTGTCTAATGTACTCTACAGCACCTTCAATTTCACGAGCACCATCAGTGTCCTCATTACGAAGATAGAAGATTCCACCATTTTGTTTAGCCATTACATAGTCGATTGTTGCTGACATAAAGTTTCCAATATGCATGAATCCTGTTGGTGATGGAGCATAACGAGTTACTTTTGCTCCTTCTTTTAAATCTCTTTCAGGATACAGTGCTTCATAGTCAGCGATTGTTTTTGTGATATTTGGAAATATCAAATCTGCTAATTCTTTTGTAGTCATTTTAATCATCCTTTCTTAAATAAAAAAAGTTCATGAAGCATAAGGACGACTTTGCGCGGTACCACCTTATTTCATGAACTTTAATCATACACTCTTAGTTTTAACGCTACTTGCGGAATACCTTGTATACAGTATTCAACTCCAAAGTTTCTTCAATTAGTTTATATGTTCTTTTACACCAGCCAAGAACTCTCTTTGATATAATGGCTAATTTACTCTTCTTTTTCTTCGTTTGTGGCTTCATTATAGTAAATATTATTTATTTTGTCAAATATTATTTCTTTTGATTATTGCCTTGTTTATTTTTTCCTTGATTTGGTTTTTTAGTTAACTTTTTACCTTCTTCTTCTTTTTTTCTTTCTTGGAAACCTGGTTGTAAAACCATTGT
The DNA here is from genome assembly GCA_015059245.1 of Bacillota bacterium. Next base: position 4,891 of record SVAU01000015.1, read on the forward strand.
TTCTTCATTAGCTAATCTTATTTCTCCATTAACAAATGCTAATTGTTTAATATTTACTTTAGCAATCTTTTTATCAAAGAAGATAAATTCTACATCTAGGAATCCTACTAATGGTTTAAATTCATAACATGATGTGTCACTATCAGATAATGATGGTATATAAATTATTTTGTTTTCTCTATTTTTTGATTTATGAGAATGTCCTCTAAATACTAAAGATACATTATCTGGTATTGTACTTTTATTACTCTTAGATAAATCATGTACTACTGCTATGGCGTCATCTTTCATATGAATTATGCAACTACCATAACCTAAAGATACTATATCATATCTTCTTTCTTCTATATATCTTGCAATATCGAATCCTCTTTCAATTACACTTTTATAGTCATGGTTACCATATAGTGTGAAATATATCATGTCTGGATGGAATGGATGTATTCTTATGACTTTTTTTGCTTGAGATATATCTGTCGGATTATGTAGTTTTCTATGACTATCTGGATAAACGTTTTCTACGACATCTCCTCCATTGAAGATAATATGTATATCATGATTTCTTGCATAATCATTTACTACTTGTTTTAGAAGATCTGGTCTTTCAAATTCACTACCTATATGTGGATCAGATATAAATACTGCTCTTAATACTCTATCTTTTACATTGATACGAATTGCATTACTTGTTTTAAAGTTAAGAGTTTTATTTATCTTAGCAATTATTTTACCATCTGATGTATATGTTTTAGATGTATTGTATCCAGAGTCTCTTATTACTTTAAGTAATCTATTAAATTCTCCAGGAGTAAGTCCCATTGTTTCACATATTTCTCCTAAGGATAGACCTTGTTCATATAATTCTAATATTTTCTTTATTTGTTCTCTCATGATATATCTCCTTGTTGACATGTTGATTCAATAATATATATTTGTTCATGTTTATTATTATCATCTTTTATAGTTAATCTTGTAATTATATTAGTTGAATCTTTGTATTCTTTAGTTAATACTTTATTATCTTTAAATACTTTTATAGAAGTTGATACTTTATAGTTTTCTAATCCTTCTTTTAGTTCATAAGATATTATTTGTTCATTTTCTTTTAAATTAGAACAATCTATATTATTTTTATATAATCTATCTATATTATTTAATTCTACTTTTTGATTAAGTATTCTTATTTCATTGAAAGGACTTCTTGATATTAGTGCTTCTTCTTGATATGGTTTAAATTCTTTGTATAAAAGAATAATAAATGTTAAGAGTCCTATTATAGTTATAGATATTATGACTTTATTATCTAATTTCATATTATCACCTCGATATAGAAAAAACGTATCTTAAGAGAGATACGTTTTAGGACACCAAAAAAATATTTAAATCTTTTAATTTTGTAGTTGTAATTGATAGTACTTTTTTCATATTATCAGTCCCTACAATAACTATACTATATTTTTTATTTTTTGTGTTATTTAGTACATAAATTTTACATAAAAAAAACGATTTTCATCGTTTTGATTTTTTATTTTTAAAGTAATTATATATGAAATAGAATACTACTATATATAGAACAAATAATAGTACTACTAATATAGGATATAGGATTGGGTTTCCATTTACTAAATTATATACGATTATATATGGTGTTCCATCGTGATTCATTAAGAACATATAATTGTAATCTAAGATAATATTAGCTATATATGCTGCTATACAAAATCCAAATAGTATACCAAATACATATTTTATATTTTCTTTTTTCATACTAGACATTCCAGATATTGCAATATACAGCGAAGCGAAACCACTGATTGAGTGTGTAATGCTTGATACTACATTTGGAAATGATAATACGGGATATGCATTATAGTTTTGGGCTGCTCCTACTGGACCTAGGATAGAACCAAGAATACCAAATATAAAGACGAAGTCTAATGAAGCCTCACGAAGTTTTCCTTTACAGAATGCTGCCATTGGTATTGCTATTAATTGAATGCTACATAAAAATAATGGTAGATCTCTTGTCCATGACATTCCATCATCTGATGCACCTATGTTAAATGCTATTTTGAATAGTTCAAAACCATTTATTAAGAATGCTGACCATATTAAAACTTTGTTTTTTATGTTATCATCTTTGTTTTTATTTTTTAGTCCTAGTATTATAGCAATTAGTATCATTGCTATAATGAATGATAATACAAATGTTAAGTGTTGCCATGAATATGCTCCTTGGGCAGGACCATATTCTGGTTTACCAAAAAAATTTCCCATATAAATACCTACTTCTTATTTATGTTATATCAAAAAATAGTTGTGTTGTCACTTAAATAAAAAAAAGACATTTAATAATGTCTTTATTTTTTTATTGGTGATCCGTATGGGATTCGGACCCATGTATGTAACCTTGAGAGGGTTATGTGTTAAACCACTTCACCAACGGACCATTAGCAATGTCTTTTGACATTGTTAATTTTATCATAAGTTATTATTGTATTCAATTATTCTTCAATATTTATTTTTATTTTTCTTATTGTAATTATATATATTATAGTAACTAATATACTTAGTATGCTTAGAAATAATGGTAATAATATTACTGGTATACTTCTTATTTCTTTTGGATTGTTTTTATTATAGTAGATTGTTACTTTATTTTTTTCTTTGAATATGCATTGGTCAGTATCTAAGTAGTTATTGTATTCTTTGTTATTTATTGTATAAGCTATTTTAGTTGTACATGTAGTTTTATATGTTTTTCTTTGGTATTCGTCTCCAATGTAATCTTGTTTTTCATATGCATGATATTCAACGTTTGTTATAATTGCTTCAATACTTTGGTTAGATATTTGATATATGGTATTGTCTACTACTTTTATTAAAAATGTTACTGATAATACTATTAGACATATTGCTATTATTGTTCTAATAAACACATGATTTCTTTTTGCACTTGGGTGTTTTATTATTCTTATTTCTTGGATTATATCAATTATTAGAAATATGGATATTATTGTACTAATTATAAGTAGTAGGATTTGTGTTATGTTTGTCTTATCCAAAAATAGGAAACCATAAATGGTGAAGAATAATGATATCCCTAATAGTAATATTCTATTTATTAATATTTTCACTTTTTATTACTCCTCCACCTAGTAAAATATCATTATCATAAAGTACTAGTGATTGACCTGGTGTTACTGATTTTACTGGTTCATCAAAGATTACTTTTATATTATTATTATCTATTATTTCATATGTGCAATTTACTGGTTTGGATTTATAACGTATCTTAGCTTGAGCTTTAGGAGGTAAATTATCTACTAATAAATTTGTATCTGTTATATATGTTTCTTTGCTATATAGTTCTTCTTCAGTACCTAGTATAACTTGGTTATTAGTTACATCTATTCTTGTTACATATAAAGGATGTTTGTAACTAATACCTAGTCCTTTTCTTTGACCTATTGTGTAATAGATTATTCCTTTATGTTTACCTATTATTTCTCCAGTAGTTAGAACGAAGTCTCCTTTATCTGGTAATGTATCTAGATTATCTTCTAAGAACTTAGCGTAGTCTCCATCTTCAATAAAGCATACATCTTGGCTATCTTTTTTCTTAGCCACGTTAGTTAAACATTCTTTTTCAGCTATTTCTCTTATCTTTGATTTTTCTTGATAGTCACTTAATGGGAATAGTATATGTGGTATTACTTCTTTATTTATTTGATAAAGAAAATAACTTTGATCTTTTGGAGAGTCTATTTTACATATGTGGCCATCTAATACATTAGCATAGTGACCTGTTGCAATGTATTCACAATTAAGTTCTTTTGCTTTTTCCCATAGAGCACCGAATTTAAATTTTTTATTACATACTATACATGGATTTGGTGTTTTACCATTTAAATAATTGTCTATAAAGTTGTTTATTACTTCACATTTAAATTCTTTTTCGTAATTTACTACATGATGTTCTATACCTAATTTTTCACATACTGATGCTGCATCTTCTACTTGAGTAGATTCTTCATTATGAAATAATGTCATAGTAACACCTACTACTTCGTAACCTTGTTCTTTTAGTAAGTAAGCAGCTACTGATGAATCTACTCCACCACTCATTCCTAATAATACTCTTGCCATATAAATCCCTCTTTGTGCTTATTATAATATTTTTTATTTATTAAATAAAGAAAAATAGAACTATTTATTTAGTTCTATTGCTTTTCTTATTAGAGCTTTGTTTTCTTCAAATAGATTGATATTTTCTATTTCAGTTAAGTTTACTCTTTGTACTTCATAGTAGTTATCTTCTGTGTTGTGGTCTAGTTCTTCTCCACCTAGTTTGAATGTTCCACCTACTATTTTAGTGTTATAAATATAGCCGATGTTTTTATCATCTTCTACTTTACCTAGGTATTCTTTCACTTCTATATCTAGATTAAATTCTTCTTTTATTTCTCTTATTACACATTCTTCGATAGTTTCATTTTCTTCTTTTCCACCACCAGGGATTGCATAATATTCATTAACTATTCCATCTTTTATTTTACGACGGAACATTAATAGTACTTCATCACCATCAATTATTATTGCTCTTCCATTTACTCTTTTCATTGGCCTACTCCGTATAATTTTACATATGTTTCTAAAGTAGATGTACTTATACTACCTATATATCCGAATACTTGTTTTTTATTTTTTATAATTACAGTAGATGGTGTGTTTTCTATGAATTTACTAAATTTATCGATAGTTCCCATAAAATTATATTCAAAATCTAGTTTTTCTTGTAATTTTTTAAAGTCTTCACTTTTAGTATCTATTGTAGTTAAGTCTAAATAATAAGTGTGATATTTGTGCTTGGCTTGGGCAATTTGAAGATATGGTGTATATCCGATTGTTGCTGTACAAGTTGGAACACTCATAACTAATAGTTTTGCTTCGTCTGTTTCAAATAGTTCTAATGTTTCTTGTAAAGTTACTACTTTAAACATAGATGTATCTACTGTTTCTAATTTTGGTTCACTTGTTATAAAGATTGCTACTGCTATTACTACTATACAAGCAAGTATTACTGCATAAATTGCAAAGTTATTTAAAAAATGTTGTTTTAATTTTTCCACAATGAGTTACCTTCCTTTAATGATGTTAGATATTGCTCTTATTGCTACGAATATTTCTTTATCTACATCAAAGCTAGTCTCTTGTGCCAATCCTTTTCTTTCTTTTTCTTGATTCCATACTACTAATAGTACTGCTGCTGCTTTAAGTTTTAAAACTGAAGCTACTGTGAATAGTGAAGCAGTTTCCATTTCACTACATAATACTCCAGCTTTAATCCAAGCTTGCCATTTATGTTCTAAATCATAAGCTACTGGCATTCTTTTTGGATTATGTTGTCCGTAGAATGAGTCTTTACAGTGTACTACTCCGATATGATTTTTATAATCTAATTCATCTGCTGCTTGTTTTAATGCTTGAGTTAATTCGAAATTTGCTACAGCAGGAAATTCTATTGGAACATATTCTTTACTTGTACCTTCTTGTCTTACAGCAGCTTGAGCTATTACGATATCTCCTGCTGATACATTAAGTTGCATTCCACCACTTGTACCTACTCTAATTAGATTTTCTATTCCAATTAGTTTTAATTCTTCAACTGCTATTGCAGTAGATGGACCTCCCATACCTGTAGACATTACAAGTACTTTTTCTCCTTCTAGTTCTCCTAAGTAACTAGTATATTCTCTATTTGTACATAGTTTTACCGGATTATCTAAGCATGCTGCTATTTTAGGTACTCTACCAGGATCTCCAGGTAGAATAGCATATTTAGCACCTTTGATGTCTGATTTCTTTAGGCCTATGTGATACATTTTATCTTTATTCATTTCCATATGATCATTCCTATTCTTTAATAATTATATCAAAATGTTTAACAATAATAAAGAGAATGAATTATTCATTCTCTTTAAGAAATTTTATACTTTTAGTTTTAGTATATATTTGATTATTTAAATCTTTTTCAGGATTTAATTTTTTTATAAAATAAGCTTTATTTTGACCTTGAACTTTTTCTCCACGGAATAATACCATGTCATTTATAGTAATTACTTCTCCTTCAGATATTTCATCTTGAGTAAATAGATATATTCCTTCTTTTGAAACTATTTCTCCAGTTAATTCATCAAAGCTTCTTACTTTTCCTACTAATACAGTAGCTTTATTATAATCCATGTTTTACCTCCTGATTGTCTGCTTTAATTTGGGCAAGATTGTTTTCTACTTCTATTAATGCTTCTGCAAATTCTTCTTTTGCTCTTGGATCAAGATCTATTATATCTTTGAATATTAAGCCATTTTCATCTACATATATATACCAGTCTTCGGATACTATAGCATAGATTAAACCATTTGGAAATTGCATTGGTTCAATATATTCATAGTTTTCTCCAGCAAGTAATCTTTTTACTGAGTTAACTCTATTTATTTTATTACTTGCTTCTTGAATATTTTTGGCTACCTTTGGTTTTTCTCTTAATGGTTGATATGTAGGTACATTAGTTTTATCAAAATTAAGTGGTGTGAATTTACCTTGTTTTGCTGTTGTAGCTAGAATGATAGCTGATGTACTAACATCTGAATAGAATTGTGGTAATCCTTCTTTTATACTTTCTACTCCTAGGTATTCCATTGGCGAATCCATATTTATTGTAGCATATGCTCTATGTACTACTACGTTATCTATTGGACATGAACTATTTTTGCTTAGTTCAATTAGTATTTCTCCTACTTTAGTACATGCATTTATTACATCTTCGTTGTTATATTTATTCTTATTACAACTATCTCTTAATTCATTTAAGAAAACTGTGTTACCATTTCTAAATCCTGTAACCCTTGAAATGTACTCATGAGTTTTAGGATCTTCAAATCTTATGTGGAATCCATTTGGGTTATCTAGTGCAAATTCAAATAGAGACTCTCCTACTCCACCAATTCTCATGCAAGCACCAGTTCTCTCGCCATGAGTTAAGTTAGATGGATGAGTAAAGTTTCCTACGACTACATGCATATTTTTATTATCACTAACTGGTACATCTTGTTCAAATGGTGGGATAGTTATTTCATTTCTTTCATATAACTTTTTAGTTCTTTCTACTGCTTCTTTTAATCTACCCTCGTTAGCTATTTTTCTTGTAGCGGCATTTGGTCCTGGATTTGCTTTTATAAGTTTGGCATCTTCACTACCTAATATTTGTGAATATACTGATGATATTCCAGAATATACTTCTGCATATATTAAGATAGTTGTTATATTTAATAAAATATTATCTGATGATTTACCAGTTGCTGCTAAGTTACTTTTTACATTATCATATATTGCTCCATAGTAACTTATGAAACCTGCTATATTAGTTAAGTCAGGAGAAATATTTATATGTTGAGTTCCTAATATATTAGATAGTTCTTGAGGTAATAAATGAAGTTTTCTTTTCTCCATTGTTTGTAATAATGAAGCGTATACTTCGGGATTATTTAGTACACCTTTTTGCATTGCTGTTATATTTAATTGAGTTAATATATCAAATAAACTTTTACTACTATTTACTTGGTATATTCTTTTTATTTCTTTATTTGAATCAGCTTGTTCTAATAATCTATTTATTAGGGTACTACTTATTCCATACTTGTTTAGGCTATGTAAGTCAGGTATGTCATCTAAGATTTCTTTAGTTGTTTTAATTAATATTGGAATAGTTTTTTGGACTTGTTTAAAGTCTGTACATGCTGTTTTATCTTTTTTTATGTAATAGATGAATGTTTCCTTGGCTAGTTGTTCATCTATACCCTTTTCCATCATCATTATTATTATATGTTCTGCTAAACTATAGCAATAGTCATTGATATTTGCTAGACCTTGTAAATTAAATCTTATTTCATCTCTAAAGGTTGCTGTTGGTCCAGTTTTCTCACCATTGTATGTGTTTCTATAAATTCGTGTTCTAATATTAGATGATTCCATGATGATGTATCGAGTCATTACGTTTTCTAAACTTTTTTCGTCAAAAGTGTATGGAAGTTGTAATTCCTCTTCCATGTTATATGTATGTCTATATTCTTCTCTTTTCTTTGAAATATAGTAGTCTGTCATCTCATGAAGAATAGTATGATACTTTTCAAGTTTTTCACCGTTACTAGTTTTAATTTTGTTAATTACAAATCTTACTAAATCAATAATGTTATTTTCATTGAATTCATTTGGTAAATCATATTTTTTTAAGAATCTTTTTAAGAAGTTTTTATCTAATTCATTTGAAACTTCTGTTATAAGAGATTCTACTAGTTCTTCGTTTTGATCTTCTATAGCATGTAATAATGTTGGGAATATTTGAACTTGATTTGAATTCTTTTTACTAAACTCATATTGTTTTAATGAATCATATACGCCATTTAAATCTTGAAGAGTGAATTCTTCTTTAGGGAATAATGCTAATATTTTTTCTTGTTCCTCAACTGATAATTTAATAAGAGCTTGAATATTTTCATTTTCTATAAATCTAATAATTAATGGACCTAATTGATTTTGTAATCTTTCAAGGCTTTCTAATGGTAGATTATAATGTTTAGATAAATAGTGTTTGATTTTATTATAGTTTTCAATACTATAGAATGATTCTAAGTCTTCATTGTGATTAACGAGTTCTATAATTCTTTCTATGTACACATCATTTTTATAATATTCATCTAGTAATTCTGGGACTTCTATAATTGATTTTAAATGTTTTTGTAATAGTTCGTTTCCTTTAGTAAAATTAGTAGAAATTATTCTTCTTAATGTGTCTTTTTTATTTATTTCTTTAAGTAAGTCGATTGTTTCAGGATGATAACTTGAAATAATAAAATCTATTATAGAATCATCTCTTTTTGTTTCTATTAATGTATCTAATATTTTTAAGAAATCATTGTTATTCATATTTGCTGGAAGGAATTTTATATTAGAATATTTTACTAATATATATTTTAATTCATTTATTTCTTCGTCAGTAAAAGTATTGAATGTACCTGTACTTATTTCTTCAACAAATCCAGATGCTAACATTGCTAAATATATATCGAATTGTTTATCTGATAAACCTTTTCCATCATAATTAAGTCTTTTAGCAAATTCTTTGAATTTAGGATTCTTTTGTTTAAGTTGTTCTATAATATAATCTTCTTTGCTTGATACAAAGTCAAATGAGATAAATTGTGCTTCTTGGATGAAACCATTTTCTAATAATGTTGTTGCTAAACCTAAATCTTCTTTAAAGTGATCACAGAAGTTAACAAATCGAATGTTTTCAAATCTTTTAGTGTCACCTTTAATTGCTAATTCAACAATTACACTTTTTAGTTCTTCTTTAGTTATTAAATTTTTACTTATTAAATCATCTGAAATATCATATAAACCTAACTTGAATAGTTTTACTGCTATTTGTAGCATTGATTCTTTTGTTTCATTACTGATTACATCAGTTACACGTGCTCCTGGTATTAAATCTGGGAAGAAGTTTGTATCATCGTATAAAAATGTTAAATCTAATTCATTAACTGTATTTAATCTTTCTTTTAAAGATTTAATGTATGTTGGTAATAGACTACATGCTTTTTTTCTTTCCTCGTCACTTCCGAATGTTGTATTAGAAACTAGTTTTACATATGCAATGATTGATTCTTCTAATGGAAAACTATCTATATATTTACTAGGTAGATAAGAGTTCTTTGCAAAGAATCGAGGAAATGGATATTTATCAAAAGGATATGAATCCCATAAAACATCTAGTAAATGTTCTTCTAAATACGCATCTTTTATTTGTGATATTAAATCAAATCTATTATACTTTAACATTTCTTTTATTGACTCATCACTTATATCAAAACGTTCTATTGTTAGTTCTTTATCTTGAAAAGCTTGAGTTACTATATTTCTAAAATGTTCTTTTTGTTCTTCTGTTAGATTTGTTTGTTCTAAATATTGATTTAAATGTATTATTGAAGGAATTGATGTTTTTAACATATTATCTATAAAGTGATAATATGCCGTATTACCATGTGCTTCTATTATAGAGTTTAAAACTGTGTCTGTGAAGCAACCAAAAACCTCATCATTAAATAAATGAGGATTGTTTAATAAGGTTTGATGAATTAGTTCTATTAATCTAGGATTATTATCTATGATATGGCGTTCTTCTACATCAAATTCACTTGGAAGATTAGCTATTTTCTCTTCTATTAGTTTTATTTTTTCTTCTAGAGTCATAATTTAAATTTACTCCTATAAGCTAAAACTCTCTGGTAACAAATCTTTTAAAGTATATGTATATAATTTATCTTCAGTATCATCATATGTATAAATTATAAAATCTTTTGTAGCATATTCACTTAAGAATTGACGACAATATCCACAAGGTAATGTTTTATTAAATTGATTTTGGTTAAGTGGTTTTCCTACTACTGCAACACATACAAAATCTTTATTTCCTTCTGATAATGCTTTAGTAAATGCTACTCTTTCAGCACATATTGATTGAATACCATCATTTTCTACATTAAATCCTTTATATACTTTACCATCTTGAGTCATAAGAGCTGCTCCTACAGTAAAGTTTGAATGTTTACAACAAAAGTTTCTATTAGCAATTTCTTTTGCTTGTTTAATTAATTCCATAATAATTTCTTTTTCCATTATAATCACCTACTATATAAATTTTAACATATAAAAAAAGAAAAGACTATTGTCTTTCCTTAGTTTAATTTATATTGATATGATACTACTTTATTAGTTTTTAATTTAGGTAATACTATTGTTTCTTTGCCTTTAATTAAATTCATGTAATATAGTAGTAAATCTTTTTCTTCTTCAAAATCAGGTAATTCATTACTATTAAAGATTGTACATAATTGGAATGAATTAATATCTTCAGTAATATAAGTAGATTCTTCTTCATCTTCTTCAAGATATGAGAATAGATCTAATTGAATTGCTATTTGTTTTGAAGGTTTCTTTTTATAATTACTATATATATTCTTCTTAAATATATCTTTAGTAGGCATACTATGTTTTGTTAATGCAACTACATATTCGTTACCAAATAATATATCCCAGAATAATCTTTTTTCATTCTTTAATTCTTTTCTTACTTTATTGTATGTTTTAAACATTAATAATGGTGAATAGAAATCTTGGAATTTTTCAAATTCATCAATATAACTTAAGAATTCTTTATATTCTTTTGAATCAAGTGCTATGGCACTAGCAAATTTTAAATCTCCTACTGCTTTTAAGGCTTCTGGTGATTCAAAGTTTTTCATCAAGTACTTGCTATTACGATTTAAGAATAACTTTCTTATTCTTTCGTCTGTTGTATCGTGAATATATTCTTCTAGTGGTATTAAAACACTACTTTTATAGTAAATATCATGAATTTCTTTTACTGCTTTTAGTACTTCTTTTAAGTCATAACTATGAGCAAAACCTAATGATTTACTTAATAATTCTAAATATAAAGCAATATTTGTATTATCTTTATTTAAATAAGCTATATTGCTTATTATTGTATCTATATTAGATTTATTTATGTTTAATTTACTTAAAAACTCATAAATAGTAATAATAAGTTGTTTACTATTACCTATTTGAGTTCTATTATATGAATTTATGTTGAATGATGTAAGAAATTCATTGATTTCTTGATAAGACATCATAGAAAAAACCCCTCTTCTTGTCAGGTATTTTACATTAGAGGGGCTTTTTTGTCAAATTTTAGTTATATTTACTAGTTATTCCAAAGTATGATTCTAAAGTTATCCAATCACCATTATTATATAGTTTTGTCGCTAAATCTACACCAACATATCTAAAATGCCATGATTCATACTTATATCCTGTTTCATTAGTTTTTCCTTTAGGATATCTTAGTATAAAACCATATTTATAACAGTTAGATGCTAACCATTTAGCTTCTTTTGTATTATGGAATGTGTCATTTATGATATTTAAGTCCATTGCAAGACCTGTTTGATGTTCTGAATGACCTGGTCTAGCTGAATATGTATCTGCTTTTGCTACTCCATCTCTGCTAACATAGTAGTTATAAGTACTTTTTTGAGTTGCATAAGATCTATATCCACTTTTTATTACTAGGTTTATACCATCTTTTTTAGCTCCGGCTTTCATTTTATCGAATGCTTCTTGTGTAGTAGATGTTAGACCTCCTGGTTTATATGTTGATGGTAAAGGATATGTTTTATTAGCTATTAGAATACCATCTATGTAAGTCATTCCGTTTTTTGTGTATCCTTTAAATCCTTTAGATGTAGTAAATTCTTTATCTGGTTGTGTTGGTGTTGTTGTACTATTAGTAGACGGTTTAGTTACTGGTTTTTCTTTTACTGTAAGAGTAAACTCTTCTTTTATTTCATTACCAGTTGAATCTTTGGCTACGTAATATAACTTATAAGTACCAGATTTTTTTATGTCATATTCTCCTTCAATAGAAATATCTATTGTTTCACTAGAGTTATCTACTGCTGTAACATCTTTTAATAAATCTATTTCTTTTCCGTAATCAGTTGTTAGTTCTTTTTTAAATGTAATTACTGGTGCTTCTTTATCGTATACATTTACTTTGTAAGAATATTCTTGTTCCTTATTAAAATAGTCTTTTACTATTATTGTAATAACTTGTTCACCTACTTTTGTAGTATCGATTTTTTCTTTTTTAGTTATTATTTCTCCATTAGCTATTACTTTTATATAATCGGTATTATATACTTCATTATTAATAGATACTTCTATATTATTATTTATTTTAACTAGAAGTTTTTTAGAAGTATAAATATAATAAGCGAATCCAACTATTGATCCTATTACTACTAATAGTATAAAAAATATAATAATTTTAGTTTTTTTCTTCATTAGTATCACCCAATTCATTATTATTTTATCATTAATTTAGATAACATGATATAATTTTTATGGAGGTTATGATATGCAAGAATTAAAATTAAAAAGTATTTATAAACACTTTAAAGGAGATTATTATATTGTAGAAGATATTGCTATTGATAGTGAAACTGATCAAGAATTAGTTATATATCGTATGTTATATGGTGATTGTCATTTATATGCTAGACCTAAAGATATGTTCTTATCTGAAGTAGATCATGAAAAATATCCACAAGTTGAACAAAAATATCGTTTTGAATTACAAGATATTGCTAGTGTAAAAGATAATTTCAAATAAAAAAGCTATTAGATAGCTTTTTTTAATTCTTTTAAATATTCTTTGTAGTTTATAAATTCTTTATTTGTTTTATCTATTGATAATACATATAATGTTTTACCATATAAAGAATTTATATAAGTACTTGGGGATTCTTGGTAATTTATTCTATTTAGATGGTCTTTTAGACCATATTTTTTTATGTAATAGATTATTTGTCTTATTTTATTTCTATAACTTGATGATACTTGAATCTTTTTATTTACTATAATACCTGTTACATTTTGTTGTTGAGAATTATTTATAACATGTATTTTTTTATTATTTATTTTTAATCCTAATTTATATAATTCTCTTCTTACTATAGTAATAAGTTTACTAGGATTAAAATCTCCTGAGAAAGTCATATCATCTGAATATCTTGTATAACTTATATTATTTTGTTCACAATATTCACCTATTGTATTATCAAAATCATTCATAACTAAATTAGATATGTAACTAGATGTTGGTGCTCCTTGTGGAAGACGTGATTCATAGGTACATAATGTAGTTAATAGATGACCTACCGATTTTGGAAAATATATTTCGTTAAAACAATATCTATAAATAGTTGGGTATTCGATATTTTCAAAGAAATCAATTATATCTAGTTTAAGTACTATTTTTTTATTTAAATGAGGCATTGCGTTATCTTTTAGAGATATATTCTTGTGATAAGCTTTAGCATATTTAGATATTTTTTTGTTATTTAAAATATTTTTTAATATGTTTCTTTGAATACTTTTTAATAAAGTATTTGGACTATAAATAGTACGATATTTACCATTATGTTTTCTTATTTTATATACTTTATAGTTACTTTCAATTCTATTAGAAATACTATATAACTTTTTTAATACATCTTTTGAATTAATTAGATTTAGAGATAGTAAAAATTCTTTACTTTGTTCTTTGGTATGGTTGATCATTTTTACTACCTCCAATCATAGAGCAATACTAATGATATTGTAATATGGAATTCGACGTTAGCCTTTAGGCGTGCTACACCAAAGGTGTAGATTAGTCTTATGGAATATTACAATTCATGATATACATAAATTTGACCTTTAATGACTCATTAAAGTAGGAATAATAATTCCAATCACTATTGCTCTTGGTTGTATTATAGCACTTATTATTATTTTTTATACAAAAAAAAGAAAAACTAGTTTTCTTTATATTTTATGAGCTTTTAGTTTTTCTTTTTCATATTTTTTATAATTCTTATAGAATCTAATATTATTAATTAATAAACTAATATATTTTTTATTATCTTTTAAATATATATATTCTTCAGCATCTAAAGTATCATGAGATTGTTCTGGGCTATGGAATTTCATCTTTTGTAGTTTATCTGCTAATTTAGTTAGGAATTCTAATTCTTGTTCACTATAGAATTCTCTTTGGTTACTATGTATTTTAAATTTAGATGAAATATTAAATACCATTGCTACTAAATCTTCAAAGTTATGTGAATGGAAATGACTACGGTTGTTTCTTGATTTAGTTCCACCAAATTGATAATAGAAGTTATTGTTATATACTTGATCTAGTGCACTATATATGTTTTCATAATAACTACCTGCTACTACGTAGTAATCTTTATCAAATACTTCTGAATGAATTTTTTTAGGTATATAAACTTTTGAATATTTTTCATAAACATATTTTTCAAAATCTATTTGTTTCCAATGCATTATATCTTTTAATGATTTTTTAAATTCTTTATCTGGTTCGTATTCTGCTTTTAATTCATTCTTTATTAGTTTAGATTTTAAATCTTTTATATAACTTAATTCATCCGCACTATATTCTTTTTTATATTTATTTGGTATAGAAAAATCTGCTTTATGTTTTACTAAAGCTTCTAGTACTTCTGATAAGTTATGTACTTCTTTTTCTGTATCTTTTACATTAAAATGATAAGTTAAATATGAACCAAGGAAATCTGTGAATAGTTTGTTTAAATCTGTATATTTTTTATCATTATAGATATAGTATGTATAGTTTTCTTTATTATCAAAAATTCTATATGGTACTGTTATATCTCTGTACTTTGATTTCATAATACATCACCTTTTATATTATTATTTTATCATATTTTAATGTAAATAAAAATGTCGAAGTTATTCTTCAACATTTTTTTGTTCCTCTTTTTCATTCTTAAGTATTTCTGTTTTATATAAGTATTTGTATTCAGGACATTTTTTTAATAATTCTTCATGTGTACCTGAAGCTAATACTTTACCATCTTCAATGAAATTTATTTTGTCACAATTAATAATTGTTGTTAAACGATGAGCTATTATTAAAATAGTATAATCTTCTTTTAAATTATTAATGGCTTGTTGTATTTTTTGTTGTGTTTCATTATCAAGAGCACTAGTTGCTTCGTCAAATAGAATTATTTCTGTTTTTTGAACAAATGCTCTTGCGATAGCTAGTCTTTGTCTTTGGCCACCTGATAGAATTACTCCACCTTCTCCTACAACTGTATCGTATTTTTCTGGTAGTGTTTCTATGAAATCATTTATACATGCTAAGCGACAAGCTTCTTTCATTTCTTCTTCAGTTAAGTCATCTTTAACTAAACGAAGATTGTCTTTAATACTAAGATTAAATATATATGGATTTTGACTTATTATAGTTATATTTCCTCTTATTGAATCTTCATCTAATTCATTTATATCTATTCCATCTAAAGTAATAATACCTGATTGTGGTTCATACATCTTACATAATAAATTAAAGATAGTTGTTTTCCCTGATCCACTTTTACCAACGAAACCTATTGTTTCATTTGCTTTTACTTTAAAACTCATTTTATTTAATACATTATCTTCTTTATAAGCAAATGTTACATTTTTAAATTCGAAGTTACCTTTTATTTCGTCTAAATGTGTTTTACCAAATGTTTCTTTTTTGAATTCTTTATTTCCTAATAATGAGAAAACTCTGTTTGCAGAAATATTAAAGTTCTTTAGTTCTTCTAATAACTGTCCTATTTTTTCTATTAGGTTTGTTGTTATTTCGTGTTTATATGAGTGAAGAATTAATGCTGTACCTATATTGATATTATTTATGGATACTAAGTATATTAATATAAGGATTAATATTGTTTCTAATATTGCTTTTACTGTTTGAATACCTGCTAAAAAATCGGTATCAGTATTACGCATGTCGAATTGTCTTTCTGCACCTTCGTTAATACTCTTTTCAATTTCTTTTACAAATGATTCTTTGGCATTAAGCATTTTTACATCACGTACACCACGTACTAATTCTGAAGTTAAACCTACGTTATGATCTTTTTGTTTTCTGTATAATTTATCTTTCTTTCCTACTACTCTATTTTTAATTATATGCAGTACAGTTAATACTATTGATATAAATAAGTAGTATAAAAATATATATTTATTAATTAAGAAAATAGCTATGAATATCCCTAAGTTAGATACTATAGCAGTAAGATTACCACATCCAATTGTGAATATGTGTGATAGTTGTCCACAGTCACCGTTTATTCTTTCAATAAATACACCGGATGAATTTGTATCTAAATCACTTACTTTTATTTTTAATATTTCTTTACTAACTGCTAATTGTAATTTTTTAAATACACCCATGAAATATACTTGGGTATTTCTTTTTATTAATACCATTCTTATGATACGTAATAGCTCTAAACCAAATACTACTAAAGTTACTATAGCTAGTTGTTTGAAGAAACCAGTAGATAAATAAGTAATTTGTTTAGCTGTAAATATTGGATATATAACATTTACTATTACGAATGCAAAAGATAATACAGTGAAGAATATTAAATTCTTATTATATTCTTTACCATACTGATATACTTTTTTTAAGTTTTTAAATGTTTCTTTCATAAGATTACCCCTTTATGAATTCTATTTATTTTATTAAATTATTCTTTATACAATATGGTACTACTTCGTTTTTTAAAGTATTTGATAATATTTCTATACCGTTAGATGAATTATATCATAGGAAACTTTCTATTTCTTCTGATATAGTTAGTTCTCCTTCTAATAAGCCATTATATTTATATACATAGAAATGAATTTTTAGATTAGGATCACTTGTTGCTATTTCATCGAAATCCATTACTAATTCTAATTTTGATTCGTCGAATAAGGCTTTGTTACCTAACTCTTCATGACATTCACGAATTGCAGCTTGTAGAGGAGTTTCATTTTCTTCTACTCTACCACCTATCATTTGATATGTAGCTCTTTTACGTGGTTTATCAATTAATAATTTATTATCTTTAAAAAACATTGTTCCTACTACGTCCATGTTTATACCTTCTTTCGAAAATATTATAGCATAAAAAAAAGAAACTATATTTAGTTTCTCTATGTTCCTTGAAAAAACAAATAAGGGTATTTCTCACACTAATTTAATATAAGAGTTATTATTCAATCACCAGCCAGTAAATACCCTCATAGAGGAGCTACCTCTATTCTTTATTTACCTTTAATTACTGCAAGAGAATGGTGCTCTCAACGTTCACACACTTTAGGAATAATTAATAGCATATCATTGCTAATTTACCTAATCGAAACTTTGTAGATTTGTGCTACTTGTACCAGATTCTAGTCTTATATCCTATCACTAGGAGTCAACTACAAAGATTCATGACTTATTGGTATTAATTATAGATGCTCTAACCAACCACGGTTATTACTCTATAACTCCTATCATCTATTTACTAATAGATAGTTTGGAAATTGCCATCGACTAGGTCTGTATTTTATAATGTCTTATACTAAACTACTACTAACTCTTTTGATACTTTGTACCTCCTATTTAAGTATTACTACTTAAAAGACTCAATCCCTAGTAAAGTCTCCCTCACCAGTAATAAGAACGAGTTAGTCTCCATACTGAATTGCATTTCAGTCTTTCATATGGTTCATTTATTTGCTTTTTCAAAGAACATGTTTTAATTTATATCATGTATAAGATATAGTTGTCAATACATTTTTTGTTTTTTTATTAATATATTTATGTTACTATAAAACTACTTAGGGAGGTTTATTTATGAAAATAGTAAATATTGAAGATGGTAAGAAAAAAGTTTATGTTCAATTAAATGACATTATGATGATGATGCAATTTGGTAGTACTATTCCTAGTGAAGTAATGGAAAAACATTTTATGAATATGTTTATTGTTACTGATGAAAATAGATTTGAGTTTGCTGAATTTACTGATCCACATACTGTAGAATTTTTTGAACAATGTGAATGGATTCCTGATTTTAGAGAATTTAAAGATTTAACAGAAGAAGAAATAATTGCTAACGGACAAAAGATTGGACAATTAATGAATGAAGTTGCAATGCAATGGAATGGAATGACTCCAGAAGAAAGAGAAGAAAATGAAGATGTTTATAATAGACATGAAAGTTTAGAATTTAAGATGCATTCTACTGCTGAAATATTATGGACTAAACAAGGTCATAGAGTGATGCCGTTTCCTACTGTTCCAGATTATGAAGGTTTTAAAGTAGATAATGAAGACTGTCCATATATGGCTCAACAAGGTATTAATCCATTACAAGTTTTAATATTTAGAAAAGACGGAAAAGTATTAGATGAAAAGAAAGAAGTTATTCCTCAAGGATTAGTAGAAGCTGCTGAAATGATTTTAGTTAATAGTAACTTAGATCATAATGAATTCTTTGGTGATTTTGAAAGATCTAGAAAATTATCAGATGATGGAAAGTATATAGTTACTACATTTAGAATTATTACACCTGAAGAAAAAGATAAAAGAAATGGTGTTATTAAATCTAATACTCCTGAAGAAAAGATGACTTTAGGTAAGAGAATTAAAAATTGGTTTAAAGGAAAAAGATCATAATAATGATCTTTTTTTTTACATTTCTCCGTTATATTTATATAGTTTTTTTACTACTGGAGAGTACTCTACTTTACTTAAATCTTTGTTTGTTTGTTCTGCTAGACTTTTTGTTAATAATATTGATCTTACTGTAAGATAGTAATCATCTATTATAGGATCATTATATTTTGACTTTAGAATTACTATTTTATTATAGTATTCTTGTAATTCTTCTAACATAAGTTTATCTAGTTCTGTATCATTATCAAAATATATTAGTGAATGGTTATTATGGTAACTTGTTGTACTACGTCCATGACAGTAACTATATTTATCATGTACTATTGGTATAGATAGACCTGCTTCTAACATAGTTGATTCTAAGTATGTATGTGCACTTGATGTATCTATACCTGATGCTATTTCATATACTGGGTGTGCTTCTATTAATGGTGTATCTTGATTAAGGATTTCAGGTACTATATCATTTCCATCTAAGTAGTAATCTAACATAATGGTCATTGGTATTAATGTTGCTGCTAGTGATATGAAACTTTTTTCTTTAGGTAGTGATGTATCATAAGTTATGTTTGTTATGTTAGGAACTCTAGTACTAGATAATAAATATTTATTTAGTTCGTTTTTGAAACTAGTTTCTACTCCAAAGTTGGTTCCACTGTAACTACATGATAATACATTATTGTAACCTGTTAATGGTGTATATAACATATCTCTTGGTTCTAGGCAGGTAGATATAATACCATTTTTTGATGCTAGTATTTTACTTGTAAATACTGCTACTACTTTGGATCCTCCTACTCCAGTTACTATAGTAGGTGTTTTAATACTACTTAGTATACTTCTTGTTTCTTCTAGATTAGTTTTATTTAGAGCATCTAGGACTCTATCTGATAAAATATCAAAATTTTCTTGCATTTTACTCATATAAAAATACTTCCTTTCATGAGTACAATTTATCACTCATGTAGGAAGTATTTGGTCTACTTAGAAAGTTTCTTCAAGTAATTCTAGTTTTATTATTCTTCTTAATTCAAAATGTCTTATATCATTCTTTTTTAAACAGAAAGCAGCTACATACCAACCATCTTGGAATAGGAACATTTCTGCTGGACATATGGTTCTATCGTTTTCACCTTTATTATATGAATAATACCTAATTAATACTTTTCTTCTTTCTTTGATTGCTCTTGTTAATTGGTTGAACTTAGTTAATGTTTCGTCTTTTAGATTTAATTCTTTTGCTTCTTGTTTAGAACCTGCATATACACCTTTTATTTTATCTTGTAGTAATGTTAGTTTTTCTTTTTCTAAAGAATCTTTTTCATTTTCGATATATTTATCTAATAGTTCATAATCTTTCTTTTTAAATTTTCTTACTGGCATTCTTATTGATTGGTTTAATACATAGCCTCCATATGGACCCATTATTGTATCAACATAAATCCCTGCTTGTTCTAAATCTTCTTTATATGAACGTATTTGTCTTTCTGATACTTCTAGTTTTGTAGATAATTCTTTTACTGAATATTTTCTACCAGATTGGAGATATTGTAACATAAGTAATAGATTAGATAACTTTGACATATTTATACCTCCTTGCCTATATATTAACATAGTATAAAAAAAATAGTGATTTAATTCACTATTTTATTACTAGTTGTTTAACTTTATTTTTGTCTTTACCTGCTTCATCCCACATATCGTTTGGTCTAAATAATATTTCTTCTGGTTCAAAGTATTGGATGTTTCCTTTAGAATCAGAATATATTGTTAAGAAGTATGCACCTACTGCATTAGATAAACCTTGTTTTTGTTGAAATTGTGTTTTATCACATAGACATGGGACTTCTATACCTCTTACATTTCTATATACAAATGAATAACTTTTATGATAATGACCTATTAATAGTATTTTTGGTTTGAAGTCGGATTCTAATATTTCAATTCTCTTTTGAGGCTTATATGATAATGCTTGAGCTGATCCTCCTCCTGGATGGTCCATAAATATTTTTACTCCATTAATATTTATAGCTGCACTATCTTGTCCTAAGTATTCCATATCACTTCTACATCTTGATACCCAGTTGCTTATTGTAGCTTGACCATTTTTATAATGAGTTTCATCATGACTACCTAGTATATACTTAGTAGTAATTCCTTCTACTTTAGGATACATATCTACTACATACCCTGCTTGTTCATCAAAACCATGAAGGAATTGTTGACGTGGTTGTTCTGGTCTATTAGGGTAATTTCCATCTACTAAGTCTCCACAGTGTAATACTATTTTTATTCCTCTATTATATGCTTCTTGATATATTTGGTTTAATAAATGTAATTGTTGATGTATGTTGCCTAAGTGTGTATCTGATACTACACATATTTCTGTTAGAGTTAATTTTTCTTGTGTAAGATCTGGTTTAGTAGTTATAAATGTTCTTGTTTGGGATTTTTCAAATACAATAGTACCATTCTTTTCTACTATATCTATGTTCTTGCCATAAATACGACATAGTTCTAATATACCTTGTAGTTCAGTAGATTTAATATGAAATCTTAACATAAAGTCTTCTACTGAAGAACCATGTCTCATATATTTATATAGTTTATTAATATGTTCTAAATTAGTATCTCTTTTTAAATCTTCCATATTACTCCTCCTACTTAGCACTTGTTAATCTTAAAACTTTAGGTTTTAAGTAATCGTCTTTGTTGGTTTTGTAATATACTGAGTCCATTGCTTTTATACTTTTAAAATTTCCATATTTATCTGTTGTTACTGTTATGTACCATGCACCAATTGTATTAGAATGTCTTTTATCACTCATTTCTCTTGTTGTTGCACATACACTTGGTACTGAGATACAAGCTACATTACGATAAGTAAATTTTTCCATTTGAAGTAGGCCACCATATAATAAGATATCTGGTTTATCTTCACTTCTAAAAGAATCTATTTGTTGTTGTGGTCGATATGATACTGTATATGTTTTTATTAGTTTAGGATTGAATACAAACATACGAGCTTTATCAATCATAACATTACATGATCCGTTACCTAAGTAGACCATGTCACTACGAGCCATTTCTATTCTTTTACCTATGTTTATTTTATTACTTTGTAAGTGTTTTTCATCTTTTGCTCCAGTTATAAAGTATGTTTTCATACCTTCTACTGCTGGAAAGTTATTAGTTATGTAATCTACTTGTCTTAATGTGTCATCTAGAAAGTTTGATTCTGAATAAATATGATGCAATGGATATAAACCTTCTGTAATGTTTCCGCATAAGATTACATTATCAAAACCTAATGAATGTGCTTTTAAATAGATATCATTAAGTATTGATAGTTGTTGCGATTTTGATCCGAATCTAGTGTCTGATATTGCAACGAATTTGAATTCATGTTCCTCATCTGTAAAGAACTGATATGAATTATCATCCGTTAGTTCTTTTTCCCCCTGATTGTACATATAAATGCCGTCATCTCTTTGTTGCGTAACTATGTTGATTCCAAGTTGTCTAAGTTCTCTTATTAAAGCAAGTACTTCATATTCATTTATTTTTAATACTTGGCTTATATCAGATAAACTTATTTCTTTTGTTGTTAGTTCTTTTATCTTTTCTAACATTTCCCTTTTTTCCATAATTACCTCCAAAAAAAAGAGGGTACAATAGCGTACACTCTAAAATAAGTCACTGTTAGCAACATTGAATAGAAAACATGCTCTTCTCAATTTAGTAAATACTCTTTTCATAAAGATCACTTCCTATTCTTGCATTCAGTATAACACTTTTTATAAGTTTTAACAATTAGTAAATTATTAATTTAATATGTCTTTTACTTTATCTAATTCATTCATATTAATTAGATATTCTTCTTTATTAATCATGTCTTTTAATTTGAATGAATTGTTAGCTATTTCATCTTCTCCTAGGATGATTACATATGGAATATTTTCTTTATTACAGAAATCTAAACTTTTCTTTAGTTTTTTATTATTCATTTCTAAGTCTACTTTAATATCTAGTTTTCTAAGTTCATTTGCTAGTTTTAAACTTTCAATATTTGTTCCCATTGGTATTACGTAGATATCAATTGGTGATGATGAGGCAAATTCTTCTCTATTTTTTAATAATTCAAATATTGATGTTAAACCAAAACTTATTCCTACTGCTGGATATGTTTCACCATCATTAATGAATTCAGTAA
This sequence comes from Bacillota bacterium, assembly GCA_015059245.1. Next base: position 28,312 of record SVAU01000015.1, read on the forward strand.
TCATTTTATCGTATCTACCTCCTCCACCGATAGCTCCACTTAGAAGTCCATTCTTTTCATATACTTCAAATACATTGCCTGTATAATAGTCTTGACCTCTTGCTAATGATGATGTGAATGTACAATATTCTTTTAGATTCATTTTTGTAATATATTCTTCTAAATTATTTAGTTCTTCTAGACCTCTTTTTATATCTTCATTAGTAGTGTTTTGGAATTTTATATTTAGTTCTTCTAGTGATAGTTTGAAATATTCTAATAGAGATTTTGTTTGAGTTTCATTTAGACCCAATTCTAATAAGTTATTTGTTAGTTCTTCTTTAGTTAGTTTATCTATTTTATCTATTATTGTTATTGTACTTGATACTAAATCTTCACTAACACCTGTATCTAGAATTAGACCTTTCATTAAGTTTCTACTATTATATTTTATATTTATTTCGATATTAAGTTTAGTGAATGCATTAACATATAAACTAATTAGTTCTGCTTCTATCATTTGATTAGATAAACCTACTACGTCGACATCGCATTGAGTAAATTCTCTGTCTCTACCTACTTTAACTGGTCCATCTCTAAATACTTTATTTATTTCATATCTTTTGAATGGTAACTTTAGTTCATTTTTATTTAATGCTATGAATTTTGCAAATGGTACTGTTAAGTCATAACGTAATCCTAAGTTTCTATCACCTTGATCTTTTAGTTTATATATTTCTTTTAAGATATCATTTGATTCATCATACTTACCTGCTAACATATCAAAGTAACATAGTATTGGTGTTTCTATTGGTAAGTAACCATATTCTTCGAAAGTATTTTTTAATATTCCATTTATATAATTTCTAATTTTTTGTTCTTTAGGTAAAAAATCATAACCACCTTTTACGTTTTGTATTATCATAATTAATCCTTCTTTCTATTTCTTTTTATAAAATAATAAAAGCTATACAAGTAGTACCTGTATAGCTTTTTAATATATATTTAAACTAAATACAAGCACCACAAATAGCACTTGTACTTACAACTATTAATGTCGTATTAACAAGTGCAGATTATTATGATGATGTAATGTAGTATATAGTTTTATCATACTAATCTTCCCTTTCATGGTTTTATAATAATACTAAATTCTTTATTTGTCAAAAAAATACTTATTAAATAAAAAAAGAACTATAAAGTTCTTTTGTGTATATTAATTACTACATTACTATGATTTACTTAATATTACTTTTGTGCCAAACGTAAACAATATTATGATTGAATACTAATAAATCAATTATAATGTTTATAATTAGCTACATTACATTTCTTGAGGCTTGAACGTTTTTTGCTTGGAAACCCTTATCTGTTTCTATAAGTTCAAAATATACATTTTCTCCTTGATTTAAACTTTTGTATCCATCTTGTAATATTTGTGAGTAGTGTACGAAGATGTCTTCATTTTCTTTATATTCTATAAAACCATATCCTTTTTCATTATTAAACCATTTTACTTTACTTTCCATTTTTATTCCTCCTTTGTTTAGCACGTACTAAGTATCTCACTTTGAAATGTCGAAAAATGTCGGAATATGATAATATTTATTCTTATATTATATTTATAGAGATTAACTAAAGAAAAAACAAACTATTAAGTTCTTTTTTTTGTTAGTTTAATAATTGCTTCTTCTATATTTTCTTTTGTTAATCCGACTTGGATATTTGTTTTTATTAGATAATCTATTAGACTTTCCATATCAGTATCATCATCTAATATTATGAAGTTTGGTTGAGTTTCTAATGTATCCAAGTAGGATTTTATTTCTATACCTCTTTTTTGATGAAGTATTGGGGTGTAACCTATTATGTATTGATCTAGTGAATAGTTTTTTAATGTTTGAATAATCTTATTTCTTCCTTCTTCATCTTTTCTCCATGATGATGTTATGACTATTTTGGAATTTGTTTTTTCTACTAGTTCTTTTAAGTTATTAAGACATATTTCATCAAATGGATAGTTGTATCCAGAATGAGGTTTATGAGTTTTTTTATATACTTCTATTAACTTACGATGAGAATTTAGTACTCCATCTATATCGAGAAATATTATGTTCATAGTTATCTTCCTTTGTTTTATTTTAACATAAAAAAACAGTCATTATTGACTGTTATTTTTATATGGTGCCTGTGGTGGGACTCGGACCCACACGTTATTGCTAACACTGGATTTTGAGTCCAGCGCGTCTACCAATTCCGCCACACAGGCATTACATGTAATATTATAACATAAAAAAGGAGATTTAGAATACTAAATCTCTACTTTTAAATGAAGCCATATTTTGATAAGAAGTCTACTAAATATTGTTTTTCTACCATACCTTCTATTCTATCTTTTTGTAAAACACCATCTATAAATATTAGTGTTGTTGGTGTTCCATTTATTCCATATTTATTTAGAAGGTCTGTTCTAACAGTTTGACTTAATCCATATATATCTAAGTCATAGCCTTTTGAATTATGTTCTTTTAGTACTTCATTATATATTGGTTTATAAACTATACAATGAGAACAGTATGTTTGACTTATTACTACTACGAAAGATCTTTTCTTTTTTATCATTTCATTAAATGACGAAAGACTTATTTGTTCAATATTACTATATTCAGTAGTTATTTCAGGAACTTCAACAATAGGTGATTCTGGAGTTTCTACAACTGGTTCTTTTTCTTCTTCTTTTTCTTCTTTTGAAGAAGATGTTTCTTTGTTATCGTTTTGACTATAGTTTTCTAGATTTTCATTTGATTCAGGTTTCATTAAAAAGAAAGTTGTTCCAATTATTGCTGCAATTACTAATAATGCAACTATAAATAATATAGGTTTTGAATTTCTTTTTGTTCCATCTAAATTTTGATACATGATTACACTCCCTTATTCGACAATGTCTATTCCAAGTAATGTAGCTAGTTCTAATGCTTGAAATTGATTTACTTTAATCCCTTTTAAACTTCTTTCTTCTATTTTTATACTTGTTATATCACAAGTGCTGAAATTAATACCATTTAAATTAATATGCATAAATTCTGATTCTTTAAAACAAGTATCTTCTAATATACATTTTGGTAATTCTACGTTATAAAAACTACTTTCAGAGAAATCTGATTCTTCGATAGTAAGTTCTTTTGTTTTTGTATCTATGATATTAATATATTTACATTGAGATGAATTAATTGTTACTTTAGTTATATGACAATCACTAATGTTTACTCCTACTAATTTGCAATTATTAAACTCCACTTCTCTGAAATTACATTCTATAAATTTTGTATTAGAAAAGTCGCAATTAGAAAATACTACTTTTTCGAAGTAAGTATTTTTATAATCAGATGATGTTAGATTACATCTATCAAAATTAGTATTAGATATTGTTTTGTTCTTTATGTCTAAATCATTTAATTCTTCTTTTGTATATGTTTCATTGTAAATATCTGATTCATCTTCTATATATAAGTCTACTTTATTCATTTTCTTCTTTTTCCTTGTAGATTGATGTGAATAATTCTTTTTCTTCGTCTTCTTTTTCTTCTTCTTTTAGTATTGTTGGTAATTCACTTATAGATGATAAACCAAAGTAATCTAAGAATTCAGATGTTGTTGCATATAGGTTTGGTCTACCTGGCATTGTTGATTTACCAGCTTCTTTTACTAAACCTTTGGCAATTAGTTTTCTAATCATTTGACCATTATTTACTCCACGCATTTCATCTACTTCAACTCTGGTAATTGGTTGATTATAAGCAATTATAGCTAGTACTTCTAATGCGGCTTGAGATAATGTATTACTTTCTGGATTCTCTATTAATTTTTGATAATACTCTTTATGTTCTTTTTTAGTTGTTAATTTAAATGCATCACCTAAGTAACTTATTCTTATACCATGATTATCTTCATCATAGCTTTTTTTAAGTTCCATAAGTAATCTTTTTGCTTCTTCCATATCAACAGATAGGATGTCACATATTTGTGTTAGAGTTACTCCTTCGTCTCCTACTACAAATAATATACCTTCCAAAACTCCTAATAAATTCATATACTTCACGCTCTCTCTATCATGATTGGACTAAAGTTGTCTTCTTGAGTTAATAAGATTTCATTAC
>SVAU01000029.1 GCA_015059245.1 Bacillota bacterium
GTCTCACTAGGAGAAGTAGCAAATACAGTTTGATTAATCATTTCCTTAAATACTTCAGTATTAATAACAATAGGTTCCTTAGTCTCATCTAAATCTAAATTAGGATATTCATTAGGATTAACCCCATTTAAATTAAATTCAGTATTATCAGTACTAATAATTAACTTATATCCATCAATTACTTCAATAGATATATCAGTATTAGGAAGTTTTCTAATTATTTCAACAATATACTTACCTCCTATTACTATACTACCTACTTCATCTAAACTAGTAAGTTTATCTTTAGGTATATATGTTCTAATAGATACATCAGTATCACTAGCATATAAATATAATCCATCTTCCTTTAAATCAAACTTAATACCAGTAAGTATAGGAATTAAGTTCTTAGTAGATATTGCTTTAGAAGTATTATTTAAACTATCTAACAATATTTCTTTCTTTACTACAAATTTCATTTTTATCATTCCTCTTTCCATTATTATTTATTAATTATTATTATTATACTGTGGATATTGTGGATATCTCACATTTTCTTTTATTTTATAACACTTTACATTCCCACAACACCTGTGGATACACTCTTATTTAACCACAGATTCTTTTCTTTAGCTCACTTATTACCGTTTGAAGTTGATAACTAGTCTTCAAATCATTCTCTATTTTTTGATAAGCACTTATTATTGTAGAGTGGTCTCTACCTCCAAAGTATGTTCCCATCTTAGGAAAAGACTCATTAGTTATCTCTCTACACAAATATATAGCTATCTGTCTAGGATAGTTAATATTTTTACTTCTCTTCTTTCCTTTTAATTCTTCTATATCAAGTTTAAAGTATTCACACACTATCCTTTGTATCCTATGTACATCATTCTTATATACACTCTTATCACTTACCTTATCTTTCAAGGCTTCAACAGCACAATCAAGTGTAACTACACCTCTATTCATCATACTAGCATAAGCAAATACCCTAGTAATAGCACCTTCTAACTGTCTAACGTCAGAATCATTAATATTAGCTATATACTCTATAACTTCCATAGGTATATCTTCAGCAGCCTCTTGATGAGATATTTTCTTTTTAATAATATCAACTCTCAAACTCAGGTCTGGTGGAGTAATATTAGCAGTTAATCCCCAATTAAACCTAGTAATAAGTCTTTCTTCTAACATTTTAAGGTCATCAACACTTCTATCTGATGCTATAATAATCTGTTTATTAGAGTCATGTAATTCATTAAAAGTATGGAAAAATTCTTCCTGACCCTTAGTCGCAGTACCCAAAAACTGTATATCATCAATAATTAAAACATCAACATTTCTATACTTTTTTTTAAAAGAATCAATCTTTTCAAAATTATCTCCCTTATTATTCCTAACCGCAGATATATAATCGTTAACAAAAGTCTCACTAGACACATAAAGTACTCTCTTATTAGAATTCTGTATAATATAATTACCTATACTATGCATTAAATGAGTCTTACCAAGTCCACTTTTACCATACAAAAATAGTGGATTATAAGCTTTACCAGGCTTTTCCGCTACTGCTCTAGCTGCCGTAAAAGCAAATCTATTAGAATTTCCAACAATAAAACTGTCAAATGTATATTCACTATTCAAATTAGCAGTAGCACTACTCTGATACGGTACACCAACAGTTTCTGTTGATTCATAAATATTAATAAGAGTATTTTCCTCTTCTTCAGCTTTAATTTCATCTTCTAATACAAACTTAAAATCAAAGTTAGTATCAGTAATAGAAGTAAATACATCAATTACATCATCTAAATAATTTTCCTCTAAATGTTTTTTATGTAATATCGTAGGTACTATAACAATTGCAGTACCATTATCTATCTTATAAAGTTTAGTATCTTTAAACCAAGTATCATAAGATAAAGGAGAAAATTGCTCACTTATTTTATTAAGAAAATTATTCCATAATAATTCTGTATTCATAAGCAAAACCTCCTTACTTTATAGTCGACAATATTTCGATTAATATTATTATATCTCAAATTTTTTTTTTGTCTAGTCAAAATTGTTAATTAACAATTAAATTAACAGTTTATAAACAACTTATCAACAACATAATACCATATAAAATAAAGGAACAAAAGACTTTTCCACAAATTTTGTCAAATAATGTTGTATGTGGACAATCATTTTACTTTTCCACATCCCTGTGGATATTGTGGATAAATAAAAAAAACCTTATAAATCAAGGTTTTAAATTAGTTATTTTTCCACTGTATCATCCACTTTTCAAATATATTAGCATTTGAACTTTGTGGAGCAGGATTGGGTATTTGCATCTTAACAATCATTGGTATCTTCATCATCTTACCAAAAGCAATACAGGTACCAGCTTGTAGTGATTTTTGTTTTTCAATTACATCCTCACTTATATTAGGAACCATTTTTTCTATATATTCCAAATCCATCGGATGATTAATTTTAAATATTAAGAAATTACTACACTGAGAAATAACACTCTCAGATAATTCTGTTGGTCTTTGAGTAATTAAATCCATAACAAGACCAAATTTTCTTCCTTCTTTAGCAATTCTTTCAAATATATTATAACCTAAAAGACTACTATCAAGATCTCTTTGAACATATCTATGTGCTTCTTCAAGCATAATATGAATAGGCATTGCTCCTCTACTAGGAAGGGATTTAACAAAATTAAATATAATTCTAGAATATATTTTAACAAGAGCTTTAGCAAATCTATCATCAATTCCTTCTAATACAAAATTAATAATTTGTGCTCTCTTATTATTACCAATAAGAATAAGTTCAGATATATAATCATTAATAGTTATAAATTTATCACATTCAAAATAATTTCTAAGAGAACTCTTAGCAATAGAATGAAGTTTAACCTTTAAAGCTGCAGCTTCACTATACAATTTATCATTATTTAAATAACCTTCACTAATTAGAGTAAAATTAAGAGCATCTTCTAAATTATCAATAGTAAAGAATGTAGGAGTATATTCTTCTTTCCATTCAGTTTCATTATCTATAAATTTATTAATATATTCAGTAATAAGTACTCTCTCAGCAAACTGTCCTTGACTATCAATTTCAAAGCATTTTCTAAAACTTCTAGTATATCCAACTCCAGGAACTTCTACCTCGAGGTTAAGTTCAGGAGTATTACAATCAGTAAGTATAGAAAATATCTGATCTCTAATTCTAGCAGATACTTGATTAGAATATAATACAGAAATAATAGCTTTAGCTATCATATGATTTTTATATTTTTTAGATTCCTCATCATCTTTTGCAAATAAACTAACAGTATTAAGCATTTTTTCTATAATCATAATTTGAGAGTACTCACTAATATCAAGTAAATTAGCATAATCATCTACTGATAAAAGCCATAAAGGCAATTTAAGTAAATTATCCTTCTTCTCAGTATTAGTAGTAAACAACTTATAATTATAATTATAATTAAAACTATTAATAGCATTAAATGCATTATCATATTCATCAGTATTATTAAATAAAAATATAATACTATTAAATGGAATAAAGTTTGGAATTGAAAATAAGTTTTGTACTATTCTAGCAACACCATAAGTTTTACCACTACCTGTATTTCCAAATATAGCAGTATGATTACTCCACATATCATCTATATTAACTTTAATAGGACTATTATTATATAAAGGAGAAAGTCCAAGTAACATACCATGACTATCATTATAGCCAGTAAGTTCTGCTAGTTCATCAGCATTAATAATCCTAATAGTAGCTTTTGTACTAGGTTTTCTAATGATACCGTCATAAAATTTATTATCATGAAATTCACCTAAAAAATTAATTCTAGCTTCACTCCCTATAATACCTTCCACTTCACCTAGTATTCTCTTCCCTTGTTCTTCAAAGACAACATTAAGATTAAGTAAATCATCATTAATAACGTTATCTATTTTTACAATAGCATAATTTTTACTAATAGTAACTATCTCTTTAAACATATAGCCCACTTCCTATTCTAAAAAAATTATATCAAATAAATAAAAAAAAAGAAATATCTTTTCCTATATTTTATAAATAAATTTCCCAATTTATTCTATTTACAAAAAAAAAAATATATAGTATAATTTCACTAGTGGTGATTACTAATATGAAAGTAGTAAAAAAT
>SVAU01000006.1 GCA_015059245.1 Bacillota bacterium
TTTTCTTCTTTTGACCAATTTCTATTTTTTTCTTTTCGTATTCTTGGCATTATTATCATCTCCTTTAAATTATTGTAACAAAAAAAGTAAACAGTTTTTATCTGTCTACTTTTATCTTACAACTTCAAATTATTAATCTTCATCTTTTATTATCCTTTGAATGATGCGTCTACGTAATAGATTGGCTTTCTATCTTGAACACATTTTTTCCCAGTCAGTCATTATAATATGTTTATCTTTTTTTAATATCTTATCGTTAGTCTTAAATAGCTTTTATGAGTAAATCTTTATTAAGTAATATTAATTTTTTGTATTATTTTCTAATATTATTGTATCAGAATTATTTAATATTTGCATTTGTGATATTGCTATCTTATTTAATCGTTCTAGTCTTATTGATTGATTTAAGCCATCGTTAATAAACACTGAATTTAAATTCTCTAAATTAGCTAAACATATTAATTCGTTTATTGATGCATAGTCTCTAATATTTCCCTCTAATTCAGGATTATCCAGTCTCCACTCCTTAGCTGTTTTACCAAACAATGCCATATTTAATACATCTGCTTCTTCTGCATAAATAAAATTAATTTGGTCTTTTGTTAGTTTGGTAGGCATTAGGTTATGCTTTATGGCATCGGTATGAATTTTATAATTAATTTTAGATAATTCTCGTTTAGCATTCCAACCTAGTTGTTTTTCTTCTTCTTTTTTTAATCTTTCAAATTCTTTAATTAATAATAATTTAAATTTTGGACTAATCCACATTCCAAATTCAAAAGCAATATCTTTATGTGCGTATGTTCCACCATACCTACCTGCTTTTGAAGTGATACCAATAGCATTTGTTTTTTCTACCCATTCTTTAACACTTAGTTTATAACTATTTAAACCAGCTTGACTTTTAATTGTGGCAAATTCGCCATAATTAAAATTAGGATTATGTAGTTCTTCCCAAATGCCCAAGAATTCAATAGTATTTCTATTTCTTAACCAATCGGTAACAAAAAAATTACCATCTTTAGATTTAAGCATATCTGTTATTGATATATAATCTTCATCTTCTACTTTCATATAGTTTATTATTTTATTATCTACTTTTAATTCCATATTATTTCCCTCCTATTAAATAATAAAAAAAGAGATATTCACTTTCGTAAATATCTCCGCAACATGCATGTTTCTATTTTGCCTTTAGAAACATACTCTATCGATTAAATTGTCGTATAAATAACAGGCAAACTATTTATTACATTTTAATTATATAAGGTTTGTTTATTGTTTTCAATTGTTTGATTAAAAAAGATGAAGAATTATTAATCTTCATCTTTTATTATCCTTTGAATGATGCGTCTACGTAATAGATTGGTTTTCTATCTTGAACACATTTCTTTTCCCAGTCAGTCATTATGTTATTTTTGATAGGATTTTCATCGTTATGTAAGTCTAAGCTTACTCTATCAAATACGTACCAATATTGTGATAGACTTTGTAATGAGTATTGGAATAAACCTTTGTTATCTGTTTTCATTATAATATGTTTATCTTTTCTAAATATCTTATCATATAGTCTTAAATAACTTTCATGAGTAAATCTTTTCTTTTCATCATGTGCTTTTGGCCATGGTTCTGAGAATGTTAAATAAATAGTATTAATTTCTTTACCAAAGAATGTATCGATTGCTCTTGCATCAGCACATATTAATTTTAGATTAGGTATATTTTTATTATTTAGTTTTTGTACTGCTTTAACTAATTGATCTTCACTTATTTCTAAACCTATGAAGTTTATTTTTGGATATGTAAGAGCCATATTAATTATGAAGTCTCCTCTACCCATTCCTAATTCTAAATGAATAGGATTATTGTTTCCAAATACTACATTCCATTTATTTTTATGTTCTGTAGGATTTGTTACCATAAAGTCTGATCTATTAATTATCTTATCTGCGTCTTTGAATTTTTTGTATTCCATATAGTTCACGCCTTTCGATTGAGTATTATATCATTATTTTTTAGATAGTCAATTTTATACTATTTTTTTGTACCAATTGTTTCATGATATTTTACTTGTGTTTCTATATCTTTTTTACTATTGTTTATTATATCTTTATCTAGAATTACTTCATTTTCTTTTAATAATATTACGATAGTAGATCCACCTAATTTGAAGTATCCTTTTTCTTCTCCTTTGGTGAATGTATCTTGAACATTATTTACTATTTTACCTACCATCATAGCTCCTACTTCAATATATACTATTTTATCGAAGTTTTCTGTATCTAGAATACTATATTCTCTTTGATTAATTTTGTATATTTTATATTTACTAGAGATAGATCTTACTGTATGTAGTTTTCCATCTATTGCATTGTATTTTATTAGTTTTCCACTATCTGGATAGCAATAGTGATGATAGTCATCTACACTTAGTCTAAATACTAAGCACTTACCGTTTTTGAATTCAGATAAATCTTCTTCGTTGTTAACTAGTTCACTTAATTGATATGTACTTCCTTTTATAGTTAACATTAAATCATCAGTTATATCGTATGCCAATACTTTTGAATCTGCTGGAGATATAAATCTCTTTGGATTTTTTGTCATTGGTCTTTTTTCTTCTTTTACTGTTCTCGTAAAAAAGTCATTGAAGTTTTGATAATCTTCTTCAATGAATTCATCCATATTTATGTTGTTCTTTTTTACGAATTTTTTTATTTTTCTTTTACTGTATTTTGAATCGTTATATTTACCACTTATTTTTGATATACAAGGGTTTACTAATAGTTTTAGTATTAATCTACCAAGTATTGTATTATATAAGAATTTCAGGCCAATATTGCCTGCTTCTTTTTGTTCAAAACATTCTTTTGTTTCTCTATTATATATTAATGTCATAATAACACCACATATATGATGATTGTTGTTAATGCTATTATACAAGCTGCTATGTATGCCCATTTACTTGTTGGTTTTTTTAGTTTGAATTTATACATATTTAAGAATGCTTCTACATATATTAGTATAGAAAAGAATATGAAGAATGCTGTTTCGCTTAGTACGTAACTTAATAAGTAGAATACTGGGAATACAGCTGCTGCCATTGTTATTGGTAGTCCTTCGTAATGTTTTACTGCTTTGCCATCTTTAGTTGCAGTTACTACATTAAAGTATGCTAGTCTTGCTACTCCTGCAACTCCTAGTAGAATGAATGATATTACGTTGTACCATTCTGTGAATCCTAAAGAGATATAAATAACTATTGGTAATACACCAAAGCAAACTAAGTCTACTAATGAATCTAGTTCTATACCGAATGCTATTTCTTCTTTATTTCTTTTACAAGCTCTTGCTATTTTACCATCGAACATATCACAAATACCGCAACACATTAAGCACATTAATGCTAAGTGTGTTTTACCTAGTGCAGTTGCTAAATATATTCCTAATATTGCAAATCCTAAACTTATATATGTTAAATATACTGATTTATTCCATTTTCCTATAAACATGTTATTACTCCTCACTTGTGTTCATGTATGATATAAGTGTAACATTTTTTTTATAAATAACCAAGTCTTTTAGTCATTTATGTAGTTTTTATATGCATTATTTATATCATTTATTAAGTCTTTACTTGTATCTATAAATGTTAAATTGTATTCGATACATTGTTGTTCTATTTGTTTACTTAGTTCTACTAATTTAGTTAATGTATCTAGTAGTTCTTCATCTGTTCTTTTTCTAGTCCAAGATTCTTTGCCATCATATTTTCTTAGTATATTAAATTTATCTTGTGGTGTTATATTTGGATAACCAAAATAGTATATGTCCCATTTATCTCTATCAATATATTTAATTATATCTTTTGGTAGTATATGAGCTGAATCTATTATAAATGGTTCATCTTTATCGTTCATAATATTCATTACTCTTGATAGTAGTAATGCTAAGTTAGCACTTGATTCTTCTTGTATTACTACGTTACTTGTTATTTTTGTTTCTGGGAAGTTATGTTTTAATGATGATGCAAAGTAATCTAGTGGTATATGATTATATTTTTTGTTTTCACATATTTTTTCTGCGAATGTAGATTTTCCTGATTTAGCTACTCCAGCTATGAAGATATGTTTTGTCATAATTACTCCTAAAATAATTTTTTATTATTTGTTTCGTATTCTGTTAAATCAAAGTTGTTTTTTAATGCAATATTTATTAATTCTTGAGGGGATGCATTTTCTACTTTGGTAAGTTCTATTATAGCAAGTGAAGATGCATTAAACATTGCTGTACCATAATAATCTATTAAGTCTTTTCTTAATTTTTCAATATCTATTTCCATAGTATTTTCCTCTTAAAATATTTCTTCTATTTCTTCAAATATTTTTTCTTTATTAGTTATTACATATTGTTCTAGATATTCAGTTAAACATGGTGATTGTCTTAAGTATACGGCATCTGTTTTTTCGTAGTTATCTTCTTTGCCTTTTTCGATTGCTTCTTCGAAGTTAGTTACGAATTTTCTATTTGATACTTCATCTAGTGCTTTTATCATGTCTTTATTTTTTACTTTTTGATATTGATCAAAGAAACATACGTGTCCACCTATATTCATTTCTCTATCATAGTAAAAACATAGTGCTGCATTTTTTTGTTCTTCATTTAGTTTATCTAAGTCTTTTGTACATATTTCTTCAATGAATTTGTTCCATAGTTTATATTCGTCTCCATTAGGATTTCTTTTTATATAAATATCTATGAATTTAGCTACTCCATATACTGCGAATGCTATTGATATTATTATAAGTAGTATACCTATTATGTAGTTTTCTTTTAGTACTACTAGACCTAATGTAAATATTATTCCTATTACTGCTAAGAAGAATAATATTACTAATATAATTAATGGATATCTTAACCATTTAGGTGTTTTTATATTTTTACTTAATTCGAATGAACCTTCTAATATTAAGTCTGTAATTAATTCAATTATAAATTCCATATTTTTTTCACTTCCAATAGTATTATATCATAAATAGATATTTGCTTTTATAAATAAAAAAGATAACTATTTGTTATCTTCTATTTTTATGAAATTATATGTTTTTTTATTATGTTTGAAATATAATTCTAGTTCATTTGTTTTTGGATCATATTTATTTATTTTTATTATTCTTTTATGATCTTGACAATCTAGAGTTATTTCATTGTTTTCTTTATTAGATGTCCAGTTGAAACATATGTCTGAACCTAGGTCATATTTTTTCTTTGTAGTATTATATGCTTCAAAGTTACCATCTTTAGTAAATTCTATTTCTATTTCTTCTTTTACTGTTGTTTTAAATTTAATACCAGCGAATGATAATGGATTATCTATTAAGTGTTTATATTCAGTTATGAATTCTCTTTTTTCTCCATTAAAATCTAATACTAGTTTTTCTTTTGATGATGATATTATTTTTATTTTAGTTGTTTTTACTACTGGAAGACATTTTAGTTTTATAGTATTTGTTTCTACATCATACTTATATGAATCACATGCATCATAGTAATCTACTGGGCTACCACATGAACAGTAGTAACCAAATTTACCTTCTTTATCAAAGTAAATAGTTTCTATATCAGAACCATTATCTCTTTCCCATGATTGAGATGTTATGTATTCTGGTAGTGTATCATTATAGATACTTTGTTGTAGTTTATAAGATTCTATTAATCCTAATATAAAGGCCATAATAGATATTATTATTAATGCTATTTTTTGATTTTTATTCATATAATTACTCCTTAATGATGATGGTGATGATGTCCGTGATGATTTGATTCTATTATAGAACATTCGTGTTCACTACATTCTGAATCTTTATCTTCTGTTTCAATAGTTGTGTGTGATATACCGTGTTCTTTTAATTCTTCTTTAATTGATTTTTTTAGTTCATCTAATTTTTTAGTATCTGTTACTATATGCATTGTAGCATAGTTGTTTATTCCATCCATACTCCAAATATGAATGTGATGTATTCCTTCTACTCCTTTTATACTTAAGATATGTTCTTTTAGTTCTTCTATTTTTATATCTTCTGGAGTTTTTTCTAGGAATAGATTAAATATCTTTTTATATGATTTTATTGCATTACTTAGAATATATATTGCTACTAATATAGATAGTATTGGATCTATTAAAGTGAAGTTAGTAAACTTAATAACTATAGCTCCTATTAGGACTACTATCCATCCTAATACATCTTCTAGCATATGAAGGTTTACTGCTTTTTGATTTAGGGAATCTCCTTCTTTAGTAGCGTATGCTGCTATAATGTTTACTACTGTTCCTACTATAGCGAATATAATCATTCCATTATGATTTATATCTACTGGATTAATTATTCTTTCTATAGCATTATATATTACTAGAGTTGAACCTATTATAAGAATTGTATTTGTGATAATGGCTCCTAGTACTGAGTATCTTGTATAACCAAATGTATATTTATTATCTGGTTTTTTCTTACTTTTCTTTTCTAAGAAGTATGATACTCCTATACTTATTGAATCTCCAAAGTCATGTACTGCATCTGATATGATAGCTATACTATTTGTAAATATTCCGCCGATAAGTTCAAATACTGAGAAAAATAAATTAAGTAAGAATGCTATTAAAATGTTTTTTTCTGTTTTCATTTTATCACTTCCTGTTTTATTATATCACTATTAAATTCTTTTTTTAGTAAATTAAATATTTCTTCTTTTTCTTCTTTAGTGAAGATATCTTTTTGAGATTTAAATTTACTATTTGACCATTTCCAAAAGTTATATCCGAAGTATTTATCTTTGTATTTCTTTCCTACAATAATAGTTTCTTCTTTGTATCTAGGTATAAAGTGATAATGTACATTAGGTGTTTCATTATCACGATAGGCATTGTTCATTAAACATGCAAAGTTATACATAGTTGGTTTTAATACTTTATTACATACTCTTTCTAGTTCTTTTTCTAATGCACCTAGTTCTATCCATTCTTCAGGTGTTAGATCACTTAATCTTTCTTTTTTACTTGTTATAATGCAATAACCAGGATGATCTTGTGCCCATGTACCAAATATTACTTCCCAATTATCACTTTTATATAGATTCATATTATCATCTCCAATTATATTATATCATTTTTAGTATAAATATTTTATTTTTACATACACTTTAAGTATAGGTGATGATATGAAATTAAGTAGAAAGTTATTTTATTTATTTCTACCTGTTATATTAGGTAGTGTTGTTGGTTTTATTATATCTGGTAGTATTGATTATAATCAGTTGGTTCAACCACCACTTGCTCCTCCTAGTTGGTTGTTTCCTGTTATGTGGACGATTATTTATTTACTAATGGGTATTTCTTATTATTTATTGAAACAAGATAATGATAATGAGTGTTTAAGTAAAGTTTATTATTTACAGTTAGGAGTTAATTTACTTTGGTCTATAATATTCTTTTTGTTTAAGTTAAGATTACTAGCTTGTATATGGATTATTATTCTTGATATATTGGTTTGTTTAATGATTTATTGGTTTTATAATACTAAGAAGATATCTGGTTATTTAAATATTCTTTATCTAGTATGGATATTATTTGCTACTTATTTAACTATTGGTATTTATGTATTAAATTAAAAAGAAGACTTAGTCTTCTTTTTGTATGAATTAATAATAGATATTTTGATTTATAGTTTCTTGCCTTTAGTTAAAGCTTCATCTATTTGTACTTGGTATTTAAAATATAGTTCTGGTAAGTCTTTTACTAAGATTGGTGCTGAACTTTTTATTGTTGGTGTTCCAGCGTAGTCATATTGTCTTAGTGTTTGGATTATTTGGGAACCGTTATATTCTAAATAGAATTCAGATTGGAATTCTTCTACTATATGTAGTTTTTTTCTTTCTTCTTGTGTAATGTATTCTAATATATTTAATACACCTTGTTTTATATTAGGATGGACATCTAATCTTTTAGCTTTTTCTATTAATGCTTGTTTTTCCATAGTATCACCATATTTATTATAACATAAAAAGAAGCATTAAGCTTCTTTGTTTTTAGTACCTAGTTTTATTACTAGAGTTATTTCTTCTCCATCACGTTCTACTGTTATTTTTATCTTTTCACCAATATCATATTTATATAATTCGTGTTGGAAGTAAGCGATTGAGTTTATTTCTGCATCATTTACTTTTTTTATTATATCGTCTTTTTTTAGTCCACCTTTGTCTGCTGGGCTATCTGCTTCTACTTTATTTACGTATACGTAGACTTCATCACTATAATATGATGGTCTTGCTTCACCTATTTCTACTCCTAGATATGGACGTTCTACTTCTTTACCTTCCATTAATGTTTCTGCTACTTGAATAGCTGTTTCTATTGGAATAGCAAAGCCCATTCCTTCGATAGATGAAGCTGCTAATTTCATATTAGTAATACCTATTACTTGACCGTTTGAATTACATAATGGACCACCTGAGTTACCACTATTAATTGCTGTATCTGTTTGTAATACTTTCATTACATTAGATGATGTTTCTACTACTCTATCTTTACCTGATATGATACCTCTTGTTACTGTCCATGCGTATGTAGATGAATCTAGAGGTGCTCCTACTGCGAATGAAGTATCTCCTACTTTAAGTTCTTCGCTACTACCTATTTCTGCAATAGATATTATATGTTCTTTATCTATTCCTAGTACTGCTACATCTGAATACTTGTCTGAACCTAGTACTTCTACTTTTTCTGTTTTATTGTTTGTAAATACTACTTTTACTTCATCGGCACCTTCTATAACGTGATGATTAGTTAATATATATGCTTTATCATCTTTTGTTTTGTATACAAATCCTGTACCTGTTGAATATAGTTTGTTTTTAGAATAACTTTCTACTACAACTACTGAATCATATACTTTATCTACAGCTTCTGATATACCTTTATCAGTTATTGTTACTTCTCTTTTAGTTGTTTCTATTACTAAGTTTTTTAAATAGTATTCATAGAAGAAACCAAATGCTGTTAAACATAGGATGAATGTTATTACACAAGATATAATTGGTCTTAAGAATCTACCTCTTTTGGCTTTTTTTAGTTCTCTTTCTTTTATAATTAATTCATCTTCTAGTTGTTCTTCTTTAGTTAATGTAGGTTCTAAGATTTCTTTTGTTTCTATTATTTCTTCAATTACTGGTTCGACTACCTTTTTTTTGCGTCCTCTTTTTTTAGATTGTTCTATTTCGGGAATTTGTGTCCCACAGTCATAACAAAACTTATATTTTTCTTCTAGTTCTTGTCCACAATTTGGACATATTTTTTTATTGTTCATGTTTTTATCATTCCTTTACCTATTTAACTATAACCTTAAATTGTTATGGTTTTGTGAAAAAATTAAAAATTGGATGTAAAATTTACATCCAATAGAATCCAAAGAGTACTCCACATATGGCACCGATTATATGTCCCATATGAGATACATTATCTTTTACAAATATTCCTTCTATTATTTCATTAGCTATATAGAAGAAGAATATTAAGATAAGTGTTAGTGGTATTTTGCCGGCTTCTAAGTTAACCATAGAGCTTAGCATTATTAACATGAATACATTACCACTGGCTCCTAGAATAGCTTTTTTACTTATTATAGTATTTATTATACCTGTTACTCCTGCAGTTATAACCATCATTATAAGTAAATTGATTGTGCCATATTTTTCTTCTATCATAGGTCCTATTAATAACATAGTTAAGAAGTTTGAAGAAAAATGATGCCATCCAGTATGTCCTAATGCGTGAGTAAAGAATCTAATATAGGTTAGTGGATTTAATGGAGATGATCTATATGATGAAAATAATACTTTATTAGTTTTTCCTCCAGTAAATGTATTTAATATTAGTGCTATTAATGATATAAAGAAATAACTTAATATTAATACTGAGTTGTAATGTATGTTACTAAATATATTCATAACTATCTATCCTTTTATAGAACCACTATTATTTATCATAAATGTACTATACATAAATAATACATCTTGTTTTTTAAATTTAATGTGTTCTTTTATATAATCGCTACTTATGTAACGATTATCTACTATAGTTATTTTACCATAATATTCTATTAATAGTGGGGATAAACTACTACCAAATGAATCTCTAAATATTATTAATTCTTTTTTAGATTTAGAATTCTTATTAGTTATTTCGATTAATGAGCTAGCCCCATCTAGATATACTTCGTATGGATCTAGAGAGTTTAGTTTATTTAAGTTATACACTGTATTAAGTTTATTGTTTTCTAAGTATTTTACTTCACTATTTAAGATTGTATTGTTAGTTAGATATGTTATTGTTTCTGGTTTACGAGATATTGCTGATTCTCCATAATATACACCATAGAATTTATTATATGTATTCTTTTTATAATCTATTTCTTTATATTTGAAGTTCATTACTGTACTCATTTGTTTTACTACCTTATCTAGATTTTCTTGTTTCCAGTGTGTATCTGTTTCGTAGTAATCATTTAATGACATTATGTTTCTAATATCTATTTGTGTCATATCTAATTTATTTATTTCTTTATATAAGTAGTCATAATCTATTTGTAAGAAGTTTTTATCTTTTAGATAGTAATTTTTATCTGGTATTACCATGATATATGTTTTATTATTTTTAGTTAGTAGTTTTTGTACTTTATTTGTTTTTGATATGAAACTAGATATTGATCCTTTATTAGTTGGATATTCTGATTTAAAGATATAGTTATCTTTTAAATATATGTCGTTATTATCTAATTTTTGTAATACATTATAATTGAATCTTGCTTTAATACTTCTAAATGTATCTCTTAGTGGGAAATGATCTAGTAGGTATTTATCTACTTTTTCACTATACTCACTTGTTAGAGTAAATTCAGGGAATGATGCAAGTTTTCTTCTTTCTGTATTACTTATTTCATTATCTGGTAATAGTATGTGGGCTATACCAAAACCAAATATTACTATTAGAAATAATATAGTTGTTATTTTATCTTTCATATTATCACCTAGAATCTAAAGTATAGGAAAGGATTAAAAGATGCATCTATTAGAAATGCTGTACATAATAATAGAAGACTTATTAAATAGATTGGTTCTAAGATATCTATTACTACTTTTAATTTTGTTTCTTTTAATTTACCTATTATTATTTTAAATAATGGAGTTGCTCCTATTATAGATATTATTAGTAATACTAAATAACTTCTTAAGTAGTAGTTTGTTTCTAAAGAAGTAAATGGTATATCTGTAATAAAGAACATGTTTTTTAAACTAGTTAGTATTTCTGGTACTGATTCTACACTGAATATTAAGAAACTTATTATGATTATGATACTTGTGTAGATATATTTTATTATTTTAGTTTTTTCTAGTAGTTTACCTAGTATGAGTTTTTCTATTACTAATAATGTACCAAAGTATAGGCCCCATATTATGAAGTTCCAGTTAGCACCATGCCAGAAACCTGTTAGGAACCATACTATAAATAAGTTTCTTATCCATTTTAATTTAGATACTCTATTACCTCCTAATGGGATATATACGTAGTCTCTAAACCAACTTGATAATGAGATGTGCCATCTACGCCAGAAATCTGTTATAGATTTTGCTATTAATGGATAGTTAAAGTTTTCTAGGAAACGGAATCCTAACATTAAACCTAGTCCTATTGCCATATCACTATATCCAGAGAAATCAAAGTATATTTGTAATGTAAATAGTATTGGTTTTAACCATGAAGATAATATTGTTTCTTCTACTAGTAGTCCTGCAAATTCACCTAGTACATTAGCTAGTAATACTTTTTTAGAAAGACCTATTACAAAACGTTTTATACCTTCTGAGAATTTGTTAAAACTCGTTTCTCTTTTTGATATTTCTTTTTCTACATTAGCATATCTAACTATTGGTCCTGCTATTAATTGTGGGAATAGTGATACGTACATAGTAAAGTCTATTAAAGATTTAGATGGTTTATGTACTCCTTTATATACGTCTGCTATGTATGCTATTATTTGGAATGTAAAGAAGCTAATACCTATTGGCATTATTACTTGTAATAAAGATATATTTGAGTTAAATATATTGTTTATGTTAATAATAAAGAAGTCAGTATATTTAAAATATAGTAATTGACCTATATCATAAATAAGTACTAGTATTAGTAATACTTTTTTATATTTTTTAAATTTTTTATGTGTCATTAATTTACTAATATAGTAATTAATAATACAACATAATATTAGTATTATTATGTATTTAGGTTCTCCTAAAAAGTAGAATAATAAACTAAATATAAGTAATGGTATATTACGATATTTAGCTGGTGTTATAAAGTATACCAATAATAATAATGGTATAAAGAAATATATAAATATAATGCTTGAAAATAACATGTTATCACCTCAAAATAAAAAGAAATCTTCTTAGAAGATTTCTATAGATTGTCGAACGCAGTTTCAATTTTTGTTCTTGTTGTTTCGTCTGCAACCATAATTAGTATTATTAAATCGCCTTTACTTTTTACTATTACATCATCTTCAGGAACTTCAACACATCCCCATTTTCTTGGGTTTATATTGTTTTTTATTTCAGTTTTAGCTTTTTCAATGTCAGCTTTTTCTTCCATTCTTACTAGAACTACTGAGTAAGCAATTGATGACATCATTGGTTCTGATGCTAAAACTTCTTTAGCTTGGATTTTATCTGATCCGATATAGTATTTTATTCTATCGGCATGTTCTTCATCTGTTGCACCTTCCATTTTTTCTAAGAAGTTAATTTTGTCTAACATTGGCATTTCATCTTCTTTGAAATCAGCATAAAGTTTTGTTAGTATTTCGTCTAGTGTTCCCTCTATATTCTTTTCTTTTGGTTCTCCACATCCTACAAGAAGTAATGTTGTAAAGAATAATGCGATTAGTAAGCTTATTTTTTTCATCATAAATTCCTTTCATAAATATTCTTACATGGATTATTATAGCATATAAAAATATTTTGTATAGTAGTAAAAAATTATGTTAGTTTTTGTATGTCTTCGAAGTAATAGATATTTTCTATTAAATTGTCTCCTGTTTTAGGGAATGGTCTTTCTTTTATTTTTGTTCCACCTATATGCTTATAGAATTCATTAGATGGATTTTTAGATATACAACCTATTATCATGTTATTGTATCCAGCTTTTATTAGTTCTTTTGTTGCTTGTTGTACTAGTTGTTTACCATAGCCTTTTCTTTTATATTTAGATAGTATGTATAGAGCAAATATTTCTCCTGTATTTATATCTTCTTCGGATTTACCATATCTTATGAATCCTATTATATTGTTATCTATTTCTAATACTAATGTGTCTTTAATAGATTCGTCGTATGTCATGTTGTTTAATTCTATACGTTGTTGTTCTGTATTAGATAAATTATCTAAGAATTGTTGGTTTACTATACCGGGGTATGTTTCTTGCCATACTGTAGTTATTAGTTTTTGATATTCTGGTATATCTTGTTTAGTTAAGTATCTTATCATATTAGTACTCCTCGTCTTCATCAAATAGTCTTCTTTGCATTTCATATGGTTGTTCTAGGTACATTTTGTATGTACGATATATTTCTGTATCTTCATATTTTATTGGTTTAAAATTATTATTTAAATCTAGTATTTCTCCTTCTCTATAAGATATTAGTATAGGAGAATGGGTTGCTATTATAAATTGACAACCTTCTTTAGATAGTTCATTTATAAAATATAATAGAGTCATTTGTCTACTTGGAGATAGTGCTGCTTCTGGTTCGTCCAAGATATATAATCCGTTTTTGGTAAATCTATTTTGTACTAGTTGAATGAATGATTCACCATGTGATATTTTATGTAAGTTTTTTTTACCATATCCACTTACTCCTAATCTTTCTATTTCAGATGCTACGTTGTAGAAACTTTCTGCCCTTAAGAAGAATTTTGTTTCACATCTTCTTTGGAAGTGATCTATTTTGATGTAATTACTTAGTTCGTATTCCGTTTCCCTTGTTGTAAACATAAAGTTACCTGTACCACCTTCAGCATTAAGTCCACAAGCTACTGCTAGTGCTTCGATGAATGTTGATTTACCTGTTCCATTTTCACCTACTATAAATGTTACATTTTTGGTTAGATGAAGTGTTTTAAATTTTTTTATTATATCGATGTTGAAAGGATATGTTTGGTTATTAGGAAATGAGTTTGTATCTATCTCTATTTTTTTTATGAATAAGTCTTGCATACCATCACCCTTAAGTTAATTATAACATAAGAAAAAGTTCCTATTTGGAACTTTTGTTATTTAGATAGTCTATGATACTATTTGCAGCATTTCGACCACTACGAGCTGCGAATGCTACAGTTGCTTCAGTACCAGATATGTCGCCACCAGCAAATATCTTTTTATTAGAAGTTTGATTATTTTCGTTTACTTCTATTCTACCTTTTTTATCTAAGTTAATATTTAAGTTATTAGTTATTTGTTCTTCTGGATGTGATCCTACTGCCATAATTATGTAGTCTGTTTTTATATTAAAGTTTGAACCTTCTATATTGACTGGTGAAAGTCTAGTTTCTCCTTCAATAGCCACTAGTTCAGTTTTGATACATTCTAGTTCTTCTACTTTGTCATTTCCTTTTATAGAAAGAATATTAGTTTGAAGTAAGAATTCTATACCTTCTTGTTTTGCTTCTTCTATTTCTTTTGTTTCGGCTGGCATTTCAGTTTCTGATCTACGATATACTACTGTTACTTTTTTTGCACCTAGTTTTTTTATTGTTCTTGCTACGTCCATGGCAACATTACCACCACCACTTACTACTACTTCTTTACCTTCATAGTTAGGATGATTATTTTGTTCTAATAGTTCATTACCACCGTATACACCATTTAAGTCTTCCCCTAGTATATTCATTTTACTAGATAGGTTTGCTCCTATACCAATAAATATTGCGTCGTAAGCACTCTCTAATTCACTTATTGTAATATCTTTACCTAGTTCAGTATTTAGTTTTACTTCTATACCTAGAGATATGATTTTATTTATTGCTTCATCTAGTATGCTTTTTGGTAAACGGAATTCTGGTATACCATGTCTTAGTAGACCTCCTAGATAGTTATGTTTTTCATATATAGTTACTTGGTAACCTTGTTTTCTTAAGAAAGCTGCACATGTAAGTCCTGCTGGTCCACTACCGATGATAGCAATATGTTCTTTTTTAGTTTCTCCTGATACTGGGATTGACCAATTGTTTTTTATAGCTAGGTCTCCAAGTGTGCTTTCTAACTCTCCTATACTAACTGGATCTCCTTTAAATCCTCTTATGCATTTACCTTGGCATTGTTTAGTATGAGGACATATTCTACCACAAATACTTTGTAATACTGTTGTTTCACATAATAGTTCATATGCTTCTTTTAGTTTGTCTTCTTTTATTGAAGATATAAATCCTGCTATGTCATTATTTAGTGGACATCCTTTAGAACATAAAGGATTTTTACATCCTATACAATAATTTGCTAATTCTTTCATATTATCTACCTCTATTACATTTTATCAAATATGTAGAGATATTTATTAAAATACTTATGAATTTAACATAATTTTACTTAGAGATGATATTCATTATTAAATTAACCATAACTTCTTTTTCTTTTGGATTTGATTCTGCTATTAAAATTGTTAAAGATGCTAATGTGTTGTTGTCTATTATAGGTATATTGTTTTGATATAGAATATTATAAAATTGTAAGAAATATATAAATAGTGTTGCTGCTATACGTTTGTTTCCGTCTATGAATACGTGGTTTTTAACTACCATATATAAAAAGTTTGCAGCTTTTTCTTCGATAGTTTGGTAGATGTCTTCTCTATTCCATGTTTGATATATATTATTAATAATTGATTCTAATCCTTTATCTCTTTCTAGAGCGAATATATTGCTTTGTTCATTGAATTTTAATGTGTTTATTATATTTATACATTCTTTATATGCTATTTTTTCTTCTGATTTAGTACCTTCTACTTTTTTTAGTGTTCGATGATCATAATCATCTAGTAAATCTAATCCTTTTGTATAATTGCTTATTACTTTTATTACTTGTTTTAGATCTGTATCTTTGATGTTATCTATTGATCTAGTAACTATGTCTAGGATTTGTACTTTCTTTTCCAAATAATTTAATCTTTGTTCGTTTATTGCATAGCCTTTTAACATATAGTCCTTTAATATTTTACTTGCCCATTTTCTAAATGCTATACCTTGTTTTGATTTTACTCTATAACCAACTGATATTATCACATCTAAATTATAGAATGTAACTGGTTTGTCCGATTTAGGAATGTGCATTTTTTGCACATTGCTATTTTCTTCTAATTCTTCTTTAAATATATTTTTTAGGTGTTTGGTGATAACACTCCTTTCTTTGTTGAACAATATTGAGATTTGTTCTTGTGTTAACCACACAGTTTCGTCTTTTAAATTTACTTCTAGTTTTACTTCTTGATTTTCAAATATAATTATTTCGTTTTCTTTCATGTTTATTAATTCCTTTCTTTTTTATTAGTATTTTATTTTTATCTATTGAACACTCCCTTTCTTTTACCTCTATACAATACATCAGTTTTATTTTCTGATGTAAAAATTATTTTGGCATACGTTTGTTTGTGTTACAATATAAAAATAAAAGAAGTATTTCTACTTCTTTTATTCTCTTTCTAATGGACATGTTAAACATCTATTATATCCAGTTTCTTTTATTGTTTCGTATATATCCATTGTTTCTATAGTGAATCCTAAGTTAGCTAGTTCTTCTATTATTCTAGTATGTCTTTTTTGAACTATTACTACTTTGTTTCCAAGACTTATTACATTTGATGCTAATTCATCTTGTTCTTGTGTAGTTATAGATATTAAGTTAGGAAATAGTTTTTCTATAATACTTAGTGATTCTTTTGTAAAGCCTTCTTTATAAATAATTGCTGTATCATTTGATACTATGTTAAATATACAGTCTAGATGTACAAATGGTATATATGGATTAGGATTAATCATGTTAAGAGGAATTATTTTATAGTTAGTAAAATTTTTTCTTAAATATTCTAATCCTTCTTTGTTTGTTCTGTTACCATTTTGACCTATGAATATAATGTCATTATGAATTAGAAGATCTCCACCTTCTATTATGGTTTCTTTATCTAAATATATTATTTTATCTTTAGCTATATCTTTTAATATATCATTGAATGTGGGAAGTTCTATTTGACGGAAGTCTTCTTTCATATGATTAAGTAATATAGTATCTCCTATTACTATGAAGGGATCTCTAGTAAACATTTGGTATTTTGCTTTATTATTTCTTTTAGTCATTAATACTTCTATATTGTATTTATTTAATATATTTATTAATTGTTCTTGTTGTTTTAAATACTTTATATCTACTGGAGATAGAACTACTTTAATTAGTTTATTGTATTCGTTATTTATATTTAATATCATTTTATTAAATCTTCGAAGTCTTCTATATAGTAATCAGCTATGTTTTCTATTTCTTTTAGTTCTTCTTCTGTAAATGGATATTCTTTATTTTTAGCCCAGATAGTAGTTAGACCAAAGTTGTGTGCTGATGATAATTCAAACGGCATGTCACATATTGCTACTACTTCTTTTTTATCTGTTATATTTACTAATTCAAGGGCTTTTTTATACATATCTTCATCAGTAAATTTATCTTCGAATGTTCTTTCACTTATTATGTAATCAAAATTAGTAAAGTTAAATGTATTGTTTACTTTTTCATTTTTAAACATTGTATCGTTAGTTAAATCACATTTATTGATTACTATTTGATGGATGTTATTATCTTTGAAATAGTTTAATACTTTATCTGCATTAGCTCTATATCCCCATGTTTTATATGCTATAGCTGCTATTTCTTCTGAAGTTTTATTTTGTTCTTTTACATGTTGATCCATATTGAACCACATTAATTCAGTATCGAATAGTGTTCCATCTAAATCCCAACATATAAGTTTTATATTTGAATCTAAACTAGTTATTTTTTTCATATTACACCTAGTCTTCTATTATCTCATCAGTCATTTCATTGAAGCGTAGACCATTTACTAAGATAGCTTCCATACCATCATCAATTATATGACCGAATGATAGACTTTCAACATCTTCAGGATTACAGAAGAATGGTCTTTCATATCCTTTAGGACTGAATACAACTTTATATATTTTATTATCACCAAACATAATAATATTTCTTGTATCTTTAGTTAATCTAATAGGATTTTTATTATCGTTTCTAGCATGTCCTACATTTAATGGTCTTTCTTCGTCCCATTGTTTTTCTACGAACATTTTGCCTTTATATTTTTCTTTAAAGTATTCTAAGTTATCTTCTGCTACTTGAGGATCTTGTTTTAGAAGTCTCATTGATCTATCATGATATTTACCACGTGATACATATACATATACTGCATTTATTAATTTAGTAGGTTTAGCAAATATTTCTAACATTTTTTCAATACGATCTCTATGTACTCCGTTAGTGAAGAACCATACTTCGTTTACTTTAATTTTTCTTTTAATAATATTGTCATATATTCTTTGTACTAAGTCTAATTCTAGAGATGGTTCTCCTCCTAGTATTTTTAAGATATTAATTTCTTTGAATGGTTTCATTGAAGCGTCGATCATCTCTGGTGTCATTGAACATTTACCAGGTCCACCTTCACTACAGTAACCTACACAATTAAGATTACATTTTTCAGTAATTAGATATTCTAATTCTTCAATTTTTAGTTCATCCTTATCAAAATATTTTTTAAATGTTTCATATTTCTTATTCATAATAATTTCTCCTTCTTTATTAAATATAGAATTTTTTAAATCTTTAGTACTTTTTAGTTTTTTACCTTTAAAAGCTAAGTAGTTATATTCAAATAATGATGGTAAGTTATTTTCTATTAGTATTTTATCTAGTTGTCTAGTTGAACCTTGGAATCTAGGATTTATTTCTATGAAATATAGTTCATTATTAGCATAGATATAATCTATACCTAGTACTCCTAGATAACCTAGTTCTTGTAGTTTTTCACATATCTTTTTAGTATAGTCAATAAATTTTTGTTTTACTTTATTTTCTATTTTAATATCATAGAATGAACCTATATATTCTATCTTATCTATTACATCTAGTTCTTGCATAGATGGTGGGAATATTTCATAATCATTTTTACCTATTACACAATGTATATTGTATGGTATGTTTTCTTCTAAGTATGTAGAGATTGCATATGTTTCATTCTTTAGTAGTTTTTCTTTTACTGATTGTTCTGTTTCTTTTTTACAAAGAAATGTTTTAGATCCTCCACTACCTAGTGGATGTTGGACTACTAAAGTTTTTCCTTCGGGACTTAACTCTTTAAAATTAAAGTCTTTTCCTTTTACATATGTGTAATCTAATGTAGGTATTATTCCTTTAAATAGATTTCTTGTTTCTGTTTTATTATTGAATAGTTTTATTAGTTCATCGCTATTTTTACATATTAATTTAGCGTTTTTAGGTATATTACATTGAGATACTATTTTGTAATCATGAGCCATTATTTCGAATGGTTCTTTTATAGTACTTAACAGTTCGTTATATATATTTATTTCTCTTGGATTACTATCTGGATTCCAGTATTCAAATTCTAATACATTATCTAAGTTATTAACTTTATATGATATGTTTTTTTCACTTGTATCTCCGAATAATGTAACTGAGTAATCAAAGAAGTTTGTGTTTTCAATAGTTAGTTGTTTTGGTCCTACGTATACTCTTTTCATAATATGTTCCTATAAAACATTATGAGTACATGGTTTACATAGAGGTCCCATCTTAACATTATATTTTTTACAAATTTCTTCGCTTTTTTGTTTTGCTTCTATAAATAAATCAGCTTTTGGAGGGAAGTTAGCTTCACCATAAGGGAATAATGGAGATAATACTGGGTTTACTCCTATCTTAGCTAGTTTTTCTACTCCTTTTAGTGTTTCTTCTAATGGTTCTATTCCTACTATTAGAAGTGATCTTACTTTATCTGGACCAAATACTTTAACTGCTGTTTCTAAGAATTTTAAATAGTTTTCTTGACCGATTGCATATTTTTCTGGACAGAATTTCTTTAAATAATCAGGATGGTTTAATTCCATATTAATAGATAAGCCATGTACTCCTATTTCTTTTAGATGTTTTATATAGTCTTCATATTGAGTACTATCTGTATAACTAGTGAATCCTCTTGGAGTCATCATTATATCTACATCTAAATGTTTATATTTCTTAGTAAAGTGATCATACATTTCTGTAATTGTTTCTAGGTCTCTGTCCCAAACTGAACCACTTGATATTAGTAAGTGTTTTGTATCGCTTTGTTCTAGTGCTATTTCTAGAGCTTCTTCCATTCCTTTGATAGAATTAAGTTCGTATTTGAATTCTACTGCATTACAGAATTTACAATTATTAGAACATCCGCTCATTAGTTGTAGACGAGTTCTATCAGTGTATGTATTAACGTATACACAAATTGTTTTACCATCTATTACTATTTCATCTCTCATGTAGTCTGGTGGTGTTATTACTTTTGTTTCTACTTTATCTTCTGTTCCATCAGTTATATATAGTTTTCTACATTTAGCTATAAGTTCATATGGTGAATCTTCTTCTACACCAATTGTTGCATATTCATCTTCGTATTGTAATGTAATTCCACTACATGTAATGTAATCATCCATTAGCCAGATATCAGATTGTTTATCTAATACTTTTTTTGCTGCTGGTGTTACTTTAATTCCTTTCTCTAGTAGTCTTGCTTTTAGGATAAATCCTTTTTCCATTTCTAATCCTCCTTCTTATCTATATAAAAAATATCTTTAATACGTTGTCTTATACTTCTTGAATCTTTGATTTTCATGATGTCTTCCCATAAAGGATAACAACGTGGACATTTTTCTATTTCTCTTAAGTGTTTAATGTCATATGTTGCATTAAACTTTTTAATTCCTTCTATATATCTATTAGTACATAAATGGCAGTTTGATGAAGTCATATGTGGGAATACTTCGTTTCTTCCTTCGAAACCTACTCCTTGGCTACCACTTAGTATTTCTTCATCGAAGTAACCACCTATTCTTATGTCTAATTCTTTTTTATTTATATTGTTGTAGATACCTTCTACTATTTCTTTTACACTCCATAGCCATGGTACTCTATATTCTCCCATATCATATAAGTAATTAGCTAGTGAGAAGTCTTGTAGAGATGTAGGTTCTATTGATACGGCATCAAATCCCATATTGAAACAATCTACGGCAGTTTTTATTGCGTCATCTACTGCTTCTTTTTCTGTTAGGAATACTGGTTTAAAGTTAACGTAAGCTAGAGCTTTAAAACCATGTTTATGTAGTATTTCTATTGATTTTTTTACTATTTTTAAATCATCTAATCCTTTATGATGACATAGTTCTCTAATTGTTTTATTAGTAGATTCTACTCCGATACCTACTTCTACTACTCCACTATATACATCTTTAATATTTTTTATAGATTCTTCATTAACATATTCTGCTCTTGATTCAACAATTACTTTTTTTACTCCTTTATATTCATTTAATGATTTAAAGATATATTGTATTGCTTTATGAGATATTTCATTTTTGTTAAATAAACTTCCTAAGTTATATAAACATAGTACTGGATAGTCATTTAAATCAAATTTAAAATTTTCTTTTTCAATAGCAGTTCCATCTATAACACTATTCCATTGAGCTATATAGTTTTTATCTGTTACTTCATTAATTGGTGTTCCATTAAAGTGAGAACACATTGAGCAACCACCTGTTTTTTTATAATGTTCACAGCCGTTAGCTCTTAAGACAACCATTATACGGTCAATCATTTTACCATCATAGAAAAACTTATTTATTTCTATTTCTGCTAGTTTATTGTTATTAAACTTTTTTAATGGTGTATCTTTTCTTAGTGATTTTATCTTGTTTTCTACTAGTTCTTTAACCATTATTTTCACCCCTTACATAAATTTATTACTGGTCTATATTTTTCTCCTTTTATTTTAGGAAATTCATCTACTAGTTCTATTTTTAATTTCATTCTTTTAGGTATTAGTAAGTAAATACTATTTTTTATTACTTCTAAATCTAATTCAAAGTATCCTTTAATTAGATATAGTGTTAATTCATTTTCTTTATATTGAACAAATTGATATCTTAAACCGTGTACTGGTATGTTAAATTCTAAGAACCAGTTATATGCTATATCCATGAAAGATGATGCTGGTACGTATTCATTTTTATTAATCATTACGCTATCCATTAATCTTCCTTGAATCTTTTTCATTGTTCTACATTTGTTCTTGCATTCACATTTAGTAGGTTTATCTAATATTACTAAGTCTCCTTGATTATATTTAATTATTGGAGTAGATAAATTAAGTAAGTTAGTACCTACTAGGACACCTGGTTCTCCAGGTTTTACTTTTTTAAATGTCTTAGGATCTAATGCTTCTACATAACATGCATCTTCTTCTAGGTGATATGTATGATGAGGACATTCTAGAGCTATTCTAGTCATTTCTTCACTACTATATTCATCTACTATTTTGACATTTAATTCTTTCTCTAGTTTAGATCTAAATGATCTACTAGATTGTTCTGAGTGAACTATTACAGTGTCTACTCCATATTCACCTAAATTAATTCCTGTACTACTTATCTTTTCTAAGTAAGTAGGATATGTTGAAATTATTTTTGGTCTTAGTTCTTTTATTTTCTTTATTGCATCTTCTACTTTAGTAGTAGTTGGTAAGAATTCTGATTTATATAATCCATCTACATTAGTTATCCACCAAGGACATGTATATATAAATAGAACTGTATCTTTAGGATCATATCTATTATTTGATTGAAGATAATATTGTCTAAATCCTTGTATTGTATCGTTATATATAGCATCTTTAGATACTGCTATAGTTACGAATTTACCACTAGAACCAGAGCTTCTAGTTGATATATTAAAATCTTCGATATTTTTTACTATATCATTAGGAAAACCATTTATTAGTTCTTCCTTAGTTAGTATAGGTAATCTATTATAATCTCTCCATGTTTTAATATCCCCCTTTTTAAAACCGATTGCGTCATACTTTTTACGATATAATGGAATATTTTCATAAGCATAATCTACAATTTCTGATATTCTTTTTAGTTGCCAATCTCTTATCTTTTTGTAACTTTGATAAGGGAAGTTTCTAATGTTAGTCCATTCATTTTTCATTAACTCTTTTATCGTGTTAACATGAATTTTATCTTTGAATATCTTTTTAGAATTCTTTTTCATATTCACATAATCATCGTTTGTAAAGTTACTCATATTTCATACCTCTCTATTCTATTTTTTTTATTTATAAAAAAGAGACACAAAAACGAAATTAAATTTCTTTAACTGTTTGTGTCTCTTTTATTATCTAATTGCATTTCAAAGCCGTATTCATATAGAGATAAATCTGCTCGAATTCTTTCTTCATGAATACCTTTTAATTTATTGAAGTTGCATTTTGTATATAATTCAATAGCTGGATTATTTACGTCACTTACTAGAAGGCGTAGGTATCCTGCTCCTTTAAGTGATGCTATTTTGCATGCACTATTTACTAGTTTTTCACCTATTCCTTGACGTAGGTAGTCTACGTTAACACCTACTTTATTAAGTAGATATGCTTTTGCATCTTTATCTTCCCATTCTACATCTTCTTCAGGATTAGTATGTTCGTATAATGCGAATGCACCTAAGATATTATCGTTTTCTTTTAGTAAATAAAGATTTTCATTTTCTATATCTATTACAAAATCTTCGATAGGATAATCATCATTCCATATCTTGATATTATTCTTGTACATATTATCTATTATTTTGAAATACATATCTTTGATATTTTGTAAATCTTCTAATTTAGCTAATACAGTTTCCATAATATCACCCTCTTTTTTCTTTTTATTTCTTTTCATGAACTAATTTTTTATGATCAGTCTTTTTATATTGCAAAAAATTGCTTAATAATTCATTTAATTCATTTGCGTATTGGAATAACTTGTTTGGTTCAAGATATTCTCCTGATTCATGAATTTTATCTGGTTGTCCAGGGCCATATATTAATATAGCTGATTCAGGATATGCTCTTTGGAAGTATCCTGCTTCTGTTGCATATTTAGCATCTACTTTATTTTTACCTTTAAGTTCTGCTTGTCTATCTATAAATTCATTATCTCTTCTTTCAAATGGTGGTATATCTAATACATTGAATAGTTTAGATTCACCATATGATTTACTTATTTCTTTATGTCTTTCTTGTAGATAGTTATAAATTTCTGATAAAACGTTTGTGTTTGATGTTCTAATACCGAAACAAGCTGAACTCATATCAGGTACAACATTTGATGGTGATTTACCGCCATCAATATGTGTAATACATACTGATGCTTCATTTTCATATAATTGTCTTAATCCTATTATTTCTGCCATGAATTCTGTTTGTAATTCTATAGCATTTACTCCTAGTTCTGGTGTACCTGAATGGCATGATATACCATTCATTAAACTTACATAGATAGAATTACCTCTACTTGATACATAATAGTCTAAGTTAGTTGGTTCTCCTACTACTACCATTCCTGGAGTTATATTTCTTATATTTAATTCTTTAATAATATGTTCTATACCTAGAAGGTTAGTTTCTTCATCTGAAGTTAAACTTATTACTACTGGTATATCTAAACTTTTTAAGTAATCTAGATTAGCTATTATAGTTGCTATAAATGCCTTCATATCTGATATACCTAATCCTTTTAGAGTATCTTTATCTACTGATATATTGCATGTATGACCATTTGATTCTCTTACTGTATCTATATGACCAGATAGAACTATAGCATTATCTAAATCTTGTAACTTATTATTTACTCCGATTAGTAAATGTGTATTTCCATTCTTATCTGTTATTTCTACTGTTTCTTCACAGTTTTGAAATTGTTTTTTAAGATACTCAATCATTTTATGATTACTATCTATTTTTCCATAAGATGGAATTCTTACTAATTCAGTTAATATTGTTAAGAGTTTTTGTTCTCTATCTCCCTTTTTTTTTATCATGTTCGTTACCTTTTGATTCTGCACTTATTGAAGCTTTATATTCATCATAATTGCCCCAATATTCATTTGCTTTTCCCCCTTCAAATACGATTATTTTGTTTGCAAATTTATTTATGAAGAATCTGTCGTGGCTAATAAATATTAGTGTTCCAGAAAACTCTTCTAGAGCTTCTTCTAATACTTCTTTAGTTGGGATATCGATGTGGTTAGTTGGTTCGTCAAATATTAATGTATTTACTTCTTGTTGAAGAAGTTCGGCCATTTTAACTCTCATCTTTTCTCCACCAGATAGGCTTTTTACTCTTTTTGTAACATCGCTTGAATCGAATCTAAATCTTGCTAAGATACTACGGCATCTTTGTTCAGGTAATCCTACTGCTCTACTAAAGTATTCTAATAGTGATTGATTACCATTTTCGAATTCGATCATTTGAGGTATGTATCCAATTTTAACACTTGGTCCTACGAATACTTCTCCTTCAACTGGTAGTGTTTGTTCTCCCATTATTGCTTTGACGAATGTTGATTTACCTGTTCCGTTTTCTCCTAGGAATGCTACTCTTTCACCAGCACTTATTTCTAGGTCAACACCATCTAAAATTGTTCTTCCTTCTGGTGTTGTAACAGATAAATCTTTAGTAATTATTATTTTCTTACTTGATTTGTTTTCTTCATTAAATGTAACATTTAATTTCTTTTGTTCTTTAGGTTTTCTGATAGCTCTTTGTCTCATTCTTTGAGCTCTTTCCCATAGGGTTTTACCTTGTTTAGTTAAAGCAGAACTGTTTCTACCCATTCCTAAACTCATAAATTGTTTAGCTTTTGCTTCTAGTTGTTTTATGGCTTCTTGTTCATCTCCGTATTGAGCCATTTGCTTTTCAAATTCTATTTCTCTTTGTACTAAGTATCCAGAGTAATTTGCAGCATATACTCTACCTATTCCATAGTCATCGATTGCTAATATTTGATTAGCCATCTTATCTAAGAAATATCTATCGTGAGATACGATTATAGAAGCTCCTTTAAATGCTTTGATATATCCTTCTAACCATTCGATTCTTTTTAAATCTAGGTGATTAGTAGGTTCATCTAAAAGTAATAAGTCTGGTTCTATTAATAGTGCTTTAGCAAGTTGTACTAGTGTTTTTTCTCCACCAGATAAAGTGTTGTAAGATTGTGATAACATAGCGGGATTTAATTCTAGTCCGTTGATTACTGTATTTATTTTTACATCAACTTCATATCCGCCCATTAGATTGAATTTTTCTAATAGTGCACAATACTTTTCAAGAACTACTTCGCTATATTCTTCACTTACTTTTCTTTCATATTCTTTTACTTGTTTTTCTACTGCGTTAATATCTGCAAATGCATCTTTTAATATTTCATATACAGTTCTGTCATCATCCATTGTAGAACCTAGTTGATCTAAGTATGCTACTTTAGCACCTTTCTTTAGATTAACCATTCCTTTATCTGTAGATTCTAGGCCTGCTATGATTTTTAAGATTGTAGATTTACCGCATCCGTTTGGTCCTACTATTGCTAGAGATTCACCTTCATTTAGTGAAAATGATACATCTTCAAATAGTGATCCATAACCAAAGTTTTTTGCTAACTTGTTAACGTCGATTATTATCATAAAACTCACTCCCCTATCTTATTTTTTGCCTATTATTAAGTTCATTTTATAAAAAAAGGGGACAAAAAGCAATAAGTCTGCCCTTTGTCCTCACCCTTTTATTTATATTTGACCTGAATACTTGGGCAAATTCTCTAAAGTTGTGTTTATTATAATTTTCTTATTTTATAAAGTCAATGCTTAGAACATTATTTTTCTTTATAATTGTATTTATATTTTTTATATCTTGTTATATGTATATTTTATTACATTATTTTTGTTGATTAAATTTCTTTTCTAGTAGTTTTACTGGATATGATTTATCTCTTAATATACTAGAAATAGATTTATCATTATGGATATTGTATATTATTTCTGCTAATAGTCTTGAACAGTCACATACATGTAACCATTCTTTTTGTTTATATTCTTCTGGGATGTATGATAGGTTTGTTGTATATATTCCATCAAACATTCCTTTTTCATAGTATTCATCGAATTTTTCTATACCATTAGCGAATAAGGTATATGTAACGAATAAGTATATTTTTTTTGCATTACGTTTTTTTAATTCTTCTATACAATCGAACATGCTACCACCACTTGATATCATGTCATCACTTACGATAGCAGTATATCCTGTTAGGTCACTATTACCACTATATAGATGTTCTATTACTGGATATTTACCATCTACTAAGTTGTTGTAATCTCTTTTTTTAATGAAGCTTCCTGCTTCTCTATCTATACTTGTAGAATTAAACGAGTTTAAGTAAACGTCTCTTCTACCTACTGCACCATTGTCAGGAGCAATGAATGCTAAGTGTTCTAGTTCTTCTTCTGGAAGATTATTTATAAATTCTTCTAATATTACATTTGTTGCGAAGAAGTTATCAAATTCTGTTTTATGTAGTGCATGTTCTACTCCAGGATCATGTGCATCAAATGTAATGAAACTTTTCATTCCAGACATTTCTTCTAGTTCGTGAAGCATCATACCACACATTAAGTTTTCTCTTGTTTTTCTTCTATGTTGTCTTCCAGCATATAATAATGGTGTTACTATATTGATACTTCTTGTATGACAGTTACAGGCACCAATACCATCTTTTAATTCCATTATCCAATCGTTTGGACTCATGTGGTTTACAAAACCACGCATGTTATATGTTACTGAACAGTTTCCTATATCAGTTAAGCAGAAGACATCTTTTCCTCTTACTGTATCCATTATCTCTACCTTCATATGTCCGTCAGAGAAAAAGTTTTCTTTTAGCGGCAATATAAATGTATGTTCATCTTTATCTAGTCCATACATTTCTAGTAGGTGCTCGTCTACTTTCTTACCTAATTCTAAAGCACTTTTAAATACCATTAATCTTAATCTTGAATCTTCAATTTGTTTCATTTTTACTCCTCTACGTTATTCTTTCTATTACAAATTTTTCAAAATATTAAAATTAATTATCGTTACATCAAAATCCCCTTACCTTTCTACCTTTATACAATATCTTACCTATTACTATTTGATTATAACATGGAAAAAAGTAAATCGAAGTGATTTACTTTTTATTGTCCTATAATAATTTTTTATGACGTAAATAAGAAGTATACTAATACTAATATTCCTAATACGATTCTATAGTATCCGAATACTTTGAAATCATGTTTTCTTATATAGTTCATTAAGAATTTGATAATTAGAATACTTACTATAAATGCTACTAAACATCCTACTCCTAGTAACAATAAGTCACTAGCTACGAATGTGAAACCTGTTTCTAGAACATATTTTACTAGTTTTAATAGTGATGCTCCTGCCATTACTGGGATTGCTAGGAAGAATGTAAATGATGCTGCTACACTTCTTTCTAGTCCTAGTATAAGACCACCTATTATAGTTGATCCACTTCTACTAGTACCTGGTATTAATGATAGTAATTGGAAACATCCTACTCCTACTGCTTGTTTATATGTAATATCATTTAGTTCTTTAGTAGTTCTTTTACCAAAGTTTTTAGATTCTATTACAATGAAGATAATACCATAAATTATTAATGCTAGTGATACTACTACACTATTGTATAGATGTTCATCTAACCAGTCATCAAATAGAATACCTATTATTGCTGCTGGTAGACATGCCACTAATATTTTACCCCATAGGTTCCAAGTACTCATTCTTTCTTGTTTATCTTTACCGAATCCAAATGGACATATAGTTTTAAAGTACATTAATACTACGGCTAATATTGCTCCTAGTTGGATTACTACTTGGAATAGTTCATAGAATCCTGGCGTTTGAAATTTTATTTTTATAAATTCATCTAGAAGGATCATATGTCCTGTTGATGATATTGGTAACCATTCAGTTATTCCTTCTACTATACCAAATAGTACTGATTTTAATATTTCTAACATGTTATCACTCCTATTTAATTATATCATATTTAATTATATAAAAAGTAGAATACGATTGTATTCTACTAATATTTACATACATCTATCCAAGTGTTATAGTTTGAATATTTTTCTAGTTCTTCGATAGTTAGTTTTATTGCACTATTACTTGAACCACATGCTGGATATACGTAGTCGAATCTTTTTAGTGATTCATCTAAGTATACTGTTACTCCTTCGTTTATTGCAAACGGACATACTCCACCAGGATTGTGACCTATTAGATTATTTACTTCTTCAAAAGGTATCATCTTGGCTTTGTTATGAAAATATCCTTTGTATTTTGAGTTATCTATTTTAGCATCTCCTGCTACTACAATTATTATTGGTTTATCTTCTACTATGAATGATAAGGATTTAGCTATACGACATTCTTCAGTACCTAGAGATTCTGCAGCTTCTTTTACTGTTGCAGTAGATGTACTTAGTTCTATTATATTATCTTCTATATTATATTCTTTAAAATAGTTTCTTACTTTATCTATAGACATATTATCACTCCTTCTAGGTATTATAACATATTAAAAAAGATAGTTTATACTATCTTCTTTTGTTTTTTAGGTTCATTAGATATTCTAATATTTAGGTTTTCATCTTCAATAAATGGTGTGTTTAGTAGTTCTATTGAACTAAATTGATCTTGTACTCTTCTAAATATTTTAAATAGTCCTTCTGTTTTAGTATAACTTATGAAGTCTTGTTTATCTACGACATGGGAATACCATAGTTTTTGCCACTCATATTCTTCTAGTTTTCTTTCTCTATCATATGAGTTTAGATTATTTATGTATTCTAGTTGATCAGGAGAATAATTTTTTTCAAAGTCTCTTTTAGTAGTATCACTTAGTATTTCGTGATATCTATAAGATAATGCTTGTAGACATGGTACTTTAATGTTTGTAATACCTTTTTCTTTTAACATATTTATAAATGTTTGTAGTACCAAGATACTTGCTGGATTTACGTCAGGGTTTTCTATACCTTTGTTTAATTTATATAGTGTTCTTTGGATACGTTTATTTTCTGCACGATGTCTTTCATTTTGAATAGCGTAGATATAACAAACTTGTTCTCCATATTCTTCTGTTATACCGAAATATATACTTGGAAGTGTATGGAATTCATTATTATCGTTAGTTAAGAAGAATGTCATTTTATTAGTAGTTTCACACCATGATGGTGCTTCTTCTAAAGATGTTTTTAATTGATATCCTTCATATTCACCTATTATTGTATTTTTACCTATGTATTCATCAAATGTTTTATCTTGGATAAATGATAATTCTCTTTGTAGGAAAGATTCTATGTTTAACATGTCGTTAGGTGACATTCTTAAGAATAATCTTTTTATATTTTGAATAAATAATGCTCTATGACCATATGATCCCCAATGTTTATTCTTTTTATCATGCCATGAATTAATAATATCCGTTAGTAGTTCAAAGAATTTAACTGGATTATGAATTATTATATTAGGTAGTTCTGGTTTACTATTGTTTTCTATTTTTGCTTTTTCGATGTCTCTATCATATAAAGGTGGTACATATGAACCATCTTTTTCGAATGGATGTTCTTTTATGTATTCAAATAGTTTAAATGCACTATCTGGAAATACAATATTTAATGCAGGTATTTCTGATTCGTTTTTTAAATCAGACATAGTTCTATCTAGAAATAATGTTACTGCTTCTTTGAAATCTAATGTTTCCATAGTAATCCCCTCTTAGTGATGTGTATTCTATCATAAGAGTTAGATTTTGAAAAATTTTGGTAGTTTTTTTATTTTGTGACTTTTTTTTATTTTTACGACTATTATTTTAATTTAATATTTTTTTATGTTATTTTTTTGAATGTTAACCGATATAAAAAAACTATATTCTCATTATTGTTTTAGTTAGATAATTATTTTAATATTTTGAGTGTTTTTTTATTACAGCAAGTCATTTGCTTTATATTTTGGGGTATGATATCTTGTTACGGATACATTTGAGATGATGTCTTTCCTTCACGTGGCATGAAATCTTTTAACGGGGGTTTGGGTTACTGAAGGGAGTGGTTTTATGAAAGCTAGAGAAACAATTCTTTATGTAATTATAATTCTACTTATTATTGCACTTTTGTGTAAATAAAAAAGACATCCCTTAGTGGCGCTAAGGTGAATGTCAGTCCATAAAAGGAAGGCATTTGATTAACTCAAATGTATCACTTAATGTGATTTTCTTCCTATGTTTATTATAACATATTTTAGTGATTTATTATATTTTCTTTAATAAGATATGTCTTTTTATATGTTCATCTTTTTGATACCAAGTTTTAATTTCATAACCAAGTTCTTGTAAGTTATTTAAACTATGAAGATTACCAAAAGTTACTTCAGCTACTATATTAGATATTCCTTTTTTCTTTGCTTGTTCTTCTAGGTAGTTTACTAGAATTTTTTGTAAGTTATTTCCTCTATACTCTGGTAGTACTATTACTCCATCGATGTCAGCACATCTACCAGTTATTTCTGGAATATAACTTTTTATTTCTTCCATACGATTAGATACAGATAAGAATATCCATGCAATCATTTTATCTCTATAGAAGGCACCATATATTTCACCATCATTTACTGGATCATTTACTATTCTTACATAACTTGATTCTTTAAATGGTAGAAAGTAGCCTTTTTCTTCTTCTTTGAAGTTATCTATTACTTCTTGTTGTACTAAATATATTTCTTTAGCATCTTTTTCAGTACATAATCTTATTTCTATATCTTTTGTGTTTATTTTCATATTATTCCTCGTTATAAATCATTCCGGCACCAAGGCCTGCTTCTTCTCTTGTTATGAAACCACATTTACGGTAGAATTCTTCTTTACCTTTAGATGCTCCTAAATATAGTAATAAATCAGGATTCTCTTTTCTTAGTTCTTCTACTTTAGATAGTAGTTTTTGCATAATGGTTTTACCTATTCCTTTACCTTGATATTCTGGTTTTACCATTATATCGTGTATATATAAGAATATTATTCCGTCTCCGATAAGTCTTCCATAACCGATGATATTATCATTATCATAGATGCTTACTGAATAGATATTATTGCTTAGGGCTTTTTTAGATATTTCTTTTGGATAGGAACCCCAACCTACTATATCGAATAAATAATTATATTCTTCGACGTTATCAATGTTTTCTAATATTTTCATTTTAACTCTCCAATTTATTTAGTTC
This sequence comes from Bacillota bacterium, assembly GCA_015059245.1. The sequence goes on from SVAU01000006.1 coordinate 32,602, forward strand.
TTTATAACTTAGATATACTACTTTATCTTTATATGGTAAGAGTGATTCTTTCTTTTGTTTTTCTTTTTTAAAATATCCTCTTGCTGTTTTTAACATATCGAAGAATTGGAATAGTGTTGGTGGATAGTTATATCTTTCTTTACCTAATTTTTGTTTTAACCAACGTGTCATTACTCTTTTATATACTACTATTCTAGGTATGTTTATGTAATATATTATATCTGCTTGTTTTCTTCCTTCTTCGAATTTAGATCTACCTACATCTTCTATTATCCATGATTTCTTTTTTAAGATATCTTTAAACATTTTTTCTCTTACTTCATCTGGTCTTTTTACATGACCATTTTCATCATCATATACTAATAAGTCTAGTTCATAACATTTTATTTTATGTTTCTTAGATAGAGATTCAGATAAAGTGGTTTTTCCTGATCCGGTTGGACCAATTACATATATTTTCATGATATCACCCCTATTCGCTTTTATTATAGCATTAAAAAAGTAAATCTTTAATTAGATTTACTCTTTTTCTTTATGTCTTCTTATCATACCATATAAATATAAGTCTTTAGTTCCTGGTACTTTAGATTTTTCTAGTACTTCAAAACCATAATGTTCATATAAAGGTACTCTATCTTCTAAGTGTGTTTCTAGATATATATCTTCACCTATTCTATCCATAAATTCACATATAGGTTTTATTAATTTAGATGCAATACCTTGACCTTGGCATTCTGGTTTAATTGTTATATTCCAAAAATACCATGTTTTAAAATTAGTATGTTTTTTTCTTATCTTAGCGGCATGAAATTCATATTTCATTAGTCTATAGAAGTATCTTGGAGGATTTGTAAATATTATTTTTAGTCCACCTCTTAACATGAATGGTATAACTGGTTCTCCTTTGAAGTTTGGAGGAAGTATTACTGCTATACCAGATGCATCTTCGTCACTTGCAAATGCTACTGCATATTCTTTCATAGATCTATAAGATGTAGCAAATGTTTCTTTCATTTGTTCTACGTCATATTTATAATTAAATGTCCATTCAAATAATTCGTAACCCTTAAATGCTAAAGCTGCATTTTCAGCAAATTTATATACTTCATCTTCTTTTATCATATGAAGATGTTCAAATTCTTTAATATGTTCTGGTTTTACTACTTTTGCCATTATATACCTTCTATCTATCAATATATATTATATCATTTAATTTTTAGATTTCTATTTATTTTACATAATATTTTATTTACTTTACTAAAAAAAGATAACAATTAAGTTATCTTAAGAAATATCTTGTTAATTTAGGATTATCGACTGATGTATGAATTGTTATTTCAAATTCATCTAGTAATTCTTCTAAGCATAGATTTCCATCTAATATATTTTGTATACAAGTTAAGATATATTTTTTTAATGCAGGTGTTCCATAGTAGTATTCTACAAATAAATGATATGCTTTTAATATTGATTCTGCATATTTAGTTGCATCTACTAAGTCTTCGTATGGTTCTTCTGATACTTTTTTATTTACTGATTCTAATCGATATAATATGTCATATAATTCGGTTAGCCTTACTGCATCTTGTAATGGTAGTAATGTTTCTTGTTTACTAGATTCATGTATATTTAGTAGTTCTAGGAAGATACTCGGTACTTCACTATTATAGTAGTTTCTTATTATACCTCTTTGATGAGCTAACTCAGTATGAGTTAATTCATGGACATATGAACTTTCTGTTAATTCATTTATTTGTGGAGGTAGGATTATTTCTTTAAATGATATATTCATTCTTTTTAGGAATTCATCTACTGATATAAATGTTACATTTTCTACTACCATACATTCTACTATTCCAGATGATGAGAATTTAACAGGTATATCGAAAGGATGAATATGTCTTGATATGTTATGTATCTTTAAAGGTAGTTCTATACCAGGTACATATCTTAATATGTATTTATCTAACTTACATCTTATATCTCCTTTATAAGGAACCTTATGTAATTTAAAATGTCTATTGAAGAAGGCTTGAGTATTAGTTATTACTTCTTGTTTAGTTGATGGACCTAAGAAGTATTTTCTTTTATCTATTTCTAAGTCTTCTATGAATGTAGCAAAATCTATTATTTTTTTATCTGGTACTAGGATGTCTCCTAAGGGGTCATATCCATGTACTTTTATTTCTGTTTCTTTATCTATTATATTCATGTTAACCTCTACTAAAGTATTTAGTTAATCTTTGTTTATTTTGACTGCTTTCATATGTTATTTCATGTTTTAGAAGAAGCTCTTCTACTGTTAGATATCCATCAAATACTGCTTGTATATCATCTAGTATTTCGTTTTGTAGTTCTTCATCTCCATAATAGAATTTAATAAATAAACTATAGGCTTTTAATCCTGATACTAAGTATTTGCAACAATCAAGTAATTCATCTCTATCCATAGTAGATTTACCATCATGATGATCTCTTAGTTCTTGAGCAGTAATACTCATTTCATATATTCTTCTTGAATCATTTAGTCTTAGTAAGTGTTCATCTTTATCTAATATTGATGCATGGAATAGTTCATTAAAGATACTTAGTACTTCTAAATTATAATATTCTCTTATACTATGTTTTAATCTATCTAGTTGAGTATGAGTTATTTCATGAATATATGAAGCTGATGTATGTTCTGATGTTGTCTTAGATAAATTAATTTCTCTAAATATAATATGATGTTTAGGATTGTTTGTTAGTACTTCAGTTACTGAACCATTGAATATATCATCAGTAGGTATTAAGTTTATTGGTAGTTTCAATGGATTTACATGTCTTAGTATATGGATGTTTATTCCTAGTACTTTAATCATATGAAGGTATGGTACTTTTCTTAGTTTATAATAATATAATAAGAATTTTTGGGCATCATATAAAGCATCATTTATATTCATTTGATGTATTTGGTATTCTGTTTTGGCTATACCTAATTCTTCTAATGATTTTAGAGTACTTAGTAGTTCATCTGAAGGATTAATTATTCTAGGATAACTATTAAGACCTCTTTTTATTATTTCAGTATCTTTATCTATTTTCTTTTCCATGTTATTACCTTCTTATATAGTTTTTTATTCTTTCATTATCAATACTACTTTCTAAAGATATATCGAATCTTGATAGTAGTTCTTCTAATGTGTGTTCTTGATTAAATAGTGATTGAATAGTACTTAATATTTCTTTTTTTACTTGGATAGAACTGTTGTAATAAGTTATAAATAAATTATAAGCTTGTAGTGTTGACTGTAAATATAAACTTCCTTCTAATAATACTTTTTTTATTTCTGGTTCTTCTCTTCTATCGTAGTACTTATGTAATTCATCTATGATATATTTTAATTCATTTAAACGTATTGAATCATGTGCTGTAAGTAAGTATTCTCCATCATTTAGTTCTAAGGCATGTAATAGTTCTAAGAATATACTTATTACTTCTGTATTATAGTATTTACCTATTAAACCTCTTACATGATTTAATTGGGAATGAGCTATTTCATGAGTATATGCTAGTTTAGTTAGTTCTGTTGAATTATAAGGTAATGAGATACTTTTATAATAAATAGTTTTAAATGGTTCTGTAAAGAATATTACTTCGTTTAATGATCCGAAGAATTCATCGACATCTTTTTCTTTTTTTATTGGTAATGCGAAAGGATGAATATCTCCTTGTTTTTCTATTTTAAATGGACCATATTTTTTCTCTACATAGTATGGTACTCTTTGTAGTTTAAAGAATGTTTCATAGAAGTTTATTGTAGAGTTTCTTCCTATTTTAATTTTTTCTTGATGAATAGGTAGTTGTTCTAAGAATGGATCATCTAAAGTATGAGATAGTTCTATTATAGGTTGTGTAGGTATTATTATTTCTGGTTCTTTTTCATAACCACGTAGTAGTATTTCTTCTTCTAATGTTGCTTTAGTCATAGTAATACCTCCTTATAGGTGTTTATTATACTTATATAGTTTATTTAAGTCAAAAAAAATAAGACATGAGTCTTATTTTATTTTTATTCTAGTAAATACTCCGAATTCATCATTTCTTACTACATAAGCATTGTTATTCATCATCATTTTTAGTGATGCTGGATTGTTTATGGTAGTATGCATATATATTTCATCTTCAGGTATTATAGATTTTGCTTCTTCTATCATAAGAGATAGTCCTTTAGTACCATATCCTTTACCTCTATATTGTTTTAATATTGTATATGATATGTGACCATCTTTATTCTTTTGATCTTCAGTAAGTCTAGATAATATGTGATACATACCTACTATAGTATTATCTACCCATAAGAAGTATGTATATATAGGTATTAATTCTTTAGTATATGATAGAGTTAATACGTAATTAATTATTTCTTCATTACTTTTGTGTAATACATTATAAAAGAAGTTTGCAAAACCATTTTCTAATAGTGGTACTTGTTTAATGAATTCTACTTCTTTTATGATGTCTTCTAAGTTAGCTTTTTTTAATACTATTTGATTATTAGTTGGCATTCTATATCCTTACTAACTAGTTCTTTAAATTCTTTACCTAATGATTTATCTCCTACTATTGAACCGTAGTGTGTTGGTATTACTGTTTTAGGTTTTATTTTGTTTACTAACTTAGCTGCTTCTTTATAATCCATTGTGTATGTTCCACCAATAGGTATTAATGCTAAATCACATTTTACTTTGTTTAAATCTTCTATATAGTCAGTATCTCCTGCTACATATATTTTTTCATTGTCTAATGTAATAATGTAACCTACCCAACTATTAGATTTTTTATGGTAGTCTTTATCTAAGTTATAACTTGATACTGTTTCTACATTTATACCTTTAATAAAGTATTGTTCATTAGGGCTTACACCGATATAGTTTTCCATATTTATTTCTTTATCTATTTCTTTTAATTCTCTAATACAAGTATTTGGCATTACTATGATAGTGTCATCTTTTTTTACTTTATTAATTGATGGTAGATCAAAATGATCATAGTGATTATGTGTAATAAAGATAATGTCTGCATCCTTTGTTTTTCTTCTTATTTTATATGGGTCAAAGTATATTACTTTGTCACCTACTATTTTGATACTACTATGTGTATTTATTGTTAAAGATTTTTCCATGTTATCACATCCTTATTATAATTATAGCATAAATAAAAAAAGAAAAATTACTTTTTCTTTTTGATTACTTCGACTTTAATTTTTTCTTCTTGTTTTTTTCTTAATGTAAATAGTGTTACTCTATTATCGCATTCAGGACATTTAGCGTGATTTATACCTCTTTTATTTGGTAAAGGTAGTTTAAGGGTTGTTTTACATTTAGAACATTTTTTATAAACATGTGTTTTTCTATCTTTGAAGTTTCTTACAATATTTTTAAATGGTTTTGTAAGAGTGTTTACTATTTTTAGATATATTTTATTTTCTTTTTGTCTTTGTATTTTATTCTTTGATGCTATACGGAATATTATTAATCCTAGAAATATAAATTTAAATAAGTCTAGTAAGAATGCTTTGATAAATATGGATACTATTATAAGTATTATATCTATTATAATTAGGAATCTATTTAGTTCATCTATAAGATTCCATATTATACTTTTTAGGGAAGGCATCTTGAAGTTATTAAAGTCCATTAGTCGTTCCTTCTTCCATATAGTAATATAAGTCTAAATATTTCTATTAGTGTTGTTGCTACTGAAGCTACGTATGTTAGAGCTGCTGCTCTTAGTACTGTTTTACCTCCAGATAGTTCTTTTTTAGTTAAATAGTTATCAGTTTCTAATACTTTTAATGCTCTATGTGATGCATTAAATTCTACTGGTAATGTAATAAGTTGGAATAAAAGGATTACACATTCAGCTAAGATACCAATCCATATTAGATTAAATGAACCAAGTATTACTCCTAATAGAATAGCAAAGTATCCTGCATATGATGATAAGTTTACAAATGGTACTAGTGCTGCTCTAATATTCATGAATGTATATTTATCTTTATGTTGGATAGCATGACCACATTCGTGTGCTGCAACTGCTACTGCACCAATAGTTGCATTGTTAAAATTACTGCTTGATAAGAATACTGCTTTTTGTCTTGGATCATAATGATCACTTAAATACCCTGTTGTTTCATAAACTACTACGTCGTCTAATCCTGCAGTATCTAGAATTCTTCTAGCTATTTGTTCTCCTGTTTCACCATGATTAGTTTTTATCTTACTATATTTACTATAAGAACTGCTTACATAAGCTTGGGCTAATAATGTAATAACTAATGATAATATTAAACATATATAATACATATTAATCTCTCCTTCTTTATTAATTATATCTAAAATATATTATTAAATTGTGTTTAATTTATTAAAATATATTAAAACTATTATACTATTATTTAGAATATAAAAAAAGTTACTACGGTAACTTTTTACATAATAAATCATTTTGTTCTTGGTAACCTAGTTTTTTATATATACTTTTTGTTTTTTCACTAGGAGCATATAATTTACTTTGATTGAATTCTGTATCGAAGTATTCTTCTACTAGGTATTTATTATCTAATATAAATTGTAATAGTTTTCTACCTAGGTTTAGACCTGTTTCTTGATATTCATGTGATACGAATAGATAGTCTATATAGATTGAATTAAATGTATTTGATACATAACATCCTGCTACTAGTTTATTATTATAATAACAAGTTATTACTAGTATTCTTCCACTTATTATTTCATTTATGTATGATTGATCATAATCTTCTTTTGTAGGAGTGAATCCATATGCACTTAGACGTAAGAATTCCATTTTATTAGCTAGTTCTAATGTATTTGGTTCTACTTTGTATGTAAGCATTTTAATTCCCCCTTTTTCTTTGTGTTAGTGATTATATCATACTTTTGTTATTTGTAGCAATTATATCTATATAACTTTTAGTTATATATAAAGTGTTTAAAAACGTACTATTTTTTAGTACGCTTTTTCTTTTTATTCTTTTTCTTTGATATTGTATCATTATAAATACTTATCATTTCTTGTTTTGAATCTATAAATAGTCTTAGTTCTTTTATCATAGATATTGTGCCTTCGACGGCTTCTTTATTTCTTTTAGAACATTTACTCATTAGGTATTCTAACCATTGTAATTTACCGTTCATAGCAACGTTTAGTGCCATTTCGAAGTCAGTTTCTAATGTTTCGTATTTCTTTATATAAGAACTAATAAATTCTTTATAGAAGTCTTTATTTAGTTCTTTATTTTGTCTTGATAATGCAAATGCTGCTTCTGCAAATGATACTGTAGGATTAGACATAGCTGTTGCATCAAAATCTATTAGATACATATAGTCTTTATTCCATAATATATTTAATAGTTTATAGTCATTATGACTTACACATAGATGTTCTTTTACTTTAGGTATATTTTTATTACATGTTGTAATAAGTTCTTCTAATAGTAAATAGTTGTCATTTAGTGTTTTAGATAATTCATTATCTAATCTATTGAATTTTTTTATATATTTGTTAAAGTCAATATTAATTTTTTTATATTGGCAATTTAGATTACTTTGAATATCTAGTTTGTGTATTATAGCAAGTGTGTTTGCTAGTTTTTTTATTTTCTTTGTAGTTAGTTCTTTTGATGTAATTGGTGCTGCTCCTAGGAATTCAAATAATAGATAGTAATCTTTGTTATATTTTATAAAGTATCTATTATCAAAACTTAATGGTAATACTGCTGGTACTCCATTTTCTTTTAGTTTTTCTGCTACTGCTATTTGTCTTTTTCTATTTAATAGATCTTTATCATTCTTTATAGCATCTTTTGAATATTGTTTTATATAGTAGTCTTTCTTTTCTGTTTTAACTAGATGAACTAGGTTTTGACTACTTGGTGAATATACAATACTTTTTATTGGACCTAAGTCTAGAGTTTCAAATATCTTTTTTATTATTTTCTCTATTCTCACTTTAGTCACCTACTTCTTTTTTTGTTCTTTTATTAATTTATTTAATTCTATTAGTTCTTCTGCTTCTTGTAATTCTTTTTCTTTTTCTTGTTCTGCTTCGAATTTTTTTATTTTTTCTTTTAAGTCAGTTATGAACATTGTTTTACTTAGTTCTTCTTCTATTACTTCTTTTGTTACATTATTTTCTCTTTGTATTTCTAAGTCTTTTTTGATAGAAGAATCATCTTTTATTTCTATTTCTTTTTTATTTCTTATTGGAGTTATACTTTCACTTTTTAGATCTTCTAGTTTTAGTATTATTGTATCTTCAATGCTTAGTAATGGTGTTTTACTTGCTTTAACTTCTCTTTTACATGCATATATAATTAAGTATGTTGAAGATACTATAAATATTATTGTTAGTATTATTGTAAATGTATATAGTTGTCCTATCATAGTTAGTATTATATTTATTACTAAAATTATAAGAGCTATTATTGATGATATTATTAATATATTCTTATTATTTTTCATTTAAAAAACCTCTTTTATTCTACTATTATAGTATAGCATTTTTTGGAGGTTTTTGAAATTACTTTTCTATGTATTTAAGATTTAATGATATTTTTATATTTAATTTATCATATACTTTCTTTTCTTGTTTAGGATAGTCAATTCTTACTTTGATAGTTTTTGTAGATTTGTTAGATAGTATATCTCCTTTTTTTATTGGGGTATTATCTAAATAAGATATGTTATATGTAAGTATATTTTTTTTGTTATCTACCTCTAAATTACATTCTTCTAATATGGCATCTTTAGTACCATTATTTTCTATATCAAATGAGAATTCATAGTATTCTTTTTCTTTTTCTAAAGTTAAGTCTAGTTCTACTTTATTATCTTTTAAAGATATATCACCTTTTTTAGATCCTTCTTTTACTTTTAAGTTTGTTAGGTTTATGTTCCAGATGTACGTTGTATCTACTTTTTGATGAATTATTTTATATAAGAAACTTACTAGTAATAAAGAGAATAAAAGAATAAGAAATAATATTATATGTCCTTTTAATATATGAAGTTGTTTTTTCATACTATCACCTTTGATTAACTATTATACTAAATTTATTATTAATATAAAATAAAAAAGATTTGAATTAATCAAATCTTTTAATCTTGTAGTTTTTACCTATCATACCAAGTATTAATGCAAATGATGCAATGATTACTATAAAGTAATATGAATCTTTAGTATATGGGTTCTTTTCTTGATGTTCTGGTTTTGTTTCCGGTTTTTTAGTTTCGTTATCGAATGCTACTTGAGAAGAAGCAGTTACATTACCTTTTATTATTGTTTTATATTCTTTATCTACTTTAGTTGTGTAGTTATCACTTACATTAGTAGTTTGTTCTATTTCATATTCTACATTTTCTGGTAAGTCATAAATTATAATGGATTCATTACTATCAAGTACAAATTGTGATTCTCCATTAGCAGTAAATACCATGTATGATTCTTTATCTTTGTACTTATATTTGTAAGCACCACTTATATCTTTTATTTTTATTTTATATGTGTATTCTATTACTTTATTATCATTTTGATAGTTTCTTATTTCTAAAGGATATAAGACATCTATTTCTTTGTAGTCGTCGTATTGTTCTACATTCGGTTGTGTATTTAATAGTTGGTTTTCTCTATGGTCTAATTCTATATGACTAGTTGTAATAGATATAGCTACTATTATAAATAAAGCTATTATGTATATATGTTTTCTATTTATATTGTTAATACTCATATATAGACCACTACTTTCTATTATTATTATAATATATTTTTGTATTTATTTGTAGAATATGTTTTTTCTTTTTTGAAATATACATTTTTATGTAAAGAAAAAAAGCAGATGTGATCTGCTTTTGTTATTTATTATATAATTATGCAACACATGCTTTATTGTGTACTACTATACCTTCTACTATGTAATTATGGTATCCTTCTATTGTTAGGTTATATGTGTAATAATCTTCTACTTCTGGTCTTTGTTCGATTGATACTACAGTTACATTTTCTTCGTAACCAACAATAGTGTCACCAACTTTTAGTTCTTCAACTTTTCCTATTTCAACTATTGTTTCTGCCAAATCTGGTCTTAGAGATTTCCAACCTTCTGTAGTTAATAATGGATGGTATGCTCTCATTCCTATTTGAGTACCATTTGATAAGTTAACATATACTAAATCTGTAGACCTTTTATTAATTGTAGTACCTGCTACTTTTTGAACTATAAATTCTCCAGTATCCTCATTTAAAGATATAACTTCTTCACCAACTTGTACATCTTCAATATTTTTGTACGTACCGTCTGCCATTAAAACTCTCATACCAGCATCGAAGCAACAACCTTCCCAAGTGTAAGTGTATCCACTTACTATAAGATCATCTTTTGTTATATCTGCCATTGGTATATCACTTAGTAATACATAGTCTCCTGAAATGCTGAAACCATCAGTGTTATATTCACTATAAACATAATCTTCCCATGTCATACCAGCTTGGGCATTGTAATATCCTAGCGCAGTAATATAAAAGCTTATCGTCTCAGCTACACTCGGGTTAGCTGATTCTTTTGGTATTGGGTTTGCTATTAAAGAAATTGTATGGGTTGCTTCACTATCTTCTGCTGTTATAGGAGTCTTTATCATTTGGACAATTACTTGTAATTTCGTTGTTGAAGATGGTGCTAAGTCAAACTCTAAAGAACTTCCTCTCGTTGCTACTTCTTGGATTAATACTGAAAAGTATTCGCTTGTATTTGTTACTGAGGCAGTTACTCTTGCACCCAAGTCGAATTCATTGTTAGCTATCGTATATGTAAACACAATTTTTTCATTATAAGTCATATCACTTGCTGTGAATGTTGCTGTTGTACTGTCCGCTTCTACCAATACGCTACCTTTACTTGGATTCGATATATTATATTCGCCAGTAAATGATACATCTAAGTCAGTGGAAGCTGCAAGTGAAGTACCTGATACTGTTAATGTAACTGAATTTACTACTGCATATCCTACACTTAAAAATAGAATTAAGGCGAATAATATTAATGAATAATAACTTTTTTTACTTCTCATATAAAGACCTCTATTCTATAATAATTTTATCTATTTTATATATTTTAGTCAATAAAAATACAATTAATTTCTTAGTTCTATTTTTAGAGTATTTTTATTTATATTACTATTTACAGCCTTTGTTGTGGGCTACAATACCTTCTACTATGTAATTATGGTATCCTTCTATATTTAGTGTATATGTGTAGTAGTTTTCTACTTCTGGTCGTTGTTCAACTGATACTACAGTTACATTTTCTTCATAACCAATAATAGTATCTCCAACTTTTAGTTCTTCTACTTCTCCTATTTCATTGATTGTTTCTGCTTGGTCTGGTCTTAGTGATTTCCATCCTTCTGTAGTTAGTAATGGGTGGTATGCTCTCATTCCTAGTCTAACTCCGTTAGATAAATGAACATATACTAAATCTGTTGAGTATTTGTTTGTTATTGTTTGAGCTACTTTTTGAATTATGAATTCACCTGTATCTTCATTTAATGACATTACCATATCTCCAACTTCAACATCTTCAATATTCTTTTCAGTTCCATCAGCCATTAATATTTTTGAACCAGCATCGAAGCAACATCCTTCCCATTCATATTCCTTGTTTGCAATAATGTAATCACTTTTTACTACATCTCTAACTGCATAACCAAATATAATTACTCTATCTCCTGATATTGTTACTCCACTTGTATTATATTCACTATTAACAAAATCTTCCCAAGTCATTCCTAGTTCTGCTTTAAAACTACCATTTGAAAAAATAATAAATTCAATTTCTTGTGAGACACTTGGTAGAGCATCTTCTGCTTTGATTGGTGTAGAAACTAACTCTATTGAGAATGAACGTGAACTGTCTTCTGCAGTTATTGGTGTTTTTATCATTTTTATTTTAACCTTGATTTTTGTTGTTGATTGTGGGGCTATATCAAAATTTATTGTAGTACCTACATTTGATACTTCTTGTAATGTTACAGAAAAGAATTCGTTATTACCGCTTACATTAGCAGTTACTCTTGCACCTATATCTATTTCTTTATTTGCAACTTCATAGACAAAAGTTATTGTCTCGTTTAGTTCCATATTGGAAGCTGTAAATGAAGCACTAGTACTATTGGCTTCTACTATTGCAGATCCTTTTGTTGTATTAGACATACTTTTTTCACCTGTAAATACAACATTTAAAGTGCTATCTGCTGAAGTAGTTTCACCTGTTACAGTTAATGTAACTGAATTTACTACTGCATATCCTACACTTAAAAATAGAATTAAGGCGAATAATATTAATGAATAATAACTTTTTTTACTTCTCATATATAGACCTCTATTCTATAACAATTTTATATTCTTTATATGATTTAGTCAATTAAAAAAGAGTTGAATAATCAACTCTATTCTGTACGTAGTGCTTCTACTGGATCTTTTTTAGATGCCATTTTAGAAGGTATTAAACCTGCTATAACAGTTAATAATACACTAATTATAATAAGTACTATTGCTCCATCTACTGGTAGTACAGCTATGTTACTTATATTAACTGTACTTTTAATAATTATATTTATTGGAATATTTAATAATAGTGTTACTACTATACCCATTATACCTGCTGTTAAACCTTCTATGAATGTTTCAGCATTGAATACTCGAGATATATCTTTTTTAGATGCACCGATAGCTCTTAAGATACCTATTTCTTTTGTTCTTTCTAGTACTGAAATATAAGTTATGATTGCTATCATTATAGATGATACTACTAAACTTATTGCTACGAATGCTATTAGGACACTACTAATTACATCTACGATATTAGATACTGATGACATCATTATACCTACTATATCTGTATATGTAAGTTCTTCTCCTTCTTCTAAACTAGCATTATATTCATCTATTATTCTAGTTATCTCTTCTTTTGAATCAAAATCTTTTGGATAGATATTAATTGTATCTGGATTATCTATATCTAGAATACCTAATTTAGATAAGTTTTGTTCATATGTAGTATTATAATTCTCTGATAATGCTGCTAAGTAAGCTGCTGCTTCTTGTGGTGTCATAGTCATTAGTTTCTTTTGATCTTCTAATGGTAACTTAGTTGGATCAAAAGTATCTGTGTTGAATTCTTTACCAGTAAATACATTTATCTTTTCATTAGAAGTTTGTTCTTTTGCTATTTTGCTTTCATTAATTTTATTAATTAAATGTTCTTTTAATTCATGAGTATATCCTACTAAACCAAATGAACCTCCACCAGATACCGCTTCTTCATTAGGTTTAATGATACCTACTATTTTAATTGTTTCTGCTTTTTCAATTACTTTTTTCATGTATTCAGTATCTTTTTCTTTATTGATCCAAATACCATTTTCTTTTTTATAGAAGTCAGTATTTAATACTAATTTAAATTCTAAGTTAAGTAGTTCTTCTGTTGTATATGATGTGTCTTCGAATTCTACTTCTTTACCACTTATCATATTTTGGAATTGTTCTTTAAGATATTTTTGATCTAAGATACCTAAACTATATAAAGTATAGTCTGATATTTGATTTTCTTCATCTATTTGGATTACTAGTTCGTTATAGTTTTCTGGCCAGTGACCATCTACTAAGTCATATTGTTGTTTTAATAAATCTTGATTACCTAATAATTCATAGAATACGTTATAGTTTGACATATATGAACTATATACATTTGACATACCTGATGTTCCCATACCTACTGCATCTAATACTGTAGTTGGGTTTACTCTTACTATTTCTTTTGTATCATTTTTATATAAGTTCATTGTTATATTGTAACCATATTGAATATCAGTTACATAGTCTTTTATATTTGTTTTATCACTTTCAATGTACGATTTAAATGATTTTAAATCATTTCTTTTTACATCTGCTGTTATTGATTTAAACATATCACCCATTACATTTATTGAATGAATTTTACCGTCAGTATATTCTTCGTGTTGTTGTTCACCAGCAAATGTAGTTAACATAGATCCCATATCTATTGATTCTTTTTGAATAGTTAATGGATATGAAGATAGTGTTTCTTCTTCTGTTCTATCTATATATTCTTGAATACCATTAGATAATGATAGTATTAATGCGATACCTATTATACCTATTGAACCTGCAAATGCTGTTAATATTGTTCTACCCTTTTTAGTCATTAAGTTATTTAAACTTAGACTGAATGCTGTTTTGAAGTTCATAGATGTTTTTTTAGATTTATTTTTTGTTACTGATGCATCTTCAAATACTTCATCGTTTCCATCGTATGGGTTTGTATCATCTACTATTTCTCCATCTAGTAGTTTTACTATTCTAGTTGAATAGTTAACAGCTAGTTCTGGATTATGAGTTACCATAATAACTAATTTATCTTTGGCTATTTCTTTTAATAAATCTAGTACTTGTAAACTTGTTTCAGAGTCTAGAGCACCAGTTGGTTCATCTGCAAGTAATATATCTGGATCATTTACTAAAGCACGAGCTATAGCAATTCTTTGCATTTGTCCACCAGACATTTGATTAGGTTTTTTATTCATTTGATTACCTAATCCAACTTTTTTTAATACATTGATTGCTCTTTTTCTTCTTTCTTCTTTACCTATACCTGATAAAGTAAGTGCTAATTCTACGTTTTGTAATGCAGTTTGATGTGGGATAAGATTATAGCTTTGGAATACGAATCCTACTCTGTGATTACGATATGTATCCCAATCTCTATCTGTAAATTCTTTAGTAGATGTTCCGTTTATAATTAGGTCTCCACTAGTATATTGGTCTAGACCACCTATTATGTTTAACATAGTAGTTTTTCCTGAACCACTTTGACCTAATATAGATACGAATTCGTTTTGACGGAATTTAATATCTACTTTATTTAATGCTTTTTGTTTGAAATCTGCAACTTCATATGTTTTTGTTATTTTTTTTAGTTCTAACATAGACATTCTTCTTTCTATCTTTATAACAATAATATGATAACATATTAAATATTTGATTGTAAATGAAAGTATTATTAAAAATAATAAAAGAGTTCTTTAAAATGAACTCTTTTTACGTAATGTACTTAACCATACTATTATTGGGAATATTTCTAATCTACCAAATAACATACCTATACTTAGTACTGTTTTAGAAAAGTTAGAGAAGTTAGCAAATGATGATATGTCAAAAGCTAGACCAACGTTTCCAAATGTTGTGAATACTGCGTTTATTGTTTGATCTAGTGAGAAACCATCGAAACTAATTAAGAACATTAATAGTACTATTATTGCAATGTACATCAATAGGAATGCTCTAGTACTTTTTATTGTTTCATCTTCTACTTTTTTACCTTCAAATGTAATTGTTCTTACACTATTAGGATGAAATGCTTTTAAGATATCTCTTTTGATTGATTTAACACATATTATTAATCTTGATATTTTAAATCCACCACATGTACTACCTGCACATGCACTTATTAACATTAAGCATAGACATAGTATTCTACAAGATGTTGGATAGATATTTATATCTCCTATGGCATATCCTGTGCTTGTCATTAATGATGATACGTGGAATGCACCTTGTCTTATAGCTTCTCCCAAAGTATCAAACATTTGATATGTATTTGTTATTATGAATATTACTGAGAATATATATATTAATAAATATACTCTTAATTCTTCACTTTTTAATGCTGTTTTTATATCTTTTAGTAACATTAAGAAATATATATTAAAATTAACTCCAAATAGAAACATGAATATTGTTACTACCCATTGAATGAATGGTGTATATGATGCAATGCTGCTATTAAGAATTGCAAAACCACCCGTTCCTGCTGTTCCAAAAGATATTGTTAAACTTTCAAAAGGTGTTAATCCTCCAATTAATAGTAATGAAACTTCTAATAAAGTTAAACCAATATAAATTCCATATAGAATAAATAATGTTTTTTTAATACTTGGTACCATTTTAGATACAGTTGGTCCTGGCATTTCTGCTTTTAATACGTGCATTGATTTATCGTTTTTAGATAATGGTACAATAGCCATTACAAATGCTAATACTCCCATACCACCTATAAAGTGAGTAAACGATCTCCAAAATAATAAACATTTTGATAAATGTTCTACATCATTATATATAGTTGCTCCTGTTGTAGTAAATCCTGAGACTGTTTCAAAGAAAGCATCAAAGAATGATAGTTTATCTCCTATTATAAATGGGATACATCCTATTAAACTGATTAATATCCATGATATTGTTACTATACAAAAACCATCTTTAGCATATAGATTTTTGTTTTTAGGTTTTAGATTATTTAATACTATTCCTAATATCATACTTATAGATGTTGGTATTAGGAATGGTGTTATTGATTCTTTGTAATATAATCCTACAAGGATTGGACACAATAGTAAGATAGCAAATCCTATTAGGACTTTACCGATATATTTATAAACTAACTTATTTCTCATATTACACCAATATATCGTTTAGTTCTTGTATTTTTGATTCATTATCTATTATTACTATTGTATCATTCTCTACTATTTTATCGTTACCACTTGGGAATATTATATTTTTTCCTCTAAGAATTGCTGTTATAAGAACGCCATCTTTTAATTCAATGTCTTTTATTTTACAATTTATTTTTTTAAATTTATTAGTTACTTTGAATTCTACCATTTCGAATTTATCATCATCGAATTTATAGATTGATTCGCAACTACTGTTTTCACCATATTGCATTGCTCTTACGTATTTAACTATTGTATTAGTAGCTATTTTATGTGGTGTTACTACTGTGTCTATGGCTGCTTTTTCTATTATTCCTTCTAGATTAATATGGTTTACTTTAGTTATTATTTTAGGTACTTGTTGCATTGCTGCAAACATTGAGTAAACGATATTTTCTTCATCTATGCTAGTTAGCGATACGAATGCATCACATTCGTCTATTCCTTCTTCGTATAATAGTTCTTGATTTGAAGCATCACCATTTATTACTAGGGTATTAGGAAGTAGTTTGCTTAACAAGTTAGCTCGTTCTTCATTTATTTCTATTATCTTTGTTGCCATTCCCATCTCGTCTAAATATTTTGCTAAATAAACTGCTGTTGATGAACCGCCACTTATTATTACTTTTCTAGTTTTATCGTCTAGACCAACTAGTTTTAGGAATTCTATGATGTTTTGTGGAGTTCCTGTTATATGTAGTATATCTTTAGCTTGAAATTTAGTAGTTCCTCTTGGAATAATTATTTCATTGTCTCTTTCGATAGCACAAACTATTATTCTACCTTTTAATTTTTTATTTAGGTTTGCAATAGTCATTCCCTCTAAGTATTTTTTTTCTTTTACTTTTACAGAAATCATTTGGATACGACCTTTAAAGAATATAGTTGCATTTAGGGCACTTGGAATACTTAGGATTCTTGCTATGTGTTGAGCAGTTAATTTTTCTGGATTGATTGTCATTGTAAGACCTAAATCTTCTTTTAATAATTCTATTGAGTTAGCGTATTCTGGAGTACGGATGCGAGCTATAGTATGTTTTGCTCCTAGTTTTTTACCTAGTAAGCAGCACATAGTATTTTGTTCATCTTGTAACATTACACTTATAAGTAAGTCTGCTTGGTCTACTCCTGCTTCTTTTAATACTGAAACATCTAGACCGTTTCCATCTATGTAGTTTAAGTCTTCGTTATTAATTATGTCTTGACTAGTTGTGAAGTCTACGTCTACTAGTGTTACAGCATGTCCTTCTTTTACTAGACTTTTAGCTAGGTATTCACCTAACTTACCTACTCCTACTATTACTATTTTCATATTATCACCATACTTATTATATCAAAAAAAGTAAATAATTGTTGGTTATTCACTTTTTTATATAGATTTTTTTTGTTTCATTTTTTTATTATGTATTTTGGCTAAGTATTCTCCTAAGAATCTTAGTATTTCATGACCTTCTTCATATGATTTATCATCTAAGTTGTCTTCTTTTAATGATAGTTCTATAGCCATGTATCTTTCTATTAGTTTATCTTCATTTAAGATATATCCTTCATCAGATATTATTGCTAGCATAGGATACTCTTCTGCTAGACTCTCTAGTCTTGGACCACCCAGTAATTCATTTACTAAATCTATAAGAGATGTCTTTTCTGAATCTTTTTGATAACTCCATTTTTTTCTTAACTGAGGAGCTTTTCTTTTTCTAGATAATTCTTTTGCATCTTGACTGAATGATTGCCAGTACATATCTTTTATAGCAGGGTCTACTCTTAGTAAGGATGCTGTTGATATTAATGAGTATAATTGGGCATCTAGTTCTTTGCTATCGTCTTCATAATTGTTTGTATAATATATATTTCCAAATAATGGAATACTATGAAGTAGGTCATCTAGTAGGAAGTATAAATCTCTTACTGTACCTACTCTTTTCATTATCTTAAATTGATAAGCGTGTCTTAGTTCATGGAATACTGCTTCTATCATAGCTATTCTATTCATAAATGATCTAATCTTTTTTCTTTTTGGAGTGTCTTCTTTATTTTCTTCTACTTCTATATAAGCATTAGTATTTATAGTTATTTTGTTATCATTACTTGAGTAGTTACCTATTGTTACTCTTTTATCGGAACCAAATACAAATGATTTGCCTACATAAAATTCTTTTTGTACTTCTATTCCTAATTCATTACTTGTTTTATCTATTAGTTGAGATAAGAATATATTCATACAATCTGCAGGTATTGTTATGAAACCAAGTTTAGCAAAGTTTTTTAGTAGATTATCAAAGAATTGCTTATTATAGTTTTTTTCTAATAGATCACAATATATAAATGAAAAGTCTTCATTATTTTTTGTATCCATTTTTTCGGCAATTTTCATGTACTTATTTGATACCCTATTTGCTGCTTCATTAATAGAACATTTATTGTATTCATTATCTTTATATAATGTAGATAGTATTTCTTTTTTTTCTTCTTCAGTTAATTCTATACAACTTTTTAGGAATAATACTGCTTTATCCAGAGGCATTTCCGTTAATGATATAAATTCTTTGAATGATATTTCTTCTTCACCAATATTTAGTAAACCTTTATTTACTTCGTTTAATAAATCATGTAATTTTTTGGCGCTTAGTTTTTTTAAGATACCTCTACTAATTGATTGTTTTATACGACATCTTAGATTTGCTATGTATTTAGCTGCTTCCTTTTTTATTTCTTCTTCTGTTGTGTTTATAATATTTGAATTTTCATCTAATATAGTTTCTTTATTACTTATTAGTGTTCTTAAGTATTGTAGTTCGTGATTACTATATAGAGAATATAGTTTAGGGTTAGATAATATTGATATTATCATTTCATCTTTTTCATTGTTTTGAGTTGGTGTTACTATGTAACTAAATATATCTTTTGAATATTTTGGTGCGTTAGTTAGAAAGATTTCATTAGCTATTCTTTCGTTGAAGCACTTAAAGAACATAGTTCTTATTCTAGATGAAGAATCGTTTAAGAATGGTATTAAGTCTATCATTTCATCTTCTGTATATTCTTCAAGTATTTCTGCTATTATTTCTGCTTGATATTCATACATCTCATCTAGTTTTTTATCGTATGTAGATATAGAATCTAATTCTGGAGTTATTTCTTGTCTATCTAATGTTATTAAGATAGAAAATTCTTCTTTTTTCATTTTTAATAAAGTAGTACGAATATCTTCGTATGTAATAGTACCATTTGCTACTCTATGTTTAAATTCAACTATTCTTTTTATATCTATTTCTTCTTCTGATTCATGAATTATATTAATTAAATGTTCTATAAATAGATTCTTTATTGTTATATATTGTGGTTTTATCTTATGTAATATATCTTTTAATTCACTTAGAGTAAATTCACTAATTATTTGCTTTGTTTGATTAATATATTCCTCAAATAAGTCTGATCTTATATCAATACTTCTTTGGGTATTTGAAGAAAAGTCTTGTTTTAGGAAATATATAAATTCTTTTTTTGTTAAAGAAGATATAAATCCTCTTCTTTCGTTAGGAGTTGTCTTATTAGCTTCTAGTTTTTCTATAAATTCATTTATTCTTTGCATAAGAGTCCTCCTTACTATACTAGAATAATTATAACATAAAAAAAGAATTAATTATTTAATTCTTCTTTTATTTTCTTTATTTCTTCTTTAGTAAATTGTTTTTTATTATATTTAATAATTAATTCATTATCTATACATATACTTAATGAATGTTTTACGCTATTAGGTTTATCAATAGTATGATAATTAAATTGATGTATTATTATTCTTTCAGGATCATTATCTCTTAAGAATAACTTTATTGTTTTTAATGTTACTTTAGGTAGCATTATACTGTATTCATCTTTTCTTTTTGTTTCTCTTGAACCTGGAAATAATTTTTTTGCTCTAGAAAGTATTATTTCATCTTTAGTATTTATTGCTACTATAGTATTAGTGTTTTCTAAATCAAATATTTCATATAATTTTATTATTGTATGCTTTTTATCTTTAATCTTTATTTTTATTTGATTAGATTTAGATAGTATTTCTACTATAATTCTTAATATAATAGCTATAGCAAAAATACTTATATATACTGTTATAGCTATATTTGTTGGTAATAGTACATATATTAATATTGTTACTAGTAAGACAATAAATAAGAATATAAATATAAAATACTTATTTAAAAATTTTTTAATATTACTTAAACTCATTTTTAATATAATCCTTTTCTTTTTTATTACATTCATTACATTTTAGATCTACTTTAATAGAAGTATATAAGTTAGATATATCAGAAATACCTAGTTTCTTTATGTCTTCAAAATCATCTAAGTATTCATAATTAATTTCTACGTTATATGAATTACTATTACATTTACATTTATGATCTTTAAATTCTTCTTTAATTATTCTTACATCATTATCTCTATCTAAGTTATAGCCGTCTAATTCACTATTATATAACTCATATTCTGTATCACATTTATTACATGTACAATGAATAATATTAGTATCTTTTGACTTTATTTGAGTTATTTTAAAGTTATTAGAATCACAACAATTAAGTGTTGCTTTTACTTTATAAGTATAGCCATCTCTTTCTTCTTTTAGTACTTTAAGAATCTTTTTTAATCTAGTTGGTACTAATGTTTTTTTCTTAGAATTAAGTATTTTTTTATTATTAAAATATATTAATGTAGCTATTATTAATAATACTAGGAATAATATAAATAAAATAATTGATATGACATTTATTTCTAATGTAGAAAAGATACTTGATAACATTAATATGATAAAACTAAATATATAAATTAATGTATATCTTTTTTCTTTGTTAGATGAAGTTTTATCATCACTTTTTATGATTGATGTAGATAATGCTATTAACATTATTATTGTAAGTATACAAAATATTATTGTTAGTACTTTCATGTATTCACCTTCTTGTATAAATATTATAACTTATAATTTATAATTGTGCTATAATAATACATGAATTGGGGATGAATTTATGATAGTTACTAGAACAGAAGATGAAATAGAAAAATTAAGAGAAGCTGGGAAAGTTGTGGGTTTATGTCATAAGTATTTACAACAATTTTTAAAACCTGGTATTACTACTAAAGAATTAGATAATCTTGCTAAGAAGTTTATTGAAAGTAAAGGTTGTACTTGTTCTTTTGAAGGATTATATGGGTTTCCTGGATGTATATGTATAAGTATTAATGATGAAGTTGTTCATGGTATACCTGGACCTAGAACAATTAAAAATGGAGATATAGTAAAACTTGATATTGGTGCTTGCTATAAAGGTTATCATGGAGACTCTGCATGGAGTTATATAGTTGGTGATGCTAATCCAAGAGATGTTAAGTTACTTGAAAGAACTGAAGCTGCTTTAATGGCCGGATTAGAAGCTATTAAAGATGGTTGTACTGTTGGAGATATTGGTCATGCTGTACAAAAAGTTGCTAATAAATATAACTTAGGTATTGTAAGAGAATTAGTTGGTCATGGTGTTGGTGATAAAGTTCATCTAGCTCCTGATGTACCTAACTTTGGTGTAGAACATAGAGGTCCAGTACTTCATACTGGTAATGTTATTGCTGTTGAACCAATGCTTAATTTAGGTACTCCACATATCTATATGTTAGATGATGATTGGACTATAGTTACTGATGATAGTGAAAATAGTGCACACTTTGAACATACTGTATTAGTTACAGATAATGGATATGAAATACTTACTCGTAGAGATATAGAATTAGATCCAGAAGATATAGTTAAATAAGTAGATATAAAATCTACTTTTTTTATGGAAAATATAGACAAAATATAGAAATAATGCTATTATTAGTGGGTTCGTTTTGAAAGGGGATTAAAAATTTATGAAAAAAACAAAGATAATTTGTAGTATTGGTCCTTCTACACAAAGTTGGGAAAACTTTAAAGGTATTGTAGAGGCTGGTATGAATGTAGCGAGAATTAACTTCTCTCATGCTACTATAGAAGAAAGAAAAATGGATGAAGAATTAGTTAAAAGAGCTAATAGAGAGTTAGGTGCTAATATTGGTATACTTTATGATACTAAAGGACCTGATTTAAGAACTTGTTCTTTTGTTGATGATAAGATTGAACTAGTTAAAGGAGAAACTATTAGAATAGAAGAATCTGATGGTGAAGATAGACATGATGGTACTAAAGATAAAATAACTCTTAACTACCCTAATGTTTTAAAAGATTTACAAGTAGGTTCTACTATACTAGTTGATGATGGATTCTATAAACTTATTGTTACTAGTAAAGATGATAATGGTGTTACTTGTGAAATACAAAACAGTGGTACTATTAAATCTCGTAGAGGTGTTTGTTTACCAGGTATTAAGTTAGATGTTCCATACATAAGTGAAAAAGATAAAGAAGATATTAAATATGCTTGCGAAAATGATGGAGATTATTTAGCAATATCTTTCGTTAATAGTGCTGATGATGTTAATGCTGTTAGAGATTTATGTAAAGAATATGGTAGACCTGATATGCCTATTATATCTAAAGTAGAAACTCAATATGCAATGGATAACTTAGAAGAAATTGTTGAAGCTTCTGATTATATAATGGTTGCTCGTGGAGATTTAGGAATTGAAACTGGTGTAGAAAACTTACCTTTATATCAACAAATGATGATTGATACTTGCCATGCTTATGGTAAAGGAGTTATCATGGCTACACAAATGATGTATTCTATGAAAACTAATATAAGACCTACTAATGCTGAAGTTACTGATGTAGCTAATGCTGTTATAGCTGGTTGTGATGCTATTATGACAAGTGATGAAACTACTATAGGTAATTATCCTGTTGAAACAATTGAAACTATGTCTAGAATATGTGAAAATGTAGAACAAGTAACTAAGTATAATCTAGATGAATTTAGATTAAGTGGTACTGCTATACATAATACTATTGCTAGATGTGCTGTAGATGCTTCTTCTGATTTACCTATTAAAGCTATAGTTGCTTCTACATTAACCGGTAGAACTGCATTAGATTTATCTTCTTTAAGACCAGAATCATTTATTATAGCTACTGTTACTGATGAAAAAATAGCTCGTAAGTTAGCTTTAAAATGGGGAGTTTATACTAAGTTAGTTCCTATGTATAGTGATACTGATGATATAGTACGTGAAGGATCTAAAGCTGCTAAAGAAGTATTAAATCTTAATAATGATGATTTAGTTTGTGTTATTGGTGGTTTCCCATTAGATGCTCATACTAATTTCTTAAAAATAGATAAAGTAAAATAAAAAAGATTCTTATGAATCTTTTTTTGTTTGTGTATTACCTTTTTTTATTTCAGTTACTATATTTGTATCGTTTTCCATTTGTTCTTGGATAACTTCTATAATAGTTGTTTCTGATTTCTTAGTATAATTAACTATTTTATTATCACCTATTATAAGTAATGGAATAGATTCTTCTATATCAAAGTGTTTTAGTACTTGGTTATATATTTCTTTAGTATATTCATCTTCTAAGTCTTGATATTTTATTAAGAATGCTTTAGCAGTACTTCTTTGATATTTTATTAGGAATTCCATTAAGTAACCACAATCTTGGTTATCTTTAGTACAGAATACATTTACTACTAGTTTATTACTAAATAATTCTTTAATATAAGGTTCTTGTTTAGGAGATGCTATATATCCTTTTTTACCTTTATAGTTTATTTTGTACCATATATGGTTTTCAGTATTGGATATATCTAGAACATTATATATATCTCCTTTATTAACTGTTCCTAGTACTTCACCTTCTATATTAGATGATGATCTAATATTAATGTAATCATTTATTACTTCTATTTGGAAATCACTATTAGCTTGGATAATAGTTTCTTTATATATATCATTATTGTTCTTAGTTAATATTATTATGATAGATATTAATTCTATTATAAGAATAGATATAGTTATAATTGTTTTTAATTTAGTTATAGTTGGTTTGTTATTTAGTTCTTCTACTTTATTATTTTTATTTTGATATATAGATTCTTTTTCTTTAGATATTTCTATTTCTTCTTCTACTATATGATATTTAATAGGTAGTAATAGTAATATAGTGTTTATTGCTATTATAAGATAGTATGATATACCTACTCTAAGATTATTAGAATATAGATTAAAGAATAGTAATATACTTATTATTATATTTATTAAATAGCCTGTTTTAGATATAGTACGTAGTCTTTTTGATAGATTAGATAGAATTGCTGATATACATGCTATATTAAGTATTAATGTAGGATATATATCTATAAATTCATAATAATATGTACTAGTAGTTGCTTGTTGTAATGTTAGTGATCCTCTTATAGTATTTAGAAATATTAAATTAGAAGATGTTATTCCAATAAGTGCTATAAATAATATTATTGTAGTTATTATAGATATTGGATGTGATGATAGTCTTTTTACATTAAAAATAATTGTTTCTGGTTCTTTATTATCTTTAGTTTTATTTTTCATGTTATCACCACTTTTCTTATATTATTATAATATATTTTTTTAATTTAAAATAGAGATTACTCTAATGTAATCTCTATTTTTGTATCTTTTGTTATTAGAGTGTCTGGTGCAATAGATGTTTTAGTTACTATACCATTACCTGTAATAGTGTATTCTATATCTAATAACTTACATAGTGTTATTACTTCACTACTACTCCATCCTATTACATTTGGCATTTTATATTCAGAATCATTTGTAAGTAAGAATAGTTTATTTCCTACTAATACTTTACTTCCTTTTTCTGGATATTGATTAATTATATATTTTCCATTACCTAGTTTAATTACTGTTATACCTTGTTTTTTTAGTTTATCTTCAGTAGTTATTGTTTCTGTACTAATGAAGTTATCTAATGTAATTATTTTAGTTGTATCTATTTGTTCTACTGTAGATCCTATATTTTTATATTTAGCTATTTCTTCTACTATTTTAGTAGTCATGTTAGCTACTCCTCTAAAGTTTCCTTGTAGTTTTTTTACTGATACATATACTACGTATTGAGGGTCTTCATATGGGAATACTCCAGCAAAACTTTTTATGTAATCGTAGTATCCTGTTAAGTATTTACCATTAGGACCAGGTATTTGAGCTGTACCTGTTTTACCTACGATAGTTACTTCTTTTGAACGGAAGAATTTACCATCTGTAGGTCCTTTATATACTACATCATACATTAATTCTAATATTTTTTTAGTATTTGCTTCTGAGGCTTTTCTTCCTAATTCAGTTCTTTCGTGTTGGTATGTTACTTCGCCTGTTTCACTGTTTACTATCTTTTCTACTATATATGGTTGAACTGCTATTCCACCATTTGCTAATAGAGATAGAGCTTGTAAGTTTTGGATAGGCGTTGTTGTTATACCTTGACCGAATGAAGCTGTTGCTACTTCTGTTTTATAGGTAAAGTCTATGTCTCCTGATAATTCTCCTGGTAGTGTTATACCAGTTTTTTTACCGAATCCAAGACTTGCATAGTAGTTATATAGTTTTTCTCTACCTACATCTAATGCTAGTGTAGTTGCTGCTACGTTTGATGAGTTAGCAAAACCTGTATCAAATGTAATAGTTCCCCAACCTCTACCGTTAAAGTCTTTAATAATAGCATCATCTACACGTAATGTACCTGATTTATATTTTTTTGAACCATCATATTTACCATTTTCCATAGCTGCTAGGAATGAGAAAATTTTCATTGTACTACCTGGTTCATATTGATATGAAGTTAATGGATTTAGGTAACTTGTTATTTCTAGTTCATTTAAGTTAAATGATGGAGTTGAACCTGTTGCTAGGATTGCTCCTGTTTTAGCGTCCATTATAGATATAGTTAACCAATCCATCTTTAAATCTTGAGTTAATTCATTGATACCATTTTCAACAAATAATTGCATTTGTGTATCTAATGTTAAGTAGATATCTTGACCTGGTTCGGCTGGTTCTATTATAGGTACTGAATGAGGCATTCTATAACCAGATGCATCTCTTTCATATTCTGTATATCCATCTTTACCTTGTAGTTTCTTATCATAATAAGCTTCTATTCCCATTTCTCCTACTATAGGGCCATCATCTTTACTACGTGCATAACCTATAATATATGGGGCTAATGAACTATTAGGATAGAATCTTTTTGTTCCTTCTATGAAGTCTATACCTGGTAGACCTAAGGCTTCTATTTGATTTTTAGTTATTGTATTTATATTAAGACTGTAGATACCAAATTGTACTTGGTATTTTTTTTGAGCTACTCCATAGTTTAATCTATCGAGTAAATATTCTCTATCGGCATTTAATACTTTTGCTAAAGCTGTTGCTGTACCTTCTTTATCTACTACATGATGAGGATTATCTGGATCTGTTGTTCTAGATTCTGATAGATATGCTATTAGTGTATAAGAGTTTACTGAGTGAGCTAATATCTCATTATTTGATGAATATATAGTTCCTCTTTTTGCTTTTAATACTTCTTTAGTAGTATTTCTATTTTTAGTAAATTCTGTTAAGTTTATTCCATCTGTTTTTTCTTGTAATGATATCATTGAAAGTTTTATTACAATAGAAAAAAAAGAAACAACAAGTACAATAAACATCCATATATTTACATTTATTGTAGTGTTCTTTCTTTTCATAGACATTAACTCCTTGGTTATTTATTTGTTACTACTTTAATGTTTCCGTTTGTATAAACTAAACCATTTTCGTTAGCAACATCTTGTATTGTGTCTAAAGAAGCAAGTTCGCTGATTTGCATTTTTAAACTTTCGTTTAAGCTTTCTTGTTCTTTGACTTCACTTTTCATTGCTTCAAGCTCAATGTTTGATTCTGATAGCATAGCTTGAGTATAAACCATAGAAACAGGAATTGCAAGTACTGTAAGAACGATTGCAATAATAATAGACACTTCGCCTCTAAGTTTTTTTACAAATTTTTTCTTTTTTCTTGCTTCCTTATTTGCCATATTGGTCAAATCCTTTCGACTATGCGTAATTTTGCACTTCTACTACGTGAATTTTCTTCTAGTTCTTTATCACTTGGTAGAATTGGTTTCTTATTAATTAGTTTAAGTTTAGGTTGATATTGTTCTGGGATTACTGGTAATCCTTTAACTAGTTCATCAACTTCACTTTCTTTTTTGAAGATTTGTTTTACT
This sequence comes from Bacillota bacterium, assembly GCA_015059245.1. The sequence continues at coordinate 60,470 of SVAU01000006.1, forward strand.
ATTCTATCTTCTAAGGAATGGAATGTAATTACGGACATTCTTCCTTCTTTATTTAATAAATCTATTGCATCAGGTAAGACATTTTTTAATACTGTAAGTTCTCCATTTACTTCTATTCTAATTGCTTGGAATATTTGTCTTTCAGGATGATTCTTATTAAAGTATTTAGCTCCTACTGCTGATTCAATAATTTTAACTAGCTCTTTTGTTGTTTTTATTGGTTTGTTTAATCTTTCACTTACTATTTTCTTAGCTATTACTTTAGACATCTTTTCTTCACCATATATGAAGAAGATATTAGTAAGTTCTTCGATACTATATGTATTAACTATTGTTTCGGCATCTAGTTTTTTTGTTTGATCCATTCTCATATCTAATGGAGCGTCTACCATAAAAGTAAATCCTCTATCTTTATTATCTATTTGAGGACTAGATAGTCCTAAATCAAATAAAATACCGTCTACTTTAGTTATACCATGTTCTAGTAATTTTTCTTTCATGTTTTCAAAATTACTATGAATTATTGTAAAGTTTTTGCCTATCTTAGATAGTCTTTCTTGTGATGATGCTATTGCATCTTTATCTTGATCGAATGAGTATAAATGTCCTGTAGTTAATTGGCTTAGGATTTGGCTACTATGTCCGCCATATCCTAATGTTCCATCAACATATATACCATCTGGTTTAATATTAAGACCTTCGATTGATTCATTAAGTAGTACACTATAATGCTTCATCTAAGTCACCCCCGTTAAATAAGTTCTCTGCGATATCTTCTATCTTTTCAGAGTTTTCTAAGAAGAAGTTATTCCATCCTTCTTCAGACCAGATTTCAAGTCGGTCGTTAGCGCCGATAACTACACATTCTTTAGTAATACCGGCGTAACTAACCAATGGGGAGGTAATGTTAATTCGACCTTGACGATCAAATTCACATTCAGTGGCACCAGAAAAGAAGGATCTGATGAACGTACGGACGTCTTTTTTGGTAAAAGGTAGAGTTTTTAATTTGGCAACTATTGTATTCCACTCTGACTCAGAGTATACGTAGAGACATTTTTCTAAGCCACGAGTAATAATAAACTTTTCACCAAGTTCACTACGGAATTTGGCAGGAATTATAAGTCGTCCTTTGTCATCAATATTATGATGATATTCGCCCATAAACATTTTCAAATCCCCCACTTTCCTCCACAATGTACCACTGTCTATAATAATAATACTTTAATTAACAGTTTTTGTAAATATTTTTTAAAAAATGGTAGAAAAGTAAAATGTAAATTTACGTAAAATAAGTTATTTTATATATTGACTTTTTAAATCAATAAAAAAGATAGTTAAACTATCTTAAAAATTGGGTGTTATATTTAATTTTGTTTCATTAATATCTAATCCATTTATTATTTCGTTTCTATATACTAAGTATATTTCTAAAGGAAGACCTTGTAATTTTTCAAGATGTTGTTCTAAGTCTTGTTGGAATGTTTCGTCGCTTACTTTTGTTATTGCTTGGGCATGTTTCATTAAATAGTAACCTTCTTTATTAATCATTGCATTTAATGTTCCATCTATTACGTATTCTTCTCCTTTATAGGTAAGTTCTATCCAACTATGTAGATATCTTGATATATCTGTGTAGCCATATATAAAACCAGTTACTAGTACATGAGGTAACCCTAGTCTTCTATTTATTTGATATGTTAAATCAAAGCATTTTCCATTTCGTTCTTTAGTGGTAATAAGTGGTAGATCTTGTTTTATAGATGAAACAAGACTAGAAAACATTATTACTCTAATATCTCCTTTTGTTGTTTTTATAACTAGTTCTTCTTTTTTCTTTTTTTCGTTATATGTTATTTCTGCACTTATTATATAGTCATTTAAATTAGTTAGAGATGATATAATTCTTTGTTTTTCTTCTTGAGTGTTGTTTTCATCTGTATATTCATTTATAGCATATGTTACTTGGTAATTGTCTTTATCTAGTTTAGTAGCTCCCATTTTTAATAGATAATCTATTGCTGCTTTTAAACCTTCTTCGTTATGTATTTGAGCAAATGTATTATCTATTTGTGTTGATAGCTCGTATGGTTTATGGAATGTGGAATAAAATTCTTCTAGATTAAACATAAAACAATCACCTCTTTTTGGTGATTGTTATTATAACACATTATTATTATTTGTCATTTTTTGATACTTGTTTGTTCTAATATAGGTTTTATTTCACAAGTAAAACTAAGAACGTCTTCGTTAATTGTATCTGTTAGTACTCCTCCGAATTTTTCTATTGTTTTAACTGAAGGTATGTTATTGGCATATGTAGTTATTGTTACTTTATCTATTCCCTTTGATGCTATTACTGGTGATACTAGTTCTAATGCTTTATATGCATAGTTATTACCTCGATATTCTTCATTTATAGTATAACCTATATCTCCTAACCATTTGGAATCACATGGACCTCTGTAATCGATTACTCCTACTTCTAGGGATGTATCATGAAGATATATTATTCCTCTAAATGCTATATCTCCTTCATTACCATTTAGGTATATATCTATTTCTTCATCAGTTAGATCTGGTTTTTGTTCATATATTCTTAGATTAGACATTATTGCTCCTAGTGATGTTTGGTTACGAAATTTTTCCATTTCTAGTTGGTTTATTAATCTATCTAGTTTTTTATTGTCGCCTATTTCAGCAATAGCTCTATCTATAATACTTATTTGTTCTTCGAACATGGCTTTATCATTTAGTAATCTTTGATGTCTTATTTTAGCGTATTCTTCTCTTGTAGGGAATTCTTCTAGAGTTTCTTCTGAATTAACTATTCTAAATAGTTGTTTTTTATAGAACATTATTCTAATTATTAATTCTGTTAGTTCATCTTCTTGTTGTTTGTATTCGTATGGTGATAACTTTGTGTTTGTAATTAATCTTTCATATGTATTTTTAGTTAGTTGTATAAGATTCTTTATTCTTTCTTCTAGAGATGTTATGTAACTTTCATCTATCATGTTATCACCCTACTTTCTTTATATATTATAACATAAGAAAAAGATAGTCGTATGACTATCTTACATCATTTTTCCTTTTGCTCCTTTAGAACCTTTAGCTCCATCATATGTACTTAGTACGTTTGAATCAAATGAAGTTATTTTCTTTTTAGAGTCTTTGTAATCTTTTATAGCACCTTTAATTAGTTCATCTAATAATTGTGGATATTTCTTTCCTTTAGGTGTATAGAAGAAGAATGCTAAACAACCAGGGATTGTGTTTGGTTCGTTAACATATACTTTTTTAGTTTTTGAATCTACTAGGAAGTCGAATCTAGTTACGCCTTTTAGGTTTAAGCATCTAAATGCTTTTTTAGATACTTCATAGATTTCTTCTTCTAGGTCTTTGTCTAGGTCTGCTGGAATTTTGAATCCGCTAGTAGTTACTTTACCACCATTGTTTCCTTTAGCTCCGCCTTTTTTGCCACCGCTTTCTCCGATATATTTATCTTCGAATGTAAGGAAGTCATTGTCTGTAAGCATTTCACCAATTAGTGAGCATTCCATTTCTTCACTATTACCTAGTACTGCGCAGTCTACTTCAATTAAGTTTTTAACCATAGCTTCTACTACTATTTTTTGATCATATTTAATTGCTTCTTCGATTGCTTCTTTAACTTCTTTTTCATTTTTAGCAACTTCGATACCTACACTACTACCTAAGCGTGCTGGTTTTACGATAACTGGGTAACCTAGTTTTTTAATATCTTTTAAGATAGTTTCTTCATTATCTTGGTATTCATGATCATAGAACCAAGTATAGTCTACTACTGGTACTCCAGATTCTTTCATTACTTGTTTTTGTACTACTTTATCTTGTCCTAGAGATGCTCCTAATACACCCGGTCCTACATATGGAATTCCAAGTGTATCTAAGTATCCTGATAAAGAACCATCTTCTACTCCTTTACCATGAACTATTGGGAATGCTACATCTATTGTGTTTGCTACTCCTTTAAATAATCCACGTTTCTTTTGTAAGATGAATTTATCATCTTTTTTAGTTAATGTTACTTCTTTAGCTACCATAGGTATGTCACTTAAGTTTTTGTATGATGACATATCTTTTAGTAGTTCTCCTGTATACCAGTTACGATCTTTACTTATATATATTGGTACAACTTCGTATTTAGTTGTATCGATGAAACTCATTGCTTGAACAGCAGTAATAATACTTATTTCATGTTCAACTGTTTCACCACCAAATATAACTCCTACTTTTATCATTTTTTATCACTCCTTATTTTTTCGTTAAATGAATCTGGTAGATCATTTTCTAATAATACGTATGTTTCATTGTCTTTTAATTTCATCATTAATGGGAATGCATCCATTACATCGTTTAGTACATGTATTTTATTTTTAGGGAATTTCTTTTCCATTAACCCTTCATAAATTGGTTTTGTTTTTTCTTCACCGATAAGTATTACTTCGTCAGTGTTGTCTGCTATTTGACGACCAAATTCTTTATTTACTTCGTCTTCTTTAGCTCCTACTTCTATCATACCAGGTGTTACTATTATATGTTTTCCTGGCATCATGTTTAGTACTTCTAAAGCCATTTTGCATCCCATAGGATTTGAGTTATAAGCATCATCTATTATATTGATGTCATAGTATTTAGTCATTGATAATCTATGTTCAATTGGTGCTACTCTTTTTACTGCTTTTTGTAAGTCTTTTATACTAATTTTTAGTTCTCTACCAAGTACTATACCTGCTAGTATGTTGTAGATATTGTTTCTTCCAAGTAATTTAGTTTCGAATGGATATTCTTTGTCATCTCCTCTAAATTTTACTTTGAATTTTGTTCCTTTATGACTTAGTTCTAAGTCTTTAGCATAGCAATCTACTCTTTTGTTATCTATACCTATCCATTTTATTTTACAATCATTTTTTATGTTGTAATTTTTTTGTTTTTCATCATCACCATTTAAGATACCTAATCCGTCACTAGGTAATGATTCGATAAGTTCAAATTTAGTTTGTTGAATTGCTTCTTCTGAACCGAATGTTTCTAGGTGAGCTAACCCTACTCTTGTAAGGATTCCGTATTTAGGATGAACTAAATCACATAGTTCTTTTATTTCTCCTTTTTTACACGCTCCCATTTCAGCTATGAAGTAATCGTTATATTTATCTAGATATTCATTTATTGTTATCATTAAACCGAATGGCGTATTAAAGTTTGCAGGTGTTTTATATACGTTATATTTAATATTTAAGATGTCATGTAAGATATTTTTAGTACTTGTTTTACCGTAACTTCCTGTAACACCTATTACATCCATATTTGTCATACTAGCTAGTTTGTCTTTAGCTTTCTTTTCAAAGTGTTTACCTACCATCTTTTCTACTGGTCTATTTACTACATTGGCTATTAATACTATAAATAGGTTTAGATATGATAATAATCCTAGTATAAAGTAATATATACCTATGTTTTGTTCTTTAAATATGAAGAACATTATAATACCTGGTATGGCATATAGTAATGTTATTGTTACTATTAATCTTTTTATTCTTGCTGTATATTTTAATGGTAGTTTATAAGTTTCTTTTTTTCTTGCATCTACATATATATAAGTTAAGAATAAATATATTAATATAAATAGATATGTACTTATGTTATTTAGTGTTGTACTAAATAAAGTAAAGATAAATACTATAAATAATATATTTAAATTAATAAAGTTATCTTTAAAGTTTTTAAGTATCCATTTTATATATCTATATCCTCTATTGTATCTATTTTGTTGTAACATATGTAATGATTTAGTACTTATTATCCATATATGAATTATATAAGTTATTAATGTTATTAAGAATATTGTTTTCATACTTCACACTTCCTATTTCATAAATGATTTTATTATTGCATTAGTTTGACCTAGTCTTTCTAAGTATGCATAATGAGTACATCCTTCATATACTGTTAGACCACTATTATCTATTAGTTTTTCTAGTTCATATGCATCTTCAACTGGTACAGCTTCATCATTAGTTCCCCATATTATAAATGTTGGACATTTGATTAATTTAGCTTTTTCTGTTAAGTCTGTATTAACATGTTTTACTAGTATTTCTCTCATTATAGGAGATGCGTTTTTGTAATCAGTTGATCCTATATGTTTTTTCATTGCTTCTGCTAGTTTACCTATTCCTGGTATTGTAGCTAGTTTTTTTAGTATTTTAACTTTTAATGAAGGTTTCTTTATTTTTACTTTATATGGACTTGCTAGTAGCATAAGTTTGTTTACTTCGTATTTAGAAGCATATAGTAAACTTATTTTGCCACCAAATGAATGCCCTATTAAGTTTGGTTTATTTATTTTTAGTTTTTTTAATAGTTCATGAAGCATTTCTACGTAATCATCTAATGTCCATGCTTCTTCTGGTTCGTCTGAAATACCGAAGCCAGGTAAGTCTAGAATGATTAAATGATGTGTCTTCTCAAATGGTTTGGCTATAGGTTCCATCATTTGGATATTTTGTCCCCAACCATGTAAGTAGATGATTGGTTCTCCTTCTTTATTACCATAGTCTTTATAGTTAATTTTTAAATCTTTGTATTTAAACATTCTATCACCCTATTAATTATATGAGAACGTTATGTCCTCTATAACATATATTTTAGCATAGATATTGGTCTTTGTACTTAAATTACTATGTTTTTACAGTATCTTTTGACATTAAAAAACTTAGAAGTTGATTCTAAGTTTTTTTATTTTACAATATATACATTTACTTCAAACGATAACGTTCCTGTTCCTTTAATTGAGCTCCTTTGAATTGTAAGTATACCTGTGGATGCATTGTAACTTTTACTAATTGTTATATCCCCAGAAACTCCCATCGTTTCTGAATCCACTTCATATGGTGCCTCTGGAGCGATCAACTGTGTAATTTCATAATAAAAATCATCAGCCGTCATAGAGGAATAATTTTCTAAACTACTTAAATTTATTAAAATCGAATAATTTCCTGATGCTGTTGCAACCAGTTTAGGATTTTTTATCATGTGGACTTTTCCTGAATATGTGATGAAATTTTGACCTATCAAACTTGATCTTTTAAATGTTAATTTTCCTGTTGACGGATCGTATGTTTTAGAGATTGTCATTGTTCCATGAGCAGGTTCTGGGATTACTACTTTATCAACAGAAAGAATAAAATCATTCACTGTCATATTTTGACATTCATTCCCTGCTGTACAGGTTGTTGTTAGTGTATAATCTCCATGAACACTTTGAATTGTATAATTTGTACTTTCAATAAAAGTAAAATTTAACATTGAATTTAGTGTGTTCGCTTGACTTAGCGTAGAATTTGCATACTTAAATGTAAGTGTAAACGTTAAGTAACTCTTACTTGCTATCGAGGTTTGATATTCTAAACCGCTTAATTCAAATGTGATTCCTTCGTTACTATATGTGTCTTCGCCAAGTAAATAATCTACATTATAAAAATATTGGGTCTTATCAGTCGAATTATAAAGTGTAACTGAATATGTGATAGAAGAAGTTGCTTTGGTAGATGACAAAGAAATTGTAGTGTCTAATGTTGCCCCTACTATACTATTTATCTTTGAACTAGATGTATTAGCACTTACGTTACTATGGTATGTTGCTTCTGTTATATATACACCTGATTGTTCTTTAGCTATTGCTTCTCCGTCTATGTTTAGGTTTATTGAATTGATAACAGCATATCCTACACCCATGAAAAGAATAGATATGAATATTATCATAGGGAAATATTTTTGATAATTAGATCGTTGTGCTTTAGTTTTCTTCTTGTTATTCATACTTATTCCTTTCTAGTAAAAAATGAGTTTCTAAGAAACTCATTCTAATTCTTTTTTATTGATTTTTTCTATTTGATACTGAATCTCTTTTTCTATATCACTTACTTTTAATCTGTAAATATATAATAACTTAGTACTACTTGGTATTATGAAGTATGCACCAGTTTTTTCATTATTTTCTCTCATAAGAATTGGTTGTCTTATTGTATCTCTTATTTCTAACATATCTTCAAAAGAATTAACTTTTAACATGTGATAATCTCTAAAGTAGAAATCATTACCTAACATTTGAATATATGTTCCATAGTTATTTAATATTTTCTTTAATTCTTTTTCATATATTGTTTCTGCAGATTGAGTTTTAATTACATATCTTAATATATATGCTAATAATAGTACTGCTAATATTAGGAAGAATATACCTAAAATTAAATATACTTTATCTTCTTCTTTTAATGTACTACATTGTAATACGTTGTTAGAAGTATTAACTATGTTATCACTAACATCTATTGAAATAGTATTTTGTGTAAGTGGTATTATTACACTTAATGTAGTAGCTTTAGATACGTTTTCTGAATAGTCTTCACAGTCTCCTGCTACTGATACTCTCATATTTACTCTTAGATTACTTTCTGCACTATCTAATTTATATGTAGATATGAATTTTTTGATATAGTCATTATATTTTGCATAGTTAATATCTATATTTTCTTTAATATTAACATTTAAGTTATTTGTATTATGTTCTTGTTCTTCTAATAGAACTTCTGTTTTATTATATAGAATATTTTGAGTATTCTTTTCTTTTACTTCTAATTCTGCTTCGATACTATATTTGTATTTGTATTCAATTTCTTTATTATCAATATTTATTTGATAATTGAAGTTAGCTGTTATAGTATCTATTAAATTAGAAATATATTGTTGATTGTTTTCTAAATAAGGATTTTCAAAGAATTCATTTTCTTTTAAGTTTACTTTGTAATCTACAAGACTTGATTCATTATATGGAACGTATTGTGCTGCTGATTTAACTTTATAGATTGCAAAGAATGTTGAAGATAATAGAACAATTAAGATAATAGCGAAAGAAAAAGAAATAATAGCGCTACGTCTTTTGGTTTGTGTAATTAGTAATTTTTTTACTTCTTTTCTTTTCATACTGCTACTCCTTTATTATTCGAATAAACTTCGTACCCATAATGTTGGATAACCAAGATATTTTATTCTTAAATTTACTACACCTTGGATATCTGATTGTGTTCTATATCCAAGATCCATGTTTTTGTTAGCATCACCTTTTGTATAATAGTGATACTCTCCGTTTACTTTTATTATATTATCTATTCTATGTATTGTTTGCATTCCGTTATAATCAAAGATTATTACGTTTCCTTCTTGTAGTTCTTGAGTTGTATATTTTTCAAAAATAATAGCATCACCTTTATTTAAGGTACCTGTCATACTTTTTGATCCTATTACCATTATACCATAATGGAACTGACATGATATTAACATTATTAATCCTGCTGTTATTATCATAAGAATTGTATTAATAATAAATTCTTTTCTTTGATCGCCGTATGATACTGCAAATTCATTTTTTGAAAATAATTTTTCTATAATCACATACATTATGTATGGATATAACATTTTTAGAAATGATTCAAAGAATGTATATATTTGTGGTACTACAGGAATAATATATGGGAATAATGTTATTATTAGTCTATATATTATTATGCCTCTCTTATCATATCTTATTGAAACATAATTAAATAATAAGTTAGATGATAATGAAGCAAATAGTACATAACCTACTATTGTAAGTAAGTCTTCTAAGTTTTTTATATTATATGAACCATTATATATTAATAAATCTATTATAACCATTGATATGAATGTTATGAATGGTGATAGATTTATTTTTTTTGATTTAATTGTAATTGTTAAATCTTGACATAAGAATGTTTCTCTTATGTTTTCTGTTGCTACTATGATTATTGTTAATGGAATTATTATTCTAAATAAAGTATTTATTGAAAATAATATTTTTGAATTAACTAAGTCAAAATATAATCCTGTAGCGTAATATATTCCTAAATACATAAGAGCAAGTACTATCATAATTATCATTACTTGATCTTTGTAATGGGATTTTATTTTTTTTCTTTTTAGTAGTTTGTGACATATTATTGCATATGTCGTTAGTAATATTGCTATCCCCCATCTAGCGTAAGATGTTGGGATTAGGAAAGCTAGAAGAAGGATTGGTATTAATACTAATTCTAATACGTAAGATTTTACTTTATCAGTCTTCATGGCTATCCTTTCTATTTATTTTTATTTTACTATGCTGGGCAGTTAATACCAGCTACTGTTGGGTCTTTTGGTGTTGCATTTAGTTTTAATGTAATATTTGTTGAACTATCAGCAGCATCTACTGGAGTTTTTTTCATTGTAACTCTAACTGTAACAACAGTTTGTGCTGATTTATTTTTACATACATAACCGTTTGAATCTATATCAGCAGTTACGTCAAAATAATCTGAATTAGAGTTTGTTAAACTTTCTTGAGTTAATAGACCTACTACGTCAGTTTCAGCGTTTTCTACATAGTATGTAGCTGTTACTGTTTCATTTAATGTTAAATCTTTTACTGTAATAGTTGCATCTAGTGAACCAGCTGTTGCTTTTGCTGTTACTTTTGAACTAGATCCTTGTGCTTCTCCTGTAAAATATACATCTAGATTTTCTGATGCAGCTCCTGCTGTACCTGTTACTGTTAAACTAATTGAATTAACTACTGCATAACCTACACCTAATAGGAATGATAATGCAAATAGTATTACTAATAAATAATTACTTTTCTTTTTCATAATATCTCCTCTTTTCTTTATATTTATTTTATAAAGTTTAACTCCTTTCTATTTATTATTAATTGGTGTTGCATTAAATGTTATTGTTATTTGTGCTTCACTTTGTTCTTTAGTTAGTGGTGTTTTAATTAATGTAACACTTATTTTGATATCAAGTTCACCATTTTTGGCTTGTACAATATCATTTTCTTTTAAGTTAGTAGTTACTTTAAAATATTCTGGATTACTATTTACGATGCTTGTTGTAACTAAGTTAGCATGGACATCTAGTTCCTTATTTTGAACTGTATATGTTGCTGCTACTGTTTCATTTAATTTTAAGTTTTTTACTTCTAAGCTGGCAGATAGGTCTTCGTCTTCTTTTTTTGTTGCTACTACTTTCTCTGGGTTTGTAACTATTGTTTCTTCTTTAAATATTACTTCTAGTTCTTGTGTTTTGGATGTTCCTGTTCCTGTTATATTTAATGTAACAGAGTTAACTAAGGCATATCCAACACCCAAGAAAAATACAACTAGCATTATTATCATTGCAAATCTTGTTTTTGATTTATCCATAATATGACCTACTATCTTATTATTACTATTTTAGTATAACACTTATACTGAAAAATGTATAGAATTTTGTTCTATTTTTTTGCATAAAAAAAGAGCTTATTATTAAGCTCTACTTGAATATTTTCCGTCTTCTGTAGAAACGATTATTCTTTCACCTTCAGTGATGAATAATGGAACTTTAACAACAAGACCATTTTCTAATGTTGCATCTTTTTGTGCATTATTAGTTGTGTTACCTTTAACTGCTTCAGTAGTTTCAGTAACAACGTATTCAACTTTTTCTGGTAATGTAATACCAATTATTTCTCCTTGATAGAAAGCTATTTGTACTTCCATATTTTCAAGTAAGAATTTCTTTTCTTCTACTAATTTATCTTCAGTAATTTCAGTTTGTTCATATGTTTCATTATCCATGAATACATAACCTGTTCCACTGTTATATAGATAAGCCATTTTTTTCTTTTCAACATGAGCTTTTTCTACTTTAACACTACTGTTAATAGTTTCTTCAATAGTAGCACCAGTTCTTAAGTTACGCATTTTAACTTTCATGAAAGCAGCACCCTTACCTGGTTTAACATGTAAGAAGCTTTGAATTAAATATAACTTACCATCATAGATGATTGTCATACCATTTTTTATATCATTAATATTAATTAATCCGTTCATTAATTACACCCTCTTACACTATTTTTTTTCTTTATGAACAGTTTGTTTATTACACCATTTACAAAATTTATTAAGTTCTAATTTTTCAGTTGTATTCTTTTTATTTTTAACTGTAACATAGTTTTCATGTTTACATTCTGTACAAACTAGAGCTATATTAGGTCTATTTTCATTTTTTGCCATAGTACTGCCCTCCTTTTTTAATCCGTTCCTATTGTATCACATATTTTTTAATTTTCAAATAGTAATTTAGTAACTTCTTTAGAAATATAGCGGTTTATTGGGGCTGTATAAGGGGTTTTTGCTTCTTCATATGATACATTTGGGGTAATTACTACTACTGAGTACTTAGGATTGTCATATGGAGCGTACATTACGTATGATTGGTTTATAGTAGTTATATCTTTGTTATATATTACTTGTGATGTACCTGTTTTACCTGCTGGTTTATATTTTAGATTAGTATATCCATACCCTGTACCTAGTAATACTTCTTGAAATCCCTTATCTATTCTTTCAAAGTTTGATTCTACTTTATTTAATAAATTTGGTTGGTATGTATATATTGTTTCTTTGTTATTTTTTATAGATGATAGGTAGTGTAATGAATATCTATTGCCTTTTGTAGCTATTGTGTTTATGTAATTTGTTAGTTGCATGGGAGTATATGTATCGTATTGACCTATACTATAGTTTAATAATAAGTCTGCTGATATTATATTTCCTTTAATACCTGTTGATTCGTTTTCTAAGTCTATACCTGTACTTGATCCTAAACCAAATGATTTAAATGTGTTTCGATATATATCGAAGTGTTTATCTGTTACGTTTAGTTTCATATTATACTTATATTTTTGTCCTACTAGTTTTATTACAGTTTGGAATTGATATGAGTTAGAAGATGTTCTTAGAGCTTTTATATCGTCTATGTAACCATTATATTTATATGAGCATTTTTCTGGTACTAAGTATAACTTAATACACATATCTTTTCTTTTTTTATTGTCTATTAAGTTATTTTGATAACCTACAGTATGTGATGCTCCTTTTACTACTGATCCTACTGTGAAGGAGTTAGTTATTAGATTAGTTGATATATCATAATATGTATCTTTTACTTTCATAAGAGCGTTACTTGATATTATTTCTCCAGTATTAGGATTACTTACTATTACATATGCTGAATTAAAGTATTTGGTGTTTTTTAGTTTTTTTGATTTATCTATGTTATCTTTTATTATTTTATTTATTTTTTGTTGTAGTTCTATATCTATAGTTAAATATATATCATTACCTGGTATTGATTCTTTTATTTTTGTTAATGAATTATCTTTGTTTACTATGTATTTTGCTGGTGTTCCTCTTAAGTATTCATCGTATTCTTTTTCTAGGTAACTTAGACCTACTTTATCGTTTATGTTGTAACCTTTAGCTAAGTAATAGTCTTTATTTTCTTTTGTGATATTGCCTACAGTACCATATATATCGTTTAATGTATCATATAGATATTTTCTTTTTATTGTGTGTTCACAGGTAAGTCCTGGTATATTTTTACTATTTATAGATGCACATATTTCGTTTGATACGTCTTCTTGTATTATTTTATTATCGTAGTAGTATCCCTCTGTTAATAAGTTATGTATTGTTATTATTTTTTGTTGTTCTAAAGTATAAGTAGGAACTATTCTACTTAGTTTTATTCTTTCTATTTCTTGTAAAGTAAGTTTTCTTCTTTCGTATAGATTTTGTTCTTCTTTAGTTAATAAGTTACTAGTGTCTTCATATTTAAGATAGTATTGTTTTTGTTCTTCTATGGTAGAAGGTGTTACTTCTATTATGTTGTTTAACATAGTTGATATTTCTAATATATTAGAGTTATTTATTTGACGGAATACTATTGTGTTTATACCAATATTATCTACTAGTACTTTACCATTTCTATCTAATATACGACCTCTTGGTGTATTTATTCCATTTATTATTTTATTTGTTTTAGATAGATATAAATCATAATAGTAGTTATGTTTATATACTGATAAGTATATGTATCTAGATGAAGTTATTATAGTTAGTATTATTATGATAGATATGTATATTTTTTTCATATTATCACCTATTATTAGTATTAGAATTTGTAGTTTATTCATACTATTTATTAGGTGATTTTATGTATTTTATAGTTAAAAGATATGTTGATAATATGAGTATTCATGATTTAAATAATATGGCTATATCTAAAGGGATTGGTTTATCTAAAGTAGAATTGGAATTTTCTTACGAATTTATAAAGAAGAATTGGATGAATGTTTTAAGTAATAAGGGTTTGTTTGATATAGATAAATATAAGAGTAAGTATAGTGAAGAAAATTTTAATAAGATTAAGAGTTTATATAAAGAGTTGTTGTTAAAATATGGGATGTATTTGTAAATAAAAAAGATACACTTTTGTGTATCTTATTTACTGTATCTAGCTATTTTATCTTTGATGATGTCACTATCAAATGGTTTTTTGATCATATCTACTACACCATAGTCGAAAGCTTTTTCTATACTTTCTTTGCTAGTGTCACCACTTATGATTATTACTGGAATATCAACGTTGTACTTTTGAATATGTTCTAAAACAAAGAATCCATCTGCTTTTGGCATTACTAAATCTAATAAAATAATGTTTAAGTTATTTAGATTTTGTTGTATTTTTTCAATAGCATCATTTCCGTCTACTGCCATAGTAATATTATAATCATTTATAAATATTCTTTCTAAGTAGTTACGAATCATACTAGAATCGTCAACAATAAGAATTGATTTCATGTTTGCTTCTGTTAATGTATCTGGTTCTTCTACTACTTCTAGTGTTTCGATTGGAGTAGATGCTGGTGCAGGAGCTGGTGCTGGTGCAGGTGCTGGATTATTAGATTGTTGTTCGTATTCAGCAAACATTGCGTTGATATTGTTTTTTAGTATCTTCATTTGCAATTGTGCATCTTCATTAGAATTAGCTAATGATTTATTAATTGTTTCATTAATTTTGTCTAATAATTCTTTATTCATATCTATTCTCCTAAATATCTTTTTACAACTTCGTAAACACGATTTGCTTCATTTTTTAGTTCATCAAATTTTTCGTTTACTAATGCTTGATTGTTTTCTTTTCCAGCTAGTTCATGTTCGTAGGCGATGTCACCTAATTCGTTACATCCTACGTATCTTGCTTCTGTTTTAAGAGCATGTGCTAATATAGCATAATCTTCCATATTATTGGAATCCTTGAAATTAGTTAAGTCAGTAATTTTATTTTGTAATTCATTATAGAATTCTTCTAATGTTATGTTATACATTTCCATGTCTTTTAATAATTCTAAACCAGCTTTAACATTGATTCTATTTTCTTCTAATAGTTCTACGTTGTTTTTATCATTTGTTGTTGGTTTCTCTTCTATTATAACATTATTTCCTTCTGATTCTTTTAAAAACTTTCTTAACATGTAATATAGTTCTTCTTCAACTATTGGTTTTGCAAGACAATCATCAAATCCTTCTTTGATGTATTTTTCTTCCATACCTGATATTACGTCAGCTGTAAGTGCTACTACTGGCATTTTGAATCCTACTATATTTTTTAAGTTTTCTAATGTTTCAATACCATTCATTTTTGGCATCATTATATCCATGAATATTAGGTCGTATACTTTTCCATCTAGTACTTTATCAATACTTTCTGAACCAGATTGTACTGTTTCTACGCTAATGTTGTATTCTCTTAGTAAACGTTCTGCAACCTTAAGATTGATTTTATTGTCGTCTACTACTAATACTTTAGATCCTGATGCATTGAATGCTTTAATTTGTTTATCTTCGACAACTTCTGTTTGATCTTCTTTATGGATTATTTTTTGATTTAATGTAATTATGAAAGTTGAACCTTCACCATATGTACTTTTTACATTTATTTCTCCACCCATTAATTCAACTAAACTTTTTGTTATTGCCATACCTAATCCAGTACCTTCGACATTAACATTCTTTTCCATATCGAATCTTTGGTATTTAGTAAATAAGTGTTCAATATCTTCTTTTGTCATACCCATTCCAGTATCCTGTACTGATATAGTAAGTTTACAAATGTCATTTACTGTATCATTATCTGCTTTTATTTGGAATAGGATTCTTCCTTCTTGAGTATATTTAACGGCGTTAGTTAGTAAGTTTATTGTAACTTGTTTAACACGCATATTATCTCCATATAGCATTGGAGGTAGGTTTTCATCTACTAGTATTTTGAAGTCTATTGGTTTACTTCCAATTCTTGCATTGATTAAACTTGTAATTTCACTAACCATT
The DNA here is from genome assembly GCA_015059245.1 of Bacillota bacterium. The sequence goes on from SVAU01000006.1 coordinate 76,783, forward strand.
TTTTTAGTGCTGTATTCATTTTCAACAATTTCAATTTTATTTGCTTCGATTTTAGAAATATCTAGAATACCATTTACTATTTCTAATAGTGTATTTGATGCCATTAAGATATCTTGTACTTCTTCTTTTGCTGTACCTGATATATCTTCTTTAGCTAATGCTTGACCAAATCCTACGATAGCATTTAGTGGTGTTCTAATTTCATGAGACATACTTGATAGGAAGTCTGTCTTAGCTTTGTTTGCTTCTTCTGCAGTATCTCTTGCTTCATGTAATTTAGTAATAAGTCTTGCATCTGGGTTTTCCATTGTAAAGAACATTATTGCTGTTATATAAGCAGCTACTGGTGTAACTAATGATAATTCTGGGAATACAAATTGTAGTGTTATTGTAGCAACACCTACTGTGAAGAATATATATATTGGAATAAATTTAGTTTGTTTAAGGTTTTTTCTTACTTGGAATAATCTTATTATCCATGTAACTACTCCTACTCCAGTAGCAGCGTATGCTATTATCATTGCTGGTCCATCATAGTACCAAGTATTACCTGTTATAAAAATATCTAATGGTACTAATAACATCCATATATCTAATATTATAATCGCTACTATAGTAAGTATAAATTTTTTTATAAAGAATTGTTTGTGGGGATGTTCTTTAAATTCTATAGGTCCAGCTGATTTATTACTTGTAATACAATATACATAGTAACTAAATAAGTATACCCATGTTACAAGTCCCCATAAGAATACTTTAATTAAGTACTCTGTCCATTTTGTAATTGGGAAATATAATGCAAATATTGTACTTAGTATATCTAAAACTATAGTTACTATCATTGTTATGATTATTAATCTAAAGATTATGTTTTCTAATGAATTAATTTTTTTCTTACGAAAGTATTCGATGAGGATTATTGTTAAGAATAAAAATGCTGATATTTGTAAATATGTATTCATAAATTTCCCACCTTTCTACTTCCCTAAATATTTTTTAACTAAGTCTTGAATACGAATTGATTCCATTTTTAGTTTTGGATAATTACTTGTTATGTAATCAATATTCTTTTCTCTTGCATTAAGTTCATGTTCATAAGCTAGTTCTGAGAATTTATCAAATCCTAAGTATTTAGCTTCTGTTTTTAATGCATGTGTTACTATGCAGTAATCTTCCATATTTTGTTCATTTCTATATTTAAATAGAGCTGACATTTTTTCTTCTAATTCTTGATAGAAGATTTCAATTTTACTATTATATGTTTCCATATCTTTTAATAATGTTAAACTTGATTCTATATCTACACCAAATTCTTTTAATATGTTTTGATCATATGTAGGTTTTGCTTGTTCTACTGGTGCTGTTATAGTTGGTTGTTCATTTTCTTTTAAGAATCTTTTTAACATGTAGAATAGTTCTTCTTCTACTATTGGTTTTGGCATACAATCATCAAAACCTTGTTCTATATATTTATCTTCCATACCAGATATTACATCAGCAGTTAGTGCTACTACTGGAGTATTGAATCCTGATATATTTTTTAAATTTTGTAATACTTCAGGGCCTTTCATTTTAGGCATCATTATATCTAGGAATATTACATCATATTTATTTCCTGATAGTACTCTATTGATACATTCACGACCATTATCTACTAGTTCTATATCTAATTTATATTCAGCAAGTAGTTTTTCTGCTACTTTAAGATTTATTTTATTGTCATCTACTACTAGTACTTTTTGACCTGATGCATCAAATGGTGTTATATCAACGTTTTCTTCTTTTTTCTCTATTTCTTCTAAACGTTTAGTACTTATTTGTTGGTCTAGGAATAATGTAAATGTTGTTCCTTCACCGTATGTACTTTTTACTAGTAATTCACCTTCTAGTAAGTCTACTAAACCTTTTGTAATTGCCATACCTAATCCTGTACCAGCAATGTTAACATTTTTTTCCATATCGAATCTTTGGAATTTTGTATATAGGTTTGATAAGTCTTTTTCTGTCATACCGATACCTGTATCTTCTACTTTAATTATAAGTTTACATTTTGAACCCATTGATTGAAAATTGATTTGGAATAAGATGTGTCCTTCTGAAGTATATTTAACAGCATTAGTTAGTAAGTTTAATAGTATTTGTTTGACTCTCATACAGTCACCATATAGTACTGTAGGTAAGTTTTCATCTAAATCTATTTTAAATTCTACTGGTTTACTACCTATTCTAGTATTGATTATTGTACTTACTTCATTTAATAGGTCTCTTGTACTATAGTCTACATTTACTATTTCTATTTTATTTGCTTCTATCTTTGAAATATCTAAAATACCATTAATTATTTCTAGTAGATTGTTTGATGCATTTAATATATCTTTTACTTCTTCTTTTGCTGAACCTGATATATCTTCTTTAGCTAGTGCTTGTGAGAAACCAATGATTGCATTTAATGGTGTTCTAATTTCGTGAGACATACTTGATAGGAAGTCTGATTTAGCGTGATTAGCTGATTCTGCTTGTTGTGTTGCAATATTTAGTTCTTCTATTAATAGAAGATCTGGATTTTCGATTGTAAAATATATTAATAGTGTTGTTAATGATGCAATTGTAACATTAACAGACATTTTTGGATAGAAGGTTTGAGCTAATAGACCTGCTAGTATAAAGAATGTATAAGCATGTACTGATAGATATTTTCTATCTTTTATTCCTTTTGAATATCTAATAGCAAAATATGTATTAATGATCATTGTTATACCGATACATACGTATACGAAATGAAGTAGTGGTCCACTATGTAAGATGAATGTATCAAATACTTCAACTTTCAAATCTAAGAAGAATGCTATAGTGTCTAGTATTATAATTAATGCTATTAGTATTAATAATGAATTAGTAAAGTAACGTTTCTTGTCTTTTGTCATTTCTGTACCATCGTTTTTTGGAGATGATAACGCAAATATATAGAATGTAAATGTCATAGCCCAAGTTACTGTTGAACACATGAATAGTTTTGTTACTATTTCAGATATTATGTGGTTTGGCATATAGAAATATAGTACTCTACCTAGTGTATCTAGAATTATTTCTATATATGCTACAACTATTACTCCTCTATATACGTAGTTTTCTATTGTATTATTTTTCTTTTTAACGAAAAAAACAACTGTAATTAGTGTTATATAAAATAATGCAGATATTTGAAAAAATATATCCATAAATATTCCCTACTCTCTTATGATATTATATCATGTGTTTCTTAATATTTGTATATTTTGTTAGTTTTTTGTCGGCAAAAAACTAGATATTTTTTTATATCTAGTTTTTAATTACCAAAATACGTTTTTACTACTTCGTAAATTCTTGTTGCTTCTGTTTTTAGTTCTTCAAATTTTTGATTTATTTTTTCTTGGTTGTTTTCTTTACCAGCTAGTTCATGTTCGTATGCCATGTCTCCCAGAACAGTACATCCTACGTATCTTGCTTCTGTTTTAAGAGCATGTGCTAGTATAGCATAGTCTTCCATGTTGCCTTCATTTTTATAATTTTCTAAATCTGTTAGTTTATTTTGAAGTTCATTATAGAATTCTTCTAGTGTCATGTTATACATTTCCATGTCTTTTAGAAGTTCTATTCCAGCGTCAACATCTATGTTATTGTTTTTTAGTAGTTCTACTGTATGTGGTGCTCCTGGTACTATTTGTACTGATGGTTGAGCTGGTTGTTCTTGTGGTTGTATCTCAACTACTGGAGTTGGTTCAACTACTGGTTGTTCAACTACTGGTTGGGCTTCAACTACAGGTACTTCTTCTACAATAGGAGTTGGTGCTGTGACTTCAGCAGGTTCTACAACTACTGGTTGTTCTACTACAGGTACAGGTTTGCTTCCTTCTTTGCAGTATTTCTTTAACATGTAATATAGTTGTTCTTCAACAATTGGTTTTGCTAAACAATCATCGAATCCTTGTGATATGTATTTATCTTCCATACCTGCTATTACATCAGCTGTAAGTGCTACTACTGGCATGTTGAATCCTACTATGCTTCTTAAATTGTTAAGTGCTTCTACTCCGTTCATTTTAGGCATCATGATATCCATGAATATGATATCGTATTTGTTTCCGTTTAGAACTTTATCAATTGATTCAGCACCTGACATAACAGTTTCTACTTCTAATTGATAGTCTTTTAGTAGACGTTCTGCTACTTTTAAGTTGATCTTATTATCATCTACTACTAATACTTTAGAACCTGATGCATTGAATGCTTTAATATCTTTTGATACTTCTATATCATCAAATTCATCAAGATGTTGTTTAATAATTTTTTGTTCAATTGTTACAGTAAATGTTGTCCCTTCACCATATTTACTTTTTACTTTTATTTCACCATTCATTAAATCGATAAGACCTTTGATGATTGCCATGCCAAGACCTGTTCCTTCGATATTAGCATTTTTTTCTATATCAAATCTTTCGTATTTATTGAATAATTGCGCAATACTTTCTTCTGTCATACCTATTCCTGTATCTGCTACTTCAATAGTCATTTTACAAATATCATTTTCATTATTTGCTTTAATTTGGAATAGGATTCTTCCTTCGTTAGTGTATTTAATTGAGTTAGTTAATAAGTTTGTCATTATTTGTTTGATTCTTATTACGTCTCCATACATAACTGCTGGAAGATTTTCATCTATTAATATTTTGAAATCTATTGGTTTACTACCAATTCTTGCATTGATTAAACTTGTAACTTCGTTAATCATACGTTTTGACTTATACTCATCGTTAACTATTTCAACTTTATTTGCTTCTATCTTTTGAATGTCTAAGATACCATTTACGATATCTAATAATGTATTAGAAGCCATTATTATATCTGTTGCTTCTTCTTTAGCTGATTCGGGTATATCTTCTTTTGTTAAAGATTTACCAAATCCTACTATAGCATTTAAAGGTGTTCTAATTTCATGAGACATTCTTGATAAGAATTCTGTTTTTGATTTATTAGCTAAGTCTGCTTCTTGTTTAGCTATTTGTAATTCTTTAATTAAGTTAACATCAGGGTTTTCTGTAGTGTTATATATTAATACTACGATAAATCCAATGTATACAGAAATGAAGCACATTCCTGGTATTAAGTATTGTAGAATCATTGCAAATATTGCTATTGCTATATAGAAATATACAGGGAATCTTTTTTTAGATTTATCTTTTGCAAATATTACTATTAATATCCAAGAAATGATACTTAATACTGATGCTATTTGCCATACTATATATGATGGTCCACCATAGAATATTAATGTATCATGATGTTCTATTGTTATTGGTAATACAGCAATAATAATCCATACTAGTATAGATACTATTCTCATTATTATTGTTTGTTTTTTGAAATATTCTTTACTAGGTAAATCTGTTAAATCAATAAATTCTACATTCTTTTCTGATGTAATTACATGTATATATAATGCGAATTTAATTAAGAATCCTACCATTAAACATAGGTTTATTTTTGTTAATATTGTTATTGGAATCATCCAAGTAGTTCTATGAATTAATATTCTACTAACTATATTGAATAGGAACATTAATATAGTATGTACTATCATTCCACCATATAGTTTGTTTTCTAAACTCTTTGTTTTTTTCTTAAGGAAGAAGAATACGGCAACATATGCTACGTAGAATAAACCAGCGTATTGTAAGTGTGTGTTCATATGTTATTCCCCCTATTCCTTATCCATTTCTTGTTGTTTATCTTGAGTTGGTTCTTGAGTTAGTTTTGGTAATTCTGGAAATATAGATTCACTAGATAGTGACATTGCTTCAGATAAGTAGTTAACATCTGGTAGATCGCTGAATCCAGGTGTTTCTTCTTTAGTTTTTGGTTTTCCTACATCTGATGCGTGCATTATTTCTCTATTAGGATCTAGTACTACTGTTCCATCGTTTTCTTTTATGTATTTTTTAAGAACATTATATAAATCTTCTTCTACTATTGGTTTTGTAATAACCGCATCGAATCCTGCTTCAGTGTATTTTTCTCCGATATCTGAGATAACGTCAGCAGTTAATGCTACTACTGGTGTTTCAAAACCAGGAATTCTTTTTAATTCTTTTATTACTTCTGTACCTTTCATTCTAGGCATCATGATATCTAATAGAATTAAATCATATTTTTCTCCACTGTTTATTTTATCTAAACAATCTCTACCTGAAATACAGAAATCTAAATCTAGTTTGTATTGTTCTAGGAAACGTTCTGCAACTTTTAGGTTTACTCTGTTATCGTCTACTACTAGTACTCTTTGTCCTGATGCATCGAATGGGTTAACACTATGTAGTGCTGCTTCATCCATGATTTCGTCTAATGATTTTGAAGAAACTTCTTGCTCTATTGATACAACGAATTTTGTACCTTTGCCATATTCGCTTGTTACAAATATTTCTCCGCCCATAAGCGTTACTAAACCTTTTGTAATAGCCATTCCAAGACCTGTTCCTTCAATATTTGTATATTTATCTATATCGAAGCGTTGGAATTTAGTAAATATTTGAGCTAAACTTTCTTCTGTCATACCAACACCTGTATCTATAATAGATATTGTTAGTAGACACTTTTCTTTATTAGATAATGCTTCTACTTTAGCAGTTACACTACCTTCGCTTGTATATTTTATAGAATTTGTTAATAAATTCATTATAATTTGTTTTAGACGATTGCTATCTCCATATAGTACTGGTGGAAGATTTTCTTCTATATCAAATTTTAATTCAATAGTTTTATTACCTAAACGATTATGACTAATAGTTTTTATTTCTTCTATGAAATGTTTTGTACTATAGTTTGTTTTTACTAGTTCAATTTTATTTGCTTCTAGTTTAGAAATATCTAGAATACCATTAATTGTTTCTAATAGACTGTTAGATGCATTAAGTATATCTTTTACTTCTTCTTGAGCTTGACCTGGTAATTCTTTTTTACCTAGAGCTTGTGAGAAACCTACTATTGCATTTAGTGGTGTTCTGATTTCGTGAGACATACTTGATAAGAAGTCTGATTTAGCTCTATTGGCTGCATTTGCTTGTTTTGTTGCTTCATTAAGTTCCTCAATTACAGCTAGGTCTGGATTATGAATACCATGATATGTAACCATTACTATAAGTGACATAGCAAATGACATAACTGGATGTTCTGGTCTAACTATTTGTACCATCATAGATGCGAATGCAAAGATAGTTGATGGTATTAATGGTGCAACTTTGACTAATGTTAAATTTTTTCTATTCATTATAATTTTAGATACCCATGTAATAATACATGATGCATAACAAATGTTATAGAATATCATACATGGGCCTGACATGAATAAACTTTCTCCGTCAGTTCTTAAATGTAAAGGTATTAATGTAATACCTATTAAAGCTATAACTACTGAGATTATTGATTTAATAAAGATATGTTTAAAAGACTTCATTTGTTCTTTGTCTTTAACATTAATATCTGCAAGATTACTTGATGTAACTACCCTTATATACATTACAAATGTAACCATCCATAGCATTAAAGAACATAGAGTTGCTTTACTTATGATTACTGTTTCAGTATGTTCTGGGTGATAAACACCAAAATATACACTTCCTAAGTCTAATAGAAGTGATGTTGTAGCTATTATAATTAATGCATTAAATATATAATATGCTAGCGTTTTTCTTTTCTTTTTTGGGACATAAGTAGTTATAACTATTAAAATATGTATAACTGCTGATATCTTAAATAATAGATCTGACATATACTCCCTACTCTCTTTTTAAATTATACCATAGCGTATATTGGATGTATATAAAAAACAGATAGGAATATCTACCTGTTTTAATTAGTTACCAAAGTATCTTTTTACGACGTCATAAACTCTATTAACTTCATTAGATAATTCTTCGAATTTTTCATCTACTAAAGCTTGGTTTGATGCTTTACCTGCTAGTTCATGTTCGTATGCCATGTCTCCTAATTCGTTACATCCAACGTATCTTGCTTCTGTTTTTAGTGCATGAGCTAGTATAGCATAATCTTCCATGTTACCAGCTTCTTTGTATGATTTTAATTCTGATAATTTATTTTGTAATTCATTATAGAATTCTTCTAATGTCATTTCATACATTTCCATGTCTTTTAGTAGTTCTAAACCAGCTGCTACGTTGATTCTGTTACTTTCTAATAACTGTACGTTATGTGCATCATTTGAAGATAAGTCTTCTGTAGTTATTGTTGTAGGCTCAGTAGTTGATTCTTTTAAGAATTTTCTTAACATATAGTATAGTTCTTCTTCTACTATCGGTTTGGCTAAACAATCATCGAAACCTTCACTAATATATTTTTCTTCCATACCAGATATTACGTCTGCAGTAAGTGCTACTACTGGCATTTTGAATCCTACTATATTTTTTAAGTTTTCTAATGTTTCTATACCATTCATTTTAGGCATCATTATATCCATGAATATTAAGTCATATATTTTTCCGTCTAGAACATTATCGATACATTCTGAACCTGAGTTAGCTGTTTCGACACTAATATTGTAATCTCTTAGTAAACGTTCAGCAACTTTTAAGTTGATCTTGTTATCATCTACTACTAGTACTTTAGAACCAGATGCATTAAATACTTTAGTATTTGTATTTATTTCTTGATCTTCTGCTAAACTAGTTTTATTTACTATTTTTTGAGATAAGTCTATTGTGAATGTAGAACCTTCACCGTATGTACTTTTTACAGTTATTTCTCCACCCATTAGTTCAACTAAACTTTTAGTAATTGCCATACCTAGACCAGTACCTTCAACTGAAGCATTTTTTTCCATATCGAATCTTTCGAATTTACTAAATACTTTAGCTACGGCTTCTTCTGTCATACCTATTCCAGTATCTTGTACTGATATTTTTAATTTACATGTATCTTCTTGATTTTCAGCTTTTATTTGGAATAGTATTCTACCTTCATTAGTGTATTTAACTGCGTTAGTAAGTAAGTTTATTATTACTTGTTTAACACGCATACTATCTCCGTATAATACTGGTGGAAGATTTTCGTCTATTATTATTTTAAAATCTAATGGTTTACTTCCTATTCTAGCATTTATTAAACTAGTTATTTCATTAATTAGTTTCTTAGTACTATATTCACCTTCGATTATTTCGATTTTATTCGATTCAATCTTTGAGATGTCTAAGATACCATTAACAATGTCTAATAAGTTATTTGAAGCCATTAAGATATCTTGTACTTCTTCTTTTGCTGTACCCGATATGTCTTCTTTAGCTAATGCTTGACCAAATCCTACTATAGCATTTAGTGGTGTTCTGATTTCATGAGACATACTTGATAAGAAGTCTGTTTTTGTTTTATTAGCGCTTTCAGCAGTTGATTTAGCTTCATTAAGTTTAGTTATTAATGTAGCATCTGGGTTTTCCATTGTAAAGAACATTACAGCACATACAAATGCTATTGCAGGTGTTGAGAATGAATATACAGGGAATAATAATGTTACTGCTATTGTGATACCACCTATTACTAATAATACTTGTAGTTGTCTATATTTTTTATTAGTAATATCTTTAATAACTGATAAAAACATTAATACCCAGCATGCTGCTGATCCTAGTGTAGCAATATGACATGCTGTAAGTGATGAACCATTGTATTCGAATGCTCCATCAGTAAAGAATATATTTATTTTTCCTACTGCTATAGCAATTGTAAATCCAATTGCTATTACAAACATTATTATTGCTATTACTGTAAAATATTTTTTATGTGGATGTTCTTTAAAATCAATTATTCCTGCTGCTTTTTTACTTGTTATACAAAATATATAATATGTACAAAATATTAATTCTAGTGACATTGTAATCAGTTTTATTTTGATTAATATATTAGCTATTATATGTGTTGGATAAGCAATACCAACCATTGTACTTATAGCATCAAATAAACAAACTAATACTGCTGTTACTATCATTGCTGAAAATATTTTATTTTCTATAGTATTAATTTTTTTCTTTTTAAGGTAGAAAAATAATATTATAGATAAATATATATATGATGCTATTTCTAAATATACTTCTGTTAAATTCATTATTTATCCTACCTTCCTAAATATTTTTTTATTGTATTATTAACTGATATAGATTCCATTTTTAATTTAGAGAAATTATTATTTATAAAATCACTATTATCATCTTTAGATGCTAATTCATGTTCGTATAGTTTTTCTGAGAATTTTGTAAATCCTAGTTGGGCTGCTTGTTTTTTCATTTCACCTACACAAGCATAGTATCTATCTAAACTATTAGAATTTTTAAATTCAAATAAAGATAATATATTACTATCTAGTTGTTCATAGAATTCTATTAATTTATTGTTGTATGTATCTATATCTTTTAATTGAACTAAACTTGCTTTTACATTAACACCAGCATTTTCTAGTGTTGATGTATCTAGTACTTTTGGTGTTTCTGGATTATTTGTTTCTACTATTTGAATTTGTTCTATTGGTGCATCATTGTTTTTTAAGTATTTTTTTAACATGTAGAATAAGTCTTCTTCAATGATTGGTTTTGACATACAATCATCAAATCCTTGTTCTATGTATTTATCTTCTAGACCAGTTATTACGTCTGCTGTAAGTGCTACTACTGGTGTTTCAAAACCAGATATTTTCTTTAAATGTTCTACTACTTCAGGGCCTTTCATTTGTGGCATCATTATATCTAAGAATATTAAGTTGTAATCATTTTTCATTGCTACTTTATTTATACATTCTTGGCCACTTGTAACTAGTTCTATTTCTAGATTGTATTCTGCAAAGAGTTTTTCTGCTACTTTTAAGTTGATTTTATTATCGTCAACTATCATTACTTTTTGACCTGATGCGTCGAATGGTTTTACTCTATCTGTTAAGATTTTTGCTTCTACTTCTTCTAAACGTTTTGTAGATACTTGTTGGTTAAGAACTACAGTAAATGTTGTTCCTTCTCCGTATGTACTTTTAACACTTATTTGACCTTCTAGTAAGTCTACTAATCCTTTTGTAATAGCCATACCTAATCCTGTACCTGCTATGTTAACATTTTTTTCCATATCGAATCTTTGGAATTTAGTATAAAGATTAGCTTGGTCTTCTTCTGTCATACCTATACCTGAATCTTCTACTTTAAATGTCATTTTTAGTTTGTCATTTGAAGGTTCACATCCTATTTGGAATAGTATATATCCTTCTTTTGTGTATTTAACTGCGTTAGTTAGTAAGTTTAAAAGTATTTGTTTTACCCTTTGAGAATCTCCATATAATACTGGAGGAACATTTTGATCTAGTTCTACTTTTAATTCTATTTGTTTGCTTCCGATTCTTGAATTAGTTATAGAAGTAAGATCATTTATTAATTCTCTTACACTATAATCTACATTTACTATTTCTATTTTGTTTGCTTCTATTTTAGATATATCTAAGATACCGTTTACTATTTCTAGTAAGTTATTTGAAGCATTTAAGATATCTTTTACTTCTTCTTTTGCGGAACCAGATATGTCTTCTTTAGCTAGGGCTTTACTAAATCCTATTATGGCATTTAGTGGTGTTCTGATTTCGTGAGACATACTTGATAAGAAATCTGATTTAGCGTGGTTTGCTGATTCTGCTTGATGTGTTGCAATATTTAAATCGTTTATCATTCCTAAGTCAGGGTTTTCAATAGTAAAGTATATTAACATAGTTGTAATTGTTGCTATAGTAATATTTACTGAAATATATGGGAAGATAAATTGAATTATTAGTCCTAATACTAGTAAGAATGAGAAGAACCATACAATTCCAAATTTCTTTTCTTTAATACTTTTTTTGTTTTTTAATATAGTATATAGGTTTAAGAATGTTGTTGAACCTATTGCAGCATACATAAACCATAATGCCCATCCATCTAAAATTATATAATCTGGATATGTATTTATTTTTAATGGTAGTAAGAATACTGCTATATCATAAAGAATTATAAATATTACTACTATTAGGAATCTATCAACAAAGTATTTTTTATCTGCTTTAGTAGCTTCTTCTCCAGTATTTTTAGGAGATGATAATACAAATACGTATGATGAGAAACCTAATGCCCAACTTATTGATGAACATAAAAATAATTTAGCTAATATCATTGTTAATGCTGAATTAGGCAAATAGTAGTTTGATATATGATAGGCAACATCGAATGCTAATTCAATGAAGTTTAATGCTATCATACCTTTATATACAAAGTTTTCTATTTTATTGATTTTCTTTTGTTTTATAAAAACAATTGTAATTAGTGTTAAATATATAAATGCTATTGATTGTAATAATATATCCATTTTTATTCCCTACTCTCTTTTATTATTATAGCATAAACTAGTTCATAAAAAAACTAAATAGTTTCCTATTTAGTTTAACTGAAATATCTTTTTATGACGTCGTAAACTCTATTAACTTCGTTAGATAATTCTTCGAATTTTTCATCTACTAAAGCTTGGTTTGATGCTTTACCTGCTAGTTCATGTTCGTATGCCATGTCTCCTAGTTCGTTACATCCAACGTATCTTGCTTCTGTTTTTAGTGCATGAGCTAGTATAGCGTAATCGTCCATGTTACCAGCTTCTTTGTATGATTTTAATTCTGATAATTTATTTTGTAATTCATTATAGAATTCTTCTAATGTCATTTCATACATTTCCATGTCTTTTAGTAATTCTAGACCTGCTGCTACATTGATTCTATTACTTTCTAGTAATTCTACATTATGTGAATCATTTGAAGATAAGTCTTCAGTAGTTACTGGTGCAACTTCTCCTTTTGATTCTTTTAAGAATTTTCTTAACATGTAATATAATTCATCTTCTACAATTGGTTTTGCTAAACAATCGTCAAAGCCTTTTGATATGTATTTTTCTTCCATACCAGATATTACGTCTGCAGTAAGTGCTACTACTGGCATTTTGAATCCTACTATGTTTTTTAAGTTTTCTAGTACTTCTATACCACTCATTTTTGGCATCATGATATCCATGAATATTAAGTCGTATACTTTACCATCAAGAATCTTGTCTAAGCATTCTGATCCTGAATTGGCTGTTTCAACTGTTATGTTGTAATCTCTTAGCAAGCGTTCTGCTACTTTTAAGTTAATTTTGTTATCATCTACTACTAGTACTTTTGAACCAGCGGCATTGAATGCTGTTACTTGACCAATTTCATCTACAGAATCTATTTCTTCTAGTTTTTGTTGAACTATTTTTTGTTCTATTGTAACAGTGAATGTTGATCCCTCTTCGTATTTACTTTTTACTTGAATATCACCATTCATTAAATCTATTAAACCTTTTGTGATTGCCATACCTAGTCCAGTACCTTCGACATTAACGTTTTTAGACATATCGAATCTTTGGAACTTAGTGAATAGTTGTTCTAGACTTTCTTCTGTCATTCCTATTCCAGTATCTGCTACTTCGATTGTCATTTTACAGATATCTTTTTCGTTTTTAGCTTTTATTTGGAATAGTATTCTTCCTTCATTTGTATATTTAACAGCATTAGTAAGTAAGTTAATCATTATTTGTTTAACACGCATACTGTCTCCGTATAATACAGCTGGAAGGTTTTCATCTATTAGTATTTTGAAATCTATTGGTTTACTTCCTATTCTTGCATTTATTAAACTTGTTGTTTCGTTAATAATCTTTTTAGTACTATATTCACCATTTATTATTTCAATGTTATTTGATTCTATTTTAGATATATCTAAGATACCGTTTACTATTTCTAATAGTGTATTAGAAGCCATGATGATGTCATGTACTTCTTCTTTTGCTGTACCTGATATGTCTTCTTTAGCTAGTGCTTGACCAAATCCTACGATAGCATTTAGTGGTGTTCTTATTTCGTGTGACATACTTGATAGGAAGTCTGTTTTGCTTTTATTTGCTGTTTCTGCTTCGGCTTTGGCATCATTTAATTTAGTTATTAGGTTAACGTCTGGATTTTCGATTGTATAGAAAGTAATAACTGTTATAAATGCTATAGTTGTTGATATAAAGCAAATTTGTGGGATTAGTAATTGCAATAATACTGATGCTCCACCTAGAATAATATAAATATAAATTGAAATATATTTTTTATGTTTTGTTTGTTCTTTCATTCTTAATAACATTATTACCCATGCAGTCATACAGCATGCTCCTGTAACATATGTTACTGTACTAGCTAGACCACCCGTTATTAGTTCTTCACCATTTACTATAAGTGTTACAGGAAGTAAATATATTACAAATGCATTTAATGCTATAAATATTACTAACCATAGTGTTGTAGTCTTAAAATATTCTCTATTTGGGTTTTTATCGAATTCTACAAGACCTACATTCTTGTTTGAAGTTAGTGCAAATACATAATATGAATAAAGTATTATATATATTGCAAAACAAAATATATTTGTTTTAAATAAGTATTCTGTGAATTTAGTTATAGGATAATAGATTGCATACATTCTACTTATTATATCCACTAGTAGAACTACTATTGTATGTATTATCATAACGCTGAATATTTTATTTTCTAATGTATTTATGTTCTTTTTGCTAAAGTACATAATTGCTATCAAGATTACATATGCTAATCCTGACATTTGTAGATATGTGTTCATCTAATCACCCCTATTCCTTATTTATCATAGTTTTAATTGTATCAATGTTATTTATTATTTCATTTACAAATTTATCATAGTTTTCTGTAATGAATTCTTGATAGTTTGCTTTTCCTGCTAGTTCATGTTCATAAGCCATGTTTTCTAAATCTTTTAGATTAGCTTGAATAGCAATCTCTTTTATTTGTGTTGCTAATTTTCCGAATTCTTCTGGATTTTCTTTGTTTTCTTTTAGTTTTTCTATTAACTCAAATCTATCATCTGTTATTGTGAAGTTTGTTAGTAGTTCTTCTAATTGATGTTCTAGTTCTACCATTTTTTGTTGTGCTTCTGGATTTAATTCTTCTTTTGGTTGTTCATCATTTAATGCTGGTAGTTCTATTTCTTCTGGTTGGGCTAGTTGTGGAAGTTCTAATTCTTCTTCTACTGGTTTGATAGCTTCTAGTACTACTGGTGATGCTACTTCTACTGGTGTCTCTATTGGTGCATAGTTATGTTCTAGTAAACCTTCATCAGTTGCTTCTTTTAGATATCTTTTTAGTAAATAGAATAGTTCATCTTCTACTATTGGTTTTGGTAAGCAATCATCAAATCCTTCTTTGATGTATTTATCTTCCATACCAGTTATTACATCTGCTGTTAAAGCAATTACTGGTGTGTTAAAACCAACTTGGGCTTTTAAGTTTTTTAATACTTCAGGACCTTTCATTTTAGGCATCATTATGTCTAAAAGAATAAGATCGTATTTTTCGCCGGCTATGATTCTATTAATACATTCACGTCCTGAATCTACTAATTCTATATTAACTCGATATTCTGAAAGCATTTTTTCTGCTACTTTTAGATTTATTTTGTTGTCATCTACTACTAGTACTCTTTGACCTGTAGCGTTGAATGGTTCTATCTTTTGTAGTTCTTCTGTTGATGCTACTTCTTCAAGTTTTTTAGTTGAGATATCTTGTTCTAAGATTATTGTGAATGTTGTTCCTTTTCCGTATTCACTTTCTACAGCAATTTCACCTTTCATTAGTTCTACTAATCCTTTTGTAATTGCCATACCTAATCCTGTACCAGCTATATTAACGTTTTTATCCATTTCAAATCTTTGGAATTTTACGAATAGCATATCAATATCTTCTTTTGTCATACCAATACCAGTATCTTCTACTATTATTGTTAGTAGTGCTTTATCTTGAGTAGATTGTGAATCTATTCTTAATTTTACATAACCTGTTTGTGTATATTTTATTGAATTAGTTAATAGGTTTAGAATAATTTGTTCTAGTCTATTATTATCTCCATATAATACTTGTGGTAGATTTTCATCTACTTCTACTTTGAAATCTATTGTTTTACTACCGATTTTTGAATTTGCGATATTTACTATTTTATTTATTAATTTTTTAGTACTATAATCTGTTTTTACTATTTCTATTTTGTTTGCTTCTATTTTAGATATATCTAGGATACCATTTACTGTATCTAGTAAGTTTGTTGAAGCATTTAGTATTTCTTTTACTTCGTCTTTTGCTGAACCGGAGATGTTTTCTTTAGCTAGTGCT
Source organism: Bacillota bacterium (assembly GCA_015059245.1). Next base: position 93,077 of record SVAU01000006.1, read on the forward strand.
TGTGAGAAACCAACTATTGCATTAAGTGGTGTTCTAATTTCATGAGACATACTTGATAAGAAGTCTGATTTAGCATGGTTTGCTGATTCTGCTTGTCTAGTTGCTATATTTAGTTCTTCTATGTAATGTAAATCAGGATTTTCTAACATGAAGTATGAAAGTGTTGTTAGGAATGCTCCTACCGAAGATACAAGCAGTATTTCTGGTGTACTTGCTTGAATAGCTAAACATACTACTGATACTAAGATAGAAGCTGTTATTAAGTTTTTATGTTGTTTTTTTACTGTTTTTCTATTCTTAATAATTAATCCTATCCAACCTATTAAACATGAACCACCGATGATGTAACTAAATATTGCTGATGGACCATAAGTAAAGAAGTTAATGCCATCTACACTTGAATATAGTGGTAATACTGTTATTAGTATAATGACAACTAGATTAAATATCATTATTCTTTTTATACCATCTTGAAACAATTTAGCGTTTTTATTTTCAGATATTAAAATTCGTTCTTTGTTTTGAGGATGTGTAACTACATATATGTAGTATGTATATATAATCATCCATGATACTATTCCCCATAGATATACTTTTCCTAGTGTTGCATTTAATATTGGATTATTTATATGTATTCCTAAACTTACACTTACCATATCTAAAATTAAAGTTATGATTGAACATAGAATAAGACTTCTATATACATAGTTTTCTATTGTTTTTTCTTTTACTTTTGTAAAGTATATAATTGCTGTTACTATAACATGCATTAAGCCTGAGGCTTGAAAAAAGATATTTACCATTTTTATTCCCTACTCTCACTTATTATATTATAGCATATAAAAAGTAATAATTGATGCACTCAATTATTACTTTTTGTAATTTTGTCTAATTTTGTCTAAAAATGATGGATCAAATTCTTTATTTCTTATCATTTCTATTTCATATTTGTATGGAGGATAGATTCTTTCTTTTGAATCATCAGTATCCCCTATATATGGTGTTTCTAGTATTTTTGGTACATTAGTTAGTCTTTCATTGTATATTACATTTATTAATGTATCAAAACCTAATGAACCCATACCAAAGTTAGCATGTCTATCTTTATGAGAACCTTGATCATTTTTTGAATCGTTAATATGAACACATTTTATTTTATCTATACCAATTAGTGAATCAAATTCATCTAAGTATTTATCAAATTCTTTTATGTTGTATCCACTATCATTTAAATGACATGTGTCTAGACATACTCCTATTTGTTCTTTTCTATCTACTTTGTTTATTATGTAAGCAAGTTCTTCTGTTGTACGACCACATTCAGTTCCTTTACCAGCCATTGTTTCTAATAGTATCAGACATTTTGTTGTTCCATCTAGGATATAATTAAGGGCTTCTGCTATATTGTTTAATCCTTCTTCAGGTGTTATTCCTATTGCGTTACCTGGATGGAGTACCATCTTAGTAATCCCCATTTCGTCACATCTAGTTAGTTCTTTTTTTATAAAGTCTTTACTAAAGTTATATTTATCTGGATCTGAAGCGTTACCTAGATTAACTATGTAAGGTGCGTGACATACAACATTTTTTATGTCTATATTATTTGCTTGCATTAGATTAATTGCTTCTTCTGTATATTTCTTCTCTATATCTTTTCTTACTGTATTAGTAGGTGCTCCAGTATAGAACATAAATGTATTACTTCCATAACTTATTGCTTCTTCTGTTGCTCCTAGTAATTGGTTTTTACCAAAAGATACGTGACTTCCGATTATTAACATTTTTACCACACTCCTCTTAGATTATAACATGAAAAAAGGTAGTTATTCTACCTTTTTGCTTATACATGGATTGTTATATTTTTTATTTGTTTTACTTGTATATGAAGTTGTTACTTCTCTTTCAAATTCTTCGTTTTTATATTCTGTTATTTCTTTTTTTGTTGTTGCATTTTCTATTTCTTCAAGATTGTATCCTGCAAGAACATATTTTTTATTTGTTCCCCATAGTGTATATGTATAGTTGTTATTTTGTTTTTCTACTATTACATATCCATCCCAATCTTTGTATTCTTTTGTGAAGTAATCATTTTCTTCTAGACCAGATATAGTTATACATACTGATTTAGATGTTCCGTCTTCACTAGTTATTATGTAGTTTGTTTTACCGGATTTTTCTAGAGCTGGATATACATTTTTAGCTAGTGATAGTATTGATACAGCATCTTCTTTGAAGTTATCTATTTTTTTATTTTTTGTAGATGCTCCGAATATTGCAATACCTGCTAATAAGAATATAGCTAGTAATACTATCATGAATAATACTTCTAATTTTATGTTTTCTAATTTATCTTTTATTTTTTCCATTTTATCATCTTCTTCTATTATATATATTAATATAAATAGAGTTTTTTTTCAATATTAGTTTATGGTACTTATGATATTGGAAATTAGTTCGATATCGTTTATTACTTCTTTTGCTTTATCAGAGAAATTAAGTTTATATTTATCTTTTATTTCTTTTTTAAATGTTTTGTAGTATGAGGGATTTCTGTTTAATTCTTTGATATAGTTCGTGTTTTCTTTTAAATAATCAAATAGTTTATCTTGTTTTATTTGATTTAATAATTCTTTTTTCATTTTTAGTCTCCGAAGAATTTGTTTAATGGTTTTTCAATATTAGGTTTTACATTGTTTGTTATGTTATTTTCACTTTTTGTTGCGAATTCACTAAAAATATCAAGTACTTTACTGGCGTTTTCTAAGTGTTTTTGAAAAGCTTCTGGTTTGAATTTTTCTAATATTTCTGTTACTTTTATTTCGTTTTTTTGTTTGTATTGTTTCCATATATTATCATCTTCTCCATATAGGTCATATAGTTCGTAGAATTTTTGCCATGTCATTGTACCATTATTAACATGGTATATTAGTTCTGGTTTGTTACGAATGAATTCTTTAAAAGTTTCTTTAGACATAAAAAATCACCTATTAAATCTTATGTTTAATAAGTGATTTATTTACTATAATTTGAAGTCGTCTATGAAGTCATCAATTGTTAATTCTTGATTTTCTTCTTTTAGAGCAGGAAGTTCAATTTCTTCTTCTCTTTTAACTTCTTCTTTTTTAGGTGTAGCATTTTGATTTAGTTCAATTTTTCTTTCTACTAATTCTGCTACTTTGAATGTTTCTTCAATTTTTGTTTTACAAATTGTACTACCAGTTGAAGATAAATCCATTATTGGTAATTCAGTAGTTTTTATTTCTTTGAATTCTCCATCTGTTTTTAAACTTACTACATCTCTATTATTTACTGAGATAGCATTTGTTATTTTGTAGTTAGTTGATTTTACTTTTTTGATTAATGTTGAACCTTTTTTAGCTCTTGTCATTTGATCAAGTTCACTAATCTTAATACGTTTAGATGTATTTTTGTTAGTAAATACTGTTATGTATTCGTCATAGTTTTCTGGAGACATACATGTTACTACTGTATCTTCTTTTACGTTGATACCTTTAACACCTGATGCTTTTGCTCCTACTAGAGGGATTTCATCAGAATCAATATTTAGATAATAACCTGTTTCAGTTACAAAGATTGCTCTTCCATTGTCTTTTACTACTGATACTAGTTCATCACCATCTTTTAGTTTCATGGCGTTAATTGGTTTAGTATAACGGCTTACAATTAGTTCTTCTAAGTTAGTACGTTTAGTTGTACCTTGTTTAGTAGTCATTATTACGTTATCACTTGGATTATCTAAGATCATTGCTGAGATGATTCTTTCATCAGCACTTATTTGAATTAAGTTACTAATATGTTTTCCAAGTTCTTTCCATTTAGTTTCTATTATTTCATGAACTGGTACATATAAGTAATGTCCTAAGTTAGTGAACATTAATAATGTATCTAATGTAGTTGTACTATATAGGCCTCTTATGAAGTCACCTGGTTTTAGAGTTGTTGGTTCTCCACTAGATGATACATATGATTTAAGAGGTATGCGTTTTACATAGCCTTCATTTGTTGCTACTACGATAACATTTTCTTTAGGAATCATGTCTTTAGCGTCAAATTTGATTTCTGTTACTTCATCTCTTATTTCAGTACGACGTGGGTTACCAAATTCTTTTTCTATTTCTTTTAGACTTAGTTTCATTTGTTTTTTCAATACTTCTTCATCTTCAATAATAGATGTTAAGAATTCAATCATCTTACGTAGATTATCTTGTTCTTCTAATAGTAGATTTACGTCTGTATTAGATAGAGAGTATAATCTCATCATTACGATTGCTGTTGCTTGTTCTACTGTGAATTCGAATCTTTCAACTAAGTTATCAATTGATTCTTGTTTATTTTTAGATGCTCTAATTATTTTAATTATTTCATCAATTATATCTACAGCTTTTAAGAAGCCTTCTACGATATGTAGTCTTTCTTTAGCTTTATTTAAATCGAATTTAGTACGACGTAAGATAACATCTTTTTGGTGAGCAATAAATGCATCTAGAATTTCTAGAATACCAAGTTGTTTTGGTCTTCTATTTACTATTGCTACCATATTGAAGTTATAGTTTACTTGTAAGTCAGTATTCTTTAGTAAGTAGTTTAAGATAAGTTCAGCATTGGCATCTTTCTTTAATTCAATAATTATTTTAGCCATATGTTCTTTATCAGAGACATCTATTACATCAGCTATACCTTCTACTTTTTTATCTATTTTTATATCTTCGATTTTTTTACGTAGTTGTTCTTTTAGTACGTCATAAGGTATTTCATGAATTATGATTTGATGAGTACCTTTTTCTTTTACTATTTCAGTTTTTGCTTTTACTACAACTTTACCACGACCTGTTGAGTAAGCTTGTAGTAAGCCTTCTTTGCCTTCTACTACACCACCTGTTGGGAAGTCAGGGCCTTTAACTATATTAAGAATAGTATCTAATCTACAATTAGGATTATCTATTCTATGGATAGTTGCTTCGATTACTTCACTTAAGTTGTGTGGTGGAATATTCGTTGCATAACCTGCTGAGATACCAGTTGATCCATTTACTAATAGATTAGGAAAATGGGCTGGTAGAACTGTTGGTTCTAAATCTTCATCAGCATAGTTAAGTGTCATTTCGACAGCATCACGATTTATATCTTTTAATGTTACTAAAGCAAGTTTTGTTAATCTTGTTTCAGTATAACGGTGAGCGGCAGGACCGTCACCATCGATTGAACCGTTGTTACCATGGATATCAATGAATACTTCACGCATTTTCCATGCTTGTGACATATATATCATTGCACCATATATTGATGAGTCACCATGTGGATGGTATTTACCCATTACGTCCCCTACTGCTTTTGCGCATTTACGATAAGGTTTGTCGTGAGTGTTTTTACTTTCCCACATTGTATAAAGTATTCTTCTTTGTACTGGTTTTAGACCATCTCTTACATCTGGTAGAGCACGGTCTTGGATAATAGATTTAGAATATCTACCAAATCTATCACCCATTATATCTTCTAGAGTATAATCATATATTTTCTCGATGATTGTTTTTTCTTCTTGTTTCTTAGCCATTTTGATTACCTCCTAAATCCGTCTTCTAATGTAAAGTCAACATTTTCTTCAATCCACTCTTTACGTGGTTCAACTTTATCTCCCATAAGTACTGATACTCTCTTTTCAGCTAGAGCTGCATCTTCGATTGTAACTTTTATTAAACTTCTTGATTCTGGATTCATTGTTGTTTCATATAATTCTTCTGCGTCCATTTCACCAAGACCTTTGAATCGTTGTACTTTATAAGCTTGTTTTACTTCTTTTTTTCTTCTATCTAAGTCTTCATCTGTTGCAACATATTCTTTATATTTACCAAAGTCTAGGGCATATAAAGGTGGGTTTGCAATGAATAACATTCCTGCCTCTATTAGAGGTCTCATGAATCTATAGAAGAATGTTAGTAATAATACTTGGATATGTGCTCCATCGTCGTCGGCATCGGTCATGATTATTACTTTTCCATAATTTGATTCTGTTGGATCAAATTCGTTTCCAATACCTGCTCCGATAGCATATGTTAATGTATTTAATTCTTCATTATTATTTATATCGTTGTTAGAAGCTTTTTCACAGTTAAGAACTTTACCTCTTAATGGAAGTATTGCTTGTGTTTCTCTGTTTCTTCCTGTTTTAGCTGAGCCTCCGGCAGAATCTCCTTCGACTAGGAATAATTCGTTTTTAGCAGCATCTTTACCAGTTGCTTTAGCAAGTTTTCCACTTAGGATTTTATCTTTCTTTTCTTTACCTTTTCCGTTACGAGCTGCTTCTCTAGCTTTTCTAGCTGCTTCACGAGCTACTTTACTACGTGATGCTTTTTCTACTATCATTAAAGCTGTTTCTCTATTTTCTTCAAGGAAGAATTTCATATTTTCATAAGTAATTTGTTCTGTTACTGTACGTGCTTCTGGTGTACCTAATTTACCTTTTGTTTGTCCTTCAAATTGTAATAGATTTTCAGGAATCTTTAGGTTAATTACAGCACTTAATCCTTCACGAACGTCACTACCTTCAAAGTTAGCATCTTTGCCTTTTAGGACATTATTTTCTTTAGCATAGTCATTGAATGCTTTTGTGATACCTGATTTGAAACCAGTTTCGTGAGAACCACCATCACTAGTTTTTACATTGTTAACGAAAGATAAAATATTTTCGTTATATCCTTCTTGATATTGAAGTGCTATGTCTACTTCGATACCTTGTTTTATACCATTGAAGTTAATAACTTTATGTAATACAGTCTTTCCGTCATTAATGTATTCTATAAAATTAATAAGTCCGTTTTCATAGTGGAATTTAGCTGTACGTTTATCTTCTTCATCTTCTACTTCGATAGTAATACCGCTTAGTAGGAATGCACTTTCTTGCATTCTTTCTGTAATAGTAGTGAATGAGAAATTTGTACTTTTGAATATTTCTGGATCAGGTAAGAATGTTACTGTTGTACCTGTTCTATTTGTAGTACCTATTTCTTTTAGTTTTTGTACGGTATGTCCACCGTTTTCAAATTTGATGTTACTTATAACACCTTCTCTATGAATTGTTACATCCATTTTTTTACTTAAGGCATTAACTACTGATGCACCTACACCATGTAGACCACCTGATACTTTGTATCCTGCTTCTTCGAACTTACCACCAGCATGTAATTTAGTATATACAACTTCTGGAGTAGATAGTCCGCTTTCGTGTTTTCCGATTGGTACTCCACGACCATGGTCTTCTACAGATACAGATCCATCTTTGTTAAGAGTTATTTTGATATAATCTCCATAACCATTAATACTTTCATCGATAGCGTTGTCAACTATTTCCCAAATAAGATGATGTAGTCCTCTTTTGTCTGTAGAACCAATATACATACCAGGACGTTTTCTAACTGCTTCTAAGCCTTCTAGTATTTTTATAGATGTTGAATCGTATTTTGTTGTTGTCATTCTTTTTCACCATAGTTAGTATAACAAAATAAAACACAAAAAAAAAGGGACTTGACGGACTTTGACGTCAATTATCCCTCTTATTTAGGCACTTTTTTAAAAATCATCGTCACCAGAATATTTTGTTTCTTTTTTTACTGGTTGACTTGTTTTTATTGTTTGTGGATTTGGTTTTTTAGTTTCTACTATTTCTTTTTTTTCTATAATAGTTGGTTTTTGTTCAACTATTCTTTTTGGCTCTGTTACTGGAACAGGTTTTGCTACTTTTTTTGGTTCTTCTACCATAGGAGTTGCTTCTTCTTGTTTTAGTTTAGGAGGTTCAACTTCTTTTGGTTTTCTATCTTTAAATAATTCTTTTAGAATTTCTCTTTTTGGAGGTCTAGGTTCCTCTTCTTTTATTACTTCTTTTTTCGTTTCTTTAACTGGTTCTTCTATTGGATTGATATCTATAATAGGTATTACTGCTGTATTATCTATTTCGTCTTTATCTAATACTTTTGTTTTCTTTTTCGATTCTTCTTTAGTTGTTTCTTTTATAACATGTACTTTTTCTTCACGTTCTATTTCTTCTTCTAAACTTTTTTTGAAGTTTTCTAAGTTCTTAGTTAGTACTGGTATTTCAAACGTTACATCTTCACTTATTGCTTCTTTTTCTGTTGGTGCTTCAAATGTTACATCTTTTAAATCTTGTAGTTTTTCTTTTTTAGGTTCTTTACCTTTTTTAGAATCTTTGATACCAAGTAATATTACTGCAATAAAAAGAACTACTAATATAATTATAGAAATTATTAATATAGTAGGAAACCATTTTGATTCATATATTGTATCTATAATATTAAGTACGTTCACTATTGCACCACTCTTTTTCTAATATAAGAATAACATATTATTATTTAATTATCTACATAAAAAAAAGATAATTACTTATCTTTCTTATTTGAATCTATTCATTTGTTGCATTACTTGTCTTACTTGTTTTTGACTTGGTTTTCTTCCCATACTACTCATCATAACTTCTATCATTTTTTCGTTAATAGGAGGATTCTCCTTAAGTTGTTTTTCAAATACTTTTTTTGTTACAAAGAAACCAATTACTAATCCAATAACAAGACCTAATAGTACGTATAATACGTCTCCTAACCATTTAATTGCTAATACAGGTATCATTTTTACACTCTCCTTTGTTTATTTATTGTACTAAATTATTTTTATTTTAACAAGAGTTATAGCAATTCTTCTAACCAAAAGTAATCTATATTATCGAAGTCGATTACAAATATTTTTTCTTTTCTAGTTATTGCTTTTAGAAATGTTGGTATTTGTTTGGTACTTTTTATTAATAGATAGTTAGTATTTATTATTAGTTTTGATTCTTCTTTAGTATAGTAATCATATATCATATGAGTGTTGTTTACTTTAGTATAAGAGTGTCTGTTTTTATAATATTCATATATGTTGTTATTTAAATATTCTTTATTGAAGGTATCTCTTATTACGTTGAAATAGTTATAAAAGTATGGTAGATCTTGTTCTTTTATGTGATAGATTGTTTCTATTGCTTTATAGAGATTGTAGGGATTGTTTTTTGTTAAGTTATAGAATATGTTATTTATTTTGAATAGATAGTATTTTCTCATAAAAAATCACCAAGATTAATATATATTATCTTAGTGATTTATTTTGTCGTATTTAGTTGTTTGTTATTAGATATTCTATTCTTCTTAGTAGTGAATCATAATCGAAGTTTAGTTTTTGTAATACGTCTTCTCTTCTACCACTTGCTCCGAATGTATCTATTCCGATAGCGCAGCCACGTGATGCAAAGCGATACCATGGTAATGTAGCAGATGCTTCTACTGTTATTACTTTAGCATTTGGTGGTATTACTTGATCTTGATATTCTTGTGGTTGACTTAGGAATAATTCCATTGAAGGCATTGTTACTACTCTAGTATCTATACCTTTCTTACGTAGTTCTTCACTTACTAGATATGTATTAGTTAAGTCCATACCTGTACTTACTAGTACTGCATCTAATCTTGCTGTTTCTTGTTTTACTATATATGCACCATATTTAACATATTCTCCATTAGTACCTGCTAGTATATGGGCTTCATCTTTTGATAGAACTATTGCTACTGGACGTTTATTATTTACTATGTAGTCCCAGCTACCTATTACTTCGTTTATATCTGCTGGTCTTAATACTACTAAGTTTGGTGTAGTTCTTAACATAGCTAGTTGTTCTATTGGTTGATGAGATGGTCCATCTGTACCGATTGATACTGAATCATGAGTAAATATGTATGTTACTGGAAGATTCATTTGAGCAGTCATTCTTAGTGCTGGTTTTAAGTAATCAGCAAATGCTAAGAATGTAGAACCATATACTCTTAAACCTGTAAGAGCCATTCCGTTAAGAACTGCTCCCATTGCATGTTCTCTAACACCGAAGTTGATGTTACGGCCTGTTCTTTCTTTTTTAGTATGATCAATATCTTTATATAATGAAGTATGGCATGATGATGAAAGGTCGGCACTTCCTCCTAAGAAGAATTTTGATCTTTCACTAACTATATTCATTATCTTTGAGTTTGATTCTCTTAATTCTTCGTTGTAATCACTTTGAATTTTAAAGTTAGAACTACTAAAATGTAATCCATCTACTCCTGTTTGAACAAAGTCTAGAATAGAATTTAATCTTTCTGATTGAATTGTATTTCTTGTTATTTCTACATCTTTATACCAGTTTTCGTATTTATTTCCCATACGAGATGCAATTGTTTTACGTACGTAATTTACGGCATCTTCAGTAATTTCCATCATATTAGTTTCGATTTGATATTTTTTTCTTACGTTAACTAAGTCTTCTGTACTTAGTGGTTTTCCATGTACTAGGTTTTTGCCTTCGTTGTAAGAACCACGACCTATAACAGTTTTTACTTCTATTAATGTTGGTTTTTTATTTACTTTAGCTCTTTCGATTGCTTTATCTATTTCTCTTATGTCATTACCTTCTGCTACGAAGTCTACTTCCCATCCTTTATTAACGAATTTTTGAATTATTTCGTCTTTTGATGATTTTTCTAGTGGACCATCTAAAGTTATATCATTTGAATCATATAGAACAATTAAATTATCTAGAGCTAGGTTTCCTGCTAATGAAGCTGCTTCTTCTGCTACTCCTTCCATTAGGTCTCCATCACCTACTAAACAATATACATAGTAGTTTATTAATTTTTGTTTAGGTACTTCTTCGTTTATTAATGCACCAACGTATTTTGAAGATATAGCCATACCTACAGCATTAGCTAAACCTTGTCCTAATGGACCTGTTGATACTTCTACACCTGGTGTTACTCCATATTCTGGGTGTCCTGGTGTTTTTGAACCTATTTTTCTAAAATCTACTAAGTCGTCGATGCTTATATTGTATCCTGCCATAAATAGCATTGCATAAAGAAGTGCAGAACCATGTCCTGCAGACATTACGAATCTATCTCTATTTGGCCATGTTGGATCAGCTGGATTTATTTGTAAATGATTAGTATATAATGTAAATAATAATGGAGCTGCTCCTAGACATATTCCTGGGTGACCACTTTTGGCATAAGATATCATATCTACGCTTAGTATTCTCAAACTATTAAGTGAATGTATTGCATCTTTATTATTCATATGTTCACTCTCCTACTTTTTAATTATATCAATTTTTTAGAAATAAGAACATATAAAAAGTAAGATTTTGTTTATCTTACTTTTCTTCTAAGTGTTTCATTGCTATTTTATATAATTTTTCCATAGCTTCATTGTTTTTGTTTTTACTCATGTTCTTTCTCATTTTATCTATGATACTTGGATTTTCAGAAATTTTTTTCATGAATAAATTGAACATAAATTGAGTTCTAAATCTTTTTCCATAACCGTTTCTTTCGAAGTATTTGAAGTTTCCTACTTCTTGACCACCACTGTGATTAATCATAATGATAGGTTTTTTGAAATATAAACTTTCTGTTGATTGAGCTCCTCCTGGTTTAGAAACTACGAAATCACATATTTGTAATAATTCTGGTACGTTATTGACAAAACCTAATGTCTTAACGTTTTTAACACCATATTGTTCGATCCATTTATCTACTTTAGCTTTTGATTTTTGGTTTTTACCTGCTACATAGATAAAATCGATATTTAGATTACTTTTGATAATTCCTTTGATATATGGAAGTGATAATGTACCACCATTTCCTCCTCCACCAAAGAATAGACATATAGGTCTTTCTCCAGTAAAGCCATATTTCTTAGTAGCTTTTTCTACATCGAAGTTTGTACTCGTTACTGGATTAATTGGAATACCTATTGCTTTTATTTTATTTCTATCTATACCTTTTTTTACTAAGTATGATACTTCGTCTTTATCAGCAACTACTATAGCTTGTTCTCTTTTATATCCTCTTAACCATAAAGCATGTGCTTCATAATCTGTTACTACAGTAATAAGTTTAGTTTTAATTACACCTTTACGATTATAGTAATCTATTAAACTACTACCAAAGAAGTGTGTAGATATTGTTAAATCTGGATTAAAATCTTTTATTACTTTTCTCATGTGTTTATTTTGGAATGCTCCCATACTAGCTGTAGATGCTAGTGCTGATGAGATTCTTGTATCAAATAAATTATATATAATAGACCAACCTGTTGGGAATTTTAATAAAAAGAAGTCTGTTATCTTTTGACTTAATCTTCCGATGATTGGAGTTGAATACTTTAATAAATCTATTGCTAGAATTTCTAATTCAGAGTCTTGTGCTTTAAAATATGATTGGATATATTCAGCGATTGCCCTATGTCCATTACCATATGTTGCATAAGTTAATAAAATTCTTTTTTTCATGTGACCAACCTCTTGTTAAAATTATACAATATTTTTTATATATAGTGTATTAATATTTATTAAATATATTTTAAATAAACGATGCAAGTTATATACTTGCATCGTTTGTTGCTAAAGTACTACAATACATATTTCTACTAAATGATTTGTTTGTTAAATATTTGTTCATAGCATTTTTTATTGGTGTATTGTATGACATTTCTACATCGTAATATATTTTTTCATCAGGTACTCTTATGGCTTGGTTATAAGCTAAGTCTACTAACATTGAAAAGTTTATACGATATGAACCATTTGATACTAGAAGTCTTGTGTATAAGTGTTCATTATTAGACGTTAGACTTTCTAATGATTGATAATATGAAATATATTCATTATAAGATTTTACGTTATTTAATTTTAAGTCATCTATAACCATGTATTTTTTTAACATTAAATCTTTGTAATATAGATATATTACTATGTTTACTTGTCCTTCTGAAGATGTTATTGTTCTAATGTTTTCACATTTTATTACACCTTCATATTGTTCTGGTTTGTATGCAACTGTTTGATGATATTCATTTGGATTATTTGTATAACCTTTATCAAATGATAAATCCATATCAAAGTTTATTGGTGGAAGCGTTGGTTCTTCGGGTGTTGGTTCGTTTGTTGTTGGTGTTTCTACTGTTGGATTATCTTGTGGTGCTTCTTCTTTGTTTTTACTTAAGTAATTATTTAATCCTGTATATAGTGGAAAAGCTAGTAGGACTACTACTAGGGTAATACCAAGTATTATAGCTAAACCTTTGTAGTTAGCATTATTTGATGTATCAAAATCCAAGTCATCTATTTCGTTTGTTTGATGTGATGGTTTTACTGGTTGATAATTGGGATTCATATTAATTGTTTCTAGTGAAGGTGCAGGTTCTACTACTGGTTGTTCTATTGGTTTATTTGAATCTAGTGTAATTATTTCTTCTACCACTGGTTTACTAATTTGTTGTTCTACTACTGGTTGTACTTCTTGTACTGGTTGTGTCTCTACTACAGATTCTTCTACTATAGGAGTTGGTTGTGCTACTGGAGTTTCTACTATAGGTTGTTCTTCTGATTCAATACCAAACATGTTTGTAAATAAGTTATTATCATTATTGTTTTCCATTATTTCACGACCTTTTTATTAAGAAAACGCAATTATGAAGTTGCGTTTTCTGTATTTAATGTTCCGCAAACTGCGTTACCATTGTTCATACCTGTTGTTAATGCTTTTTCAATAGCAGTTTTTATATTTGTACTATATGGTGATGAGAACATTATATATTCATTTAAATCATCTATGAATGTTGAATGACCATATATTAAGTGATAATGCATTGTGTTTGTAACAGTAAATGTTGCATCATCTTTTGTTATTTCAACATCAAGTGTTTCATATTTATCTCCTGCTGTTTTATATACATCAGTTGCATCTTTAGTATTCATGTATGTTGCTTCATCATTATAAACTTGTTTAGTTACTGTTATTGCACTTCTTAATTTATAATCTTCGTAATGAAGGTATGTTGATGCATAAGTTGTGATTCCTCCCATAACCATTGGTTTTTCTAAGTCACAACGAATTACACCATTTATATTAGTTGGTAAGTAACCTACTTTTTGATTAATCTCTTTTTCATTTACAACAAAACCTTTATCAAAATTTAATGTCATATCAAAATTTATTTGATCAGGTTTTTTTGATGGTTGTTCAACTATAGGTGTTTCTTCTGGTTTTGTTTCTTCTTGTTCTTGCTCTTTTTGTTCAATCGGTTCTCCTGTTCCACTATTTGCGTTAAGTATATTTTCTAATGATGAATAAAGTGGTAAACCAACTAATACAACTAATAATATAATTGCAAAAATCGCATAAAAAGTTTTAGGACTTGGTTCTTCTGGTATTTGTTGTTTTTTTATTTGTTGTCTAGGAATTTGTTGTACTGGTGCTGGAACCTTCATTTGAAGTGGTGTAGGTGCAGGTTTAGGAGGCTCTACATGATTAATAGTAGGCATTTCATTTATTGCTGATTGATCTCCTATTGTTTCCCTTTTACCATCTATAACAGTTGGATCCGGTTGTATTTCTTCAGCATGTGAAGCTGCCGGAGCAACTTGTTTTATTTCTTCTTTATCTTCTGGATGTAAATCTTCGAGTGAATATGATGGTTCTTCGTCGACTTTCTTTTCTAATTCAAGAGAACTCCCTTCTATACTTGAGTATAATTGTTCTGTTGATTTTTGAGTTTCATTATTGTTTTCCATTATAATCACCCTATTCTTTTTATATTATAACATAAAAAAATATCAGATAAAACTGATATTAGTTAGAAATTTGAATTGATGATGGACTATCCGGTAATGAGTCCATTCTCATATCTATTAATAGTACTCCAGCTATTAGTACTAAATAGAATAATATAACTCCTGCCACATTCTTCATAACTTGGTTTTTCATTACTTCGTTTTTCATAAACTCACTCCTTCTTCCCTTTACCATCTTCATTATATTACATACACTTGTTCGTGTCAATATAAAAATAAAACATTTGTTTGACTTTTTACACTTGACATGATATTATTTTATTGGAGGTAAGCTTATATGGATAAGAATATAACTAAAAGACAAGAAGATGTTCTTAATTATATTAAGAAATATGTAGTTGATCATGGTTTTCCACCATCGACTAGAGAAATTGGTGCTGCTTTAGGATTATCTTCCCCTGCTACTGTACATACACATTTAAAAAAATTAGAAGATGCTGGATGTATTAGAAAGACTAATTCAAAGTTTAGAACTATAGAAATAGTTGGAGATAATGAATATGCTAAGAAAGAAGAAGAACTTGTTAAAGTTCCATTACTTGGTACGATATCTTGTGGTAATCCGATTGAAGCTATTGAAAATCCAGATGAATGGTTTACATTACCAGCTAGTTTAATTCCTACTAGAGAAACAGTATTTACTTTACAAGCTAGTGGTGAATCAATGATTAATGTTGGTATTTATGATGGTGATATTATAATAGTACAAAAACAAAAAGTTGCTCGTAATGGTGAAATAGTTGTTGCTATGACTGATGAAGGCGATGTAACTTTAAAAACTTTCTATAAAGAATCTGATCATATTAGATTACAACCTGAAAATGATACAATGAGTCCTATTATATTAGATAATTGTACTATATTAGGTAAAGCTATTGGTTTATATAGAAGTTTATAAGAAGAAGGAAGAAGATAAAAGAATCTTAACTAGTTTAAGATTTTTTTATTTGCAAAAAAAATAAGTATTTCTACTTATTTTAATAGTAAGAATAAAGTTAATCCTAGGAATACTGCTAAGCATAGGAATCCGTTAAATCTATCTACCTTTTTTGATTTACTTTCTACACCTACTGCCATAGTAGCAAATAAACCTGTTACTAATCCACCAATATGTGCAAAATTATCTATTCCTGATATCATGAAACCTAGTGCTAAGTTCATTATAATTACTGGTATAATTTGTCTTTTTAAGGCTTCGCCAAGGTATGTTCTATAATAGAAGCCAAAGTATAGTAAAGATCCCATTAAACCGAAGATTGCTCCAGATGCTCCTACTGCTAAGATGTTATTTCCTTGCATTAAGTTGATTGCTGAAGATAATAGACCTCCACCTATTCCACTTATGAAGAATACAAATAGGAATTTAGCTCTACCTAAGAATGTTTCTATTTGTCCACCTATTATAAATAATGAATATAGGTTACATATAATATGAATTAGCGAACCATGTAAGAATATATGAGTTACTAATCTATACCATTCATTGTGATATACTAGAGAACCGGCATGGTCTCCTAGTTTGTATCCTAAAACGCTTATTCCTGAACCTGCTATTAAGTCCGGTCCTGTTAGGATGAAGTCGATAAAGAATACTATTATACATGCAAGTATTATTAAGTATGTTAGTATTATTGGTTTTGGTGTAAATGTTTTTTCGTACACTTTATTATCCCTCTCAGTCTTAGCATTAATGTCTTTTGTTACATTAATTATCAACTCTACCCCTGATGTGTCTTTTAGAAGTTTTTCATTTATATCTGGAAATGCTTCTAATATTTCTGGATCTTTTATATTAAGATCATTATCTAATAATGGTACTGGTGTTATATTTTTAGTACCTTCGATAGTTAAATCTTCATTTACATCTAATAATATATTAAGTGTATTTACTGAAAATGATAATGTTTTCTTTTTTATTTGTTTAACTATACTTTCTATTTTAAAGAAGTCATATCTTAATTGTTCTTTATTAAAAATATTATTTGAATTAATTCTTATTATACGATATGGTCCTTCTGAGTTTTCTAACCATATTTCGTCTTTTACTCCATTTACTACTATAGGATTATAGTTTTCTTCTGTAATGAAGTAATGAACTAATTTCATGATGACTTCATCTTTTTTATTCATAACTATGGTGCTCATAAGTACCTCCTGTCTTTTTTATTATATCAAATTTGGGTTATTTTTATAGTATGTCTTTATATTTATTGTAAATATTTTACTTCTTTTTAGCTAGGTTTCTAGCACTACGTTCTTCTTTTTTGTATTCAGAGAACATTTCTTGTCTACCTATTTTAGCTGATAAATCTAGTGGTTTTCCGCCGTATTGAGCTGCTACTTCTTCTGCTTTACGATATGCTTTTATAGCTTTACCTGATTTACCTAGTTTAGTATAGCAATCTCCCATTAGTTGATAATTTGCTGGAGATTGGTTTGGTCTTCTTTCGTTATATGCTTGACAGAATGCTAGTGCATCTTGGAATTTATAATTTTTAAATGCTATTTTAGAACTTAAGATGAAATAACTTGGTTCTTCTGAAGCACTTATTCCATTTAGAATAACTGAGGCTTTACCTATTTCGTTTAGGATAAAGTATATTTCTGCTTCTACAATTGTTACAAGTTCACTTCTTATACCACCTAAAGATTTGTATTCTTCTATAGCAGCTAGAGCTGCATCAAACCTTTTTTCTTTTTTTAGATCAAATATAACTTGAGCTAGAGCTTTTTTCTTTATATATGTATCTGGATTTAGTTCGAAGTCTTTCTTACTTTTTTCTATTCTAATACGATGGTAGTTTATGTTTCTTTGTTTACCATTTGAATTGCTTAGGAATTCATATCTTCTTAGATTTTTTAATGCTTCTTCGAATTGTTCACTATGATATGCATTTTTGTATGCTTTGTAAGCTAAGTTAATTAGTTCTTCTTGAGTTGGTTCTACTACTGGTTGTTGTTCTATTACTTGTGGTTCTTCGATAGTTATTGTTTCTTGAGGTTCTTCTACTTGTTGTTTATTAGGTACAGGTATTTCTTCTAGAAGAGTTTCTTCTTGAACTATAGTTACTTGTTCTGTACTTATTACTTTAACTGGTTCATTAGATGTAAGTAGACCTTTTATTGTTGCTAATTTAGTTAGTAATGTTTTTATTACTTCAAGAGGATTATCTATGTTTTCTTGTTCTAATAATGTTAGTGCAAGATCGTAATTGTTACTATTTATTGCTTCTAGTAATAGATTTCTTTTAATAGTATCTTCTTCTTTTATTTCTGGTACTATTATTGTTTCTGTTACTGGTTGTTCTTCATTATCTTTTCTTACAAAAGGAAGACCTTTAGATTCTTTGTAGGCAGCTATACTAGCAAATGGATCGATTCCTTTTAGTTTTAATGTAGACATTATTAGAGCTTTATAGATATGATTTGTTATATGATATTTTCTATCTTTTTTATCTATACTTATTGAATAGTTAGCATATTTTAAAGCTTCTAGGTAGTTATCTTCTTCTAATGCTTTATGTAATCTTTTATAGTTAACATTTTGCTTTTTTATTGTATCTTTGTTGTTTTCAATTTCCTGTTTTATTTCTTCTAGTAGATGTTCATCTATAGATATATGTTCTTTTAATATGAATAGATAATAATAAACATTATAAAGTAATGAGTTATCATCTCTAGTGTTATAGAATTGTACTAAATATTCATATGCTTTTTCATAATTGTTTAGGAATATATGTGCTCCTGCTAAACCTATTAATGCTCTACCATGATTTGGTTTAAGTTCTAAAGCCTTATTAAATAATTCAATTGCTGTTTCATTTTGTCTTTTTATTACATTGTATATTCCTTGATTAACATATTGAAATACTTCTTCATCTAAATTATTAGATTGTTCCATAACTGGTTGTGTTTCAACTACTGAAGTTTCTTCTACTGTAGGAACTTGTTCTAGTTCTTTTGATACTGGTAGATATAGATATATACCTCTTTTTGATCTTGATAAGATACCTGCTTCTATAAATTGATTAATATCATATCTAGAGTATCCTAAATCTGTTATATCTTTAATTGTTATTTCATTTTCCTTATTTATTCTTTCTTCAAGTTTTTTATAATCTTTCATGTTGTCCTCTTCATATTATCTTTTATTACTTCATATATATTTATGAGGTGAGATAATGCTTAATATTTTAATTATTATATATTTTGTTGTTTTAATTATGTTATCTATTTTATTTTGTCATATTATTCATGAAAATAAAATGAAAAATGATTTGTTGTTTTTTGTTATTGTTAACTTTATTCTTTCTTTTTCTTTTGTTAGTTTTTTATTCTATTTTAAAGACTATTTATTTTCATTAGTTAATATGTTTTTATTACTTTTAAATACTGTTTTTTTAAGTTATGAAATAAAGAAAACTTATGATAAGTATAAATTATTATCTGTTCCTTATTTAATCTATATAGTATTTTTATTTTATTTAATTATAGATCTTTATCTAATGAATCTATGAAACTTTGGAATTCTTCTGGTAGTGGAGATTCAAAGTGCATTTCTTTTTTTGTTATAGGATGGATAAAGTCCATTTTATGTGAATGTAGGAATTGACCAAATTCAGTACATTTCTTAGTATTATATACAGGATCATTATATACTGGGTATCCAATGTAATTCATATGTACTCTAATTTGATGAGTACGTCCTGTTTCTAGAATTAAACTAACTAATGTGTAGTCTTTATATTTTTTTAATACTTTTAAATGTGTTATTGCTTCTTTAGAATTTGTTGCAGTAACTGTCATTTTCTTTCTATCTTTAGGATCTCTTCCTATAGGTGCATCTATTGTAGCAGAGTCGTGTGGGAAGTTACCACATATAAGAGCAATATATTCTCTTTTTATATTATCGTGTTTTTTAAAATATTCAGATAGTATTGCATGTGATTTATTATTCTTAGCTATTACTAGTAAACCTGATGTATCTTTATCTATTCTATGGACTATACCTGGTCTTTCTTCACCATTTATATCACTTAAAGAGTTAGTGTAATGCATTAAGCCATTTACTAGAGTATTATCGTAGTTACCTGAACCAGGATGGACTACTAAACCACTTGGTTTATCTACTACTATTAAATCATCATCTTCATAAACGATATTGATATCCATTTTCACTGGTACTATGTCTGTTTCTTCGACGAAACCATCTTCAATATCTATACAATCATTTACTCTTACTTTATATGATGCTTTTTCTATTTTACCATTTACTTTAATAAAACCATTATCTAGCATTTTTATTATTGTAGAACGAGAGTGTTCTGTATTATTCGCTAGGTATTTGTCTAGTCTTTCTTGATTTTCTGTTACTATTATCTTCATTAGTATCTTCTCCTTTCAGTACTGCTATTATTAGGAGTATTACTCCGAATACTATGCATATATCAGCTATATTAAATACTGGGTAGTCATATCCAAATATATAAAAGTCTAGGAAGTCTCTTACATATCCAAAGAATAATCTATCTATTAAGTTACCAGATAAACCACCTAGTAGTAAACCAAATGCTACGGTATTTCTTTTATTTTGTTTGAAACAATATATAAAGTGATAAATAGTTATTAGTGCTATTATTGTTCCAAGCAATATTATTATTTTAGTATTACTAAATATTCCCCATGCAGCTCCTTCATTGTGACATAATGTTAAATAAAAGAAGTCTTTTATTACTTGGAGAGGTTGATTGAATTCTAAAATAATAGATGTTGCTACTTTAGTTATTTGATCTATTGCTAAAGCTATAATTGCTATTGTTAATATTTTTCTATTCACGGTTTACACCTCGCTAAAAAATTATATCATATATCTACTAAAATTACATCAGCACCTATCTTAGTTATTTTAGTAAATTCTACTTTAGTATCGGACGGAGAAATCATTTTACGGAAGTTTTTCTTTTCTTCAATTATTAAATATATTAGTTTACCTTCTTCATTTATTTCAGCATCAATAATTCTACCTATTCTTTTACCATCTTTAATACTTATTAAGTCTTTTGTTTGTAAGTCAGATAAAAACATATAATCACCTAATATAATTATATGTTTTTTATTTTAATTATGTATTACTCCGCCCCATTCAACTGCTGTGTAACCTATTCTTTCTTGTTTTATTAGTTGTTGTTCTTTTATATCAGTTTCTTTATCTACTTTTTTAACATGCATACGGATACGAATTAATGTATCTGGTTTTGGTGTAATAATAAGTTCATTATCTGATTGTAAGTTTTCAGTTAATTCAAAATATATTAGGTTGTGTTTATTATTTTCTAATATTGGTAACCAATACATTATGAATTCATTTTTTTCTTTAGGATTTAATCCTAAGATAGTTAGTTTTTCTTCTAGGAAGTTAATGGCATTAGATGATGATACATAGAATCCTTCGTTGAAGTTAACTTTTTTGTAGTCTTTTTCTTCCCAGTATAGAGCATAGTAATAGTTATTGTTACTATCATATAAGTCTCCATTAGGGTTTGCTATTACATTCCATTCTTTATTAAATTTAGGATATGTTGTTGTTAAATAGTCTTCATGAGCAAAGTTTATTTTGATGTTTGTTTGTTTTTCTGGATATAAATATAGTACTGGTTTATATGCTACATTTGGATCACAATTGGCTTCTTTCGTATCCCATTTGATTTTTATAGTATAGTCATATTCATTAACACTTTTAGGTAATTTTATTTCGTGTAGTTCATATGATGGAGCACATACACCACAACTTGCTTCTAATGTCATATTTACTGTTATCTTCTTTTTACTTTCATTTATTTCTATATCATCAAAGTCAATATCTTCTCCACATGTATTTAGTGGTACTAATATTAGAAGATAGTTAAAGTTATCAAAGTCTTTATTTTCTATTTCTTCTAAGTCATCATCTTCGAATAACATGTCTTTATAATTTATAAAATTATTATAATCGTAATTTGATTCTGCTATTATATATTGTTCTTTTTTTAGATTTAGACTTTCTTCGTTAATAAGATCATATACTTCATGTTCAAAGTATTCTTTTGTAGCATTTATTCTTTTTGTTACCTTTGGTATTATTCCTATAGATATTATTGCTATTATTAAAATAATACATATTGCTAATATAATTTTTCTATCTTTTGTCATTTACTTCACTCTCCTATTTTATTATAACATTATTTTACTAATCGTTTAATATTTTCTAATGCTGTTTTTTCTATTCTTGATACTTGGGCTTGGGAGATATG
Organism: Bacillota bacterium; assembly: GCA_015059245.1. The sequence continues at coordinate 115,091 of SVAU01000006.1, forward strand.
AAGTTCTTCTGATAGTTCTGTTTGTGTTTTACCTACTATGTATCTACTATATATTACTTGTTTTTCTCTATCTTTTAGTTTGCCTAAGGCTTTTTTTAATGATAGAAGTGTTTCTTTGTCATATAGTGGTTCTTTTGTAGGTAGTTGATCTTCTAGGAAGATGGTGTCTCCACCATCGTTATATATTGGGGTACTAATACTTATTGGTTCTTTTAGTGAGTTTAAGGCATATGATATGGTGTATTCTTCAATACCTAGTTCTTTAGATATTTCTTCGTTAGATGGGTCTATACCATGTAAGTTATAGTATTTTTCTTTATATGTTAGTATTTTAGATGCTATGTCTTTGGTACTTCTACTTACTCTAATAGGAGTTGAGTCTCTGAATGCTCTTAGTATTTCTCCTTTTATTAGGAATACTGCGTAAGTACTGAAACAGACATTTAATGATGTATCAAAGTTATCTATTGCTTTTATTAAACCTATACATCCTATTTGAAACATGTCATTTATGTTATTTGTTGTTGTTTTAAATCTCTTTAAGATACTTAGTACTAGTTTTAAGTTACCTTCTACTAGTTTATCTTTTGCTAGTTGGTCTCCATTATGATATTGTTCAAATAAAGCTATCATTTCTTCATTAGTTAGTGTTTTTATATTAGAGGTGTTTACTCCTGGTATTTCTACTTTTTTTGTGTACATAAAAACTCCTTTCAACTTTATTAAGGTTAAAAGGAGTTTATTTTATTCATATTTGTTTTCACTAAATTCTTCGAAGATATCTAGTAAGTATTCTCTTCTTAGGATTTTAGATTTCCATTCTTGTGGTATATAGTCATAACCGTATAGGATTCCTGCTAGTGCACCAGTTAATGCTCCAATAGTATCTGTGTCTTCTCCTAGGTTAATTGCACCTATTACTGCTTCTTTATAGTTTTCAGTATTAAGTATTAACCATAGACAAGCTTCTAGTGTATCTACTACATATCCACTTGATTTTATATCTTTCATTTTGCATTTTGCAATATCTTCTTTTAATAGACGTTCATAAGCACGTTGTGCTTCTTCACTGAACATTGTATAGTCGACACATTTAGTCATACTATATGCTGAGTATTTGTCTTTACCATTTAGTAAGAACATTACATATCTTGTATAGATGTAGCACCCCATAATACTTATGTCATGAGCATGTGTTATTGAAGATATGTTTTTTACTAATTCTAATACTTCAAAATCTTTTAGTTTCTTTTCTATTGCATAGTAAGCGATTGGTAGAATACGCATTAATGAACCATTACCATTTGAGTTTATATCGCTTAATCCACATGTAGTTGGATCGTCATGATTTTCTTCAAATTTATCTATGGCTCTTGCGCATGTATTACCGATATCAAATACTTCTCTGTTTGGTGTGTATTGAGCATGGTTTTTGAATGCAGCAAATTTCATTGCTATATCAATATAATCAATTTTATTTTTTGCGTTGATTGAATCTATAGTAGCAATAAGCATTGATGTGTCATCTGACCAAGTTCCTTCTGGTTGGTTATGAGTACCGAAACCAGTCATCTTAGTTACTGGATTATCAAATAATTCTTTTCTACTTTTAAATTCTAGTGGGACTCCCATTGCATCTCCAACTACGAAGCCCATTAATCCATCGATGTATTTCAACCTCATGTTACCACCCACCTAGTTCTATTATACTATAAATTTGGAGTTTTTATAGTTTTTTCTTCTAAATATTGGCAATTAAAGTATTCAATTGCATCTGTTAATGTAGTTTGTTCTACTAGAGGTATTTGTTCTTTATTTTTTATTAAAGTAAATAGATAGTCTTTACCTAGTGTTTCTATAATATATCTTACCATTAGATAGCTATAATCATATCCGTTGTATACTGTATTTCCTTGTTCATCTTTTACTACAAAGGTATTACCTATTAATTTAGATACTTCAGGTATTTGGTAGGTTCTAACTTTTTTCATTAAGTTTGTTAAATCGTTTTTATATGAACCATCTAAGTATAATGCTATTCCTTCTGAAATCCATTCTGGTATTTTACCAAATAATATATCAGTAATGTAATGTACTAGTTCATGGTATATTACTGAGTTATATTCTTTTCTACTGTAGTTTGTTTCACTTTTTATTGGAGTTTCATATATATTAATACTTCTTGGGATACCTTTTTCTTTATCTTCATCTACTTGGCAAGCTTGTAAGTACCATGGGTATTCTCTATTAAGTCTTCTTCTTAATCCTTCACGTAGAGATTCTATGTCTTTATAAATATATGTTTTTACTCTACATGTTTCTGATGGTTTTTCAAACCATTCAAATATTTCTAGTTTACTTCTTTCAAGTAATCTATCTACATGATGTGTATAGTCTTCAGATACGTCGATTGCTATGATGTCATTTTTCATTTATTTTAGTCTCCTTTATTATAGATAGATTTTCTAAATTAATTAAATAGAATGTTTTATCTTTATATAAAATACAAGTATGTTCTTTATTTACTTTTGGTATACCTACACTACCTGGATTTAGGTGTTTACCTTCTAAGTTATAAACATGGGTATGACCTGATATTAGGTATTCATCTTTAAATAGATTTTCATATTTATCAATTAAGTGTCCATGAGTTAGATAGATATTTATACCGTCTACTTCAATTGATTTGTAGTCTGACATAATATCAAAGTTAGTTACCATGTCATCTACTTCAGAATCACAGTTGCCTCTTACTGCTATTATTTTGTTACTATATTTGTTTAGTATATTAGTTACTTCTATTGTAGAGTATTCTTCTGGTAAGGCATTACGTGCTCCATGATATAGTAAGTCTCCTAAAAGAATAATGTTATCAGGGTTTTCTTTATTAATTAGTTCTTTTAGTTTTTTTGTATATTTATAAGAACCATGAATATCTGATGCTATTATTAGTTTCATGTTATTACTCCTTTATGTATGTTTCTATAATATATTTTATATCTTCGATAGATTTATCTATATTAAATCTACCATTACCTACTGGGTAGAATACTGGGAAACATTTGTAAGTTTCTTTACCTATTTTTTTATCAAAGTATTGTTTTCTTGTTTGACTTACTGATATTTTTTCGTTTAGGAATATGGAACTTACTTGATTACCAAAAAGTATAACTACTTTTGGTTTTATTATTTTTATTTCTTTTTCTAATAATGGTAGATAGTCTTTAAAATAACTATCTTTTAGAGGACGAGCATCTATTTGAGTACATTTACCTAAGTTAGTAATAAATACTTTATGATTAGTTATATTTTCGTAAACTTTTTTAGAGAATTCTGGTGTCCATTCACTACCTTTTATAGATTTAATACTATTATAGGTGTCTTCATCTAGTAAGTTTACGGCATAGAATAAGTCCCAAATATTTTTAGTTCCTAACCATGGATGATATGGTCCTGGCCATCCTGGTAGTGATGCTATATTTCTACCAGTTGGATTCATAAATACGAAACATATATTAGGATTTTCTTCGCATCCACCGTTATATATTGAATGAAGAGTTGGATCTCCATATATTTTTTGTAATTTGTCATATTCTTTATTTAAACTGCATAATTTCATGTACCTTCACCATAGACATTATAACATAAAAAAAGGATAGAATAATGTTCTATCCTTGTTCTACTAATAATAATACGTTTTTATCATTGAATTTGAATGTATATCTTGGTATTTCATCTAGTTCTGAACCTAGTGTTAAGAATATATGGTTGTCATCTAATTCTTCTGTATCAGAACTTATTTGTAGTTTATAGTTTGTTAGTTTTTTTAATTCTTTTCCATTATATTTATCTTTTAAAGTTATATCTGCGTATATGTAATTATAATCATAGTCTTTGAATTCTTCGTTATTATATTCTGCGTAGAACGCATCTACAATTATTTGGTCTCCTCTATCGTATGTGTTTACTTCGTAACCATTTGATATTGGAGCTGTTATTCCTGTTACTTCACTAGTGTAAGTACATATTTCTTGGTAACATGTTAGATTTGCGTTGAATGCATAATGAAGATTGTTATCTAAGTTTGATGGGATGTTTACTTCATTAAATAACATTTTGGCATAGTTTAATAAAGTTTCTTTTTTTATTTTTTTAGCTGCATTGTCTCCATAGTAATCTATTGATGCTTCATTCATTTTTCCATGTAAGAATGAAATTGTATATAGTAGTTTATATTGTTCTGATATTTGTTCTTTATACATTTCTCCTAGGAATTGATCACTCATATATCCTTGTACGTTTGAAGAACTTATTAAGTTGAATTTATCTTCATTTGTTACTTCTATTTTTAAATTTTTAAGTGCAGCGTCTATATCAATGTGATTTGGAAATTCCGGATCTTTTTCTTGTTCTGGTTCTTCTTCCTCAGGTTGTTCTTGTTCTTCTTGTTCTTCCTCTTCATGGTCATCTACTAGTTCATATTCACTTTGATTATCATTTAGTAAATCAATACCATTAGATGCTAGAACGATACATGTTGCTGCTATAATAAATATTATTACATATAATACTATTTTTATAGTTTTATTATCTTTTTTAGTTTCTTCAATATTAGTTATATTGTTTTCTTCCATTTTATTCCCTACTTTCTATTTTTATTCTAACATAAAAATATATGATTGTGTTAATCATATATCTTTTTTTAGTATAGTTTTTTTATATTGTAAATTTAAGAGAAAAAAGTTATTGTTTTTCCCATTTTTTTAATATAGATTTGTCTATTTTGGTTGCATCAAAACGATAGTGACCTGTTATTGTTTTTTTAGTTAGATAGTCTTCTTCTCTATTTGGTTGACCACCATTATGTATTACATATGGTATTCCTTTTTTATTACGACGATCAGATATAATACCGATGTGTTTATCTTCGAAGATGACTATGTCTCCAGGTTGCCACTCACCTATCTTTTTAGTACTTGTAGTTAAGATAAGACCATATCTTTCGAAGAATATTTTTTGATTCATTACTCTTCTAAAATCAATGTTTTTATCACGATTAGTTACTTTAGGGTATGCTTCTGGATGATTCTTTATATCTTCGTCTATCATATCTCTTAATGAATATCCAGCTTGTTTAAATGCTCTCCATATTACATCAGTACATACACCTTCGTTTGATGGAGGATATGAGTTTTCGTAATACTTACTTATATATGTTGGTTTTTTTTGAGCATCTTTTCTTGCTCCTACTACAAATTCTGAGTAGTCATCTATATTATCTTTATCATAATCTGATTCACTGTATATTGTCTTTATATCAAAATCAGAAGCTTTATAGTATGTTTTAGGTATAAAGTTATTGTTCATTACTGTTAATACAATAATAGTAAACATTGCTATTATTGTTATAACTATAAATGAAGTGATTATGTTTTTCTTTTCCTGTCCCACGATATTTCACCTTTTCAATGATATTATAGCATAAAAAAAACTCTTACTTGAGTTTTTTCTTTGGTTCTTCTTTAAATTCGTTTTTAAATGCTTCGATATCTTCTTTTGATATTTCTATTTGTTCAAAGATATCGATATGTTCTAATAAGGTATCTAAGGAGATTGTATCCCAGTAGTTTATTATACCTTTTGCAAGAAGACGTTTCATGTATTCACTAGTATAGTGATATATTCTATGAGACATGTTTACTTTTTTTAGTAAGTTAGATAATTTATTAACAAAGTCAGTAAATACTTCTTCAGATATATTTAATGTAGGTACTTCATATCTTTTAGAATATAGTTCGTATTCATGTAGAACTCTTGATGGAACTAGTTCTTGTTCTAAGAAATGAATTGGTAGATCATTATCGCTTGAATAACCAAATTCTTCTTCTATTTCTTCTTTATCTTGTAGTTCGAAACGATATGGAGAAATATGTCTTAAATTACCTTTATATCTATCTTCTTCTCTATGAGATCTTGCTAGTTTACGATAATCTATGTTTTCTAAATCATTGTAATCTACTTTATATGGTTTTAGTTTTCTATGTCTTGAATATAAGTTATAAACTGAATTACTTATTGCTAGTGTTGCTAATGTTAGAAAAAGTAATTCTGGTTTACCTTGAGATATAGCTACTGTAGATGTTGCTACAACACAACCTGTAGTTATAGCTGCTTTTACACAAAGTTCTTTACTTTGTCTTTGATATTTATTATTTATTGCTTCTATTGCTTCTTCATGTTGAATCATAGTTATATGTAATGATAAATCATTTGTGAATTTTGCCATAGTAATTCCCCCAATTGCTCTATTAATCTATCATAAAATAAGAAAATGAGCAAATTAATTGCTCATTTTTTCTAATTCTTTATTTCTTTTATTAAATACAAAATAATATAAGCCAGCTGATATTACTAGTCCTACTACTTCTAATGTTAACATAGGTGGGAAATATTTTAACCATGGATATAGAGCCATTACGTTTGCTGGTATTTCTGTTGAAAATATGTAATTTGTATCAAATATAATATTAAATGGATACATAATAAACATTAATAAGTTGGTAAATATAAATACTTTAATAAAGTTTTTCTTCTCTATTTTATAATTTAAGGCATAGTATGAGAAGAAACTTGCTATTATAAATACATGATGTGATATTACATATTGCCACCATTCAAAGTTATCTATTGTAGATATAAAGTCTGGCCATAATATTGCTGGGATTGGTCCGATGAATGATAGGAATATTGTGTATTTTAATATCCATTCTTTTTCAAATAGTATTCCATACATAAACATGTAGTTAGCAATAAAACATAAATGGAATGGTAGATGTCTTTTATAATCAAATACACCATAATATAAGAAACCAAAAGTAAATATAATCATATTTAGTAATAATATAATAGCTATTATTTTTAATATCTTTTTTGATTTTTCTTTAGGTATTTGAGATATTTTATCACGATATTTATATACTAGTATTACTCCTATTATTGCTGATAATATAAATAAGTTATGAATAAGACCAAATTGTTTAAATAATAGTTTTGGTGTTTCATTTACAAAGAATTCTCTTAACATATATATACTTCCTCTCAAATCTAATTAATTTTAACACATATAAAAAGATGGAGCAATCCATCTTTTATTCTTTTGTTGTTTCTTCGTTATTAATTCTTTCAACAATAGTATCTGAAATGTTATATAGTTCTTCAGGAATTGGATCAAATGCTGATGTTTCTTCGTAATCGTTGTTTAAGAATTTTTTTAGAACTCTTTGTAATTCTGGCTTTTCTATTGGTTTTGATAAGTAATCATCAAATCCTATTTCAATATATTTTTCTTTTGAACCAGTTATAGCATTGGCTGTTAATACTACTACTTTTGTTTTGAATTCAGGTATTTCTCTTAATAATTGTAATGTTTCTGTTCCTGTTACTTTAGGCATCATATCATCTAATAATATAAGATCATATTGTTCACCATTTTTTATTTTTTCAACGCATTCTGGTCCTGATTCACAGAATTCTATAGTAGGTTTTAGTTTCTTTAGAATTGTTTCTACTACTTTTACATTTAAGATATTGTCATCTACAACTAAGATTCTCTTTCCTTCAAATGATAAGTTATCATCCATTTGTTTTAGTTTTGGAGTTAGAGATGGCTTGTTAACTATTTTTTGTTGAATATAGATTGTGAACTTAGATCCACTTCCATATACTGATTGAACTATTATTTTTCCACCCATCATTTCAACAAGTTTTTTAGTTATTGCTAGACCTAGACCTGCTCCTTCGATAGTAGTATTTTTATCTTCTTCATTTCTTTCGAATTTATTAAATAATTTACTAATATTTTCTGGTTTAATACCTCTACCACTATCTTCTACTGATATTACTAAAGCACTATTATTACCTTTATTAATACATGTTACTCTTAAATCAATATATCCTTCTTCAGTATATTTAACTGCATTAACCATTATGTTGGTAATAATTTCTTTTATCTTACCTTTATCTCCATATAATACTGATGGTATATCTGGAGCTACATAGTATCTTAATTCAATTGGTTTTTCACCTATACGAGGTTTAATTAGTTTTATTAAGTCGTCACATTCTTGAGTTAAGTCATATTCTGTATTAACTATTTCCATTTTATTTGCTTCTATTTTAGATATGTTTAAGATGCCATTAACTAGTTCTAGTAATGTATTAGAAGCTGTTACTATATCTTTAGCATTTTCTTGGGCTTCTTCTAGTGATGATGCATCACCAATTGCTTCTGAGAAACCAACTATTGCATTTAGTGGTGTTCTAATTTCGTGAGACATACTAGATAGAAAGTCTGTTTTAGCAGCGTTTGCTTGTTCTGCTTTATCTTTAGCTACGTTTAATTCATTAATCATTTTCATATCAGGATTTTCTATTGTAAAGTACATTAGGAAATTCATGAATGTTAATGTTATTGATATGATTATTAAATATGGGTTTATTCTAAAGAATATAAATAGTACTATACATATACCTATTATTGAATATATTGGTATATGTCTTTTATCAGTATTTTTATGATTAAATAATACAATAAGAATAGATGCTATTATAAAGATGGCTGCTACTAAATAAGTTATTACTGTTGCTCCACCAGCAACACTAGCTTGTGTACCTTTAGTAATTAGTTCTATATCACTACAGAATATTAATACTGATGTTAGTAGACCTATTACATTAAATGTTTTAAATATCTTGTTAGCATTTTGTTTTACTTTTGGTATTGTTATTAAACTTGTATATAAGAATAAACAATTACAATATACTAGTATTGTTACGAAATCTATTTTATTTAATACATTTAATAATATATTTTCTATTCCATGTATTCCATTTATTGCTAATCCTTGTAGAATTGTTACTAGAATACTATCTATTACACTACATATTAACATTACTGAGAATATTTTGTTTTCTATTAAATCGATTCTTTTCTTAGAAAAATAAATGAATATTAGCATTATTGAAAAGAATATTGAACATACTGGTAAATATAAGCCTTCCATATTATCACCTATTATAATTTTAACATAATGATGTTTCTTAGTAAATTAAAAAAGACACTTATTGTGTCTTTAAAATCTTCTTTGAAAGTCGTTTTTATTTTGGTCATTTATTAGTCTTTTTGCATGTTGGATTGTTTTTATTGTACGTGCATCAACTTTTTCTATTTGAGCTATTTTTTCCCATATTTCACGTGGATCATCTATTGTTTTAGAACGGAAGTCTGCACAAGTTTCGATTTCAATGTCATATCTATCTGCAGTTTTTACTCTTTCTCTTAGATGTTCTTCCCATGCTTCTTGAGATGTTTGATGTTTGCCTATTTCTTTTTTTCTAGTACTTTTACCATATTTTTCCATCATAAGATATGACCATGTAGCCATTGTATCTCTAAGTAGTGTTAGTGCTTCTTCTTCACTCATTTCACTAATATCGATAGGATCATCAATAACTGTGTGGATTTTACTTTCTTTATCTTTACTTAACATATCAGTTGTATAATGAACTACTGGTACTATTTTCGCTCCAGTTTTTTTAGCTATTCTATATATACCTGACCATAAAGATATTATTGGTATATGAGGTGTTTTGTTCCATACACCTTCTGGGAACATTATTAAGTCTGCACCATATTCCATAACTCTTACTGATTTTTCTAGTGAAGCTTTTTTACTGGCTTTTACTTTTCTATTAGCCATTACTACTCCATTAACAAATGCTGCTATTCCATCAAATGTATTATAGAATTGAGGGACACTACCTAGTAGTAAGTAACCATGTCTTTTGGCAGCACATATTGTTGCTACTACATCGTCTTTAAATGCATGGTTAGCCATCCATATTACAGGTTCTTCTGGTAGTTCTATTGTTTTACTATATCTTGGTTTATCTTTATCTTTTTTCTTACGTCCTTTTGGATACATAAGTTTTTCTCTATCTTCGATAACTTGTTTACTATTCATAAATAATGGAGCGATTTTTTTTACTATTGGATTAAGGGTTCTTCTTATTTTTACTCCATATTTTTTTACACACACATCTGGATCAGTATCTAATAAGTAATCTAGATGTCTTGCTAGTATGTAAAATAACTTACTAGGTTCTTTACCACCAGTTAAGTCATTTATGTTTTTTATTTTGTCTCCATAACGTTCGACTATTTTATCTATCTTTTTTTGTTTGCTCATGTTATCGCCCCACTGCTATTACAATTATAACACAAAAGAAAAAGACTTTTATAAAGTCTTTTATCTTGTTGTCTTAAATTGTGTTAATAATCCAAGTACAGCGATTACTATAGCTGTTATAAGAGCTATTTGTGAAGTAATACTAGGTATTACTATTGGAAGATTTTCTCTTATTAATGTTGCTCCGGCAATTGCTGTTATACCAATAAGAATTGGTCTAATGAAGAATGTTGCAAGTATACCTGCTAGTAAAGATCCTCCGATATGGATGATTAATCTTATACCTTCTTCAAATCCAGTTATGTATGGACCAATACTTATATATGTTAAGTATGCCACTGCTATTGCTAAAGCTAATTTTTCTAATTTATATCCTAGAGAACCTAGAATAATACCTACAACTATTTGAGTTATTAATAATGTATTTCCATCTAGGAAGTTTCCTCCAACTACTCCTCCTAGTCTGTAACCGATAACAAACCATGCTAGTGTTATTACTAGTTTTTGTACTTTAAATCCTAAGAAGCACATTATTAAGCTTATACCTAATGTTATAAGTGCTGTAGTATCTAAATTCATACTGCTTCACTCCTATTCTTTTGTTACTATTTTATGTATTAATTTGTAGATTTCAAATATTACAATTATTAATAAAGATAATAAGAATATTTGACCTATTACACCCCATGCTAGAGGTTCTACACTTAAGAATTTTGCTGTTAATGGAACTTCTGCCATTATTAGTTGTAATCCTATTGAGAAGATTATTGCTATTGGTACAAATAGATTATCTCTAAGTGATTCTCTAAATACTGAACGTTTTTCACTACGACAGTTAAGTACGTTAATATTTTGAATAAATACCATTAGCATCATGATAATTGCTCTTGCTGTATCAATGTATTCTGGTCCGTTTTTATCTAATAATACTTTCCAAGTAATAAATATTATTGCACTGATTGCGATACCTAGAATTCCTACTTCTAACATTAAGTCTTTAGAGAATAATGATTCTTTAGTATCACGTGGTTTTTCTTTCATTATACTATCTTCTGCTTGTTCAAATGATAGTGCTATATCTTGAATACCATCTGTTACGATATTTAACCATAGTAATTGAATTGCTAGTAATGGTATATCATAACCGAATGCGATTGATAGTAAGAAGAAACATACTTCTGCAAATCCGCAACTTAGTAAGAATAATGTAATCTTACGTATATTACTATATGCTGTTCTTCCTTCTTTTACTCCTGCTACTATTGATGTGAAGTTATCATCAACTACGATCATAGATGCAGTTTCTTTTGCTACGTCTGTACCACTACCCATTGCGATACCAATGTTTGCTGCACGAATAGCTGGTGCGTCATTTACTCCGTCACCAGTAACTGCTACGAATTCACCTTGACGTTTAAATGAGTTTACTATTTCTAATTTATCCATTGGAGTAACACGAGAGAATACTCTTATTGAACGAACGAAATCGTCGAATTCTTTTTCTCCTTTAGCAAGATATTTCTCAACATCTTTACCTGTTGCTACTTCTGATTGTTTTTCACACATACCTAAGTCTTTTGCTATAGCATATGCAGTTAGTGGATGGTCTCCAGTAATCATTACTACTTTGATACCAGCTTCTGCACATTCTTTTAGAGAGTCTTTTACTTCTACTCTTATTGGGTCGATAAATGCTACCATACCGATGAATTTAAGTTTTTTAATATCTTTTTCTTCAGTACCTTTTACTTTACCATCCGCTATTGCAATTACACGGTAACCTTTTTTAGTTAATTCAATATTTTGTTCTACATATTTATCATTTTCTTCTGAGAATGACATTATTTTTTCTAGTGAACCTTTTACTGTACAGTATGTTTCTCCATCTTTTTCATAGAATACTGCTGAGTATTGGTTTTCTGATTCATATGGAATCTTTTCTACTACTTTTGGTTTCTTATCTATTTTCATCTTAGCTGCTAAACTTAAGAATGCTATATCTATTGAGTCACCAAATGATTCCCATCTACCTGATTTTTCTTTTTCTAGATGAGCTTCATTATTTAAAGCACCTAACATAGCTATATATTCTGCTTTAGCCATGTCTGCTCCATCTACTGCTGTTACATATCCTTTATCATTGTATCCAGTACCACTTATTTTATAGTTTGATCCATCTGCTAATAAGATTTCTTTAGCAGTTTGTTCATTTACTGTAAGTGTTCCTGTTTTATCTGACGCTATTACTGTACAACTACCTAGAGATTCTACAGCATTTAGTTTTTTTACTATAACGTTTTTCTTAGCCATACGTTGAGATGCTACTGTAAGAGCCATTGTTAATGCTAAAGGTAATCCTTCTGGCATTGCAGAAACTGATAAAGCTATTACGTTTAAGAATATTACATTCCATGCATAATCTTTTACTACTAATACTATTGTAGTAATAATGGCTATAATAATTATTATGCAACTTATTTGTTTTGAGAACTTTTCTGTTCTTATTGTAAGTGGAGATTTTTCTTCTTTAGTATTTGTTACTTTGTCAGCTATTTTACCTATTTCAGTATTAAGAGCAGTTCCTACTACCACAGCAATTGCTCTACCTGTTGTAACTGATGTACCAGCAAATACCATGTTTTCTCTATCTCCTAGTGGTGTTCCTTCTTTAAGAACCATAGGATTTTTTACTTCGTTTAATGATTCTCCTGTTAATGCAGATTCATCTACTTGGAAGTTATGACATTCTATAATACGTGCATCTGCACTTATTTTGTCGCCACTTTCTAGTAATATGATGTCTCCAACTACTAGTTCTCCTGATTCGATTTCTCTTTCTTTTCCATCTCTCATAACACGAGACATAGATTTAATCATGTTAATTAAACTTTCAGCATCTTTACGAGCTTTCCATTCTTGGTATGTACCCATTATGACATCTACCATAATGATTACTATTAATGCTACTGCATCAACGACTTCACCTGCTACAAATGAAAGAATTACTGTTACTACTAAGATTAATTCTATTGGGTTTTTGAATTGATCAAAGAATAGTTTAATAAGACTATCTTGTTTTGCTTTAGGTAATTCATTTCTTCCATTTTCAGTAAGTCTTTTACTAGCTTCTAGTTCGGTTAAACCATCTTCGCTAGTTTTAAGTTCTTTTAATACGTCTTCTACTTCTTTAGTGTAATATTTCACTTTTTTCTTCCTTTCTAATATTATCTATAATCAAATAAGTCTCTTTATTTAATCTATAACCAGATATAACTCGTTGTGTTGATTATAGAACATACTTAGTATGCTAAATACTCCCTTATGCTGTAATATAATTTTAACATAATAATTGTATGATTTCTATAAATTTAATATTTATTAATAATTAAAAAAAGACTACTTATGTAGTCTTAGATTATGTAAGATATTAAGGTAATTATGATACCTGTTATTACACCGATACCATATACTAAACTTAAGATAGTTAAGTTTTCTTTTATATTTTTATTTGATTTAAATAATACTAGAATTGCTACTCCACTACCAGTTAGTAATCCTGATATTACGGAAGCAAAGTTTATTGAATTACTTAAATATAGTTCAGTAAGTATTACACTTGATGCACAGTTAGGTATTAAACCTATTAAACTAGTTATGAATGGTGATATTAGTGTATCTTTTAGTAATATTTTTGATAGGTATTCTTCACCGAATAGTTCAAATACTAGTGTAATTATGAATGTTGCTATGAAGATGAATATAAATGTTTTTATTGTATGTATAAAACTTGATTTTAATAAGTTTTCTTCTTCTTCACAACCACAGTGTTCATCTACACATATTGAATATGTTTGTTTTTCTTTTTTCTTGTTTCTTAGTAGGAAATCTATTATGAAACCAGATATTAAACCTACTAGGAATTTAGTACCTAGTAATGGTAGGATTGTACTAATACTTGCATTTCTTGATAGAAGTATTACTAACATTTCATCACTTGTTGATAAGTAGATAGATATTAGTGTACCTAATGATAATATTCTTGTTATGTATAGGTTTGTTGCTACTACTGAGAAACCACATTGAGGTATTAGTCCTAATAAACTACCTAGTATTGGACCATATTTACCGGATTTACTTATTACTTTTTTACTTTTATCTGATAATTTATGTTCTATTAATTCTATTATAAAGAATGCTATAAATAGAAATGGTAATAGTTTTATCGAGTCTAAAAGACTATGTTCTAGTATATGTAAGAATTCATGCATGTTGGCCAACTCCTTTTTTACCTAATTAATTCTATATTATAGTTGTTGTTTAGTCAATATTATTTTCAGGGTTATTTAGTGCTTGTTTGGCTAATAATATTGCATCTTCTAATGTTTCAGTACTAGCTAGGAAACCACTTAAATGAACAAATTTAGCAGTTTTAATTCCTGATATATTAGCTAGTTCTTCATCATGTAAACCAAAGTATTTACTTGGGAAGTTTATTAATAGTTCTTTTGATTCTCTAGATATAGTAATAGGTTTTACGTTATATCCTCCCCTATTAGATGGAAGAATTATTATTTTTATTTCTTTTGATGCAGGATTTGTTGAAGTAAATATTGCATCTTGATATGGTAAGTATTCATCTAGTATTAAAATATTATCTTGAACATTATCTATAAGTGTTGCTACTTTTTTTGTTGCTTTTATTTTGGCGTATTCACTTTTTAATAGGTTATCAAATATTATTTCTGCTGTAATAAGTGCTCTTTCAAAATAAAGGTCTGTATCTACATTTTGTTCTTCCCATGTAGGATTGAATAAATCTATTATATGATCTAAATCTAGAAGACTATATTCTGCTTTTATTGTTGGGAATATACCATTATCTATTCCATCTATTTGTTTTACTAGTTTTTCTTCAATAGCTGTATATAGTTCATCTACATATTCATAGTTATTCTTAGTTAAATAGTCTTTACCATATTCAGTCCATAATAAACCAAATGAACAATACTTTAATTTACTATTTGGACGATATTTTGCATCTACTCCATGGTGATCGAATTTACCGAATCCTACATCATAAACTATTGCATTTGGAGCATCTACTTCTCCTACGTTAGTTCTATATAGTACTGGGTTATCAATGTATTTACTTAAGAATACTGTTGAAAATACATCATCTGGATGAAACTTGTTGTTGTGTGTTATAAGGTTTGCTTCGTCTTTATTTTTTGTTATTTTTATTTGCATGTTTTTTATTTCCTTTCGTAGATATGAATCTAGCTAGTTTTGGTATTTCTAATAGTACGATAAATATTGAACTTATAGCTATTCCACCAAAGTTATTATATAATGTTATATTTTTTGTACCAAAGTAAGTAGTAAAATTTACTATAATTATTAGTATTATGGATAATAGTGTGAATATATGTAATCTAATATTTTTTATTTCTTTAAATATATTAATGATAAATGATGTATCATTTAAGTAATAGTAAGATATTAAAGTATTTATAATAATTGTTATTACTATGGACATAGTAGTTGCAAATTCTTTAGATGCTCCACTAGCTAGGATGTACATGTATGGTATTGTAATAGCAAATGAGATTATAAAACTTTCCATTATTAGGAATAGTATTTCTTGATTACCCATGATTACATCTAATGGTTTTACTTTTCTTTCCATTATATCTTTATCATATGGAAGTGATTTGTATAGATATTCTGTTTTTATTAAAGTGTATAGTTTTAGAATACATACTATTAGTAAATTATAGTATACTGGAAAGCTCATTATAGATATAAATATGTAACTTAGAATTAATGATAAGTATGTAGATACTAGATATTTTATTGTTCTTACATAGTTATCATTAGTACCACGAGATTGTTCTATTTTATGGTATAGATCTTCTAGACTATTTAATTCTTTTATTGTTGTTTCTTTATTTATTTTTTTATCTATTATTTTTAGGTCTTTTGTTTTTATTTGAATTGTTTCATTTAATATCTTAGATGTTATTTCATCTTCTTTTATTGTTTTTAGTTTAGTTTTGGTATTACTTAGTAATATTACATTTATATCTGCTGTATTAAGTTTATTTATTATGTCTTCATTGTAGATATTTGTTACTACAGTTTTTGTATGAGAATATTTTTCTTCATTATTAAAGAATCTTACATATAAAGAATCTAATGATATTGGAATAGATAATAATGCTACTGATAAGGAATTTATTATGCAAGTAAATACTTCTTTAGTAGTTGGATTATTCCCTATAGGTATTAGGTTTATTATAAAGAATAATATAAAGATAATAATCGATATTAGATAACATAATATTTTTATTTTTTTTACTTTATTGTATAAGTCTTTTTTGTATACATGTTTATTTTTTTTGTTTGTATAAATATTATAAGTTATTAATAGTATTATAATTATTATTGAAATAAGTATATTTATCATTTTGCTTCACCAAGTTAATTATAACATAAAAAAATCGAAACTATTATAAAGTGAAGTTGTAAGATAAAAGTAGACAGATAAAAACTGTTTACTTTTTTTGTTACAATAATTTAAAGGAGATGATAATAATGCCAAGAATACGAAAAGAAAAAAATAGAAATTGGTCAAAAGAAGAAA